>NZ_AQXX01000129.1 GCF_000376785.1 Hahella ganghwensis DSM 17046
CTGCATGCAGTGGACACGAAGCATGGTGGATAACGGATACGGAGGGCGGCCGTTCTCGCCCTTGGGGTAATAGCGGGCGATCTTCTTTTCCATGCGTTTCCATGGGATCAGCTTATCCATTCGCTCCAGAAAGATTTCCCGGCGGGTCTTACGCTTCTTATTCTGGTATTCAGCTTCGGAGAAAGTCATCTGATCCATGGATAGTATTCCTGATGAGTGAAGTTGGCCGTATTATGACTGATTTGGGGAGTTATTCAGAGCCTCCCTAGTACCCTGCTTATTTGAAAGCGGGGTCAAGTTTAATGGGGCGGCGGGCGATTTATATTCTTGCTTCGTTTCTGGTTTGAGTAGCTCGAAAAGCGCCCAGTGTTTCTTATGGAGGGTGTATGATCTAATGGAATTGCCTATGTGTCCAGGTAAGAATTATTATCACCTGAACGATGAAGTGGGCAAACCCAATTATGTAGCCTAAGGCATCTAAATTGGATGTCGCCAGTATAATTCGGGATTGAGGAGCTAATCCCAAAGTGTTGAGAGTTGAAAGGGGCGGCTCGATCCCCGGGGGGGTGGTTGACCTGTCTGAAGTGGCAGCATTACTATATGTCAATAATGACAAATCTCTGGTTAACAAGCTGCTCTCTTTAACTTATATTCATCAACGTCGCTTAATACCTAGAATTCTTATAACAAACTTGAAATGCCAGAGATTGGCTTTCTGTATTATTTGAGGTACCACTTCGAGAGCGTTGTTTCTCTGAGTGGAGGCTTTAAATAGATTGATTTCCCGCTAAGGATTTTGGAATGCAACAACGGCTTAATATAGGCTGGAAAGTTTCTACGTTAAATATCGAGTTGGCCAGTCTTCGTTATAGAGCTATGCTGCCAATTTTAGCGTTAGAGAAGTATGCAATAAAAAGTAAGATATTGGCATGCAGATATCAAGGATGTCTTTCTAATATAGATGTCTTGGTGATAGTTAAGAGTTTTACCGAAGAAGATATTCTATTAGCTCAGGAGGCTGAGAGTATAGGAATCCCGGTTATATTCGATCTCTGTGATAATATTTTTATTCAAGAATACGGTGAAGCTAAGACTAGCTCTCCGGCTAAAGTTTTTAACGCTATTTCTAGAGCCGCGTCGGCTATTGTGGTCACAACAGAGCCTCTTGCTCAAATCGTAAGGAATTCCCTGGAAAAAGACATACCTGTCCATGTGATCCCCGATGGTATAGAGACTGATGAATTGTTAAAACATGCGCGTAGACGCCTAAGGCTGGTGAAGATCAATTCTCTTTTAAACTGGGCGGTAGTAAGGCAGGCTGCAACATCTATTCATCGTCACTTGGTCAGATCTGTCCGTAGCAAGTTGGGCAGCCGTAAAAAACTTACTTTCAAGTTTTGGTTGAAGCTTGCTTATCAATATTACGATAAGAGCCGCTCCAGCGTAAGATCTTTGTTCCAATGGTCTTCCCCAACCCAGAGAGTCGCTTTGGCAGGGGAGAAAAGAGGGCTGTCGAGTGAACTTCCCACCGTAGATAGACTACCTCGCTTAGAGAAAAATCAAGTTGATCGCGGCAGCGAATCCGAAGATTGTTTTCGAATACTCTGGTTTGGTAATCACGGGGCTGCTCATGCCAGCTTTGGTATGTTGGATATTCTTATTATCCGCGATGCACTTGAAAGAATAGCTAAGGATCTGCCGGTTAAATTACAAGTTATTAGTAACAATGTAAGCAAATACGAAGAGTTCATCCGCCCAATGGCTATTACCACTCAGTACATTGAGTGGTCTGCTACTAATTTTCGGGATTATCTCGGTCGTGCAGATGTCGTAATCGTTCCTAACAGTCTTGATCCATTTAGCGTATGTAAATCTTCAAATCGAACAGTCCTTTCCCTGTGTCATGGGGTTCCTGTTGTTGCTACAAGGACTCCTGCACTAAGGGCTTTAGAAAGCTGCATCATCCTTGATGACTTTGAAGAGGGCATTCGTCGATATCTGACTGATAAATCGCTCGTTAAATCACATATTGAGGAAGGTAAGGCTTTAATCGCGTCATTGTATGGCCAGTCCGAAATTGGTTCCTCATGGAAACGGGTCTTCGAAGACGTCAGCAGTCGAATGGGTGAACTGAAAAAAAAGTCCAACCCTGAGCTGATTTTTTTGGTTAACCTGCCGCAAGATATTGATTTGGTAAAGCCCCTCATAGATGTTGCCATCCAGAAGCAACTAACATTTGCAGTATGGACAAGTTTAGGCGCAATTAAAAGCTGGCCGCAGATTGCGCAGTTTATACACTCGTCCGAGTTTGATTGGCGGGTTCTAAATGATTTCCCTGGGGATTTAAGCGATCAGGTCCTGCCTTCCTCTACGCATACTATGCTGGCAGTAACAGAAACTAGCCTGCGCCCCCATCAATTTAGTCATAATTTGGTGGAGCTCGCAAATAAAAAAGGATTGTATACTGCGACGTTGCAGCACGGTTTCGAAAATGTAGGGCTTAGTTATAGTGACGACATTCATGCAATTTCCCGGGTTTCGTTTGCCTCCAAAAAAATCTACACTTGGGGGGAGGTAGATACTCTGCATGATGAAGTGTCGTCGTGCACACGCCTTAAATGTTTTCCAGTGGGTTGCCCCAAACCTCTACATGTTGATAAATCTGTTCCCTTTGAGCGTCTTGTCGCAAATAAAATTGCGATAGGTATTTTTGAAAACCTCCATTGGCATCGATATTCCGATGGCTACAGGGCGTTTTTTCTGGATGGTATTGACACTGTTGCCAAAGCCTTCCCCGATATTTTGTTTGTAATAAAGCCTCATGCAGCAGGCAAATGGTTTACCGACCGTTACCTCGGGACTAAGCCTGAAAGCGATAATTTGATCGTACTCAATTCAAAAGATTCCCGATGGTGTAATCTTTCGGCACCCCAGATGTTGGAGAACCTCGCAGCAGTTATTACTAGCCCTTCCACTGTTGCATTGGATGCTTCACGTGTAGGGTTGCCCACGGCTGTAGTAGGGGAATGTCTAGAATTAAGCAACTATTCGCCACTTCCAATGATTAGGAAAGATAGTGATTGGCTGGAGTTTATTAATCGTGTAATGGATGCTCAAGGTCGCATGCAACTGGAGGAGTTGGCTAGAGCATTCGACAAGCGCGTACTCTTACCTTCTGGCAATGCCGCGGAGGATATAATCAACGATATTGTTTCAAACAGACCGAAAGCTGGAGCCAAGCATGTCTCGTAGAATAATGATAACTGGAGGAGCCGGCTTTATTGGCTCCCGTCTTGTCCAGGCGCTAATAAAAGAAAATGCGAAGTGCAGAATATGGATTTTGGACAGCCTTCTTCCTCAAGTCCATGGTCAGAACCCGGAGTTTGACTGGGTTTCCGATCAGGTTGAATTTATTAGGGGAGATGTTTCGGATAAAGAGATCGTAAATCATGTCGTTGATCTTGCTAAACCTGAAGTTGTGTATCATTTGGCTGCCGAGACCGGGACAGGTCAATCGTATGATGAGGTCGCACGATATTGCGAAGTAAACGTCCAGGGAACGGCTAATTTGATCGAAGCCGTACGTAAATACTCTGGGAAAATTACGACTAAAATTGTTCTTGCTGCTTCCAGAGCTGTATACGGAGAGGGAGGATATCGTGCGTCCGATGGGCGTGTTTATGTTGGTTTGCCGCGACAGCCTGAAACGATGCGCGCAGGAGATTTCTCTGTGCCTTTGCCTCTAGATGCTCCTCTACCCGCTAAAGCGGTTGCGAGCAGCGACCAGTTAGCTCCAGCACCTGCTTCAATTTATGCCTCAACCAAGCTTATGCAAGAGTATTTGCTCAAGCAGGCTGGTGAAGGTGACGCGTGGAGTGCTGTGATCTTACGTTTTCAAAATGTTTATGGGCCCGGTCAATCATTGCGTAATCCCTACACGGGCGTGCTGTCCATATTTGCCAGACAATTACTGGAAGGTAAGCGTTTGTCCATATACGAGGATGGGAAGATAATGCGTGATTTTGTTTATGTAGACGATGTCGTGAATGCTTTAGTTAAGTCCGGTATCTGTAATTTGATTCATGGCTCGACTATAGATATTGGATCGGGTGAGGCTGTAACTATTTGTGATGTGGCCAATCTGCTCATTAGGAATCTTGGAGAAACGGACGAAGGTTATGCGATAACTGGAGAATTTAGGGTTGGAGATATTCGGCACGCTTGTGCAGATATATCTTCTGCCCAGAAATTTCTTGATTGGAGTCCTAGTGTGGGAATTGAAAGAGGTATCACAGAGCTTTCAGAGTGGGCGCGTCAGCAGTTCGAAATAGGCCAATTATAACAGAAGAGGGATTTATGTCCGTTAACGAAACAATCAGAGTTTATGTTGGAGTAGACCGATCTCAACTGTTAGCAGTCCCAGTATTGGAGTACTCAATCAAGAGGCATACGGCGGCGAAGGTGGAAGTTATTCCTATGCTGGATCTACCAGTGCCCGAGCCATTGGACCCCAGGAATGGTCAGCGCACCGGCTTTTCATTCAGTCGTTTTTGCATTCCAAAGCTGGCAGGTTATCAGGGTAAAGCGATATACATGGATGCCGACATGCTTGTGTTCAAGGATATCAGGGAGCTTTGGGATATTCCTTTTGACAATACAAAGGTTGTAATTCAAAAAGAAGTGAAATATCAGGAGCAGACAACTCAGAAAGTCGGAGCTCCCCAGCGCCGGAAAAAGCAGTGCGCTGTGATGTTATTGGATTGTGGACGTCTAGATTGGGATATCGAAACGATCATCGCAGGTATGGATGCAGGGAGCTATGATTATGATGAGTTGATGTCCGATTTGTGTATCCTTCCTGAGTCTGAAGTTAAGTTTGGTGTGCCGTTTGAGTGGAATAGCTTGGAGCACTGGGAGCCTGAAACCTGTTTATTGCATTATACTGACGTTTATACGCAACCGTGGACAGCAGTAGGTAATAAATTTGGATATTTGTGGTTCAATGAAGTGCGTCGAATGCTCAATGATGGAAGTTTAAAAGAAGCTGAAATACGAAAGGAAATTGAATTAGGATATTTCCGCCCCTCATTGCTTCGCGATATTAAATACAGACATATGATTCCGTCTTTTCTGCTAGGACTTTGGGATAAGAAGAATGCATCTATGGACAGATTGGCGGGTTACAAGCCGCATAAGGATGTGTATGAAGCCAAGCGTCGTCGCAAGAAAGCAATAGAAGAGTATGAAAAAAAAATGAGGGCCAGTGTTGAGGGTGCAGAGGTGTCCGGCTGAGTATGAGGGCGATAATAAATAAGTTGATCAAGAGGCCGGTTGCGACGATTGAGTCAAGTCAGGGGGAGTTTGAGGTATACCTGGGAGGGGCGATACATGGCTTGAATATCCTGATTTTCTCTGAACATATTAATGCAACCTATTATATAAGCTTTGATATTCCTTTACGCCGGCTGCATGAGCAGGGGAGGGCTAACCTGGCTGTCGTGTCTCAAGCCTATGTTAAATCTAAAGGCGCTGGGTCCTGGGAATCTTGGCTGGAAACTTTTAAGCCTGATGTTGTTGTCATGACACGATATGGCAAGCCCTATGGGGCAGAAATAATGGCTTATTTTCAGGGTAATAATATCCCCGTTATCTATCATATCGATGATGATCTTCTTGAGATACCTGACTCGCTCGGTAAAGAGATAAAACAGCGACAAGGGGCTGAGGATGTTGTGCGAGTCCGCGAGAAGATGCTAAGTTCTTGTGACTTGATCTATGCGTCAACATCTCGCTTGGGTGATACCTTGCAAAAACGCTTTCCTGACCAGAAGGTATTTTGGGGGATGTATGCGCCTTATTTAGGGGACCAGCTTAAGTCCACTAAGCCCTTCTTGGCGAGAAACCAAAAGACCTTTGGCTATATGGGCTCTAAAGGGCACAAGCAGGATCTTGAATTGGCGGTTCCCGATATAGAGCGCGTGTTGGAAGAGCGCCCAGATGTCAGATTTGAAGTGTTCGGCACGATTGGAATACCATCCTCTTTGATTCGATTTGGAGAGAGGGTTAAAAGCCTCTCTGTGCAAAAATCCTATCCGGAGTTCCTGACCACTCTTGCGTCACTTAATTGGGATATTGGTTTGGCTCCTCTAGTCGATGCTCCATTTAACAACTGTAAGGCCCCGACTAAATACATAGAATATAGCGCTGCTGGGATCCCAGTAGTTGCCAGCAATGTGAGCGTATACAGCAATGTTATCCCTTCTGGTGGTGGCGTTTTGACTGACAAAGATTGGTATACCCCTATCGTCGCCTTGCTTGATGATTCTACTGCTCAGGAGGGTACTATTGAGACCGCAAGGAATTACTGTGCTGAAGCATTTTCTATTGAAAGGTTATCTAACCAATTAGTTGAGGTTTTTAATTTAGTGAGAAACTAGAACGGTACTCCGCACGCTGAAAGGTAGTCGTATTCATACAATCATAAAAGGCGAATAAGAGACATGACACGGGAAGAAATAGAAAGTCGGTTAAAGGAACTATCTCCAGAAACTCCATGGGCTCACTTATACGAGTTTGTGCCAGGCTTGTTTAGTGTCACTCCCGAAAGTGAGCAATTCTACAAGAAGGCTACTGGACTTAATCGAATCGGAGAAGCATTGCTACAGATTGCTGAAACTCAGGTTTACGGACACTCACTTGAAGGAAAGAGGGTGTTGGATTTGGCCTGCGGAGAGGGTCGCCATTCTGTTATGTTTGCCGAGCGAGGAGCTCAGGTGATGGGAGTTGAGGGGCGCAAGCTTTACGTAGATCGGGCGAAGTTTGCTGCTGGAGCTGTAGGGCAGCCTCAAATTGAATTTATCCAAGGCGACGTACGAAAACTGGATCCCGAATTAGGGGTGTTTGATGTAGTAATATTTTCCGGCATCCTTCACCATCTGGGTATTGATGATTTCGATGCTATGGTTCGAGAGCTTGGACGTTTGACGACTGATATGTTGCTTATATACACCCATGTCAGTTCAGACCTGTCCATAAAGCGGCACAACCTGAAAGGGCCGGTGAAAACTGAGGCTGGTCGGGAAGGTTATTTGTTCCGGGAGCATAAAGACAACGCTACGGACCATCAAAAAGAATCCCAAGTTAGAGCGTCGTTAGATAATACTTTCTCGTTTTGGGCAAAGGAAGAAGTATTGATTAACTCGCTTCGTTCGGCAGGGTTTCCTGTTATCCTCAAAGTAATGTCGCCTCACGTTCTTGGGTGGGAGAATGCTTCTTATCGACCAATACTTGTCGCAAAAAAAGCAAAAATAGAAGTGCATCAGAGATAATGTAGCCAGATTATATGCTTTTCAATTCGTTTGTATTCGCAGGTATTTTTTTACCCCTGTGCCTTTTTCTGTTTTGGGTAAGTCCATCGGACCGTATTAAGAGATCTGTACTTTTAGTTGGTAGCCTAATCTTTTATGGTTACTGGTTTCCTCCATATCTTGTCTTATTGGTAGGACTGGTTTTCGTCTCATGGAGTTGTGCATTGTTTGCTGAAAGAACCGCTTCTACCTGGCCGGTTTGGGTGGCTGCGGTCTTACTTCTTGGAACGCTAGGTTTCTTTAAATATGCAGGGTTCTTGGGACAGATTCTGGATGATTTAAATATATGTGAAAATCTAGGCTCTGGAATTGCCAAGTTTGCATTGCCTTTAGGAATAAGTTTTATTGTATTTCAGGCCCTTGGATACGTTATCGATGTTCATCGAAGGGAGTTTTCGGCAGAAAGAAAGTTTTCTGTTGCGTTGTTATTTAAAGCTTTTTTCCCTCAGTTAATTGCAGGACCTATTTGTCGTGCCCATGAATTAATTCCTCAGATTAAGTCTTCTTTCCAGTTTTCGTTGCCAAAGCTATGTTCAGGGATGGCAATATTTGCTGTAGGCTTATTTTTGAAGCTTGTCTTTGCGGATGGGCTGGCACCTTTGGTCGACAGCATATTCTTATCTCCTTTCACCGTCACTCGTATTGAAGCATGGGCGGCGGCTGGTGGTTTTGGTGCCCAGATCTATGCTGATTTTTGGGGGTATTCCACTATGGCAGTAGGACTTGCCCGAATGTTTGGTATAGATATTCCTGTGAACTTCAAACTGCCTTATTTTGCCACATCAATACGAGAGTTCTGGCGGAGATGGCATATTACGCTTTCTCAATGGTTAAGAGACTACTTGTATAAGAGCCTGGGTGGTTCTCGTCATGGACAATTGAGAACTATATTGGCCTTGTTTGCCACTATGCTGTTAGGAGGGCTTTGGCACGGAGCCAACTACACTTTCATAGTTTGGGGGGCGATTCATGGTGCTGTGCTAGCTGTGGAGCATTTGCTCGGAGTTAATCCAAATGCTGGTGGACAAATTTCGGGGACAAGATTGTTCTTGTATCGTTTGTCGCGCTTTATGGGGTGGGGCTATACCTTCATTGTTGTGATGATCGCCTGGGTATTCTTCCGTGCGACAGACGTGTCTCAGGCGTTAAATATTGTGTCTGCAATGTTCATAGGAGGTGACGGAGGTTTATCAGCAACGCTTAAGCAAATTGCGATGATGTCATTGGCATTATTTATAGTTCAGGTCCCAGTGGAGCGATTGTTAGGTGCGTTGAGGGAAGAGAGGCTCGCTCCAGACTTTGCAGTAGGTGGTTCACTGGCGCTTATTCTTGCGGCAGTAGTTTTAGGTGCACCGGAAGCTATGCAGTTTATTTATTTTGAGTTTTAGTTATGTTTAGGGTCTCCATTACAATCTTTTGTTTTGCGACGTTGTTGGCTGTTGCCGAATGGTGGCTCCGCGGCAACCTTTTTGATTTCGTTTCATATAGTAATAGCGAGAGCATAGATGATCAGATATCTCAACGTGATGTTGAGGGGGATTGGACTATGCTGTTTGTTGGTGATTCTGAAACACGTTGGGGAATTCATCCTGCTGAAATAGATGAGGCCTTTGAACAGCAGGGCATTAACATTAAGTCGTTTAATCATGCCTTTGACGGATTTGGTGGTTCCTGGTGGGTAGAGTTGTTACCGCCTTTGCTGGAACAACCTGCATTACAAAAAGTGGAGGTTGTCGTATTAGGGGTGCAGCTAACAGCAGGGTACGGCACAATAGAAAAGCCTAGCGATAATTGCGGAGCCCTACAGAAACCGGTTCTTACCTCTCCTTTAGCAATCGATCTGGGCGTTGATTCACTATGCCGCAACTATGACTGGGATACCCGTCTAGGACGCCAAGTGTTTAATGGCCTATGGACAGTTCGTTATGCTTCTTCGGTTCGTTCTCTACTGCTACCTTCTTCCGTTTTTGCGCCTCAAGGGTTACGGTTCAACTCAGCAAAAAACGGAGAACCCTATCGTGGTTTTTCTCCACACAGCAGCATTGCTGATAATAAGGAAGCATACGAAGGGGAGTTTATGCGCTGGAAAGCCCAGTACAATCCGGAACGGCATTTTGTCCCTTTACCTGAAGATCTGTGGCCTAACCTGACAGGTAAGGACGGTTTTTTTGATCGTTTAAATAATGTAGTGGTTTCGAGCGGTAGACGTCTAGCTTTGTTTGCTCTTCCTACGAATCCGGTTGTTATCGATACTTTTAACAGGAGGGGAGATTACCATCGTAATTCCAAGCTGTTGGCCGACTGGGCAAATAACAATGGTGTGACATATATCGACCTTGGTATTCGTGATGTCGAAGAACCTGATATCTATTTTAGTGATATGCGTCACCTAAGTGATCAAGGTGCCCGGAGTTTTTCACGAATATTGGGCAATGCTTTGGCATCGAAATATTTACCTCGCTCAAGTGGTAAAAGTATGGCCGATAGAGGTAATGATCTTGGCAAGCTATCATCTGCAAAAAACTCTCCTTAGCATTCCGCTATAGATAAGAAGAAAAATATATGGTGATGTGTCTTTAAAAGTGACCCTACTTATTGGTTGGTATGGGGTTAGGGGGGGGATTCTAGTAGATGTGTTAGGGGCTTGAGGGGAAATCGGAGGCAGTATGCAACCCTTAGTAAATAGATGTGTTGAATGGATAATACCGATTCGCGGGGATGTGGGTGAGTTACTTTTGTTTTCGGCATGCGACTCAAAATACTTTGAGTATGCTAGCTCGTTAATAAGGAGTGTCGATTTATACTCACCTGGTTTTGTCTT
This sequence comes from Hahella ganghwensis DSM 17046, assembly GCF_000376785.1. Taxonomy (GTDB): domain Bacteria; phylum Pseudomonadota; class Gammaproteobacteria; order Pseudomonadales; family Oleiphilaceae; genus Hahella; species Hahella ganghwensis. The sequence goes on from NZ_AQXX01000129.1 coordinate 10,189, forward strand.
TTGTTTGCACCTGATAAACCCATCCGAAAAGGTTGTACGCGATGTAAAAATGCTGGCCGACGAGCTGCTTCATACGCGTCTGGCTGTATCAATCGAGAAAACTGATTTATCTACTTATAGTGATGGTGAGAAAGTTACCTACTATGCATGTGCCAGATTTCCACAAGTTGCAAGGTTATTGGAAGAGGTAGACGTAAAATCTATTCTGAGCCTGGATTCTGATTCTCTTATCGTAAATCCTATTGATAATGACTTTTCGGATAAGCCTCTGGCAGAGGTTGTTTTAATAATCCGGCAAAAAGAAAGTAATTCTCAGCCACATTTGGCGGTAGCGACCGGCTCAATCTGGTTTAACTGTTCTGATAGAGTTAAAGCATTTGCTAAATCTGTGGGAGCTGAGCTGGACGCATTGCTTGTTGGGCGGAAACTAAGCTGGTTTGCAGATCAAATAGTGTTTTATCAGCAAATGGATATCTATAGAGAGCGGATGCGGTTTTATAATCTCAAGGGGAAGTATGCTGATTGGAAGTTTGGTAATGATAGTATCGTATGGTCTGGCAAGGGGGCACGCAAAGAATCTGATATGAGGTTCTTTATCCTGCAGTCTTTATTGTCCAATTCTGAAAAGCGCCGCGAATTGGCCCTCCAACTGCTGGAGGTACTTTCAAGCGAATACATATCTGAATCGTCAGAAAATAGTTGGACGGATAGCCGAATAGAGCCTGCCAGGGCAAGATGTATTCAAAAAAAAGAGAAAGTGTGTTTACTGATTCCGAGGCTTGATATGCCCTGGAAGCGGTTAGCGGTCGGGCAACAGATACCACTGCTTCAGGAAGATGCTTTGCAACTGAGGTTATATTGGCGTGAGTTTGTTACAAGGCTTGCAAATGTGTTGCAGGCTCAAGGCTACACCGTAGATATTACTGAGTTACCTGCTTGGGAAATTACGCGAGAAAAAGTGGATGCGATGAATTATTCGATTGCCTTTATTCCACACCGCTGTCACAAAAACTTTGAAGCAGGAAAGACTCAAGTATATTTTTATATGCAGGAATTTTATCGGTGGGTATTTGTAGTGGATCAGCACGGTTGGAGTGCTTCTTCAAGCGTTTACCCAATTAATATTGATTTATTGGCCGATAGCGATAGCCGAGCTTTTGAGATTTATCGCGCGTTACTATCTTCAAATAAATTGGATAGTAAATTTTCTCAAAAACAGCGCAAAACCATAGAACAGCTAATTGCTGATTATGAACTGCCAATTTGTAGCGACGCCATTGGTACCAAAAAAGAAGTGGCTCCTTTTATATTTTTCCCTTTGCAAATACCTCATGACCAATCGATAGAGTATTTCTCAGATATAGATGAGATTGAATTAGTAAGTTGCCTGGTGGAATGGGCCCGTTCACACAAGGTTAATCTGGTTCTTAAGCCGCATCCCGCCAATCGCAAAGCCATGGAGGTATTCCGAACGTTAGTTGATAACACCTCTATTTATTGGAGCGAAGCTCACATACATGATCTTATATCTAATTGTACTGCCGTTTTCACTATCAATAGTGGTGTTGGTTTCGAAGCTCTCATGCATGTGAAGCCGGTAGTAACGTTTGGGCGTGTTGAATATGACTGTGTTTCTTTTAATGCAACGAAAGAAAGCATTAATGAAGCGTGGAAATACTGCAATGAAGTCAGAGCAGAGGATCTTGAGGTCAGGTATCGAAAGTTTGTCAATTGGTTTCTGGATGATTATGCAGTGGATATGTCAAGATCAGATCAGGCAATGCAAAGGATTGGAGGTATCGTTACCGGATTGAAGAGCCGTCAAAATGCTGCATTGGAGGCTCAAGTCTGATGGCTGGGGCATTGATATCCTCCCTTTCTTCAGGGCTGGCTCTAGCCAAAAGGAATATTAGAATACAGGTTCAGGAGCATGCTTTAGGCTATGCCTGGACGTTGATAATTCCGGTTCTTTATGCAACTTGTTATGTTTTTATAAAGCGCGAACTTTCCGGTGGTGGTAGTGTAAGTGAAACGGATGGATGGGATATTATCAGGGCGTTTGGTGGTATTACTTTGTTCCACTGCTGGATTCAGATAGTAAGGGATATGTCCGAAATAGTTACTCGTAACCGAGGGATGTTGAGAGGCTTAAGCGTTGGCTTATCTCCGTTCGTTCTAGCTATTCTTTACGAAGGGGTTCTGGCTCTCATTATTCGGGGGTGTTTAATCGCTGCTGCAATTCCTATCTTGGGTCTTGAATTTCCTTCGAGTGTTGATTCTTGGATGATTATTTTTTCGTGCTTTGCAATCCTCCACCTTACCGCAGCGGCTATAGGGCTGTTTCTCGCCCCTTGGGCTTCATTGTATGGAGATGTAAAAAAAGCAATACAATCAATTAATCTGCCTATGGTTTTGGTTTCTCCAATTTTATATCCGGCGGTAAGCAATGTGGAGTCCTGGATGTACTGGGTAAATATTGTTAATCCCCTCGCTTCCCCGTTGGCGACTCTAAACAGTGCGTTGCAGGATGCTACGGGAACACCCTATTTATTGCCAATGTTGATCTGGGGGGCAACGGCAGTGCTCATGATTGTTATATTGGTCGCTATGTTGAAGAGACAGGTACCGGTTTTGCTTGAAAGGATTGGCTAATGGAAAACTTGTTGGAAGTAGACCATTTATGGAAAAAATATTCTCGCGACCTTAAAGCGTCCGTTCGCTTTGCAACGAAAGAGCTATTAAAAAGTACGCTTGGTAGAACTTCAGAAAAAAGAGAGTTAAGAGATACTGAGTTCTGGGCGCTCAGGAATATTAATTTTCAGCTCAGAAGAGGGGAGGTTCTTGCAATTGTTGGGCATAACGGTGCGGGTAAAAGCACTTTGCTCAAGTGTATAGCCGGCAAGTTACAAGCAGATAAAGGGAATGTCGCTGTAAAGGGCGAAATAGGATATTTGCTAGAAATGAGTGCAGGATTTAATCCTCGAATGAGCGGAAGAGAAAATGTCTCTATAAGAGGCCGCTTGCTAGGCATGAGAGGAAAGGAACTCGATCGGTATGTCGATCAAGTGTGTGAATTTGCGGAGCTGGAAGAGTTTTTTGATGCACCAGTTCAGTTTTATAGCTCGGGTATGAAATCGAGACTTGGCTTTTCTGCCTCATCTGTTATTGAGCCTGACATACTCATTATAGATGAGGTTCTGGCGGTCGGGGATTTGGCTTTCCGCTTGAAGTGCTATGAGCGGATAAATGATATGGCTCGTAATGCCGCAGTTCTGTTTGTATCCCATTCAATTGGTCAAATTGCGCGACTTTGTAGTAGAGGGATTTATCTTGAAAAAGGGCGGGCCATATATGATGGCGATGTACAGGGAGCTATCTCGAAGTATCAGGAACACCTAACAACTCATAGTGGGGGTAATAAAAGTCAAACTCTTAATCCCGACTTAGTTAGTTTTTCTGTTATCAGTAATGGGCGTTACATTAAAGAAGGTGACTCTATTGAGTACGGGGCAAGTTTGTCTCTGGAAATTGATGTATCGAAACTCTCTGCAGGCGTCCAAGTCCGCGTAGTATTGAAAGATGCCTCTCAAATGGTTCTTCTTGATTGGAATTCTGCGCGTGCCGAACTGTCCTGGCCATCTAGTCATGCTCTTTTGTACGCGGATCTTGGAAGTGTTGAATTGGCACCAGGCAATTATTCAATCTATTTGCAAATAATGAGTGGTGATGGCATGGATCATTTATGCCTATCTGAGGCCGTTGTTTTTCAGGTATCCGGTAAGTACTATTACGCCGTCTCCGTTCAAAAGTCTGCAAATTGGAAATTTATTAACACTTCAGTCGCTGAATTAGGGTAATCGAAATCCAAGATTGCTTCTGTTTATGGCAGATTGTCTTTATAACCATGTCGATAAGGTAAAAAATGTCGCAAGGAATTGATCGAATAGGCGCCCTAAACAAGGCCTTTGAGTTTATATATAAGTCTGAGACCCAAGGGGATTATTATGAGTTTGGCGTCTATAAAGGAGTATCATTAGCTCGAGCAATGGCTGCTAATATTAAGTGGAAGAAAAAGACCACAAAATCTTATGTAGAAAAGTTCTTTGGCTTTGATTCGTTTAGTGGTTTGCCAGAATTTACAAGCGGAGATCATCTTTCCGATTATAAGGTATTTCAACCTGGTCAATTTTCTGAAACTAGTGTAGCAGTTGTTTTAGATCACATATCAGAGCAAGGGATTCAGACAGATGATCTAAACCTAATACCAGGATTTTACTCGGAAAGTTTAGTATCTGAAAAGACGATCAATATTGTAGAGGATTCTTTGGTGGCTATAGCGCACATAGATTGCGATTTATATAGCTCAGCATTGGATTGTCTCCAATTTTTAGAGGGAAGACTGGCCGACGGTGCCGTCATACTGTTTGACGACTGGTTTTGTTATCGTGGGAGGCCTGATCAGGGTGTCCATAAAGCATTTAATGAGTGGTGCAAAAGCGGTCTCTATATCGTTTCAGACTATTTTTCATATAGTTGGGCTGGACGGGCATTTATAATCAATAGTGTTTCTGATCAATAACAGAGGCTTTTCTGCACTATTCATCCCTATAAAGAAGTTAGCCGAGCTATACATTAATGAACTCGAATTTACTGTTAATAGGCGGTAGTCCTCGTAGTGGAACTACCGCTATCCTCCAGATACTGAACTCTGATCCTCGAGTTTTTATATCATCTGAGGAAAACTTATTAAAAGCTAGCCAGACATTGAGTCAATTGCTCTCTACTAGAGAGCGTAGAACAAAGGCTCTATCTAAAGGTATGCGAGAACTCTCCCCGAGAGAAACCCTGTCAATGGATAATATCCACAGTCATAACTTTAATCAGGACTCACTCTGGCCCACTTTGAAGTCCATATACGAGCATCACCATAGCTTACTGCATCCTGAGACCCCTTTGTTGTTATGGGGAGATAAATTACCGGCTTACGCAAAAGAAATTAACAATGTGCTCCAAATGCCTGGTGCACGTTATTTGCACATTACGCGTAATCCTCTGGATGTAATTAACTCAATGCTTCGTCGGATGAATGCTGCAAAACAAGGAAGAGATTGGTGGAAAGCGATCACTGATTTCGACGACATGCTATCTGCCTGGGTGGAAGCATACACAGCTGTTCAAGACCATCAAAACAACCCCAATGTGTTTCACTTATATTATGAAGACCTGGTTTTTGATTTCGATAGAACGGTCAGTACGCTTAATGACTTCCTTGGTATTGAGCTTGAGTATATTAATTCATTGGTCTCAGATCCTGCATTGCACTTCGATCGGAGTTTTATTACCGATTCGATCTTGGATTCAATGTCTGGAAACGCAGCGGTTAGAAGCTATGCTGCGAACTATTTGGCAAAGACTAGAAGTGACGTGGTCCGTAACTCGCTGAGATGTTTGATCGCTAGGTTTTAAGTGATTGTCGTATAGAAGGATATTGTGTTAGATGAATGAGTCTCCGCGAATTTTTATAGCTTGTACTGAATCCGAGTGGTTGCCTGCTGAGGTTCTAAAGTATTCAATAGAAAAACACTCGTCTCGCCCCGTGGTAGTGGAGCTTATTTATAAGAAAATTGATAGATTGCCGATTCCTGTCAAGCCACGAAACAGGCCGAGAACGCCATTTTCCTTCCAGCGCTTTGTCATTCCCAGTTTATGTGATTATAAAGGAAGGGCAATTTATCTTGATGCTGACATGATGGTCTTCCAAGATATAGCAGATGTCTATGATATGGATATGGGTGGAGCAGATGTGCTGGCTGTCAAAGAGGGGGATTCTCAAAGGCGAGGTCAGTTTAGTGTAATGTTAATTGACTGCGTAAAGTGTCAATGGTCAGTAGAGTCTATTGTTCGGCAATTGGATAATGGAGATTTCGGCTATGAAGACTTAATGTATGACTTATGTATAGCTGAAAAGGTTGGCCGGATAATACATCAGCGATGGAATTCCCTGGAGTATTATCAGCGAGGGGAAACGGCTCTGCTTCACTTTACCGACATGAATACGCAACCTTGGACTACGAGGAAAAACCCCCTTGAACAGCTATGGATTGATGTGTTACTGGCAGCTATTAAGGGGCATCATATTCAACTCGAGGATGTTAAAAGAGAGATAACTTTAGGACATATACGACCATCACTATTAGCTCAGCTCCTAGCGGAGTTAAATGGTACCGACTTGCCTTCAGATATAGATTCTCTTGACAAAAAGTTTGTACCCCCATTTAAGCTCATTTCGGGGAGTAAATATCGACCAATAGATATTTTAAAACGAGTCTTCTTGAAAGTCGAAAGACAGGTTAGAGGAGGGTGAATATATTTGATGTGGCTTGTTAAGTGTAAATATTTCTTGTAATAGATATTGATATTTCTAAAACAGGCCAAGACAGTAAGAGAGTTTAAATAAAAATGTTTCTAACTTTTTTTGTCTGTAATAGGAGGCTGTTAATGAAATTTTTATCCGGTCGATGATCCCCTTATTATATCCTTCCACTATGATTGCTATTTTATTTGCCTGGCTCGGGTCCAATTCGTCGGAGAATGTATATGAAAAATTTGAAAGCTGTTCTAGCCAACAAAGTCTTTTTTTGGGCGAAAATAAGTTTCGCAATACTGCTCTGGCAGTTGTAATAAAGGCTGTGTTTGTATTAGCCCCCACCAAATTCTGATTATGTTGCCTATATAATATATGCGGGGCGTCATCAAAAATGATATTTCCAAAGTGACTTGCAACTAGATAAAGCCACCAATCGTGCAGAATAATTTTTTCTCTAGAAGTCGGCTTTGTCGCAAGTCGTTTGATAGATTTGTCGAATACAGCTGTGCAGCCTGTGACTACATTTTCGACCATGGCATTATTAAATGACGGTGCACGTTTTGGGGGGGGGGTAGCGTTATTAAGTTTATGATTCTCAGATAGTATATATTGAGTGCTGCAGTATAGTTTAGGGCTAGTCTTTTTCTCCAATAATGCAATAGCGTGCTCTAGTTTTTCTGGTAACCAGATATCGTCTTGATCACAAAATGCATAATAATCATAGTTGTCAGGGACGTCGGATAGAGTACATAAAAAGCTCTTTGTGACTCCAATATTCTGGCCGTAGGTAATATGTATATGCTCTGACTTTTCGTATCTCTTCAGAAAAGAAATTATACTGGTATCAGTTGATCCATCATCTCTGATATAAATGGATACATTTACATTATTTTGATTAAGAACGCTGTTGATTAATTCAGGTAGAAACTTCTGACCATTAAAAGTGGATAAAACGACGGCTACCGATTTTTTTACAGATGGATGCACTCTGAGATTTCCAAAATAATTATAATGCCATAATTTGTGACTTTTAATGAATTTTTATGCTAGATGGTTATTTCTTGTGACAACTAAATGTTTGTTTAAACAAGATATATCTATAGTGTATCCTAGCTTAAGTCTCCAGGCTAGTCCGGATAGTCTGTGTCAAGTGCTAAAATGAATGGGGCGCTGTAAATTGATTGCTTTTTCGTATTTTTCGTGGTGGGTGTTTGGTTGATTTCCCTGTCTTGTGTAACATTTTCTCCAGATCTTAAAGAACTTGAGAATTTTTTGACTTCGCTGGCTAAGGCTATTCTTTATGCTGAAGAGAAGAGTTTAGGACACTCTTTTAAGCTCTTTTTTATAGATAATGGCCCTACTGAGCATAGTCTGGAAGTACTGGAACGAGCAAAAGAAATATCAGTTGGTATTTGTTCTGGACTGCAAATCGAGATACTAAGTGGTCATGGCAATATTGGTTTTGGTGCCGGAAATAATATTCCCTTGGAAAGAGATATTGGAGATTATCATATTGTACTGAACTCTGATCTCATTCTAGATGAGAAGGTGCTGGAAAGGGGGGTAAGGTATCTTGAATTGAATCCTGGCGCAGTTATGACAGTGCCTGCGTCTTATGACCCTTTTAGCGGTGAACTTCAGTATCTATGCAAGCGGTATCCATCCATTCTTGTTTTGTTGGTTCGGTTTCTTCGAATAAATGTACTGAAAAAAATTTTTCGCTTTCAGCTCTCACACTACGAGTATAGGCCTGAAATTGATCGAGGCGAACCTTTTGAGCCGCAAATAGCGAGTGGGTGTTTTATGATGATGCGCTCGTGTGCTTTTAAAGCAGTGAGAGGTTTTGATGAAAGGTTTTTCTTATACTTTGAAGACTTTGATTTGTCGTTGAGGATTTCAAAAATAGGTAAAATTGTTTATTTGCCGGCGATGAAAATTCAACATTTTGGTGGTGGTGCAGGAGGTAAGGGAGGGGGGCATGTTAAAATGTTTCTAGCCTCGGCCGTTAAATTCTTTTGTAAATATAAAATCGTCTTTATCTAATCCTTTCCATAAAATGAAAATGATGCTTATTTTTCTTTTTTTCAGCCTAACAATAGCTGGCCTTAGCTTTTTGATGACGGTAGGTTTGAGGCGTTTTGCGATCCGCCGAGGATTGCTTGATCATCCTAATCATAGAAGCTCTCATGAATTACCAACTCCAAGAGTGGGCGGGGTTGGATTTGTTTCCTTAATGTTATTAACAATATTAGGGGTCGCTATTATAAATGAAGACAGTCTTGAAGTGTTATTCTCTATAATGATAATCGTGACTGGAGTATCGGTAACTGGATTTTTTGATGATCTTTACAACTTGCCTTCAAGTTATCGAGCGGCCTCTTATTCGGGAGTGGTATTAATCGCACTGTATTTTTTACCAAGCCTTCCAAATTTGTCATTCTACTTCGTTGTAATTGAGAACTATTGCCTTTTGCTTTTTCTATATTTTTTGGGGATATTTTGGCTGTTAAACCTATTTAATTTTATGGATGGAATCGATGGCATTACTGCATTGGAGTCAATATATGTCTTGCTGTGTGGCGCATTTTTGGTATTTTTTAAAGATGGTTTCTCTTCCATGACCAACTTGCAGGATGCTGGGGTTATGGAAGTTCTGGCATTTTTGCTTGTTGTGTCAGCCGCGGCAGTTTCCGGATTCCTTATAAGTAACTGGCCGCCGGCAACCATTTTTATGGGAGATGTCGGGAGTAGTACACTAGGGGCGTTTATTGGGTTTGTTGCAGTGGTTAGCAGCACTGTAGGCGATATTTCTGTTTGGCATTGGTTGATTATTACTGCTACCTTTTGGGTAGATTCCACATTTACATTATTCCGCAGGCTGATAAGGCGAGAGAAAATATGGTCTCCTCACAAAAGACATGCATACCAGATTCTAGCTGGTAGGTGGAAGTCTCATAAGAAGGTTACATTGCTTTATTCAGCAGTAAATATCTTCTGGCTGTTGCCTTTGTTGTTAATCGCGATAAGTTATTCTGATTATGTGATTTTGTTGACTGTTATTGCGTCCGTACCTCTTTTTGTTTTTGTGTTTTTAGTTGGGGCAGGTTCAGCGGAAAAATAGAAGACTATGTCTGGGAATTGCCTGGTCGGCTTTCTGGATTTGCAAAATCTAGATAGTTGGATATAAGACTATTGGTCAAGAGATTTGGTGGGTGGGCAGTTAGCTTGCTGGTGACGTCATACAACCTTTGAAGGAGCTTCAAATCATTGTGATTCTCCTTTTAGAGAGGAAAGAGTCATTGTTTGTGTTGGTATATTAAAAAAAATTAGGATGGGCTCCAAAGTTTATGATTAGTACCGTTCTGGATTCCAGTCGCATAGTAAGGCAGTTAATTGCTGTATGTTGGGACATAGTGTTTCTGTTTTTTTCATTATGGGCCGCTCTAAGTCTTCGTTGGGAGCGGTTGTATTTTACTGATGACATGAAAGTACTCTTGAGCTTGGGGATTACTGTCGCTTGTAGCTTGATTTTGTTTGCTAAGTTGGGTTTGTATCGGGCGGTAATTCGGTTTATGAGTAACCACGCATTGGTCGCCGTCCTGTCGGGAATAACGATTTCTTCTCTGGTTCTTGGAGCATCTGGCTTCATACTTCAAGCGCAGATTCCGAGATCTGTCCCCTTTATTTATTGGTGTCTGTCATTAGTGTTAGTAGGGGGCGCGAGGCTGATTGTCCGTTCCTTGGTATTGCATCGATATTTGCGTTCAAAGGAAAAAATAGTAATTTACGGTGCAGGAAGCGCGGGACTTCAACTTTCGTCAGTTCTTTATCAGGGCCAAGAGTATCTTCCTATAGCTTTTGTGGATGATAATCCCGCCAGACAGGGAATGATACTGAACGGGTTACGGGTACATTCCCCTTCTTCTTTGCAAAAACTCATTAATAGATATGGCGTTAAGCGCGTATTGCTTGCGCTTGGGAATACTCCGCGAAGTAATCGTTATCGAGTACTGAAGCGACTTGAAGAAGTCTCGATAAAGGTTCAGACAATTCCTTCAATGACGGATATTGTTCGTGGTGTTGCGAAGATCTCTGAAATTAGAGATATCGATCTCGAGGATTTATTGGGGCGTGATGCAGTGGATGGGGATGTCGGGCTGCTTGAACAATGTATCTCCGATAAAGTTGTAATGGTTACGGGAGCTGGTGGGTCCATTGGTTCAGAGCTTTGCCGGCAAATTGTTGAGCATAGACCCAAAATGCTTGTTCTCTTCGAGCACTCGGAATATGCCTTGTATTCTGTGCATCAGGAGTTAGAGCAATTACTTGAGAAAAGACATATTGACATACCTGTTAAGGCGGTGTTTGGCTCTGTCCAGAAGCGTCATCGGATGGAGGTCGTAATGCAGTCATTTGGGGTTAACACCGTGTATCACGCTGCTGCTTATAAGCATGTGCCCATGGTGGAGCACAATGTTGTTGAAGGCGTCAGAAATAATCTTTTCGGTACTTGGTATACAGCGGAGGCTGCAATCAATGCACAGGTTGAGACTTTTGTGCTTGTTTCAACGGACAAGGCTGTTCGTCCTACAAATGTCATGGGGGCGAGTAAAAGACTAGCAGAGTTGGTTCTCCAGGCCCTCTCTCAGCGTCAGCAGGCGACGCGTTTTTGTATGGTGAGGTTTGGGAATGTCTTAGGCTCTTCAGGGTCGGTGGTTCCTCTGTTCAGAGAGCAAATATCTTCTGGTGGGCCGGTGACCGTAACTCATCAGGATATTACTCGCTACTTCATGACAATACCTGAAGCTGCACAATTAGTCTTGCAAGCCGGAGCACTTGGCAAGGGCGGGGAGGTGTTCGTGCTGGATATGGGTGAGCCTGTAAAAATCGATCAATTAGCAAGAAAAATGATTCATTTGATGGGGTTTGAAGTTAAGAGTGAGGCCAACCCCCTGGGAGACATTGAGATAATCTACACTGGCCTGCGACCTGGTGAAAAGCTGTATGAAGAGGTGCTTATTGGGAATGATCCTCAAGGGACGGTTTATCCCAGAATTATGATGGCTCGAGAAAAGTATCTTCCATGGCATCAAGTTGAAGAGTTATTAAAGGAAATTGATGCAGCGTGCCATAATTTTGACTGCGAATTAGTTAGAATGCTTCTGAAAAAAGCTGAAACGGATTATCATCCTTTGGATGAAACAAAAGATCTTGTTTGGCTGGAAAATCTGCAAAATGTTGAGTCGGCCGAAAATGTCCAGCCGATAGCCCTAAAACGGTAACCTGGTTACCGTAAAGCGATAAACGAATATCAAGGATAAATTTATCATGTCGCTCGCGACCGTAATTCTATGCGGAGGCTCTGGTTCCAGACTCTGGCCTCTTTCCCGGGAAGCTTATCCTAAGCAGTTTCTTAATCTCACTGCCGGGCAGAGTTTGCTTGGGGAAACTGTGGCCAGGGTTGCTCAGTTAAAAAGTAAAGGTAAGGTTTCCGTTGTTTCTAATGAAGAGCATCGGTTTCTTGTGGCGCAATCCCTGGAAGAACAGAAGGGGATTGAGCGATTGCCGATTATTTTGGAGCCCGCGGGGCGTAATACCGCGCCTGCGATAGCGATTGCGGCGCTACAGGCGCTTGAATATGATCCGGATGTTGTGTTGCTGGTACTCCCTGCCGATCATGTCATTGGTAAGTCAGATGTGTTTGCAGAGGCCGTCGAAAAGGCTGGAGTTCAGGCGAAGCAAGGTAAGCTGGTCACTTTTGGTATCGTTCCTGACAGCCCGCATACAGGATATGGCTATATCAAGGCAAATATCGGCGAGTCGGGTGTGGCGCCTGTGGAGCAGTTTGTTGAAAAGCCGGACCTGACGACTGCGGAGTCCTATATAGATTCCGGTCAGTATTATTGGAATAGCGGTATGTTCATGTTTCGTGCTGACCGCTACCTTGAAGAGTTGAAGAAATTCCGGTCGGATATCTACAGTGCGTGTGAAAAGTCTTATGCGGGTCGTCAGGCTGATCTGGATTTTATGAGAGTGGATAAGGCAGCTTTTGAAGCCTGTCCTGATGACTCTATAGATTATGCGGTGATGGAGAAAACCCAGGATGCAGTGGTTATTCCGCTGGATGCCGGATGGAGTGATGTCGGGTCCTGGTCTACGTTATGGGAGATTCAGGATAAGGACAGTGATGGTAACGTCAAAGTTGGCGATGTGATCACTGAAGATGTTGAGGGGTCTTATATCCATTCTGAAGGGCGCTTGATTGCGGCCATTGGTCTGAAAAATCACGTCATTGTGGAAACCGATGATGTTGTAATGGTGGCCGATAAAGATAGGGTCCAGGACGTTAAGAAGCTTGTGGCGCAGGTAAAAGCCCAAGATCGTGAAGAGTACAGATTCCATAAAAGAGTGCATCGTCCATGGGGCACCTATGAGGGGATCTCCAAATCAGATCGTTTTCAGGTAAAGCGTATTACGGTGAAGCCTGGCGGGCGTCTCTCTCTTCAGAAGCATCATCATCGGGCGGAGCACTGGGTGATCGTTTCCGGGACAGCGAAAGTGACCCGGGGTGAAGAAGAAATGATTTTGACAGAAGATCAGTCGACCTATATTCCTCTTGGCGTTGTCCATCGATTGGAAAACCCCGGCGTCATCCCCGTAGAATTGATTGAAGTGCAGACCGGTAGCTATTTGGGCGAAGATGATATCGTCCGTTTTGATGACACATATGGTCGTGCATAAGCGCCTCTGATTGCTCGAGTTTGTAAAAAAAAGCAGTAGCTGAAAAGTTACTGCTTTTTTGGTTCAGGATATCTGCGAGCGGCAGGCAATCAATTGCTTTAATAAGGTATTAAAAAACTCCGTATAGCTTGAGTGTTCACCTGCCATGGGGTCCACCTCGATAATGTGAGCGCCTTTCTGTCTAAAAATTTTGTCCACTAATCCACTGTTAAATTGTGGCTCAACAATGACGCAGGTTTGCTGAGAGTGTGTTTTTTCACTCAGTTGCACAATGTGTCGTGCTCCAGGATTGACATCTGTCTGAGGGGTAACCACGTCGGTAATGATCAGTTTGAGATCCACGGCAAGATAAGCGAAAGCATTGTGATAAGTGATCAGGTGAAGGTCGTCTACTTTTCCTGAGTCCTGGGTAGCGGCGGTTAAATTTTCTGCAAAGGTGCCAATGGCGCCCAATACAGCTTCTGAATCGTTACCATGCTCAGTAAGGTACGATCCAACCGCCTGGGCAGCGGCAACTGCGATGCTACGGCTCAACCATAAGTGAGGGTCAATGGCGTGCTCGCTGTTGTTATCCTCTGCGTGAGCACTTTCTGAGTGGACGGACACTTCTTGGTGTCCGTGGCTGTGTCTTTCTGATTCATCTAGATGAATCAGCAGGTTTGGCGATGAAAGTTCCATCGCTTCGAGTAGACTCAGTGTAGATTCCGAGGGTCTGTTTTTTAGTATCCCTGACACAAAGTTTTCGAGCCCTGGGCCAACCCAGACAAATAATTCTGCCTGATTCAATTTTCTCAGGTCGCTGGGTTTTAGTGAGTAATGGTGTGGGCTGGCCTGAGGCGGTAAAAGATAATCTACAGAGACGATCTCCCCGAACGCTTCCTCGATAATAAGTGCCAGAGGCTTTATGGATGTCAGGATTTTTACTGGCTCTTCCGCACGGGCGTGTGAGGTTGGGGCGAGTGCTGACAAAAGTGACAGGATCACTATCATTGCTTGTATTGGTTTAGTTGTCGGCATATGGGGCTAGAGGATTCTCGAGTTTTGTGTGAGATTGAAAGGTTATAACATAACATATTATACATCGTTAGAGATTTGAGGAAAGCCTAGACTTTTATCCCTGTCAGAATAAACTACACTAAGTGTGTCTATTTAAAGTAAAAAACAGACCCTGATTTTGTGGGTCATAATATTTTTTTGCTCAACAGAATGTCTGTGGAAGTAACTCTAAGGAAACCGGACCTATGCCTCCAAAATTCGGAGCCCGTAGCGGAATATTAACCCTCACGATTAAAGATAAGGCAGTACTTTACGCGGCCTATATGCCCTTCGTTAAAAATGGCGGTCTTTTTATTCCGACAGCCAAATCCTATCAGTTGGGGGATGAAGTCTTCCTGTTGCTGAACCTGATGGATGAGCCGGAGAAAATCCCTGTTGCTGGTAAAGTGGTGTGGGTCACACCAAAGGGGGCTCAGGGAAACCGGGCTGCCGGGATCGGGGTTCAGTTTAATGGTGAAGATGAAACCGCCAGAAATAAGATTGAAACTTATCTTGCCGGTGCTCTGAGTTCAGATCGTCCCACGCATACCATGTAAAATATTCCAAATATCGTGTATTCCTGCGCTGGCGGAATTTACTTATATGCCGCTGATGCAGGAAATTACTTGTCCGCTTGAATCGGGGGGATTGAAGCTCCCGGTCAGTCCAGAAAAGTGTAGTCTTGTTGCACGTTTGAAAATCAATATGCCGGAGTTCGTTTCTTAATACTCTCCAGGCGTATAACATGGTGTTTTTCTGGTAAAAATCTCTTGAAGTGTGTTGAGTTAATCATGTCGTTAATCGATTCCCATTGTCATCTGGATAGAATAGATCTGACTGAAGCTGAAGGCAGTCTGGAAACAGCTCTTGACCAGGCTAGAGCTCGTGGCGTTTCAGGCTTTCTGTGTGTGGATATTGATCTTGATAATTTCAAGGATGTATTGAGCATTGCTGAGCAGCACGAGGATGTCTGGTGCTCCGCTGGAATTCACCCGTTGGCAAAGATGAAAGCTGAAGATCTTGACTCTTCACATCTGAAAGAGTTGGCTTTATCCAGTGACAAAGTGATTGCCGTTGGTGAGTGTGGCCTGGATTATTACTATGATGCAGAAACTGCCCCCAATCAGAAATCCTTATTTGAAAAGCAACTGGCGGTCGCATGTGAAGTTGGCAAGCCTGTTATTGTTCACACCCGGGAAGCCCGCGAGGATACTCTGGAGCTTATTCGTCGATACACACCCAAAGGGCTCTCGGGTGTGTTGCATTGTTTTACAGAGTCTCTTGAAATGGCAGAGGCGGCGATCGATGAAGGGTTTTACATATCGTTTTCAGGCATCATTACTTTCCGAAATGCTGGGCCGCTTCGGGATGTAGTCAGGAATATGCCTCTTGATCGTATTCTGGTGGAAACGGATAGCCCCTACCTTGCGCCGGTTCCTTATCGTGGTAAGAGTAATCAGCCAAAATGGGTGGTTGAGGTGGCCCAGTGTGTCGCAGATCTTAAAGGGGTAAGTCTTGAAGAGTTGAGCCGGGTAACTACGAATAATTTCAGAACCTTGTTTAACTTGCCCGCAACCTGACCCCTGGAGAAGAGTTCTTTCCTGAGGTTGATCGCAAGGAGAATGTGAGAGGTGCAACGTTGAAGGAAATATCATTACAGCTCCCGGATATCAAGCTGGGTGGATTGCGCTGGGGGGAAGGTAATCCTGTCAGGGTGCTGGCTTTGCATGGATGGCTGGATAATGCAGCATCCTATACCTTTCTTGCGCCAAAGCTGGCTGAGGCGGGTTGCGATATTATTGCTCTTGATTTGCCGGGGCACGGTAATTCGCAGCACAGACCGTCCGGTTCCAGTTATCACCTGGTGGATTATATCAGGGAGGTTGGCCAGGCAATTGAGGTGCTGGAGTGGCATCGCCCAGTTCTTCTTGGGCATTCGCTGGGCGCGGTTGTGTCATCATTGTATGCCTCGGCAGCAGGAGAGTCTTTGTCGAAACTGGTTTTGATGGAGGCGTTGGGTCCCATGGCGGATCCAGCGGAGAGGACTGGTGAAAACATTAAAAGAGCGCTAAACAGAGCCTTAAACCCTTCTGCGAAAAAGCGTCCTTATTACAGTATCGAAAAAGCAGTGGAAGATCGTTCTCGGGGCTTTGGAGGGATTACTCATCAAGCTGCAGAGGCGCTTGTCAGGCGTAACTTGGTGGCAGACAAGCAGGGCTGGGTGTGGAAGACGGATTCCAGATTGCGGTGGCCATCCTTTCTGCGGTTTACTGAACCACAAGTTGAAAACTATTTAAGTGCTATAAATTTGCCTACATTATTAGTAGCAGCATCAAACGGTATTATTTCCCTGGATCCTGAAAGCAATTCTCGATTGAGGTGTGTCAGTCATGCCAAAAAGGTCCTGGTTGAGGGGGGGCACCACATGCATATGGATGGTGATGTGGCTCATCTGGCGAGGGAAATCGTATCTTTTATACAGAAATAGTTACATGGTCATCAGGCCACTGAATCTTTAGTCAGGCAGCGCATAGGGAAAAAGTAATGGCGGCAACCATCGGTATGAAAGTGTGTGTGTTGATTTTGGGGGTGATCGCAATGGCGTCGGCAGTCGCGGAAAATGTGTCGGTGCCGCTGCAGTCCTTTCCTTTTTCAAAGGTGGTTGAAAGTCGTCAGCAGGTGTTACCTGAATATCGTCTTGTCACCGGCCGTCTATCCAGTGTAGGGGCGATTGTTAGGGCGGAGCAGGAAAAGATTATCAAGGGAAAGGTGACAATAGTGACCTATGAAGTTCCCCGGGTTCACAGTCCCCGGGAGGTAATGGAGCACTATCTCTCACAGATCGCTGACTATAATGCCAATATCTTGTTTCGCTGCGAAGGGCGGGATTGTGGTCGCAGTAATGACTGGGCCAATGAGATATTCTCCGAGAGAATTCTCTATGGCCATGATCGCTACCAATATTACACAGTCGCCAGCCTGTCCATTGATGAAAAACCCTATGTGGCTGTAATTTACTCAATCAGACGGGGAAACCAGCGGGTGTATGCGCATCTTGAAATGGTTGAGCTGGAAGAGTCCTATGGCGATGAGGAAGGTGAAGTTGGCCGTTATTTGTTTGTGCCGGCCAGTGAGATTTCTGAGGCGCGAGCGCTGAATGATAAGCTGGATTCCTGGCTAAGTGATGTCAGATCTGCTTTACAGGATCCTCAACTGGTCATTGTTGCCTATAGTAACCAGGCAAATGCTTCTGAGCTGAAAAACCTTGAAGAAGCACGAAATCAAGGTCGAACCATGCAGTTGTATTTGACCAGGCAGGCAGTACCTGAATCTTCTATCAATGTGGTGGCGGTTGGCCCATTTGCTCCGTCTGCTTTGTTTGACGAGCATAAGGTTTTTATTCGGATATATGCCGTTGAGGCAGACTAGACCGCTGTGGTATTGGGCTCGGTGGATATAGTAGGCAACGGCAAGGGACAGAAAAGGCTTCTGCCAGGGTGCATGGAGTAGGTCAATGAGTGTCGATAAATCCGGTTCCGGACAAGGTAAGAAAAACGGGAAAACGGTTGCTCTGGTTTTGGGTAGTGGTGGAGCGCGAGGATATGCCCATGTGGGGGTAATCGAGGTTCTTGAAGAAAGGGGTTACGACATCGTTGCGCTTTCCGGTTGTTCTATGGGAGCTTTGGTCGGTGGAATTTATGCCGCAGGGAAATTAAGTGAATTCAAGGATTGGGCCACCGGGCTGGATCGATTCGATATTCTTCGTTTGCTGGATGTTTCATTTTCCTCTCCCGGCGCTATACGGGGTGAGAAAGTGTTTTCGATCGTTCGTGATTTAATTGGTGATACGAAGATTGAAGATCTGTCTATTGATTACACTGCGGTAGCTACCGATCTGCTCCATCATAAAGAAATCTGGTTTCAGGAAGGCTTGCTGAGGCAGGCGATCAGGGCGTCGGTGGCGATCCCTAGCCTACTGACTCCTGAGGTCATAAAAGGCCGTGTGTTGGTCGATGGCGGGCTTCTCAATCCGCTGCCGATCATTCCCACTATTGCTTCACATGCAGATTTGATTGTGGCTGCAAACCTCAGTTTCTATGATGCCAAGATTGACGAACGTTATTACGATACAGCAGATGTTCGCAGTGACCGGAGTTTTGAGGATTGGATGGGGCAGGTCTGGCAAAAGGCTGCGCAGATATTTGACCGGGACGCCAAGGATAAACTATCGGAAGTGCTTCAACTGCAGGAAACGGAAGATCCCGGAAAAGCCGCGTCTGAAAAAGAAAAGTCGGCGAATGAAAGCAAGACTTCCGAGGAATCAAAGCAGGCCGGCAATGTCGACAAAGGCGAGTCCAGGAAAGAAAGAGTGCTGACTCTCGGCAAGTTTGATGCGATGAACATGGCATTTGAAGCAATGCAGAGCTCTTTGACTCAGTACAAACTGGCTGGCTATCCACCTGACATTCTCGTCAATATACCCAAGCATGTATGTTTGAGCTTCGACTACCATAAAGCGCCTGAGCTTATTCAAATCGGCAGGGAAATTACGACAAAAACCCTGGATGATTTTGAAAACGGAAACGGAAGCCCCTATCGTCAACTGTAGCATCCTCCGGTTGAGTGTTAGAAAATAGTAATCAAACTCCCTATAATACCGCCTTTTCTTTGGAGCTCATCTGTGTTCGACGCTAAAACGCTAGCCCCCCTGGTAACCATTCAGGACTATTTGAGATATGCCTATTCCAGGTTTCGGGAAGCAGGGCTTTTCTATGGACACGGAACAGACAATGCTTGGGATGAGGCTGTCCATCTGGTCACGGGTGTATTGTATCTGCCTTGGGATGTGAGTCCCTCTTTGTTGAATGCCAAGCTGACTGATGTTGAAAAAGAGCAGCTTGTTACGGCGCTGAGACGGAGAGTGGTTGATCGCGAGCCGACGGCTTACATTCTTGGAGAAGCATGGTTTATGGGGTTGCCTTTCAAGGTGACACCGGATGTTCTGATACCTCGGTCTCCGTTGGCGGAAATGTTGACTGATGAACTCCAGCCCTGGCTTGGGGATATCTATCCCGAACGTATGCTCGACCTCTGTTGTGGTAGTGGTTGCATTGGCATTGCAGGTGCCTATGTGTTCGAAGAGTCGGAAGTGGTTTTAAGTGATATTTCTGACTCGGCCATTGATATTGCCAAGGAAAATATTACCCGTCATCAGATGGGCGATCGAGTGAGCGTCATAAAATCTGATTTGTTTGATCAAGTAGAAGGCTCCTTTGACGTTATCCTAACCAACCCTCCCTATGTGGATCTTCCTGATATGCAGTCATTGCCTCCGGAGTTCCTGCATGAGCCCAAGTTGGGATTGGAGTCGGGGAGTGACGGGCTTGATGCAACGAAAAGAATACTGGCAACTGCTGCGGATTATCTGAATGAAGGTGGTATTCTGATATGCGAGGTTGGTAACAGTATCGAGGCCTTGTTTGAGCAGTTCCCGGATGTGCTGTTCATTTGCCCGGAGTTTGAGCATGGCGGGCATGGGGTGTTTGTTCTGACAAAAGATCAACTGATGGAACACCAGGTCGAGTTTAAAGAAGCTGCTGGTTTGAATTAGTTTGTGAAGTTAGTGCCGCAGTAATTAAAAAATTTATTAATAAAGTGATGTAAGTCTATGTCTGGTAACACTTTTGGTAAGCTTTTTTCCGTCACGACCTTCGGTGAGAGTCACGGTATTGCGCTGGGCTGTATTGTGGATGGTTGTCCTCCCGGGCTGGATCTGACAGAAGCTGATTTGCAGATTGATCTGGATCGTCGCAAGCCAGGCACCTCCAGACACACGACTCAGCGCAAGGAACCGGATCAGGTCAGAATTCTTTCCGGTGTCTTTGAGGGCAAAACCACAGGGACGCCAATCGGTCTCCTGATAGAGAATACGGATCAGAAGTCGAAAGACTATGGCAACATCAAAGATCAGTTTCGCCCGGCTCATGCTGACTATACCTACTGGCATAAATACGGTATCCGGGACTATCGTGGCGGTGGCAGAAGCTCAGCCAGAGAAACCGCCATGCGAGTGGCTGCTGGTGCGATTGCCAAGAAGTTCCTGGCCTCCAAAGGCGTTGTGATTAGAGGGTATCTTTCCCAGTTGGGACCGATAAAAATCGACAAAGTGGATTGGTCGATCGTGAACGATAATCCTTTTTTCTGTCCCGACGCTGATAAAATTGAAGAAATGTCCGCATACATGGACGCTTTGCGCAAAGAGGGTGATTCCATTGGCGCGAAGATCTCGGTCGTTGCCCAGGGAGTTCCTCCAGGTCTTGGCGAGCCTATTTTTGATCGTCTGGATGCTGAATTGGCGCATGCTCTCATGAGTATTAACGCCGTAAAAGGTGTTGAGATTGGTGCAGGCTTTGACAGTGTTGAACAAAAGGGAACTCAGCATAGAGATGAGCTGACCCCTGAAGGGTTTCTATCCAACAATGCTGGAGGCATTCTCGGTGGCATTTCCAGTGGGCAGGAAATCGTAGCTCACATGGCGCTTAAGCCGACTTCCAGTCTGCATTTGCCCGGGCAGTCCATTGATGTTCATGGCAACACGGTTGAGGTGGTCACTAAAGGTCGTCATGATCCATGTGTGGGCATTCGTGCCACCCCCATTGCCGAAGCGATGATGGCGCTGGTGTTGATGGATCATTTCCTGCGCCATCGTGCCCAGAATGGGGATGTTAGAGTTGATACGCCTGATATAGAGGCTGCGAAGCGGGGGTAGTCTGATCGACAGCCATCGCCCCATAGACAACTCTGGACGGGACGCTCCCTGGAAGCTGTCCATTTTCTACTTTTTCTACTTTGCTCTGGTTGGGGGAATTGCGCCTTATCTGCCTGTTTATCTCAAAGGAACAGGGTATGGCGCTGCCGAAGTGGGGCAACTCATGTCGATCATCATGCTGACCAAGTTGGCGGCACCCAACTTCTGGGGATGGGTGGCAGATAAAACGGGTCGGCAATTAGCCCTGATTCGTTTTGGTAGTCTCGCTGCAGCGATATTCTTTCTGGGTTTTCTGCTGTTTCATGGATTTTGGTGGCACGCTCTTTTTCTGGTGTTGTTTAGTTGCTTCTGGAATGCCGTACTCCCGCAATGGGAAGTTATCACACTCCATAATTTAGGGGCGGAGAGGAGTCAATACAGTCGAATTCGGCTCTGGGGGTCGGTCGGTTTTATTGCGTCAGTGTCTGTACTAGGCCTGTTTTTCGACTACTTCACTATTCAGTGGCTGCCCTATTGGTTGTTGTTCTTTCTATGTGGGATTTTTCTGACTTCATGGGTTGTGGCTCATCAGCCAGGGAAGCAAGGGCATGGTTCATTCCGTAAATTTCTTCACGCCGCTGGCCGTCCTGAGGTGGTGGTGTTTTTTATCACGGCATTTTTGGTCCAGTTATCATTTGGGCCTTATTACACCTTCCTGAGTATTTATTTGAGTAATCTGGGCTACGATATGGTCACGATCGGTGCTCTCTGGGGATTAGGAGTGCTGGCGGAAGTGTTGTTGTTCGTCAAGATGCATGCCCTGATTGAGCGCTTCTCTCTCCGATCTATTATGTTGATCTGCCTGTTGCTCACGACATTTCGCTGGTTTGGGATTGCTTTTGGGGCTACCAGTGCATTAATGCTGATTGCGCTGCAGTTGCTGCATGCTGCCAGCTTTGGAGGTCTTCATGCTTCTTCTATCGAGATGGTGCATCGCTGCTTCAAGCAAGAGCACGCTAGCCAGGCCCAGGCGATGTATAGTGCGGTGAGCTTTGGTGCGGGCGGCTCTCTTGGTGCCTTTGCCAGCGGTATGTTGGCAGAGCAGTTCAACATATCTCTGGCATTTATCGTGGCAGGAGTGGTGTCTGCTGTTGCTACAGCGCTATTGTTGGTAGCCTGGCCCAGGCTTAACCAGTTCTGGCGCTGAGTTCCGATACTGAATTCAAGTATTGGATGTCACCGCAAGGATTTGCTGCCGGGCTTTTTGATTCTGGCATTACCGATTGACTTGGTTCAGAAAAGCCCTGGCGGCTTTGCTGAGGGTTCGGCGATTATCATGAATCACGCCCAGCTCTCTTTTCAATGGTTGATTGATTTCCAGTAAGCAAAGACTGTTATCCAGCATCGATTCCGGCAGAACTGACCACCCCAGACCGACGGATACCATCATTTTAATTGTCTCCAGGTAGTTGGTCGGTATCGAAGAGCGAAGCTGTAATTGGTGCTGTTGGAATATTGTTGAGATTTTCTGAAAGGTGATGGTGTGCGTAGCGGGTAAAATAGCCCTGTAACACGTCAGATCTTCCAGTTTGGGGTGCGGCCGTGAGCTCAGTGGGTGCTCGTTCGACACTACAAACTTCAGGTCATCCTGCCATAGTGGGTGATAGTGCAGTAATGGATTCTGTGTGTCCGGCAGAGTCATCAAGGCGGCTTCGACATCCCCATTCAGTACCGCTTGCTCGGCTTCTTCAGAAGCCAGGAATCGAAGATCAAAGTCCACATCCGGATAGTCCCTGACAAAGCGTCGAATCTGTTCAGGAAGGCGGTGCAATCCAATGTGATGGCTGGTGGCGATGCTCAAGGTGCCGCCAACATTTTCGTGAAGATTCTGAATCAGGGTCTGGGTGTTTTCGACCTCGCGGATAATATGCTCAGCTCTGACTTTTAAAAGTTTTCCGGCTTCGGTCAGTCGGGCGTTTCTTGGGAGTCGTTCAATGAGAGGGGTGGAAAAAGTCTGTTCCAGATTGGCGAGGCGTTTGGATACCGCCGGCTGAGTCACATGCATTTGTTCCGCGGCTGCCGAGAAAGAACCGGTTTCCGCGACTTTGATAAAAGTTTTGAGATCAACAAGATCCATTGGAATTCCAAAAATTTATAGAAAATATGAAAAGAATGAATTGGTTTTATTGTAGTTGGAAAAATACAATGGATACCAGTGAATAACTCTACAACGAAAAATACCCTGATGAGGTGACGAAAATGCCAGGTAAAACCCTGTATGACAAACTCTGGGACGCGCACTTGGTCAAGCAGCGTGATGACGGCAGTGCGTTGATCTATATTGATCGCCAACTGTTGCATGAAGTAACTTCTCCGCAGGCGTTTGAAGGGCTTCGTCTGGCGGGTAGAAAGCCATGGCGCGTCGATGCCAACCTGGCGACGCCTGATCATAATGTGCCTACCACTGAAAGATCTTCCGGTGTGTCCGGGATAGAGGACCCTGTGTCAAGAATTCAGGTTCAGACATTGGACGAAAATTGTGACGAGTTTGGAATTGTCGAGTTCAAAATGCTCGATAAACGGCAGGGAATCGTCCATGTTATAGGGCCCGAGCAGGGAGCTACCTTGCCGGGCATGACGATCGTCTGTGGTGACTCTCATACCAGTACGCATGGCGCCTTTGCTGCGCTGGCGCACGGCATCGGCACTTCGGAAGTTGAGCATGTGCTGGCCACTCAGTGTCTGGTTCAGAAGAAGATGAAGAATCTCCTGATCAAAGTGAATGGTACTCTGCAGCCGGGTGTTTACGCTAAGGATATTATATTGGCTGTCATCGGAGAAATAGGGACGGCCGGCGGTACGGGGTATGCAATGGAGTTTGCCGGTGAAGCCATAGAGTCTTTGTCCATGGAAGGTCGTATGACGATCTGCAATATGGCTATTGAGGCGGGTGCCAGAGCGGGTCTGGTGGCAGTAGATGATAAGACTATTGAGTATGTGAAAGGGCGGCCCTATGCCCCTGAAGGTGAAAACTGGGAGCGGGCGGTTGCAGCATGGCAGGACTTGAAGAGTGATGATGATGCTGTATTCGACAAGGTGGTGGAAATAGATGGTTCCTCGATCGCGCCGCAGGTGACCTGGGGCACTTCGCCGGAAATGGTGATCAGTATCGACAGCAATGTGCCTAATCCGCAAAACTCCACTGACGCGCAAGGTTCTGAAGGAATCCAGCGAGCTCTTGACTACATGGGGTTAAGTGCCGATATGTCGGTAAAAGATATCAAGCTTGATCGCGTTTTTATCGGCTCTTGTACCAATTCCCGAATAGAGGATCTGCGTGAAGCGGCAGCTATCGTGAAGGGGCGTAAAGTTGCTGCAACTCTCAAGCAGGCGTTGGTCGTCCCTGGCTCCGGACTGGTGAAAGAGCAAGCCGAGCGTGAAGGTCTGGATAAGGTTTTTATCGAGGCTGGATTGGAGTGGCGTGAGCCCGGATGTTCCATGTGTCTTGCCATGAACGCTGATAAATTGGGGCAGGGAGAGCATTGCGCTTCCACTTCAAATCGGAATTTTGAAGGGCGTCAGGGGTTCGGAGGGAGAACTCATCTGGTAAGTCCTGCGATGGCGGCAGCCGCTGCAGTGTTTGGGCATTTCGTTGACGTACGGGATTTGGTTTAACCACCAGGGGAAGAATTGAGTATGAAAAAGTTTGTGACTGAAACTGGTGTTGTCGCACCCATGGATCGCGCCAATGTCGATACCGACATGATTATTCCAAAGCAGTTTTTGAAATCCATCAAGCGTTCCGGGTTTGGGCCAAACCTGTTTGATGAACTGCGCTATCTCGATGAAGGCAAGCCGGATCAGGACTGCAGTAACCGTCCGCTTAATCCTGATTTTGTTTTGAATCAGCCAAGATATCAGGGAGCGAGTATACTCCTGGCGCGACGTAATTTCGGTTGCGGCTCCAGTCGCGAACATGCTCCTTGGGCGCTGGATGACTATGGTTTTAGGGCGGTTATTGCTCCAAGTTTTGCGGATATATTCTTCAATAATTGCTTTAAGAATGGGATATTACCTATTGTTTTAGAAGAGGAAGTAGTTGATTCCCTATTTGCGGAAACCTTTGCAAGTGAAGGTTATCAGTTAACCGTTAATCTAGAGCGGAAAGTGGTTGTGAAGCCGGATGGAACAGAATACGCATTTGACGTTGATGAGTTTCGTCAGCACTGCCTGCTGAATGGCCTCGATGAAATTGGTGTTACTCTGGAAGATGCTGAAGCGATTAAAGAATACGAAGAAAAAAGACGAGAAGCGGCACCTTGGCTGTTTCTTGGCGTGAGATAGTTTTCTGGAAATGAATTTTGTGGAGGCGCGAACTTTTCTCTCACGTAAGTTCGCGCTTCTAATAACGAGTTTTTGAGGGTGGATATGTCAAAACAGATACTGATATTGCCGGGTGATGGCATTGGTCCGGAAATTGTGGCCGAGGCCAGAAAAGTTCTTGAGTTGGTTAATGAGCAATTCGGTTTGGGGCTGACCCTGGTAGAAGGTTTGGTGGGAGGTGCCTCCATCGATGCCAATGGTGTTCCATTGACTGAGGAGACGCTGGCTGTTGCCCGTGATTCCGCTGCCATTTTATTGGGAGCGGTCGGCGGTCCCAAATGGGATAAATTGGATATGGCCATCCGTCCTGAGAAAGGTCTTCTCGGGTTGCGGAGTAATCTTGAGCTGTTTGCCAATCTGCGTCCCGCTATTCTTTATCCTCAGCTTGCAGAGGCCTCCAGTCTCAAGCCAGAAATCGTGGCCGGTTTAGACATTTTGATTGTGAGAGAGCTCACCGGAGGGATCTATTTTGGTCAGCCGCGCGGTGTCAGAACTCTGGAAGCGACAGAAGCGTTCCCTCAAGGAGAGCGTCAGGGATATAACACTTATGTCTACAGCGAGAGTGAAATTCGTCGTATCGGCCAGGTGGCTTTCGAGTCGGCCATGAAGCGAAACAAGAAAGTTTGCTCTGTGGATAAGGCTAATGTCCTGGAGGTGACTGTGTTATGGCGTGACATCATGGAGGAACTGGCAAAAGACTATCCGGACGTAGAGCTGACCCATATGTACGTTGATAATGCTGCCATGCAATTGGTGAAAGCGCCCAAACAGTTCGACGTCATGGTGACGGGCAACATGTTTGGCGACATCCTGTCTGATGAGGCTGCAATGCTAACTGGATCTATCGGTATGCTGCCGTCAGCCTCTTTGAATTCCGCTGGTTTTGGTATGTATGAGCCGTGCCATGGTTCGGCGCCGGATATCGCGGGGCAGGGCAAAGCCAATCCGCTGGCAACTATTCTTTCAGTAGCGATGATGTTACGCTATTCAGTTGGCTCAGAGTCAAGTGCAGCGGCCATCGAAGGGGCTGTCGGCAAGGTTCTTGATCAAGGATTAAGGACACCTGACATCGCCGGGGCCGGCAATGTGAGTGTCGTATCCACCGTGGAAATGGGGGATGCGGTCATGGCAGCCTTGAAAGCTTGAGCCGTATTCGACAGGGCGTTGAGCGCATATGTCCTGTAAGAATGAGGCGGGATGGGCAGATGTGTCCGTCCCGGATGTTGGAATGATTAAGGTATAGAAATTCATGCCGGGGTGACCGGCAATTAAAAGTAGATCAGATAAACAGAGGTAGATTAGGAATGAAGAAGGTAGGTTTTGTAGGTTGGCGGGGCATGGTGGGCTCTGTGTTGATGCAGCGTATGATCGAAGAAGGGGATTTTACGCACATCGAGCCTATTTTCTTCACCACGTCCCAGTTGGGGCTGCCAGCGCCGAATGTGGGCAAGGCTGCGCCTCCGCTGAAAGATGCCAAGAGCATTGATGAATTGTCTGAGATGGACATTATCATCACCTGTCAGGGTGGGGATTATACCAATGCTGTATATCCCAAACTGCGCGATAGTGGCTGGCAGGGCTATTGGATAGATGCGGCTTCCGCGCTACGTATGGCTGATCAGTCTGTTATCGTTCTTGATCCGGTTAACCGTAGTGTTATGGAGCAGGCAATAGATCAGGGGCGCAAAGATTTTGTTGGTGGAAACTGCACGGTCAGTCTGATGTTGATGGCGCTAGGCGGATTGTTCCGGGAGAATCTGGTCGAGTGGGTCAGTCCGATGACATATCAGGCAGCTTCTGGCGCTGGTGCGCAGAACATGAGGGAGTTGATTTCGCAGATGGGATCAATTCACGATGCGGTCCTAGATCCGCTTGCTGATCCCGCCAGTTCCATAATCGAGATCGATCGTAAGGTTGCTGAGACCATGCGTTCTGAAGGATTCCCAACAGATCAGTTTGGCGTGCCTTTGGCAGGTAGTCTGATTCCTTGGATCGATAAAGCGATGCCTTCAGGTCAGAGTCGTGAGGAGTGGAAGGCGCAGGCTGAGGCCAATAAAATTCTGGGACGTGAAGAAACGCCGGTTCCTATTGATGGTCTCTGTGTTCGCATTGGAGCCATGCGCTGCCACAGTCAGGCAATGACGATCAAATTGAATAAAGATGTGCCTTTGAATGAGTTAGAAGGCATTATCGCCACCGCAAATGATTGGGTACGCTTGATTCCTAACGACCGGGATGTCACCATGCGCGAGCTTTCTCCAACACGGGTAAATGGAAGTCTGGAAATACCCGTGGGTCGTCTGCGTAAATTGAGTATGGGATCGGAGTATCTGGGCGCCTTTACTGTAGGTGATCAGTTGCTATGGGGGGCTGCAGAGCCTCTGCGCAGAACGCTGGGCATTCTGCTGGGTACTCTCTGATTGAGTTGAATAGACGCAGTTGGTGCCAAAGATGATCCCGTTGGTGGGATTGGAGAAAACCTCTTCCTGGTGAAGGGGTTTTTCTTTTTTGGGGGATAGGGTTGCTGAGGATATGTCGTGTCAGTGGCCATAGAGGTGTTTTGGGTAGGTGAAGTGGTACTGACTTTTTGCCAGTTGTAAGCGGGTGAAATGTTGCGTTTCAGATTTTAACAAGAGTGTCTTTGGTCTCTTGCCAACACTGGTCTAAAGTTATTGATTAGACACAGAGTCTGGCGAAAAGTTGTCTGAAATTTGTCACCTTGTGGAAGGTGACATACTCCATGATTTACCAGATCTGAATGAGAAGCACACTTTGAGCGCTTTTGAAGGGGTATTTTCTTGTAAAAATACAGGACGTCATTAATACTTAGTAGCATTATTCAAAGTTTATTCTAAATAATCTTAATTAACTGAAGTTTTTAAACGAAATTTTACGTCGTCAGCCATCTACTGACATATCGCGATGATAGGTGGTTAGAAAATTTGGGAAGGACAGACGCTATGGTTCGCAAGCTCGCGATTGCAGCATTTACACTATCAGCGCTAACTGCTGGAGTGGCCAGGGCGCTTGGTCTGGGAGAGGTTACCGTTAACAGTTACCTTAATCAGCCTCTGAGCGCAGAAATACAATTGGTGAACGTCCGGGATCTTGAGCAGAACGAGATACTGACCAATCTTGCGTCCAGGGAAGAATTTCTCAAAGCCGGGGTGGACAGGGTCTATTTTCTCTCGGATCTGAGGTTCAAGGTTGATCAAAGGTCAGACGGTTCAACAATTATCCGGGTAACCAGTTCCAAGGCGGTTCGTGAGCCGTTTCTGAACTTCCTGGTGGAGGTTAACTGGCCGACGGGCAGATTGCTCAGAGAGTACGCGCTGCTCATTGACCCTCCTACCTACAGCTCAGAACCTGTCGCGCCAGTTCAAGCGCCTCAGACACAAGTTACTCAACAAGTAACGACACCTGAGCCAACGCCAACGCGTCAGCAGCCAACCCGGGAAACCGCGACAACATCTTCGCAAGCATCTGCACCATCTACAACTGGTGGTACATATGGACCGACAGGTGGTGACGACACCATGTGGTCGATAGCACTAAAGACGCGACCTGATTCCAGTGTTTCCCCGCAGAAAATGATGTTGGCGATACAGGATCTGAATCCAGGTGCATTTTTTGACGGTAATATCAATCGTCTCAAGTCGGGTCAAGTACTGCGCTTGCCCAACCGAGAAGAAATTGATTCTCGTACATCTCGGGAGGCGATCTCCGCCGTTAGTATACAAAATCGAGAATTTGCTGAAGGAAGTAAGCAGCGTACCGTTGATGCAGCGTCTGAAAAAGAGGTTGTGACTTCGACTGGGCAGGCAGCACGTGATGAGCTAAGGGTTATCGTCGGAGATGGTGCTGAGGAAGCTTCAGGGGACGCAACGGTTGCAGGTACTGCGGACAGTGGTGGTGGATCTCTTGAGGATCTTACTCTGGCAAAGGAGCAACTGGATAAAACCACTCGTGAAAACGAAGAACTTAAAAGTCGTCTGGAAGACCTTCAGGGGCAAATGGAGACATTGCAGCGCCTGATCGAGCTGAAGGATGACCAGTTGGCCGCCTTGCAAGGCGAGGCAGCAGTTTCGGAAGCTGAAACAATTGAACCCGGTATTTCTGAAGGGATTACACCTGAAGGAACCGGGTCAGACGTACAGATACCGGAAGAGTCAGGCGAGACTGTTACACCTGAAGCGATGTCTCCGGAGTCAATGACCACTGAAGGTCAAATGACGCCGTTGGAATCCCCGGAGAGCATGACTCCTCAAGTAGAAGAGGAGCCTGTTCCTGTTGAAGAGGCCGTCACTCCAACTGTTGAGGAAGAAAAGCCAGCTGTCCAACCAAAGCCTATTGAGCCGGTGGTTGAGGAAGAATCCTTTGTCGATATGATTATGAACAATCTGGTGTATCAGATTGCTATCGCGGCAGGTGGTGTTGTTGTTCTATTGATTCTCTGGCTGTTGTTCAGAGGGCGTGGAAGTAAGGATGAGGGTCTTGATGAGGGTTTGGAAGATAACGATACCGTCATTACCTTTGAAGAGGATGATCAACTTCCCGTAACTGCGGTGGAGTCTGAGTCTGGCGAAGGGGCTGGTTCTGACCCTGTCGCGGAAGCTGATGTGTATGTTGCCTACCAGAAGTACGGTCAGGCCGAGCAGGTGCTTGAAGCTGCCCTAGAGGAACAGCCTAACAATTACGAATATCGTCTGAAGTTGCTTGAGGTGCTTGGTGAAGCTAAGGAGGCTGCAAAATTCTCAGCAGCTTTTGCCGCACTTGAAGCCAGTGGTGATGCCGATGTATTGGAAAGGGCGGGTGACATTAAGGCTAGATATTCTGATCTCTCGGATGAGCCTGAAGTCTCTCTCGATGATCTCGAAAGCCAGTTGATGGGCGGTGGGGATGACTTTGCGTCAGAGGAAGAGCTGCAAGGGACGGATCTGAGTGATGATTTCGAGCTCGATGTGGATAATTTGGATGATGTCGAAGAAACCGTCATTCAAAGTGAAGCGCAAGCGGACTTTGTTCAGGAAGAGAGTCTCGATCTTGAGGGGGAATCCTCATCAGTTGAGAGCGAGGATGATCTCGATATCGAATTCGACCTCAGTGATATCGATCTGGATGATACGAGTACTGGCATGACCACGGAGGACTTGGCTGAGCCCGAGGCTCAGGACGAAGACTTTGCCGGAATGGATCTGAATTTGGATGAAGATTTATCTACCGACGACCTGGAAGACACCGTGAATCAGCCGCCAATGGTTGAGCCGATGGACGAGGGGTTTAATTTGGATCTGGAAGAAGAGATTCAGAAAGATTCATCAGGTGATGACCTGGATCTGGATTTCAGTGAAGAAATGCTCGACTTTGATTCTGAGTCTGAGACGCCAGCAGAGGAATCCACGCTGGACGTTGAGGAAGAATTGAGTCTTGATTTGGATGATAATGATCTGGATTTCTCCCTGGATGAGCAGGGTGCCGGATTAAGTGACGAAGAAGAGAAAGCGCTTCAGGGCGACGATGTTGAAGATTTCTCTTTGGATACGCTAGATGAAGAGGCTGACCTGGATCTTGACTTGGGTGAAGTGTCTGAAGATTTGCAGGATGATAGTAAAGCTGAAGGTCTGTCAGAAGATATTGCAGAAGAGTTCGTTCAGGAGATGGATTTCCTAGAGGAAGAATCTGATGCTCAAGAGTTAAATGTTGACGATCTGGGATCGCCAGATGAAACGATGATTCAGCCTCCTGCAGGCGCTCAGCAAGAGGTAGGAGGAGAGGAGAAAACTGCAAAACCACAGGATGAATTTGTGACGGAAATGGAAGAAGACTTTGACTTCCTGTCCGATACCGACGAATCAGCAACCAAGCTGGATCTGGCACGGGCTTATATCGATATGGGAGATAAAGAAGGTGCTCGCGATATTTTGGAAGAAGTCGTGGATGAGGGTAATGATACCCAGAAGCAGGAAGCAGCCGATCTGTTAAAGGGACTTGAATAATTCAATTCCTTGCCAATAATGCGACCCTCGAATTAAAGAGGGTCGCTTTCCGCAATGCCACATCAATATTCTGCAAATTCTGAATCGGTCGAATCTGTTTATCCTTTGTCAAGCTTGGCTTTGACTCCGGGTAAGCGTGTAGCTCTGCTCTTGGGTTATGAGGGCGCAAAATACCATGGGTGGCAGGCCCAAAACTCCGGGGTTGCTTCGGTGCAGGCGGAGCTTGAAAGGGCCCTTTCCAAGGTTGCGGATCAGCCAATTCAGGTTGTGTGTGCCGGTAGAACTGATGCCGGTGTCAATGCAACTCAGCAAGTTGTCCATTTTGAAAATCCACCTTCTCGAAGCCCTCATTCGTGGGTTATGGGAGCCAATCATTTTTTGCCTGATGATATTGCCATCCAGTGGGCGGGAGGGGTAGCCGACGATTTTCATGCCAGATATACCGCCACATCGAGAGTATACCGCTATGTTATATACAATCACCCAGTCAAGCCGGCCTGGGCGCATGGCAGTGTGACCTGGATTCACCCGCGACTGGAAGAGCATCGCATGCATGTGGCGGCGCAGTTTCTTCTGGGAGAGAATGACTTTACCTCCTTTCGCGGTTCGGATTGTCAGTCCCATACCCCTTTCAGGAATGTGAGTCGAGTAAGCGTTACTCGCAAGGCGGACCTTGTTATTGTTGAAATAGAGGCGAATGCTTTTCTGCATCATATGGTGCGCAACATCGTAGGGACCTTGCTGCAAGTAGGAATGGGTAAACAGGAGCCTGAGTGGGTAAAGGAAGTGCTCGGGGCAAAAAAAAGGTGCAAGGCCGGCGTGACGGCTCCTGCAAGTGGATTGTATCTGGTGAAGGTTCGGTATCCCAAAGATTGCGCTATTCCTGACTTACCCTTTGGCCCGTTTTTCCTGCAGGATTAGCTTCGCGGTGATCAAAACCTGTCTTGTGGTCAGGAGTGTGACGGGACAATGATTTCCAAAAGGGACGTTTCCTACCTCCGAATGATCCCGTTATAATTCAGGTCCTTTGAATCGAAAATAGGGCGATTTAAGTTGCGCACACGCTGTAAGATATGTGGAATTACCAGGCTGGAAGATGCGCTGGTGGCGACAGAGCTTGGAGTGGATGCTCTGGGATTTGTTTTTTATGAGCCCAGCCCGAGGTATGTGGCTCCTGATGTGGCAAACGATATTATTCGCCAACTGCCTCCGTTCGTAACTACGGTTGGGCTGTTTGTGAATCATGAGCATTCTCAGGTCGAAGCTATTCTGAAACAGGTTAGGCTGGATGTGCTGCAATTTCACGGGGGTGAGGATGATGCCTTCTGTCGCTCGTTCGATAAGCCGTATTATAAGTCCATTGGCGTGGAGAGTCGGCAGGCCCTTGAGCAAAAAATGAAAGAATTTCCGTCTGCTTCTGCATTATTGCTGGATACCCATGATCCGGTTCTGAAGGGCGGCACCGGTCGCACTTTTGATTGGCAGCTGGTAGGGAAAGATAGGCCAAAACCCCTCATTGTGGCTGGAGGATTGAATCCGGCCAATGTGCATGAGGCGATTCGCATGTTGCATCCGTACGCCGTCGATGTCAGTGGTGGAGTTGAGGCGTCCAAGGGAATTAAGGATGCGCAATTAATGAAAGATTTTTTAAGAGAGGTGTATCGTGACAGCAAGGCTTGATGCCGAAACCCTGGCTAATATTCCCGATAAGAGAGGTCACTTCGGGCCATACGGCGGTCGCTTCGTTTCTGAGACGCTGATGTCTTCACTGTTGGAGCTGGAAGCGCACTACGAAAAGCTAAGAATTGATCCGCGATTTCAGGATGAATTTGACAGAGATCTGGCGGATTATGTGGGGCGTCCTTCTCCGTTGTATTTTGCCGAACACCTGACCAGAAAAGTTGGCGGAGCGAAAATCTACCTGAAACGGGAAGACCTTAATCATACTGGTGCTCATAAGGTTAACAACACCATTGGGCAAGCGCTCCTGGCCAAATATCTGGGTAAACCCCGTATTATTGCCGAAACGGGCGCTGGCCAGCATGGGGTTGCCTCCGCCACTGTTGCTGCCAGGCTGGGCTTGGAGTGCGTGGTCTATATGGGGGCTGAAGACGTTCAGCGGCAGGCGCTGAACGTCTACCGGATGAAATTGCTTGGAGCGACAGTCAAGCCAGTCACCAGTGGAACCCGCACTCTAAAAGATGCGATGAATGAGGCGTTAAGAGACTGGGTGACCAATGTCGACGATACGTTCTATATCATTGGTACCGTAGCGGGGCCCCATCCATACCCTAAATTGGTGAGAGACTTTCAGTCAATTATTGGTCGGGAAGCCCGTCTGCAGTGCCTGGAAAAAGAAGGGCGTTTGCCGGATGCATTGGTCGCCTGTGTTGGCGGCGGGTCAAATGCAATGGGGCTGTTCTATCCGTTTATCGAAGACGAGAATGTTGAAATGTACGGCGTCGAGGCTGGTGGTCTGGGTGTCTCCACGGGGCGGCATGCTGCTCCTTTGTGCGCGGGCCGTCCGGGTGTACTGCATGGTAACCGGACTTACCTCATGGAAGATGATAATGGGCAGATCATGTCCACTCACTCCATTTCGGCAGGTCTGGACTATCCAGGTGTCGGGCCTGAGCATGCCTGGCTGAAAGATATCGGGCGTGCCAATTATGTGGCTGCTACCGATGAAGAAGCTTTGGAAGCATTTCACACGCTGACTCGTGTTGAAGGCATTATGCCGGCGCTGGAGTCGAGTCATGCCATCGCTCACGCTATGAAACTTGCCGGTGAAATGGATCGGGATCAGGTGATTGTGGTCAATCTTTCAGGTCGTGGCGACAAAGATATCCATACAGTGGCAAATCTGGACGGCATCGATCTCAGCTAAGATGTCACCTCACAATCATAAACAAGACTAATTAGAAGAAGGGTGCAAATACAGCTCCCTTATGTGCAAGGTAAACTATGAGTCGTATAACCCCCTGCTTAAAAGCGTTGAACGAAGCCGGAAAGAGTGCGCTGATTCCATACGTGACAGCCGGTGATCCAAATCCCTCCGCGACAGTTGAGATAATGCATACGCTGGTGAAGTCTGGCGCGGATATTATTGAGCTTGGCGTTCCCTTCTCCGACCCCATGGCAGATGGTCCGGTCATTCAGCTAGCCTGTGAGCGTGCGCTGGTTCATGGTACCTCTCTGCAAAATGTGTTGGATATGGTGGCAGAGTTTCGCAAAACAGACGACAAAACACCGGTGGTTCTGATGGGGTATCTCAATCCGGTAGAAGCCATGGGGATGGAGGTCTTTATTGAAAAGGCGAAAGCTTCAGGAGTCGACGGTGTGCTGACTGTAGATCTTCCCCCTGAAGAGGCTGACGATGTTGTTCCCCGTTTCAAGGAAGCAGGGCTGGATGCCATCTTTCTGCTGGCTCCTACAACGACAAACGAGCGTATTAAATCTGCGGTGGCACATGGCTCTGGTTACATCTACTATGTATCTCTTAAAGGGGTGACCGGATCCAGTGCCCTGAATATCGATGATGTCAGTCAGCAATTGGCCCGAATTCGTGGTCTGACTGATATGCCGGTAGGAGTTGGATTCGGTATCAAGGATGCGGATTCCGCAGCGGCCGTCTCGAAAGTAGCCGATGGTGTAATTGTCGGTAGCGCACTAGTCAATACAATTGCAGAAAATGCCGACTCTTCTGAGAGCATGCATGGCCAAATCGGTAAGCTGATAGGCGCAATGCGATCTGCAATGGATCAGTAGTCGGAACAGAGAGCAGCTTGCAAGCTGAATGGAATAACCGCAAAAAAGTAGGTAACTATGAGTAGCTGGCTAGAAAAGATCATTCCTGGAATGGGCGGAGCACAGTCAAAGCACAAGAGCAATGTTCCTGAAGGGCTGTGGAAAAAGTGCCCTAAATGTAGCGCAGTACTTTACCGGCCAGAATTGGAAAAAAACCTGGATGTCTGCCCCAAATGTCAGCATCACATGAGAGTGACAGCCAGGAAGCGTATTGAGTTGTTCCTGGATAAGGATAACCGACAGGAAATTTCTCCCGATCTTGAGCCAAGTGATCGTTTACGCTTCAAAGATACCAAGCGCTATCGGGACAGGTTGGTGAGTAATCAGAAATCAACCGGAGAGAAAGATGCGCTTGTGGTCTTCAAGGGGACGGTTGAGTCTGTTCCTGTAGTGGTTGCGGCTTTTGAATTCAGTTTCTTGGGTGGTTCCATGGGGGCGGTTGTTGGCGAGAAATTCATTCGGGCCGTCAATACCTGTCTGGAAAACAAATGTGCGCTGATATGTTTTTCTGCCAGTGGCGGCGCCCGCATGCAGGAAGCCTTAATCTCACTGATGCAGATGGCGAAGACCTCGGCAGCATTAGAAGTTATGAAGATGCAGGGATTACCATACATCTCTGTAATGACTGATCCGGTTTTTGGTGGTGTGTCGGCCAGTCTTGCGATGTTGGGAGACCTGAATGTTGCTGAACCTAATGCATTGATCGGTTTTGCTGGCCCCAGGGTTATTGAACAGACGGTCAGGGAGAAGCTCCCTGAAGGATTTCAGCGTAGTGAGTTTCTTTTGGAGCATGGGGCGATCGACATGATCATCTCCCGTGGACAGATGAGAAACCGATTGGCGGCCATAATCGCCAAACTGCAAAATTTACCCGCACCGGACGCGGAGTCTGAGCCTGAGTTTGATGAAACTGCCGGGCAACAGGCGATGCAGGAGGGAGCGGCTCCGAGCCCAGGTGACAATGTCGGATAAATCTCTTTCTCAGTGGCTTGATGATGTCACTGCATTGCATGATCAAGTTATCGAAATGGGTCTGGACCGGGTCGCTGATGTTGCGTCCAGACTCTTGCCAAAACACTTTCCCTCATCAACCTGTAAGATCGTGACTGTTGCGGGCACTAACGGCAAAGGCTCGACGGTCGCTGCCATTGAAGGGGGCGCTCTCAAAGCGGGTTGGAAAGTCGGGGCTTACACGTCGCCACACATTCTTCGGTTTAACGAACGAATCAGGGTTGCAGGGAAGGATCTGGATGATGCTTCTCTGGTCAAAGCATTTGAGAAGGTGGAATCTGTACGTCAGGGTGTCTCTCTGACTTATTTCGAATATACCACCCTTGTCGCGTTTGCGGCATTTGTCGAAGCTGGCCTTGATCTGTGGATACTTGAAGTCGGTCTTGGTGGCCGTCTGGATGCCGTAAACATCGTTGACCCCGATCTGGCGATTATTACCACGATTGATATCGATCACCAGGATTGGTTGGGAGACAATCGTGAGATGATCGGTCGGGAAAAGGCTGGAATTTTTCGACCAGGTATCCCGGTTTTGTTGGGAGATGCAGACATGCCTGTGTCGGTATTTGATTACGCCGACAAGCAGTCCTGCGAGGTAATGCAGTGGCAAAGGGATTATGCATTGAAAGATGGCGTTTGGTCGGGGAAAAGCGCAGAGGGCGAAAGCCTCGAGCTCGCTTTGAAAGATTTGCCTGAAATCCCTGCTGCCAATATTGCCACCGCACTGCAGGCTGTAGCTTTGCTTGGAATCCCTTTTGATTCTTTGGTCGGCAATTCTTTTCCTGTGCTGAACCTGATGGGGCGTTTTCAGAAAATCGGTGCAAGTCCGCAGGTTGTTCTGGATGTGGCGCACAATCCTCATGCAGCTCGAAATCTCGCGCTATGGCTGAAGGACCACCCGGTAGAAGGGGAGACTATAGCGGTGTTTTCGGCATTGAAAGATAAAGATATTGATGGGGTCATCAGGGCATTGTCTGATAATTTCAGTCGATGGTATGTGTTTGAGCTGGATGATACCCGGGCTTGCTCATTGGATCAGTTGGTGGCGTTGTGTAAAGAAGGTGCTGTTAACTGCAGTGCGTGCAATTCGGAGGATGATGCGCTCAAAGAGGCGATGGATCAGGTTGGAGATTCTGGGCGCGTTGTTGTCTTTGGGTCATTCTTTACAGTGGCAGCGATTCTCGAAACAGGTATCATATCACTCTGATTTTTCGGGTGGATTGGATAGAGATTGTCTAACCTGATGATTTTGTAATAATTAAAAGGTCAGAGTGCAGCAGATGGATGGATTGAAGCAGAGAATAGTCGGGGCCGTTGTCCTGGTGTCGCTGGCAATCATATTTATTCCGATGGTATTTGAGCAGTCTCACCAGGCTCGAACTTCTCACGTCATTAGTATTCCTCCTGAACCGGAAGTGCCCAAGTTCACGATTGAAGATCCGAAGCCGCCAAAGTTGAGGTATTCGGAAACGCCACAACCTATTGAAGTTGAGGCAGTTGTTGAAGGGAAAGAGCCAGCAGAGCTGAGACAGGAAATTGTAGAGACTGATTTTGAGCAGGATGCGATTGAACTTGCGAGTCCGGAACCTGTCGATCGCTCTGTTGACGAGTCTCAGGCTGACAAGCCAAAACCAATACAACCTAAACCCGAGCCTGAAAAAACAGCACAGAAAGTCCCTGTTCTTCCTGCGCCAGAGGAAGTGACCAAGTTAGATGCTCAAGTGAAGGATCTGTCTCTGGATGAGCGTGGTGATCCGGTCGCCTGGGCAGTACAAATCGGGACTTTCAAAAATCGGGAAAGCGCTTTTAAAATCCGTGATGAGCTCAATCAGGAGAATATTCCAGCCTTTACTCAGGAGTTTCAGTCCGGTGGCGACAATCTTGTCAGGGTGTTCGCCGGACCGACCCTGAAAAGAGAGCAGGCGGACCGCTTGAAGAGTAAAATGGACACGCGTTATCAGGTATCTTCACTCGTTGTCAGATACAAACCCGCAAACTAGCGGTCGTATTCTTCGCATGCCCCTCTAACCATTTAGAAAACGCCCCAAATACAGTCTGTTACTGGATTGTTGGAAAGTCTCGGAGTTGGGTAATAAATTCGTTTTACTTTTGTTTTGCTGTAGGGGCGTTTTTGATAGAATGTGCGCCCTTCGAAAGACGGGAAGATTGTTGCCAGCTATATGATGAGCTTATTGAATTGGGCTGACTGGGTGATTTTGGGAATTATCACACTGTCGACCGTTGTCAGTATCGTGCGCGGGTTTGTTAAAGAGGCATTATCCCTGGTCAGCTGGGTTCTTGCATTTATTGTCGCGCGCATGTTTTACGTTAACTTGGCGACATTGCTGGAAGGGCTCATAGCAGCGCCCTCTGTCAGGCTCCTGGTAGCATTCGCACTTCTTTTTGTGGCAACCCTGATAATCGGAGCGTTGCTTAATCATCTTATTTCAGCGTTAGTGAAGACGACGGGACTTTCCGGTACCGACAGGGTATTGGGGATGGTGTTCGGACTGGTGCGCGGTGTGATTCTGGTTGTGGTGGTAGTTGCGCTGCTCAGGTTGACCCCGGTGACCCAGGATGCCTGGTGGTCTGAATCTTCATTAATTTCACATTTCGAAAAGATTGAGGCTTGGTCACGTGCTGTGTTCGGAGACCCAATCAAGTCTATGCTTAAATCAACGAACGGATGACTTCCGGTGTTAAAATTACCGGAGTTATCCGGTCAGTGCGCTCAAGCAAAAGGGTGAGGTAGAAATCATGTGCGGTATTGTTGGTATCGTCTCTAAGTCCAATGTTAACCAGGAATTGTACGATGCTTTAACGGTGCTCCAACACCGGGGGCAGGATGCCGCAGGAATTGTGACATTCCAGGACGAGCGCTTCTTTTTGCGCAAGGATAATGGTTTGGTTCGTGATGTGTTCCGTACAAGACACATGTTACGGCTGGCCGGAAATGTGGGGATCGGCCATGTTCGCTATCCTACTGCGGGTAGCTCAAGCTCAGCGGAAGCTCAGCCCTTCTATGTAAACTCGCCTTACGGGATTACGTTGGCGCATAACGGCAACCTGACGAACACCGAGGAAGTTGCCAACGAAATCTATCGGACAGACCTGCGTCACATCAATACCAATTCAGACTCAGAAGTCTTGCTCAACGTTTTTGCACATGAGCTGCATAAACTCGGTAAGCTTGTGCCGACAAAGGATGATGTTTTTGCCGCGGTCAATGCCGTTCATAAGCGAGTGAAAGGTGCCTATGCTGCGATCGCGTTGATCACCGGCTATGGTATCGTCGCATTTCGCGATCCGAATGGCATTCGGCCTGCCTGTTACGGCAAGCGCGTCAGTGAGCGCGGTACAGAGTATATGATCGCCTCTGAAAGTGTTGCATTAAGCTCGCTTGGTTTTGAATTGGTGCGTGATATTCAACCTGGCGAAGCAGTATATATAGAAACAGACGGCACCCTGCATACTCAGCAGTGTGCTGAAAAACCCGTGTTGAATCCCTGTATCTTTGAGCTGGTTTATTTTGCTCGTCCGGATTCTATTATTGATGGGATTTCAGTCTATAAAGCCCGCCTCAGGATGGGGGACCATCTGGCAGAGAAAATTCGTCGTGAGAATCCGGAACACGATATTGACGTGGTCATGCCGATTCCTGATACCAGTCGTACTTCAGCGATGCAAATGGCGTTGAATCTGGGAATCAAATATCGCGAAGGGTTCATGAAAAACCGGTATATTGGCAGAACTTTTATCATGCCCGGTCAGAGTGAACGGAAGAAATCGGTGCGCCAGAAGCTGAATCCTATTGAGTTAGAGTTTCGGGGCAAAAACGTCATGCTGGTGGATGATTCGATTGTCCGAGGTACCACTTGTAAGGAAATCGTTCAGATGGCCAGGGACGCGGGAGCCAAGAAGGTTTATTTTGCCTCAGCTGCGCCAGCAGTGAGGTACCCGAACGTTTATGGTATCGATATGCCAGCAGCGAATGAACTGATTGCCCATGGGCGCACTGTAGAAGAAGTGCGGACCATGATTGGGGCCGACTGGTTGGTATACCAGGATCTTGATGATTTGATCGAGTGTGCCCGAGAGGGTAATGCCGATATTGA
Source organism: Hahella ganghwensis DSM 17046 (assembly GCF_000376785.1). GTDB lineage: Bacteria > Pseudomonadota > Gammaproteobacteria > Pseudomonadales > Oleiphilaceae > Hahella > Hahella ganghwensis. The sequence goes on from NZ_AQXX01000129.1 coordinate 50,392, forward strand.
GAAGTTTGATTGCTCGGTGTTTGACGGCAAATATGTTACTGGGGACATTACAGATACTTATCTGCAGCGTCTGGAATTGCTGCGTAGTGACACCAATAAGTCACAGCGTGAAAAAGAACTGATGTCTGCTCAAGTGCCTTTGGATCTGCATAACGATGAGTAAGATCAACTGACAGTGTTTTTTGTAAGATCAACAGTGCAAATGAACAGACAGTAACTTATTGATAGGCTGGTGCCGAGAATGGCAAGAAAGACAGATACCTGGGAAATTCTGAGTGCCCCTGACCTGGATTGGCAAGATGCAACCCAGGCGATCAGGGCGGGGCAGCAGAGAACTCACCAGCAGGAACATAGTGAGGTGCTTTATCCGACCTCAAGTTTTGTGTTCAAGTCAGCTGCAGAAGCGGCAGCAAAGTTTGGTGGAGAAGAGGCCGGGAATATCTACTCGCGATTCACCAATCCGACTGTTTCTATGTTCGAAGAGCGACTGGCGGCACTTGAGGGGGCTGAGCGTTGTCTTGGTACTTCCTCTGGTATGGCGGCGATACTGGCGACGTCCATGGCATTGTTGAAGTCCGGCGATCATGTGGTGTGCTCACGCAACGTTTTTGGTACGACACATGTTGTGTTTGAGAAATATCTAAAGAAATTCGGCGTAGAAACCACCTTTGTCAGTCTTACTGATATTGGGGGATGGAAGGCTGCATTAAGGGAGAATACGCGTTTTCTGTTCCTGGAAACCCCATCCAACCCATTGAATGAAGTAGCGGATATCCGCGCTCTAGCAGATCTGGCACATGAGAATGGTAGTCTGTTGATCGTGGATAATTGCTTTTGCACTCCGATACTGCAGAAGCCTCTTTCCCTGGGGGCTGATCTTGTGATTCACTCCGCAACCAAATTCCTGGATGGCCAGGGACGTTGTATCGGAGGGGCGGTTGCAGGCTCAAACGCGTTGGTAGAGGAAGTCTTCGTTTTTATGCGGTCAGGTGGCTTTACCATGAGTCCATTTAACGCATGGGTCTTCCTCAAAGGGTTGGAAACTCTGCCAATTCGTATGAAGGCCCATTGTGAGCAGGCGTTGGCGCTGGCTGCTTGGCTAAAAGAGCAGGACTGGGTTGAAAAAGTCTACTATTGTGGTTTGCCGGAACATCCGGCTCATGAGTTGGCCAGCAAGCAGCAAAAGGGCTATGGTGGTGTAATTTCCTTCAAGGTTAAAGGCGGCAGGAAAGAGGCCTGGGCATTGGTTGATAATACAGAATGGATATCGATCACAGCTAATCTGGGAGACACCAAGACCACCATGACTCATCCTGCAACCACGACTCATGGCAGGCTTTCAGAACAAGAAAAGCAGTTGGCCGGTATATCTGAGAACCTGATACGGATCTGCGTGGGTCTTGAGGATATAGAAGATATCAAGCAAGATTTGCTTCGAGGCGCTGCGAGAATAGCGTGAATGGTTCAGCCGAAGGTGATACTGCCTTCGGCGATCCTAAAAATAGCGCTTTTTTGAATAGATAAAACTGTTTAAAAACAGTTAATTATATTGGTTGCTTAATTTTAATTGTTAAATGCTCCCCGTCATCTCTCTTACTGGTTCAACTCCCTGTTACCCTTGTGTACACTAGAGTCCGGTAATTATCAGGCCTTGGAGTAAAAGGCCTTTCAAATCCTATGGCAGCAGAATTAGATCAAACCAGAACCAAGCGATATATCGAGCAGGGGCTTCGAGAAGGCCTTCTTATCCTGTGCGTTACCCTCGCAGCATACCTCGTTATTGCACTGATATCCTATGATCCGAATGATCCTGGCTGGACGAATACCGGTCGGCACTCTCAGGTCGTCAACTATGCCGGTGCAGTCGGTGCCTGGATCGCCGACGTGTTGCGATATTTCTTTGGTAACGTGTCTTATCTCTTTCCCTTATTATTTGCTGTAAAAACCGTGCAGCTTTTCCGGCAGAGGCATAAGAAAGTGCCGATCAACTGGCCGATTACCGGTTTGAGAGTTTTCGGCCTGGTCTTACTGATGGTGGCGGGATGTTCTCTTCTGGCGATGTATTCTGTTGCCGGATCGGGCCCAATGGCCGGTGGAATACTGGGAAGCGAAGTGGCCGAGTGGTCTGTTTCAGTATTCAATATGGTGGGTACTACGCTGATTGCCATGGCATTCCTGTTAATCGGATTCAGTCTTGCAACCGGTTTATCCTGGTTAAAAATAATGGATTGGGTTGGCAGCAAGACGTTAATGCTACTGGGGATGACGGCTGCGAAGTTCAAGGTAGCAAAAGGGCAATTCTCAGAGAATATGCAGCGTCGGGCAGAAGAGAAAGAGGACGTCCGCAAAGAAAAACTGAAGCTGAAGGAAGAAAAGAAGCGCAAAGAACCTAAAATCGATCGGGATGAATTACCGGTTCTGGATAAAAGAACTGATGATGCAGCCCCTAAGCGCAAGCTATTAAGTTTCAGTAAAAAGCCCAAGGATGAGGAAGATGATCTCAGTGTTCCGGTTCTTGATGAGCCTGTTGAGCAACCGGTTGATATGGGCGAAGCCGAGCCTGGCAAAAAGATTAAAATTTCTCCTTTTCAAAAGAAGAGCAGTGGTGAAAGCAAGAGAGCCAAGAAGGATTCCCAGCCTTCATTATTCAAGTTTACTGAAGGTCCACTTCCCCCATTAACGCTGCTGGACCCGCCTGATCCGCATAAAAAAGGCGGATTTTCCAAGGATGTCCTTGAAAATCTGTCTGGTTTGCTGGAAACCAAGCTCGCTGATTTCGGTGTTATTGCGGAAGTGGTTGAGGTCAATCCGGGCCCGGTAATTACCCGCTTTGAAATTCAGCCTGCACCCGGCGTGAAAGTCAGTCGTATCAGTAATCTGGCAAAAGACCTGGCGCGTTCTCTGGCAGTATTGAGCGTAAGGGTGGTAGAGGTCATTCCCGGGAAATCTGTTGTGGGGATTGAAATACCCAATGAAAACCGGGAGATGGTCAGGCTGCGCGAAGTACTCTCATCACCTGAATATGATAGTTCTCACTCTGCACTGTCTCTGGGGCTGGGGAATGACATTGCCGGCAATCCTGTGGTGGAGAACCTGGCAAAAATGCCTCACCTGTTGGTTGCCGGTACCACAGGCTCAGGTAAATCGGTCGGTGTAAATGCGATGATACTGAGCATGTTGTTCAAAGCAACACCGGAAGAGCTCAGGCTGATCATGATCGACCCCAAGATGTTGGAGCTCTCAATATATGATGGCATTCCACATCTTCTAACCCCCGTCGTTACAGACATGAAGGAAGCGGCCAATGCGCTGCGCTGGTGTGTGGGTGAAATGGAGCGGCGCTATCGCCTGATGGCTGCTTTAGGGGTCAGGAATCTTGCAGGTTACAACAAGAAGGTCAAGGATGCTCAGGAAGCCGGAGAGCCTATCCTGGACCCGCTATGGAAGGCCTCTGAGCACGCCCTGGACGATGAGACTCCTTCAGAATTGAATACATTACCATTTATTGTGGTGGTGGTAGATGAGTTTGCCGATATGATGATGATCGTCGGCAAGAAAGTGGAAGAGTTGATTGCGCGGATTGCACAGAAGGCCAGGGCGGCAGGGATACATCTGATTCTGGCAACGCAGCGACCCTCGGTTGATGTCATTACCGGTTTGATTAAAGCCAATGTGCCAACCCGGATTGCTTTTCAGGTTTCCTCCAAGATCGATTCACGGACGATTCTGGATCAGGGCGGCGCTGAGCAGCTTCTCGGGCATGGAGATATGCTTTACATGCCGCCAGGTATCAGTTTACCGATTCGTGTGCACGGTGCTTTCGTGGCTGATGAAGAAGTTCATGCGGTCGTTAGCGACTGGAAGCGACGGGGAGAGCCGGATTACCTGGATGAAATTCTGGATGGGGTGACAGACAGCGAATACGTCGCCAGCATGGATGGTGGAAGTGGCGACAACGGTAACGGCACAGAACAGGACGAACTGTTTGATCAGGCCGTTGCATTTGTCACTGAGTCGCGCAAGGCCTCTATTTCTGCAGTTCAACGTCGGCTGAAAATTGGTTATAACCGAGCCGCTAACCTGGTGGAAGCCATGGAAGCGGCCGGTGTGGTATCTTCCGCAGGGCATAATGGTGCCAGGGAAGTTCTGGCACCGCCTCCACCCAGGGATTAATTTATGCGCATTATGTTATTTGTACTGGCCTTATGCGCCAGTTTAATCAGTTTTGTTACCCAGGCTAAAACGGCCTCTGAAGAGCTAACAAAATTACTGAAACCTATTGAAACCTTTTCTGCCTCATTTGAGCAGACGCTGATTTCTGCCTCGGGGCAGACTTTGCAACAGGTGAACGGCACGCTAAAGGCTCAAAGGCCGGGATTATTCTACTGGCATACTCAGCCTCCATTGGAGCAGGTTATTGTGACTGATGGTGAGAAAGTGTGGTTGCACGACCCGGATCTTGAGCAGGTCACTGTTCAAACCCTTTCCCAACAATTGTCAAATACACCAGCTTTGCTGTTGAGCGGTGAGGTTGCCACGATTGACAATGAGTACGATGTTGAACGCAAAGAATCTGGCAATGACACGGTTAAGATCTTTGAGTTAACGCCCAAAGGGGTTGACTCCCTATTCGACACCTTAAAACTGGCATTCAGTAACGGTGCATTGACGACTATGGAGCTTAAAGATTCTCTCGGACAAGTGACTACCTTATATTTCAGTGGCGCTGAAATGAATGTGCCATTCAGTGACAATACTTTTCACTTCGAAATTCCTCCTGGTGTCGACGTCATAAGGGAGTGATGCCTTGAACCTAAACCTGTTTGAGGCTGAAGGCGGGGGTCGTGAATACGCACCGCTTGCCGCTCGTCTCAGACCCCAGACTGTTGCTGATTATGTTGGTCAGGAACATTTGCTAGGCCCTGACCGACCTCTGCGCAAGGCGCTTGAACGGGATAATATCCACTCAATGATCCTGTGGGGGCCGCCAGGGGTGGGGAAGACCTCTCTGGCAAAACTGATTGCGGCCACAACCGGGGCAGAGTTTCTGACCATGTCAGCCGTACTACACGGCGTGAAGGACATTCGTGAGTTTGGCGAGCTGGCCAAAAAGCACCGACAGGCAGGCAAACGAACCATTGTCTTTGTCGATGAGGTGCATCGTTTCAATAAAGCCCAACAGGACGCGTTTTTACCTTATGTGGAAGATGGTGATTTCGTCTTTGTTGGCGCTACTACGGAAAACCCATCCTTTGAATTGAATAATGCTTTGCTTTCCAGGGCTCGGGTATATTTGCTCAAATCGCTTTCTATTGATGACCTGACAGGATTAATGCGGAAAGCGTTGACGGACGCAGAGAAAGGGCTGGGAGAGGTAGAATGGGATATATCCGATGAGCTGCTGCATAAGGTGGCGATGGTGGCTGACGGCGATGCCCGGCAGGCTCTCAACCTGATTGAAACCATGTCAGATTTGGCCGAGGTGCTGAACAACAAAGGGACCTTGACTGAAAATATGCTCGCGGAAGTGACGCAAATGTCGCTGAAACGGTTTGATAAAGGCGGAGACGTTTTTTACGATCAGATATCGGCCTTACACAAGTCCGTTCGGGGATCGAATCCGGATGCTTCGCTCTACTGGTTTGCACGAATGCTCGATGGCGGATGTGATCCGCTTTATATCGCTCGGCGTGTTGTGCGTATGGCGAGCGAAGAGATCGGTAATGCAGATCCAAGAGCGTTGCCTCTGGCCTTGGCCGCATGGGATGTACAGGAGCGACTGGGGAGTCCGGAAGGAGAATTGGCGATCGCGCAGGCAATTACCTACCTTGCCGCAGCTCCAAAGAGCAATGCGGTTTACAAGGCCTATAATCAAGCTCGTTCCTTTGTTAAAGACTCGCCAGACTATCCGGTTCCTATGCACTTGAGAAATGCACCCACGTCATTGATGAAGGAGTTGGGATACGGTCACGAATACCGTTATGCCCATGATGAGCCAGAAGCCTACGCTGCTGGTGAAAACTATTTTCCAGATCAATGCGAGCCTGTTACTCTTTATGAGCCTGTACCCAGAGGCCTGGAGTTGAAAATCGGTGAAAAACTAAAGCGATTGAAAGTGTTGGACGAAGAAGCGCTGGCACGCGCTGGGGGCACACCGGAATCCAGCAAATAATCGGGTCTGGCCCAAATCCGAATTGACACCTCATCAGGGTCGGTAACTAACCAGGATACAAAGCCATCGTGAATGTCACCCATTTGTTAATAGTCGGAGCTGGCGGCGCAATCGGTGCCATCGGTCGTTATATGGTAGTGGCCCTGACGACAAATCTGCTCGGCAATAAGTTTCCCTGGGGTACATTTGTTGTGAATCTGATCGGCTCGTTTTTACTGGGGGTTGCGTTTGTTATCGTGCTTGAAAAACTGCATGGGCAAGCAGAGTTGCGGTCTCTGGTGATGGTTGGCTTTCTTGGCGCTTTTACGACATTTTCTACTTTCTCTCTGGAAGTATTCAGCTTATTCCATAGCGGCCATGTAATCTCTGCTATGGCCTATATCCTAATGAGCGTTATACTATGCGTTTTAGCGACCGGGCTGGCCGTAACCCTGACTCGATTGCTGATTCAGTGACACAGGTTGTAAATCTCTGACGAATCAGGTCTCAGATAAACTCGATTTTAGATAAAAATAAAATCCTATCCTGGTCTAAATACGGAAAATTCACTTTTTACTGAGAAAACCGGAACTATTCATGCTTGATCCAAAACTTCTTCGAGCCGATCCTGAGGCTGTCGCCCAGCAACTGAAGGTTAAACACTTTGAGCTGGATATTGCATCCTTCCAGAGCCTGGAAGAGCGTCGCAAGTCGATTCAGATGCGCACAGAAGAGCTTCAGAGTGAGCGTAACAGCAAATCGAAGAATATCGGGAAGTTGAAGGCAGCCGGAGAAGATATTCAACCTCTGTTGGATGAGATGGCCAGCATTGGCGACAGTCTGGATGAAGCCAAACAGCAACTGCACGAAATCCAGACAGAGATGGAAGCGATTATACTGGGAATTCCCAATATTCCAGATACCGACGTTCCTGAAGGCAAGACAGAAGATGACAATGTAGAAGTGCGCCTCTGGGGGGAGCCCAAAAATTTCTCCTTTGAGCCACGTGATCACGTCGACCTGGGAGAGGCTCTGGGCCTGCTGGACTTTAATAAAGCTGCCAAGATCAGTGGTTCCCGTTTCGTCACCATGCATAGCGGTCTGGCAAGGCTGCATAGGGCACTGGCCCAGTTCATGCTGGATACTCATACTCAGGAAAACGGATATCAGGAGGTCATGGTACCTTACCTGGTTCATGCTGAGGCATTGCAGGGGACTGGGCAACTTCCCAAGTTCGAGGAAGATTTGTTCAAGATTCCCGGCGAACATGATTTTTATCTGATTCCGACAGCAGAGGTGCCTGTCACCAATCTGGTTCGGGATACAATCCTGGAAGGAAAAGAGCTGCCACTGAAATACGCCAGTCATACCCCCTGTTTTCGTAGTGAAGCAGGAAGTTATGGGCGGGATGTTCGGGGAATGATCCGCCAGCACCAGTTTGAAAAAGTCGAGTTGGTTCATATTGTGGACCCAAGCTCTTCAGCAGCAGCGCTGGAAGAATTGACCGCAAATGCCGAAAAAATTCTGCAAAAGCTGGAGCTGCCTTATCGGGTGGTGGCGCTTTGTGGCGGAGATCTTGGCTTTTCTGCTGCAAAAACCTATGACATCGAAGTCTGGCTTCCCGGACAGAAGAAATACCGGGAGATTTCTTCCTGCTCAAATTGCCGGGATTTCCAGTCACGCCGAATGCAGGCTCGCTGGCGTAACCCTGCTACAGGTAAGCCGGAGCTGGTGCACACCCTTAATGGTTCGGGGCTGGCTGTTGGACGCGCTCTATTGGCAGTGATGGAAAACTATCAGCGTGAAGATGGAAGTATTGAAGTTCCGGTGGTCCTGAGGCCCTATATGGGAGGAATGGAAACGCTGGAACCTCAGAAATAGAGGCTGTCGTGGATGGCTAAAGACTTCGAAGGGCAATGGGATTTTCTTCCGGTTGCCCTGGATCTGAAAAATAAGGCTTGTCTGGTGCTGGGTGACGGAGAGCAGGCTGCACGTAAAAGTGAACTACTGCTGAAAGCCGGTGCCAATGTGAGACTCGTGGTGGCAAGCCCGGAGTCTGAAGCACTAGAGGAGTTGGGAGAGGCTCGAGCAGTTTCTTTCATCTGTTCACCCTATGAGTCTTCGATGTTGGATGATGTGTCAATCGTTGTGGCAGCATCTGATAATCCTGAACTGAATGCACTGGTGGCTCGTCATTGCCAGGAAAAGCATTTGCCCGTGAACGTGGTAGAAAACCCCGCGCTCAGCAGTTTTATCTTTCCTTCGATTATAGATCGTCACCCGGTTCTGGTGTCTGTCAGCAGTAGCGGAGATGCGCCAGTACTGACACGTCTTTTACGCAACCGTCTTGAATCGACTATCCCGCATGGAGTCGGGCGGCTGGCCGAGTTGGCAGCCAAATATCGGGGCGCGGTAAAAGCGAAATTCCAGCACATCAATCAGCGAAGAAAGTTCTGGGAGCAGACTCTGGAAGGGGCCATTGCCGACCTTGTTTATGCCGGAAGGATGGACAAGGCAGACAAGTTGATTCAGGAGTCCCTGGAAAAGATAGATGTTGATGCCAGAGGGGAAGTGTATTTGGTGGGCGCCGGCCCAGGAGACACAGACCTGCTGACCTTCAGGGCTTTGCGCCTGATGCGTCAGGCAGATGTCGTTTTGTATGATCGACTTGTCTCACCCGCAATTCTTGATCTGGTGCGGCGGGATGCCAAAAAAATTAACGTGGGTAAGGCACGTTCCAACCATACGTTACCTCAGGGGGAAATAAACCAACTGCTGATTGATCTGGCCAAAAAGGGAAATCGAGTGCTCAGACTAAAAGGAGGAGACCCTTTTATCTTTGGGCGCGGAGGTGAGGAGATCGACCGGCTTGCTGATGCTGATATTCCTTTTCAGGTAGTTCCCGGTATTACGGCTGCTGCAGGATGTGCGTCCTACTCAGGTATTCCCCTGACTCACCGTGATTATTCGCAGTCAGTCAGGTTTGTCACAGGGCATCTCAAGAACGACACCTGTGATTTACCCTGGAATGAATTTGTTCAGGAACATCAAACCCTGGTGTTTTATATGGGATTGGTGGGGTTGCCGATTATTGCAGAACAATTAATGGCTCACGGTATGCGGAAAGATATGCCGATAGCCCTGATTTCCAGGGGAACTTTGCCTGATCAGAAGGTGTTGACTGGTACGCTGGAAGATATCACAGGGAAGGTTGAGAACAATGAGGTCCATGGGCCGACAATCATCATTATTGGTGATGTGGTCAGATTAAGGGAAAAGCTGGATTGGATGAATTGAATTAAAAAAACGGGGCAGAAGCCCCGTTTTTTATTTGTATTCTGATTATTCGATTCTGCTCGGTAGCGCGTCTTTGAGCTTGGCATGCATTTCACGCAGGCTCTTTTCGGTTGCTTCCCAATCGATGCAGGCATCAGTGATAGATACACCGTACTTCAGCTGCGAAAGATCTTCCGGAATAGGTTGGTTACCCCAGTGAATATTGCTTTCCACCATCAAACCGACAATCGATTTGTTGCCTTCAAGGATCTGGTGTGCAACGTCCATCATCACCAGAGGCTGGTTGGCGGGATCTTTGCTCGAATTTGCATGACTGCAATCCACCATAACAGCTTCACGCAGTTTGGCTTTTTTCAGGTCCTGCTCACAATGCGCCACACTTACGGTGTCATAATTGGGCTTTCCATCGCCACCACGTAGTACAACGTGGCCATAGGCGTTGCCTTTGGTACGAATGATGGATACCTGGCCCTGGGGGTTGATGCCCAGGAAAGAATGAGGATGAGACACTGATTTCATCGCGTTTACTGCGACGGTCAGGCTGCCGTCAGTTCCGTTTTTAAACCCGATCGGCATGGACAGGCCGCTGCTCATTTCCCTGTGGGTTTGAGATTCGGTGGTCCGTGCTCCAATGGCTGACCAGGAGATTGTGTCCTGGAGATACTGGGGAGAAATCGGATCGAGTGCTTCTGTAGCAGTAGCGATACCCATCTCAGCCAGGTCCACCAGTAACTGGCGGCCAATATGCAGACCCTTTTCGACGTCAAATGAATCGTCGATGTTAGGATCGTTAATCAAGCCTTTCCAGCCAATTGTGGTACGGGGCTTTTCAAAATAAACCCGCATAACCAGATATAACGTATCTTCCAGCTCTTCTGACAGAGCCTTCAGACGCTTAGCGTAGTCTTTCGCCGCTTCGATATCGTGAATCGAGCAGGGACCAATCACGACAAACAGGCGATGATCTTTTCTATCGAGAATGTCACGGATCGTCTGCCGTCCTTTATAGACGGTTTGTTCTGCTGTTTCGGATAAGGGGATTTCTGCCTTCAGGCGATCAGGTGTAATGAGAATGTCCTGGCTGATGACATTAACGTTATCAATCTGGTGTACTGACATAATTTTTCCGTGTTTTCTATAGCGTTCAAGGCGTTACTATCTGGCTCGACAGGGCCGTTATACTGCGCTAATCAAGGGGTAAATGCAATCAAGATCAAGGGGAGCCGTCACACTATTTCACATATACTGCATTTAACATATTGCAGCAATGCGCCTACATAGGAAGTAGGTACAAAGCAGGTAAGTGTGAAACATACTGAAATATGAAGAAGGGTATTTGGTAATGATCAATAAGCGGCCAAAACGAGGCTTCTGTCTCGGGTATTTCTGACAAATGCCCGAGACAGACCTAAAGTCGTCAGATTTCGCAATGTGGCAGGTAAGGAAACGCCTGTAAAGGTCTGTTGTCTCTGCGTCTTTCTGTGCGTCGACGGTTGACGACGGTTTCCGGATGATAATCTTCCGGTAGCTTGGTGATTTTGGTAAGGCGGCGATCAAACCGACGACGATCTTTCGTCAAATCATACATGTCGAGTCCTCCTTGTCTTTGTTATGGACCCACGTATTAGCATAGCAATGATAAACGACGTTGGTGATATCAATTGTTCATAATAAGGGACTGCCAATAACTCTTGGTTTTTAACAGTTTCATGATTTTAGGCGCCATTAGCACTGAGCTGTTTCAAATTGTTAAGCGAATTTAAGGGAATAGTCTATTCGGGCGGCTGACAAGGAAGCCGTTTATCATCCATTATGATGTTCTATACTGAGTCTGTGTGAGCGCGATTCTTTGACAATTGCCTGTGGATGAATTCTCAAGTATTGCCTTTTGTCACAGCCAAAAGATAAGTACAAATCTACACAGTCAAGCATACGTGTCCATTGAAAGGTTGCGGAATTTTTTAACACAGCAATGGCAATGCAGGTGACTTTTGAAAGGTTTTCGAAGTTCCTGCTTTAAAGATTTTTCCACTACACCGGTTATGATAACTCCAGGATGATTTTCGCAGTGATTCCAGAAAAGGACCACGATACTCCACCCACATCGATCAATGTCGATCAACTGGCTTCTGCGCTTCTGCGTGTCAATCTCGAAGAAACAGAAAATATATTTCGACTTGCGGGTACCAAGCTGATTGAAAGTGACGAGGACCGACATGCGGTTGCCACCAAGCTTGCGGATATTAGCCGGGAAAAGAAGCATCAGCTCAGAGATGTTATTAAACAGCTCAATCAGGATATGGGGGGGCTGGACCGGTCCATAATCAACTGCCTTGTGTTTATGAACCGGGCGACCGAGACCTGGCAGGCGCAAACACCGTTGGATCCTTTCGTCAGAAAGTCGCTGATGCGCAGGCGATACATACTGGCGGCACTATTGCTGGATCAGCCGGAGTTTGTATTGGAGCCTTCCCATCCTGTTAATGAAATTCTGGGGTTGGTGGAGGATCTGTTTCTCGGCTGGGAAGAGGATAAGGGGCAGCCTCCTACATTTGTTATGAAGTCCCTCAATGTATTGACACGATTGTTGGATGCCGATCATTGTCTGATCAGAGAGGAGCAGGAACTTGCTCGTGACGCCTTATTTGGCGAGTGGGAGAAGGAACAAAAACGGAGAAAGATGATGGAAGATCGCCTGATTCAGACGGAGCTGGGTTTGGATAATGTTTGGTATGCTCAGCAATTGGCTATACAGACAATCAATAAATTTGCCTTAGGTAAATTATTGCCACCGGAAGTCAGCCATTTTCTGTCGACAGTATGGCTGGACTCAATGAGGTTGATGGTGCTTTCCAAAGGAGAGGAAAGCAGGGAATACCAATTGATGTACAAACTGACTGACCGTATCGTGTTTACTTACAAGGGGCAGCATAACTCCGGTCAGATGCAGCGGGTTTATGATTATGCAGGGCAACTGGTGGATGAACTGCAGAATCATCTGCACAGTCTTGATAATAATACTGAGGAAAAAGAAAAGCAGTTATCCATTCTCCAGTATGTGATTCTCGATATCGTCAAGCAGCAAGAAGTTCCCAGGGAAGAGTTCAAGACTCTGGAGAGCGAAATAGCCGACCAGGAAAAAGTTGACGCATCCGCGGTGATTGAGGGCCTGAGAAGCTTACAGGGCAAATGGTACCGCAGATTTGATCGTATTTGTCGTCTCGTGCATATCTTACCCCGGCAGCAGGCGATTCTTTGGGGGGATTTCAGTGGAAGAAAGGTGGCGCTGGAACCGGCAATGCAGTTTCATCAGGCATTGGCTTCCGGGAAGATCGTTGAGGTTGCGCCGTCCACAAGAATGCAGGAAATTTGTGCCAAGGTGGCACAGGATGTTGTGACCACAGACATCGAGCATCGAAAAGCCCTGCAGAAAAAGCTCGACGAAGAGCGTAGCATCCGAGCCGCAGCGAAAGCCAAAGCTGAGGAGGAAGCCAGGGCCATCATGGCGGCCAGAGAAGAGGCCAGGAGAAAGCTGGAGGCAGAGAAGGCCGAAAGGGATGAGAGAATGCGCCAGCAGGCTCTGGAAGAGGAAGAACGTACACGCCTGGAGGCGGAAAGTGAAGCTTTGGAGGCAATCGACAGCCTGAGAATAGGGGGCTGGGCAGCATTTGAAAAAGACGGCAGGGAAATCAGAGCTAAACTTGGAGTACGTTTCAATGCCACAGGGAGGTTGGTGTTTGTGGATGAATTTGGAATGAAACTCGCCGAGCTGCAGCGCGATGAGGCAAAGAGCTTGATTCTGGAAGGCAGGTTCAGGTTGCTGGGGGCTGATGCGGAGCTCGAAGAAAGGCTCTCAAGAGCCGTTGGGCGTATCGGGATTGCTAAGAGGTGATCTATGCATAACAAAAATCCTCTGGATGATAACCTTAGAACAGAGCCGAGACTTCCACATAATGAAGTGATTTATGTGGAAATAAAGTCATCCGGTGCTGTAGAAAGTAGTGAACTTGGTCCGGTTATCAGGGCCTCGGAAACAGTAGACATATCGGCTAATGGCATACAGGTTAGGCTGTCTCAACCATTGCGTGTCGGTGCTTTTATAGAGCTTGGTATTATTCGCGAGAAAACCGGGGATCGTTATGATCTTGTGGCGGAGGTTCGCTGGCAGAAAAGGCTGCCAGGTTCTGTCGGTTACCTGGTGGGACTGGCTCTGCTTGAGTCTGACGACACTTCCATCGTTGAGTGGAAATTGGCTGTGTCAGCGATGCTTGGGGATGATGACCCTGATCATGTGAGATGCTGATTCTGTTTAATGGGACGGTTTTTTGCCGGATCTTTCAAGACCTTAAATCAGGGTCTAATCGGAGTAGATCCCTGATTGATCATCTGCTTTTTGAATATTCATCAGATCTGAAAAATGTCGGATGATTGACAGGTTAAAGTCCTTCCATCGGCGCGAAATCTGATGAGAAGTCCTCTCCCTGCAGTATAGACTCCAGTTCGTCAATGGAAGGGGATGATTGTGTCGGTGCCTGCTGGACGTCCGCCAGGAAGACTATGGCGTCCTGCACTGTCTGATAGGGTATCTCTTCCATCGGCATATGCCCCACACCCGGGTAGCTGATAAATTCCAGATTTCTGACATCTGCTTTCCAGCGCTCTGCCAGTTCTATGGGAATCCAACGATCATCTTCACCCCACATCAAAAGTGTCGGAGCGTCTATGCTGGCAAAGGGGAGTGGCCGTTCGGTCGTCGATGCTTCTGACTGCATCTCCATGGTTTTCACATAAATGGATTTGGCTCCCGCCCTTTGTGCCATGTGCACATAGCGATACAGGTTGTCCTGGCTGAGACGGGAGCGGTCGCCATAGATATCCATCACGTTTTTGGTAATGAGGAACGGTGGCTGAACCATTTTAGAAAGCGTACTGATTACAGGTGCTGTCGCCAGTTTAAATATCCATGGACGCTCCTGGGGGTATCCGGATGGGTCGAGCAGGATAAGTTTTTCGACACGCTCTGGATACTGAACGGCGTAACGGGCGGCAATATAGCCACCGAAGGAGTTGCCAGCCATAGAAAATCGTTCAAGTTCAATATTGTCTATAAACTTGGCGAATGTATTGAAAATATAGTCTTCATTGAAGTCATCAATGTCTTCCGGCCCGCCTGTAAGTCCGAATCCCGGCATATCGAGGGAAATGACCCGGAAATTCTTGCTGAGTTCTTCGGACCACCCATCCCAGGTCTGCAGGGAAGACATAATACCATGCATTAATACAATAACCGGACCTTCCCCGACATCACGGTAGTGAATTTCCAGGTCATTGACCTCAATAAACCGGGAATTCTGATCGGTGTATTTTTTCTTCAGATCCTTCAATGGAATGTCTGCCATACCTAGAGCATTGGCCAGCGTAGGGCTGGCCTTCATCGCCGGCTTCATCGAACTGCAGCCGGTGGTAAGTAGAATCAGGGCAATAAAGGAGCAGAGTAGTACGGACCTTGTCATGATGTTGTCGTTATATCCGGTTGCTGTTCACAAGTGATGACGGTGCATGAACGCTAGATGTTCACAAAAGGTTACATTAATGAGAATTGTCTTTCATTACAGTGACGTGGTCCTGAAATTCTACTACGGGATGTGGTTCTGACGATGATTTGGCCACAAAAAAGGGAAGCCGAGGGCTTCCCTGATGATGGTTGAGAAGTGCGGCAGATTATTCTGCCTCAGCTTCCCAAGCCATTGCGGTGGTGTTGAAACCACCGTCTACATACAGAATCTCACCACTGATACCGCTAGCCAGATCAGAACATAGGAACATCGCTGCATTACCGACTTCTTCAATAGTGACATTGCGACGCAGTGGAGTCTGTTTGGCGTTTTCCGAGAGCATCATACGGAAGTTTTTGATGCCTGATGCAGCCAGTGTCCGGATAGGTCCTGCGGAAATGGCGTTGACCCTTGTACCTTCAGGGCCCAGGCTACTTGCCATGTAACGGGTGTTGGCTTCAAGGCTGGCTTTGGCCAGTCCCATCACGTTGTAGTTAGGGATTGCGCGTTCTGCCCCAAGGTAGGTCAGGGTCAGCAGTGAGCCGTTGCGTCCACGCATCATTTCCCGGGCACCTTTTGCCAGGGCGACAAAGCTGTAGGAGCTGATATCGTGTGCAATGCGGAAGCCTTCACGGGTGGTGACATCCACGTAATTACCGTCAAGTTCGTGGCCTGGCGCAAAACCTACGGAGTGCACCAGAATATCAATGCCATCCCAATGCTTACCAAGCTCGGTAAACAGATTGCTGATATCTTCATCGTTGGCAACATCACATGGGAAAGTGAGTTTTGAGTCATACTCGGCCGCGAAGCCTTCAACCCGGCCTTTAAGTTTGTCATTCTGGTAGGTCAGAGCGATTTCTGCGCCTTCACGATGAAAGGCATCAGCGATCCCTTTAGCGATAGACAGTTTGCTGGCAACGCCGACAATTAGAGCTTTTTTTCCTGACAGTAATCCCATAATCGTTGTCCGTCTGTTTTACTGTTTAGTTGCAATGACCGTCACCAGAAAATTCAGGGTGGCTGTCATCGTTCTTCTGTTACGAAAAGGCTGCGTCGAGAAGTCTGCGGGTATATTCCTGTTCCGGTCTGCCGAAAATGTCTTTCGTCATTCCGTGCTCAACCACACTTCCTGATTTCATCACCATAATTCTGTGGCTGAGTGCTTTAACGACTGCCAGATCGTGACTGATAAATATGTAGGCCAGCTTGTACTTTTGCTGTAACTGGCGCAACAATTCGATCACCTGCTTCTGCACGGATCTGTCCAGAGCTGACGTAGGCTCGTCCAGAATAATCAGTTTCGGTTTCAATACAAGCGCTCTTGCGATGGCGATGCGCTGTCTTTGTCCCCCTGAGAATTCATGAGGGTACCGATCTTTGGCTTCCGGATCGATTTCGACATCCCGCAGAGCTTCCACAACCTTTTGGGTGCGTTCATCTTTACTTAATTCTGGCGCGTGGACCAGTAGACCTTCTTCTACAATCTGTGCAATTGACATTCTTGGGCTGAGGCTACCATATGGATCCTGAAAGACAATCTGCATGTTTTTACGCAGAGGTTTGAAAGCTTTTTGATCCAGGTTCTCCAGTGCCTGACCTTCGAATGACCATTTGCCATGCGCGGTCAAAAGTTTGACCAGTCCCAGTCCCAGGGTGGTTTTTCCGCTGCCACTTTCGCCGACTATGCCGAGTGTTTCGCCTTCCTTTAGATAGAGGTCAATATTTTTCGCAGCCTGTAGTGACTTGATAGGCCTACCCCAGAAGTTCTTTTTTAGTGTAAAGGAAATATTGATTCCTTCAGCATTCAGTAAAACAGGTGCTGTTTCTGGTACCGGATCTGGCGCACCGGTAGGTTCTGCGTTCAGAAGCATCTGGGTATATTCATGCTGCGGCGAAGAAAAGACTTGATCCATTGAGCCCTGCTCAACAATCCGTCCATTTTTCATCACCGCGACTTTGTTGGCGTAATGCCGGACCACACCGAGATCGTGAGTGATCAGGAGCACAGCCATTTGCAGTTTTGTCTGCAGCTCCTTGATCAATTCCAATATTTGTTTCTGTACCGTCACGTCCAATGCGGTGGTGGGCTCATCTGCTATCAACAGTTTGGGATCATTAGCCAGCGCCATAGCGATCATCACCCTTTGCTTCTGGCCACCGGATAGTTGGTGCGGATAACTGCCGAGCCTGGACTCAGGGTCGGGGATTCCCACCAGGTGCAATAATTCAATTATGCGGCTTCTGGCTTTAGCGCCGGTCAGCCCCTTGTGTAGTAGAAGGGTTTCTCCTATTTGCTTTTCAACGGTATGCAACGGATTAAGGCTGGTCATGGGTTCCTGAAAAATAACCCCAATATCATCGCCCCGGACTTGTCTCATTTCATTTTCGGACAGTTTGAAAAGGTCTTTTCCTTCCAAACGTATCTCACCATCAGGGTGAGAGGCAACGGGGTAGGGTAAAAGTTTCAGAATAGACATAGCTGTGACTGATTTGCCGGAACCGCTTTCGCCCACCAGCGCCATCATTTCGCCCTTGCCAATCACAAAAGACACTTGATCTACTGCAACTGTGGTGCGTTTCTCCTGATGAAAATGGACGCTCAAATTATTGATTTCGAGTAGCTTAGAAATCTGATCAGTGTTGTTTTCTTGGGTCGAAGGCATCGCGAACCGCTTCTCCGATGAATACCAGTAATGTCAGCATGACTGCCAGGACCATGAAAGCTGAAATGCCAAGCCAGGGGGCATGCAAATTGGACTTGCCCTGAGAGATCATTTCGCCCAGGGATGCGGATCCCGGAGGCAAGCCAAAGCCGAGAAAATCGAGGGAGGTCAGTGTCGTTATACCCCCCGTAAGAATAAAGGGCATGAATGTCAGTGTCGCCACCATTGCATTCGGTAACATGTGTTTGAACATAATGACCCGATTGTCGAGACCTAGTGCCCGTGCGGCTCTGACATATTCAAAGTTTCTGGCCCGGAGAAATTCTGCTCTGACAACATCCACCAGTGCCATCCAACTGAAAAGTAGCATGATTCCTATCAACCACCAGAAATTTGGCTTAACGAAGCTGGACAGTATCAGCAGAAGGTAGAGCACAGGCAGGCCTGACCATATTTCAAGAAAACGCTGCCCAATCAAATCGATTTTGCCGCCATAGAAGCCCTGTACTGCTCCAACAAAGACCCCGACCAAAGAGCTGAAAAGTGTCAGCACCAGACCGAACAGTACTGATATACGAAAACCATAGATCAGGCGTGCAACCACATCACGCCCTTGGTCATCAGTACCCAGCAGGTTCTCTTCTGAGGGAGGGGCTGGGGCGGGCTGGGAGAGGTTGTAATTGATCGTCTGATAGTCATAACGTATAGGCGGCCAGATTATCCAGCCTTTCTCATTGATAAGCTCTTTGACAAATGGATCACGGTAATCCGCTTCGGTCTCGAAATCGCCGCCAAAAGTGGTTTCAGGGTAGGCGTTGAACACCGGCATATACAGGTTGCCGTCATAACTGACCAGAATCGGTTTGCTGTTACTGATGAATTCAGCACCGAGGCTGAGGATGAAGATCACGAGGAAAATCCATAATGAATAAAAGCCTCGCTTGTTCTTGCGGAAGTTATGCCAGCGACGCTGGTTGATTGAGTTCCAGGAGGATGGGGAGAATATTTTCACTTCAATTCTCCCTGCTTTCAAAGTCAATACGTGGATCGACCCAGACGTAGGTGAGATCGCTGACAAGCTTCAGCAAGAGCCCCATCAGCGTGAAAACGTAAAGGGTACCAAACATCACCGGGTAGTCACGGTTTATGGTCGACTCGAAACCGAGAAGCCCCAGACCGTCCAATGAGAAAATTACTTCAATCAGTAGTGAACCGGTAAAAAACAGAGACATTAAGGCAACTGGCATACCGGCTATCACAATCAGCATGGCGTTGCGAAAGACATGGCCATAAAGAATCTGGTTTTCTTCCAGTCCTTTGGCCCTGGCAGTCACAACGTATTGTTTGTTGATCTCATCCAGAAACGAATTCTTGGTAAGCATGGTCAGGGTCGCGAAGCCTCCGATAACGTTGGCTGTTATCGGTAGGGCCAGATGCCAGAAATAGTCGGTGACTTTTCCGAAGAGGGACAGTTCCTCAAAGTTGCTGGATGTCAGTCCTCTAAGCGGGAAAAGGTCCCAGTACGAACCGCCTGCAAATAACACAATTAATAAGATGGCGAATAGAAAACCAGGTATAGCAAAGCCGATTATAATGGTGGCGCTGGTCCAGACATCGAAGCGTGATCCGTCTCTGACTGCTTTTCGGATGCCCAGAGGAATAGAGATCAGGTAAATAATCAGGGTGGACCATAATCCCAGGGAAATGGAAACAGGCATTTTGTCGATGATTAGATCGACCACGGTTCTGTCCCTGAAAAAACTTTCCCCGAAATCGAATGTTGCGTAGTTTTTTAGCATCAGGAAAAAACGTTCGTGAGCAGGTTTGTCGAAACCGTAGAGTTTCTTGATCTGTTCAACAAGTTCAGGGTCAAGACCCTGAGCTCCCCGATAGTTTGAATCGCTGCCCGAACTACTTTGGACTTCGCTGCCACTGCCGGCAACGCGGTTTTCCACCTCCGAACCCAGGCCTTCCAGTTTGGCCAGCGTTTGTTCTACCGGGCCGCCAGGGGCGGCCTGAACAATGATGAAATTAAGGAGCAGGATGCCTAACAGAGTAGGGAATATCAGTAAAATTCTTCTTAGTATATATTGCCACATAGATATTGGCCGGCCTTGAAGTTATTTAATCCACCAAGTGCTTAAGTCTGAACCTAATTTAGTCTGTTTTTCCGGGTGGGCCAGTTTTTTCCAATAGGCGATTCGCTCATAAGGAAGGTGCCATTGTGGAATGACAAAGTGATTCCACAGAAGCACTCGGTCCAAGGCGTGTGTGCGGGCAATGAGGCTTTCTCTGTCAGGGGCTTTTATTACCAGTTCAATCAGTTCATCGATCACCGGATCTGCAATGCCAATGAGGTTTCTGGATCCTTTCACATTGGCTCTTGAGCTGTGCCAGAATTCAATCTGTTCGTTTCCAGGAGAGTTGGATTGGGAGATGGTGTAAACCACCATGTCGAAATCAAAATCTCTCAGGCGATTAATATATTGAGTGGTATCGATACGTCTTAACGATGCATCAATACCCAGTCGTTTGAGATTCTGTATGAAAGGTAGAACGATACGCTCGAATCCCTGAGAGTAAAGGGTTATCTCGAAGGCAAGAGGTTTGCCACTTGCTTTATTGACCAGTTTACCATTTTGTACCACCCAGCCGGCCTCTTTCAGTAACTGAGACGCCTTGCGCAGGTTCTTGCGGATATTGCCTGCTTCCGGGTTGGTGGGAGGCTGGTATTCTTCAGTGAATACCTTTTCTGGTATTTTCCCTTTAAAGCGTTTGAGAATGTCCAGCTCTTCTCCGGAAGGCAATCCGTCTGACGCCAGTTCTGAATTGACCCAATAACTGTCAGTTCTAGAATACTGGCCGTAAAAAAGATTCGCATTTGTCCATTCAAAGTCAAACGCCAACCCTAGAGCTTCTCTGACTTTGGGGTCTTTAAAAACATCCCGGCGAATATTGAATATGAAGGCCTGCATACCTTTAGGAGTACTTTCAGGGAGTTGTTCCTTGATGATGTCTCCGCGCTCAAATTGGGGGCCAGTGTATGCTGTGGCCCAGCTTTTTGCTGTATTTTCCAATCGCACATCAAACTCGCCAGCTTTGAACGCCTCCAGTGCAACGGTATGATCTTTGTAATACTCGTAGACAATTTCATCAAAATTAAAGAAACCTTTGTTGACCGGTAGTTCTGCTGCCCAGTAATCCTTAACCCGTTCATAAACAATCGAGCGGCCGGGTTCAAAGGATTTGATTTTATAAGGGCCACTGCCAAGGGGGACTGTTAGGTTAGCGTCGGAAAAGTCTCGCTTTTCATAATAATGTTTGGGAAGAACTGGTAACTGGCCGAGTATCAATGGAAGCTCTCTATTCTCGTCACTTTTAAAGTTGAAGCGCACGGTTCTGTCATCCACAGCGACGATTTCTTCTACATCAGCATAATAGGCCTTATAGAAAGGTTGGCTCTGGTCATTTTCGGTGAGCATCTTGAAAGTATAAATTACATCCTCAGCAGTGATAGGGTGCCCATCGTGAAAACGTGCTTTTGGATTCAGATGAAATGCTACCCAGCTACGGTCGTCAGGCATCTCTATTTTTTCTGCGAGTAAACCGTACTCACTGAATGCTTCATCACCTGAGGCCTTGGCGAGTGTGTCATGAAGGAAGCCGATCCCTGCAGCGCTGACCCCTTTGATAACGTAAGGGTTAAAACTATCGAAACTGTCGCCCACTACGCCGAGTTTCAATGTGCCACCTTTCGGAGCGTTAGGGTTTGCGTAACTGAAATGTTCGAAGTCTTCCGGGTATTGAGGATCCCCGTGCATGGCAAATCCATGGCTGATGGTGATATTTGGTTCTTCTGCTGATGCTGTGGTTAACAGGCCGACCCAAATAATCGCCACCAGAAACGTCAGGGAGGAGTAGATTTTTTTTTGCCCGAAAGCTGCAGTATTTATGTCTAAAGACATGATCAACCTTATTTTATTTGTGTATGCCAATTATTTTTCTAGCCACCAGTTTTCAAAACCCAGACTATAGTCCGGCTGGTGCTTGGGCCTTTGCAGCGGCTTCCAATAGGCTGCTCTGAAGCTGCCTAAATGCCAGTTCGGCACTATATAGTGCTGCCAAAGTAAAACTCGATCAAGGGCTCTGAGCGTTACGGAGAGTTCATTTTGTGACGTGGCCTGGATGGCACTTTCCACAAGTGCGTCCACTGCCGGGTGGGATATACCGGCGTAGTTTCTTCCTCCCTGCATTGCAACCGACTCCGAATGAAAATATTCTTTCAGTTCTTGCGCGGGTACCTGACCCTGGGGAAGTACATAAGTCGTGATGTCAAAATCGTAGGTTTCAAGACGTTGTTTGAACTGAGCGCTATCCAGTAGTCGAAGACTAACATCGAGTCCTGCCTTCTTTAAATTCTGTATATAAGGCAACAGAACTCTCTCAAGATTCTTTTGTAGGTAAATGATTTCAAGTGTGACAGGTTGTTTTGATGTGCGGTTGATGAGCCTGCCGTTAGTTAATTCATAACCAGCCTGTTTAAATAGAGAGAATGCCTGCCTCAGCTGAGGGCGAATATTGCCTGAACCGTCCGTTTTAAAGGTAGGTGGAGCTTTAGTGAAAAGAGACTCTGGCAGTTGTTGTCGGAATCGCTGCAGAAGATCCAGTTCCTGGCCCTCAGGAACGCCAGTTGCCCGATAGCCAGAGTTTGGGAAGTAGCTTTCTGTCCGCTTGTAAGCATCGTAGAAAAGCGCTTTGTTCGTCCACTCAAAATCGAACAACAATGATATTGCCTGGCGGAACACCGGATCGTTCAAAGGTGCGCGACGGGAGTTCATGAACAAGCCCTGCACGCCGGCTGGAATTTGATGAGGGATGTCAGCCTTGATGACCTCTCCTTTATCTACTGCTGGAAAGTCATATCCGGTTGCCCAGTTCTTTGAAGAGTATTCCAGGAATATATCCAGGTTTCCGGCCTTGAAGGCCTCAAATGCCACTGTTTGGTCCCGGTAGAATTCAACTTTCACTGTGTCGATGTTGTAACGCCCCCGATTTACAGGCAAATCTTTTCCCCAATAGTCATTCACTCTCTCGTAGGTAATGCTTTGTCCGGGGTCTACTGAGGCGATTTTATAGGGGCCACTGAGCAGAGGAGACTCTAATGTCGTCTTCTCGAAATCACGATTCTGCCAATAGTGTTCGGGTATTATCGGCAATTCTCCAAATCTGAGTAAGTCTTTTGCTGAGTTTGCCTGTCTGAAGGTGACTTTTACCCGTTTGGTTCCCTGTGCTTCTACAGTCTTTACACCAGCCAGAACCTGTTTGAATCGAGGGTGTCCTTTTGCAAGAAGAGTGTTGTAGGAATAGAGGACATCGGATGCCTCTATCGGGTGACCGTCATGAAACCTGGCTTTTTCCCTTAACTGAAAGACTGCCCAGGAAAGGTCTTCAGGGTAGGATACTGATTCTGCTATGAGTCCATAAGCCGTCTGGATTTCGTCACCGGACGGAGAGCGTGAGCCGGAGCCGGCCAATAAGGTTTCGTTCAGCTCATTGATTCCGTAGAGGTAAAAACCGGGTGTATTGTAGGGGCTGGTTCCTTTCAGGGTGTAAGGGTTGAGTGTATCAAAGGTGCCAAAACCAAGTAGTCGGATAGCCCCTCCTTTTGGCGCCTCTGGATTCACGTACTGAAAGTGTTGAAAATCTGACGAGTACTTCAACTCGCCCCAAAGCGAGAACCCGTGAGAGGTAATTTGATCAGCTTTAGCTTCAGCAGTTGCTAAGGCCGATAGCAGGAGGGTGAATAAAAAAAACAGGGACAAAAATACTTTTCGGATGAAACGGGTCATCTTCATATCAGGCTGAGGGCTCTTTTCTTTTTTCTTTCAAGCGAATTGCTTTTCATATCAAACTAATGTTTTTTCATAACAAGCATGTTGATGCTGCATGGCATGCTCTAAATAACCTAGCAATTTCAGCTAGATAAATGAAGCGATTTAAAGCCTACAGAAAGCTACTTTTTTTCTGAGTATGCTTTAGTTCATACAGACTGGCGTCTACACTTGAGCATAGACACCTGTATATGTGAAGGCTGAGAGGGTAAATGCTGTTGACTTCCAAAAAGGCTCCTTTCGGGTTGGATGAATGGCTGGAAGAGCTGAGCCAGATGGATGCAGTGACCATGGGTGCGATTATCAGGGAGTTGAACAAGCTGACGGATTCTAAAGAGTCTTCTGTACAGCAACTATCAAAGGAAATATTGAAAGACCCGGGGCTGACTTCGAAAATTATCAAAGTCGCAAATAGCGTCCTGTACAACCCGTCCAAAGCGTCAGTTGCAACGATTAGTCGTGCAATCATGCATATTGGATTCAATACCGTTCGAGCAATCTGTGTCTCGGCGATTGTGATTGAATCTATTATGAGGAATCATCCTCGTGAATCACTGATCAGGCAGATGGCCAGATCTTTTCACGCGGCAGTGCAAGCTCGCAATCTATGCGAAAAAGCTCGGCTGGACATCAGGGAGGAGGTCTTTGTCGCTGCTTTGCTTCTGCACTTGGGGGAGCTGATGATTTGGGCCTATCCCCATCCCAGCATCGATAAGTTGTATCGCTTGTATCAGAAGGGAGCAAATTCCAGGGATATCGAATCCGTCCTGGGAGTGACCTTTGAAAGACTGACAATCGAGATGGTTTCACAGTGGAACCTCGGGAACACTCTGGCCGAAGCGCTTTCCGAAGTTGAAGATAAGGCGAGTCGGATGTGTCAGGCTGTGCGTTTGGGAGACGAAATCGCCATTGCCATGGAAAAAGGTTGGGACAGTCCTGAAATGGCATCTGTGCTCAAGAAAGTCTCTGTTTTTTCCAATCAGCCTGAAGCAGAAGCCAGGAGGCGCCTGCAGACCAGCATGAGTGAAGCGACTCAGCTGTCCAAACTTTATTGCGATCCCAAGTTGACCAGATTGCTGAAGGAGACCGGACAGGTTGCCGAAGAGTCCATGGATACACCGGCCCTGTTGCAGCCGAACCCCCAGGTTCAGTTACAGACATTGCAGGCGATTATGCAGATGATGGCTGGAAACCTCGACAGCGGCAAGTTGTTCCAGTTGATTATGAATGGGCTGCATGAGGGGGTTGGGTTGGAAAGGGTCGTTCTGGCGATATTCAATCAATCCCGCACACAGGTATCGGCAAAATATGTCGTGGGAGCAAGAACGGTCAATTGGCGAGAGCGATTTCGGTTTTCCTACGAGAAGCAGCCGGATAATCTGTTTTCCAGGGTGATGCAAGGACATGAGGCTGTCTGGCTAGGTAACCCAGGCTTCAGCGCCGTCAGTAAGCTTCGAAGTAAGGCTTTTGAGGAGGTGGTGGGAGCGGGCGATTGTCTGCTGGGACCCATAGAGGCAAGTAAGCGAGAAGTGGGATTCCTGTATGCAGACATGCACGTGTCAGGTCGGCCGATGACCGAAACTTATTTCAGTGGTTTCAAACATTTTCTCCAGCAAACGTCCCTGTGTCTTGGATTGCTGGCGAATAAACGTTGACAATCGGAAAGCCTAATTTATCTCTGTTACATCAACGTAAATAGAAAGTCTCTGACCTGGGCGCAAAATGCTGCTTTTGTTGATGGAGTTCCATTTAACCAGGTCATTGACAGATACATTGAACTTGTTGGCGATAAGATAGAGCGAGTCACCCTGACGTACCCTATAGCCTACCTTACGGATAATTTCCCGATTGCTGAATGCTGACGTTGTTGGTGTTGGAGAGGTGGTGGACTTGGCCAGATTGACTTTGGTCCACACCACCAGCTTCTTACCGGGGCTGAGCACATCACCTGGTGCCATACCATTCCATTTTGCCAGTTTGCGTACATTGACGTGATAAGCGCGGGAAATGTCCCAAAGCGTATCTCCTGACTTAACGGTATATTCGATTCGGGTCGTGCCCGCTGCCCCTGTGACTTTCGACTGTTTGCTTTCCAGTCGATTGTCAGCACTCAAGGCGTAGTAGTCTGCTCCCTCATAGCTGCTGGGGATGAGTAGCTGCTGGCCTTGTCTGATAAGTGAGCCGCGAATGCGATTGACATCTTTGACCACCTGAGGCGTGGTTTTAAATTTTTTGGCGATGGAGATCAGACTGTCTCCGGCTTTCACCCGGTACCGTGTCCAGTTGACTCTTTGTTCCTTTGGCAGCTCAGCATAGGCTTTTTTGAAATCTTCAACCCGGTCGATTGGTAACACCAGCCTGTGTGGACCAAGAGGATCCGTTGCCCACTGGTTGTAACCGGGATTCAGGATGTAGAGGTCATCAACATCGATTTTGGCGAGTCTCGCTGCCTGGGAAAGATCTATTTGAGATTCGAGCTGTACTACGTCGAAATAAGGTTTGTCATCAATAGGGAAAAGGGTGACGCCGTATTGCTCCGGCTTATATACCAGTTTGGCTATCGCCAGTAGTTTGGGGACGTATGCCCGGGTTTCCCTTGGAAGATCCAGGTTCCAGAAATCAGTGGGTTTACCTCTGGCCTTGTTCTTGCGGATTGCCCGCTGCACCGTTCCTGCTCCGGAATTATATGATGCCAATGCAAGCAGCCAGTCACCTTTAAAATACTTGGCCATGTCTGAAAGATAGTTAAAGGCAGCTTCAGTGGAAGCTACGATATCTCGTCGGCCGTCGTACCACCAGGTCTGGCGCAGACCATAATGTTTGCCGGTACCGGGGATAAACTGCCAGATGCCTGCCGCGCGACCGTGAGAATAAGCAAAAGGATCAAAGGCACTTTCCACCACAGGCAGCAATGCCAGCTCCATTGGGAGTCCCCGGCGTTCCGCTTCGGAAACAATGTGGTACATGTAAAGGGAGCTGCGTTCGAACGTCCGGTCAAGATAGGACTGGTGCTTTGCATACCAGTTGAGCTGAGATTCAATGCGGGGGTTGGTGAGCTCCATATCCAGCTTGAAGCTGGCGCGCATTCTGTTCCACACATCTTTTTTAGGAATAAGTTCGGCCGGATCTCTGGCTATGGCTGGATCTGACGGCGTAATGAGGATACCTGCCGATTCATCCCTGCCATTGAGGTATTGTCCATTGTGATATTGCTCACCGGCATGCTGAGAATCTGAATGGGCCTCCGCTCGGGTGATCTCACTCAGTGTCTGATCGTTGTCCGTAGTTTCCTGCATTGCCAACTGGTCAACGTCGACAGAGGAAGAGGATTCCGGGGCTCCTGTTTGTGTCCCGGCTTCAGAGGCAGGCGTTGAGTCGTCTGTAGATTCGCTCGAGACGATCTGTTCCAGGTGACTGCAGGCTGCGAGGAGCGATAACTGGGTTGCGGCCAGCAGGCGCGCGATATAATGCATAATCAGGCTTTACTTTCAGCGTTTACAACAAAAAAGATGCTATGAAACTTATAGCATCCGGCAAGCAAAACGTCGTGGATTGTATTGGGCGATACTTTGATCAGCAAGTTAAAAAACCTAAAAGTTGTCTTTCCATTTCCTGATTGCCCCCATAACTTCGGCTTCATCTTCAGGCTCATGACCGAGGCGGTTTCGTGCCTGTGAGATAACTTCCGGATCGTCTGTTCTTAGGAAGGGATTGTACGCGAGCTCGCCTGACATCAGCGAAGGAACTGTTGGATGCCCCTTATGCCTGAGGTCTGTACACTCATTAATCCGGTGTTGTACGGCTTCTGATTTGGGCAGAACTGCTTTGGCAAATGCAAGGTTGGAAAGCGTGTACTCATGAGCGCAATAGACCCGGGTATCGCCTGGCAAAGCCTTTAGTTTTGCCAATGAGTGGAGCATATTGGAGGGGGTACCTTCAAACAGTCTTCCGCAGCCGGCTGAGAATAATGTATCCCCGCAAAAGAGGACCGGTCCCAGAGAGTCTGAATGGCCGAAATAGGCAATGTGATCCATGGTATGGCCCGGAACAGTCATTACACTGAGCTTTAGTCCAGGGAGTGAGAGTTCGGCGCCATCATCGAGGGGATGGTTGATCAGGGGAATGTTGGCCCGGCTATATCCATAGACCGGAATGTCGCGGGTAGCCAGCAAGCTGCGAATCCCGCCCACATGATCCATATGATGGTGGGTTACCAGAATGCCGTTAAGCTCGAGGTTATGCTCTAATAGTGCCGTTTCCACCGGCGACGCCTCACCAGGGTCTACTACCCAGGCTTGTTGATGGTGTTGATAGAGCCAGATGTAGTTATCGTGAAATGCTGGTATTGGAAATATCTTCGTCATGGGTTATCCCGGGGTAGTCGAAGTGATACTATTTTAACGTCGGGTCAACGTTTTATCGATGTTACCGAAATATAAAGTGAGATTAGATGCTCTTGTTTGAACATTCTAATACACTCCGGGAGTATCTGTCGTATCCGAACCGGGTTTGAACCAGAGGGAATTTCGTCAATAACGGATTTCAGTGGCAATGCAGGATTATGAAAAAAATTAACAAGCAGAAAATGCTGGATCCTGAGTCTGTCAGGGAAGATTTCAAGCAGTGGTTCAGTACCGGCCTTGGGCGTATATTGCTGGCCAATCAGAGGTTGGCGGTAGAACGCTGTATTTCCCGTTACTTTGGTTATCACCAGCTTGAGTTGTTGGTTGATCAGAGCCATGGCGTAGCCGAAAACAGTCTGCTGGGGCATCGAATTATTGCAGTGCCAAAGTTGGAAGAAGGGGCGGATGATGGTGTCCTTGTGTGCGAGCCCCACGAACTGCCCTTGATCACAGACAGTATTGATCTGGTGGTTTTGCACCATACTCTGGATTTGTCTCCGGATCCCCATCAGACATTGAGAGAGGCATGCCGGGTTCTTAGATCCGGAGGACATATTGTGATTGTCGGGTTTAATCCGGTCAGCACCTGGGGGCTCAGCAAGATTTTGCACCGGGGGCGCAAAGCTCCTTGGTCTGGTCGCTTTATTTCTTCCGTGAGACTAGAGGATTGGTTAAGTCTGCTTGACCTGCGCCTGCACGACGTTTCATACAGTTTTTATACACCGCCTGCTGCCAATCTTCGCTGGCATAATCGTCTGGCGATTCTGAATCGACTGGGGAAAAAGCTAAAGCTTCCGCTGGGGGCTTTCTATATCATACAGGCGCAGAAACGCGTCGGTGGAGCGATACCTCTTAAGCCTAAATGGCAAAGGAGAAGGGCTGTTACCGGTGCCGCGGTGGTTCATCAATTCACACCATACAGAAAAAATGAAAAAAGTTGAGATATATACAGACGGGGCCTGTAAGGGAAATCCCGGTCCTGGCGGGTGGGGCGTTGTCCTGCTTTATGGGAAAAGCAAAAAGGAAATGTGGGGCGGAGAATCGCCCACCACCAATAACAGAATGGAGCTGATGGCTGCGATTAAAGGGCTTACAGCGCTAAAACAGTCATGCGAGGTGGATCTATACACTGACTCTCAGTATGTTCGGAAGGGGATTACTGAGTGGATGCATAACTGGAAAAAGAAGAACTGGAGAACCTCATCAGGCAGTGCCGTTAAAAACAGTGATTTATGGAAGGAGCTTGATCAGGCCTGTCAGCGCCATCAGGTAAAATGGCACTGGGTGAAGGGACACGCGGGTCACCCATTAAATGAGCTGGCCGATGAATTGGCGAACAGGGGAGTGCTTGAGCCTTCGCCCAGCCTGTAGTATCTATCAGATACTTAACGAAGATTAGAGAATTTAGCGAAAAACTATGCGTCAAATTGTACTGGATACGGAGACTACGGGTCTTGAGCCATCACAGGGCCACCGTATTATAGAAATTGGTTGTGTTGAAATTGTCGACCGCAAACTGACAGGTAATCATTACCACGTTTACATTCGGCCAGACAGGGAAGTGGATGTCGAGGCATTTGAAGTTCATGGGATCTCAAATGAATTTCTGGCTGATAAACCCCGCTTTGCGCAAATTGCAGATGAATTTCTGAACTTTATCAAAGGGGCGGAGTTGGTGATACATAACGCAGCGTTTGACGTTGGGTTTATCGATCACGAGTTTGCGATGCTTGGTAGCCAATACGGCAAAACGTCAGACCATTGTGGTGTGGTGGATACGCTGCTGATGGCTCGAAAAAAGCATCCAGGGCAAAAGAACAATCTTGATGCTCTATGTAAGCGGTACATGATTGATAACAGTCATCGCGAACTTCACGGAGCCTTGCTGGATTCCGAAATACTGGCGGAAGTCTACCTGGCTATGACCGGTGGCCAGACTGCTTTAATGCTGCATGGTAATGACGGTGATGGTGAAGAAACGGCGACCGAGATCAAAAGGCTGTCTGCAGATCGTCCGCCACTGAAAGTTATTCGAGCCACCGAGCAAGAGCTGTCGGCGCATAATGACAGGCTGGACGCCATAGACAATAGTCTTTGGCGACAATTGGAGAGTTGAATTCCGGACCTTGGATATCAAAGGATTCTGAATACCAAAAACAAAAAAGGCGCTGAGTAAGCGCCTTTTTTATGTCTGTGTCCCGTTCTGAGTAACGGTGAGAAGACTCTGAATGAATCGGATTAAAGCGTCAAGTTAACCATTAACAGTCCAACGGCACCCATCACCACCGTGTAGGGGGCTGCCATGATGACCATTTTACCGTAGGACAGTCTGATCAACGGCGCAATGGCGGAAGTCAGCAGAAACAGGAATGCTGCCTGGCCGTTGGGGGTCGCCACGCTCGGCAGGTTGGTACCGGTGTTGATGGCCACAGCAAGTGCTTCATAGTGCTCGCGGCTGATCTGGCCGGCATCAAAGACACGTTTGACTTCATCTATATAGACAGTGGCGACAAAAACGTTGTCACTGATCATAGAAAGTACACCATTGGCGATAAAGAACATTGATGGCTGAGCTGATTCGTCCATGGCCAGCACCGCATTGATAATACCGGAAAACAGATGCTGTTCATGGATGACGCCGACGATAGCAAAGAAGACTACCAGAAGCGCTGTAAACGGCAGGGCTTCTTCAAACGCTTTACCGATTTGGTGTTCTTCGATAATACCATTGGCAGAGGTTTGCAGAATGATGACCATCAGGCCGATCAGGCCGACAGCAGCCAGATGGAACGCCAGTGAAAGAATCAATATTCCCGCAACACATCCCTGAACAATCAGCTTGGCCTTCTGCTGCAGATGCATTTTCTTACTTTCTTCAGCGTTGAAGTCAGAGAGAATCTGTCTTACAGAGTCTGGTATGTTGGAACCATAGCCAAAGACCTTGGTCTTCTCCAGGATGTAGCAGGTAATCAGTCCTGCTACCAATACCGGCATAGTGATCGGGGCCATAACGGTAAAGAACTGAATGAAGTCCCAGCCCAGCTTGTCAGCGATCAACAGGTTTTGAGGCTCGCCGACCTGAGTGCAGACACCACCCAATGCTGTTCCCACCGCACCATGCATCAGCAGGCTGCGCAGAAATGCCCGAAACTGTTCGAGGTCTTCTTTAAGGTCCTGTTGTACCAGTTGATCATCGCCATGATCATGGTCGTGGCCAAAGTGCTTGCCCGACGCCACTTTGTGGTAGACGGAGTAAAAACCAACTGCCACGCTGATAATAACCGCGGTAACAGTCAATGCGTCGAGAAAGGCAGAGAGTACGGCAGAGACTAGACTGAATAGCAGAGAAAGGGTGGCTTTGGAGCGAACATTTAGTAGAATTTTGGTGAAGACATATAGCAGCAGGTCTTTCATGAAGTAGATGCCGGCTACCATAAATACCAGTAGCAGGATAACTTCGAGATTGCCAGAGACCTCATGATATACGACTTCTGGGCTGACCATGCCGATTACGACAGCTTCGAGTGCCAGCAGTCCTCCAGGTTGAAG
Source organism: Hahella ganghwensis DSM 17046 (assembly GCF_000376785.1). GTDB lineage: Bacteria > Pseudomonadota > Gammaproteobacteria > Pseudomonadales > Oleiphilaceae > Hahella > Hahella ganghwensis. Next base: position 81,904 of record NZ_AQXX01000129.1, read on the forward strand.
TGGATAACACTTCAGGGCCAGGGCCAGAGTGAATATAAACTCAACAATTAACAGCCAGCCCGCCATATAGGGGCTGATCAGGAAGAGGATCGGATTGATCATCAAGAAGGCAAAGATGGTTTTTTTATACCATCCGGGGGCATGCCCGAGGTAGTTGTTGTAAAACGCCTGTGATAGGGTCGTCACCATAACAGTTTGTTCCTTAGGTTAAAACGGATGTCACAGCGAGTGAAAAAACCTGAAAGAAAAACAATAATTAAGAAGACTGTTTTCTTATGGTTATTCTCAAATCAGCTAAAATAGTCGAAGCGAATCGAAGAAATAATCTGGGGGGGGTCACTGAACCGCGCGTGCGGAGTTTACCAAAATATCGACACATTGCAGCAAATAATTGAAACACCCAATTTCTTGTTTAACTTGAAAATTGTGTTATAAGTTAGTAATTACAGGGCGCTTTTTGCCAATTTTAACACCGTTAATGTATCAATATTGACCAGCTCCGCAGGGTTTTAAGGGCAGGGTATATGGCTGACGCGACAATAGCCGCGAAGAAATCAACATCATTTGATCTGGTAGAAAAGGAAATCAGCAACACAATTGAGCAGGCTGAATTAAGTCTTGAACGTTTTCAGGAAAACCGTGAAAGTGGTGAAGATTTACAGAACTGCATCGATTTTCTAAACCAGTTGCGAGGCATCTTCACTCTGATTGAGTTGCAGGGTGGGACCATCTTGTGCCAGGAATCTGTGGCAATTGCCAATGAGGTTCCTGTTGGCGCCAGTGAAGACAAGAACAGTCTTCTGGCGTCCCTCAGTCAGGCGTTATTTATATTACGCCGTTATGTGGAGTACTACGATCGCCGCCGGGAAGATCATCCAGAATTACTACTCGATATTATCAACAGTCTCAGGCAGGCAAGAAATGCTAAGCCTTTGCCTGATAGCTACTTCTTTGACGTGGAATTTCAGCGGGTAACACCAAAACCATTGTCAGATACCTCGATTCAACCGGAAGTCTTCGAATACAGAAGTCGTCGGCTCCGGCACATGTATCAGGTTGGCTTGGTCAGCCTGTTGAAAAAGACAGAACGCGATGTCGGTTTCAAGCTTATGAACCGCGCCGCTGACGGATTTGCCAAATTGTGCAAAGGTTCGTCTATTGCCGAGCTTTGGAAGCTGACCAGTTTGGCTTCCAGGCTTATGTTAAGAAACAACATGACGCTGACCGGCACACGCCAGCGAGTCTTTATGAAGCTGGAAAGATATACCCGGGAAATGGTAAAGCTGGGTAAAGTTGCCACCGCGAAAACGATTTCGGAAACGGTGGCGAAAGATCTGGTGTATATCATTGCCCTGAGTGGCGACCGTTCTGAGAAGATCCGTGAGGTGTTGGCTGGTTTTCAGGTGGCACCGTTGGATTTTGATGAACCTAAACTGGTCGCTCACCGCAGTCTTTTGATGGGGCCTGGTAGTGACGTGCTGAGTTCTCTGGCGAAGGCTCTGCATGAAGAAATCAGTCATATCAAGGACAAGCTTGATATCATCGAGCGGGGCATTGATTCGGATGATACCGGTCTGCAGCAGATTTCCGACAGTCTAGGTAAGCTGGCCGATACTTTGACCATGCTGGACCTGAAAAGGCTCAGCGATTTGGCGAAAGGACTGCGCAGCAAGTTGCAGGAATGGAGCAAGACAGGCAAACAGCCCGGTGATAATGAACTGATGCTCATTGCTGATTCCGTTTTGAACATTGAGCAGGCGGTTTCCCAGCTGGAAGACGAAGGTCTGACTTTTGAAACGGATAAAATCGCCGAACAAAAATCAGATATACAATCCAGTCCCTATCTGACGGAGGCGCATATCGTCGTCGTTGGTGAGTCCCAGGCAGGTCTGGCGCTGGCGAAACGTTCGATTACCGCTTACCTTGAATCCAGTGGTGATAAGCTGCATCTGGCCAATATTCAGAGTGTTCTGGATGGAGTGCTGGGGGCGCTCGTCATGATCGAGCAGACTCGTGCTGCGAAAGTACTTCAGTCAATGGCCAGGTGTATTGAGGAGAAACTGCTCCGGAGTGACACCAAGCCAGAGGACCATCTGCTGGAAACCCTGGCGGATGCATTGACTTCACTCGAATATTACGTAGATAGCCTCGGACGCAATTCGGAGGGGAATGCTGAACTTCTGTCTTTGGCAGAAGAAAGTGTTAATTCTCTGGGATACTGAGCGCGATCCTCGGCCTGTGGCGGTACTCGGGAAGGGTGATGTCGTTCTTGTCCGGAGCTGATACACCAGGATACCGTCATGCTCTATTCCATCGTTAGTGCGATCCTGATCACCATAGCTATTATGATTGGAATCGGAGCGGTCTGGACTATGATCCGCCGCTCCTGGTTTATGACCTGGATAAAAGGCAGTCTAGCGCTCGCAGTGGTTGCCATGGCTGTTCTGCTGGTTCTGCTGGCGGTTGATTTGATTCAGTTCAAAAGCTTTCAGGCCGACGTGCCTGTGGCGAAGGTCAAGCTTAAGCGTCTGGGAGAGCAACAATTCCAAATGCTAATGGAAATTCCCGAGGAAGATGTTCAGGAGTTTGTTCTGTCAGGGGATTTGTGGCAGTTGGATGCGAGGCTGATTACTTGGTATGGGCCTTTGGCCGCTGTGGGAATGCGTCCCGGCTATCGCTTTGAGCGGGTCAGCGGACGCTATTACTCATTAGAGCAGGAGCAGAAGGCGGAAAGGACCGTATATGCCGTTGATCATATTGATACCGGGGTGGATTTTTGGGAATGGCTCCTCCATTCAGATAAGTTGCCTTGGGTAAAAGCCAGGTATGGTAGTGCGACCTTTTTGCCCATGAAGGACGGGGCTGAATTTTCGATTGCTGTGGGGGTGGACGGTTTGGTGGCAAAGCCAGTTAATAGTCAGGCTGTGGAAGCAATCCAGGACTGGAATTAAAAAAAAGCGCCGTTAAGGCGCTTTTTTAAGAGGTAATCCGAAGATTAACTGATGCTGAAAAGCTCACCCAGCTTCATCGCCAGCATCATGTCACCTTCTGCGCGCAGTTGGCCAGCCATAAATGCCTGCATACCGTCAGTTTCACCGCTCACAATGCCTTGCAGAGTTTCAGAGTTCATGATCAGGGTAACGGAAGGATCGTCGTGGTTACCTTCAGTCAGATCGCATGAGCCATCTTTTACTACCAGGTGATAGTTATCTGCATCTTCGATGTCAAACTGGAACACCAGGTCGAGACCGGAAGCGGCGTCAGCGTTGAAATTGTCTTTCAGCTTCTGAAAAATTTGTGCAACAGGCATAGTACGTTCCCTTTAATTGTTAGGACTCAGTTGTTGTAACCGGACATACGTCAGGTGCCGCTGAAATGAGATATCGCAAAAACATTGTGTTTCTAAACATTTTTCATGGCCGAGCATGAAAAACACCTCTAACAGCATCGAGGCTTGAATGTAGGGGCTTTGGAAAGCTGTGTCAACAGTTAATCGAACGCTTGTTTGAATTTTTGTGAAAAGACCTCATTTATAACGTCAGCCTATGGGTCCAGCAGTATATTCTGCGATAACAGACCCTGATGATCATCAAACACTTAAGTTCCTCGTCATAGTCTGTAAAATGGCGGACGTTGATAGGTAAAAGTTTAGTTCTACCTGCAGATTTGGAAATTTTGTCAGTCTTATTCAGGAGTAAAAGCGTTGGAGTTCTTAACCGACTATGGTCTGTTTCTCGCTAAATCCGTCACTTTAGTTGTGGCAATTCTATTTATTGTCGGTTCACTGGTGGCCTTGGGGCAGAAACAAAAAAAACAACACGATGGTGATATCGAAATTACGCATCTCAACGACAGGTTGAAAAAATTCAAGCAGTCACTTGAGCATTCCATATTGAGTAAGGAATTAATCAAGTCCCGCGAAAAAGCCCGCAAGAAGGAGGAGAAAGCGCGAGCCAAGGCGGAGAAAGAAAGCAGGAAAGCAGGAAAAGGAAATCCCCTGGAGGAAAACGACGACAAGCAGCGGGTTTTCGTTATGGATTTTGATGGGGATATTAAAGCTTCGGAAGTATCCAGATTACGTGAGGAGATTACCGCCGTTCTGACGCTTGCTGGTGATAAAGATGAAGTGGTTATCCGCCTTGAGAGTCCGGGAGGAATGGTTCACGGGTATGGCTTGGCTGCATCACAGTTGGAGCGTATCCGCCAGAAGAATATTCCGTTAACGGTGTGTGTTGATAAAGTGGCAGCCAGTGGTGGATACCTGATGGCTTGTCTCGCCAATAAGATCGTGGCAGCTCCTTTTTCAATTATTGGTTCAATTGGTGTGGTGGCTCAGTTGCCAAACTTCCACCGCCTGCTTAAGAAGCACGACATCGACTTTGAGGTTCTGACGGCCGGTGAATACAAGCGGACCCTGACAGTTTTCGGTGAGAATACCGAGAAAGGTCGACAAAAGTTTGTGGAAGACCTGGAAGAGACTCACGTATTGTTCAAGGAATTTGTGAATGAACATCGCCCACAGGTGGATATTGATGAAGTCTCCAAAGGCGAGATCTGGTATGGCAGGAGAGCGAAGGAAAGATTGCTGGTAGACGAGATTATGACAAGCGATGACTATCTATCCAGTAAGTGCGATCAGGCTGACGTGTATCTAGTGCATTATCTGGAAAAGAAAAGCCTGGCAGAAAAAGTTGGGTTGTCAGTTGCTAAAGCGGCGGAGACGTTAGCCCTAAAAGTAGCTAAACTCAGTAGTAGCAAAGTTTAAATGGAAAGGCTTGGAAGAGTCCTGACGAGGTTTGAGTAATGGCGGCGGAGAGCGGCTTCAGAGCATTGAGAGCAGTCGAAAAAAGTGAGGGTTTTTTTGTAACCGAAATTCAGGAAATGCCTTTTGACTCACTTCCGGATCATGATGTCCTGATTAAGGTTCATTATTCTTCTCTCAATTTCAAAGATGCACTCTCCGCTCATGGGCACCGGGGTGTTACTCGGAAGTTTCCTCATACTCCCGGTATTGATGCGGCGGGTATAGTCGTTGAATCAAGATCCGGAGCCTTCACGGCGGGGGATGAAGTCCTGGTGACAGGTTATGATCTGGGAATGAATACCCCAGGAGGGTTTGGTGAATACATCAGGGTTCCTTCAGAGTGGGTGATTCGTAAGCCTGCCCGTCATGATCTGCGTTATTACATGGTGTTGGGCACCGCGGGTTTGACAGCGGGGTTGTCTGTAGAGCGTCTGGCGACGACTGTGAGGCCTGAAGATGGACAGATTCTGGTCACCGGGGCAACCGGTGGTGTGGGGTCCATTGCTGTTGCTCTGCTTGCAAAGCTGGGTTATGAAGCCGTGGCTCTGACCAGTAAGGTTGATCACAGCGATATGCTGGTCCGTCTGGGGGCTCATAGGATTGTCGATCGCTCCTATGTTGAGGACCTGCCTGATAACAAGGCACTTTATAAGGAAACTTGGGCAGGGGTAGTGGATACAGTAGGCGGTACGTTGTTTTCAAAAGCCATGAAAGCGATTCATCACAGTGGTGCCGCTACCACTTGTGGAATGGTGGCGGGAACAGAAGTATCGACGACCATCTTTCCTTTTATTCTGAGAGGGATTTCGGTGTTCGGTATCGATTCAGTGGAAATCTCCAGAAGCCGTAAAGAGCATATCTGGCACTTGTTTGATAATGAATGGGCGCTGACGAATCTGGATAGTCTGTCACATGACATTTCATTGGAGGAACTGCCAGCGGCCATAGAGAAGATTCACATGGGGAAAATGCTGGGGCGCATGGTGCTGAAGCATATTCTATAAATTTGGCGTCAGGTAGTTAAAAAATGGGGCGATAAGTTGCCCCATTTTGGGTTGGATTCCTGATTCTTTTAATCTCTTCTTAATCTGTCCGAGATAGCAATGGGGCTCTGGAAGTTCAATACCACGACATAGGATGAAAGCATAAACATTAGGATTGCTGTGCTTTGTATCAGCATGGAAGCTTTTTCGCCGATCATATTTTGAGATACCGCCATAAAAGAAATCAGTAGAGAAAATTCACTGATCTGGCCTAGTCGGAAACCTATTTCCCACGAGTCTTTGCGCTCTTCTTTTACCATTCTTAACAGTCCGTAAAAAATGGTTGGCTTCGCTGCCAGTAACACGAGTGACAGGATCAGTGCTGGAATTGCCACATCCGGGAGTAAGGCGATATTCAGACTGGCTCCGAGAGAGAAGAAAAACAGCACGAGAAAGAAGTCCCGCAAGGGTTTCAGGCTTTCCGCGATATATTGTGATATGGGGCTGGTAGCTATAGTGACACCGGCGATAAAAGCGCCTATTTCCAATGAGAGACCTGCTGCTTTGGCAATCTCAGCGACACCCAGGCACCAGCCAATCGCGAGCAGAAAGACATATTCATGAAACCGGTCGAACTTGGCGAACAGTTTCAGAAGAATATATTTTACGACCAGATATGCCCCGCCAATGATTAGTGGTAGTGCGAGGAAAGTCAGTGTAAGACTTCCGGCAGACAGGTCTTTGTCTCCCGCGGCCAGGACAAGCAGTGCAATGATGGCAATGAGGTCCTGGACTAACAGCAGGCCCACCACCAACTCGCCGACGTGGCGGTGGTGAAGGACGGTCGTGGGTAGAAGTTTGATGCCGATGATGGTGCTGGAAAAAGTGACGGCAATGGCGACAACCATGGCTTCTGTTTGAGTGAAGCCACTGCCCAGGGCGACTGAATAACCGATGGCGGCAAACAGCAGTGAGCTGACAAATGCCACAATGGTCGCCTTTCTCAGCACATGAAGCAGGGCGGAGGGTTGCATATCCAGCCCTAACAGAAACAGCAGGAAGATGATGCCAATTTCTGCGATATTGGAAAGCAGCTTTAAATTGTCGATGAGTGAGAAACCCGATGGTCCGACCATAGCGCCAAGAACGATATAGGCGAGAATCAGTGGCTGTCTTGTCAGTAGTGCCAGGGATGCAAGAACAGCGGCGCCCGAAAAAATCAGAAAAAAGGAATAGACGATATTGATATCCATGACCAGTCCGCTACAGGGTGTATAGTAAGGTTATAAGCAGCCGGGAAAGCTGTCAAAGCCCATTGCTGAACTCAGGTTTCGGTATTCTACAGAATACATAACGCTAAATGTTAGTGGATCTGATGATTAAAAAGACGTTGAAGGAAAATAGAAGATCTGAGTTGTAGAGTATCTAAAACAAATAAAAAAGGCAGATAAAAATCTGCCTTTTTTGCTGAAGATTATGCGCGCCGCCTGAATAGCGGTAGCGGCTGATCTGTGCCGGCTTGGTATACCTCGGAAAAGGTGGTTAATCCAGCCAATGCTTTTTCTGCTGAGCGGTCTGCTCGCAAAGCAAAGCCGTTAAAGCCGCAACGTTTCATATAAAACAGCTGATCCAGAAGTACATCCCCGATCGCCCGTAGTTCACCTTTGAAGCCGTAACGCTCACGAATAAGCCGGGCGATGGAGTACCCGCGTCCATCGGCGAATTTGGGAAAGTTTACCGCGATCAGTTTCAGGGATGCGATATCGTCGGCCAGATCTTCCGGCTCTTCATCGCTGTCTAACCAAACGCCGAGGTCCTGTCTTGTCGCCAGGGTCTCTTTCTGGGCCAGCCAGGTCTTCAGAGGAACAATGACGCTTCCGTCTGGAATCTCCTGTTGAGCCGGCGTGTCAGACTTCTCAAGATAGACCCATTGGTCGTCCAGGATGTTTCCGTCGAGTATCATGTTAGGCATACACGCGCTCCTTGAATGGGGTTATACCAATGCGTCTGAAGGTATCGATAAACAGCTCTTCGTCACTACGCTTGTCGACATATACCTGCAGTATCTTTTCGATTACATCGGGCATTTGCTCGCGGGCGAATGATGGGCCGAGTATCTGGCCTATAGAGGCATCCTGACCGGAAGCGCCACCGAGGGAGATCTGGTACCACTCTTCACCCTTTTTATCGACACCCAGGACGCCGATGTTGCCCACGTGGTGGTGGCCACAAGCGTTCATGCATCCGGAGATATTCAGATCAAGGTCGCCAAGATCATAAACATAATCAAGGTCATCAAACTTGGACTGGAGAGCTTCTGCAACCGGAATTGACTTGGCGTTGGCCAAAGAGCAGTAGTCTCCACCCGGGCAGCAGATGATATCTGTTAGTGTGCCCAGGTTAGGCGTGGCAAAGCCCAGGGGTTTGATTGCCTCCCAGAGTTCAAACAGGCGATTTTGTTCAACGTCGCCCAATACCACATTTTGCTCGTGAGTAACCCGGAGCTCACCAAAGCTGTATTCATCTGCCAATTGGGCAAGTTGTTCAAGCTGCTTGTCTGTAACGTTGCCGGGCGGAATTCCCAGGGTCTTGAGTGTTAGGTTGACAATGGCGTAGCCTGATTTCTTGTGGGGGGCAACATTGCGCTTGTGCCAGTTGCTGAAGAACTTATTTTCGGCAAGCTTTGCTGATAACTCCTCAGGCTGGTCATTCAGTTCTTTGTATGCAGGATCGGTGAAGTGACTTTTGATCCGCGTAATTTCTGCATCAGTTAACTTTGAGGGGCCATCTTTAATATGTTGCCATTCGGCTTCCACTTTTTCTGCAAAGCCTTCTGGTGTCATGGCTTTGACCAGAATCTTGATACGAGCCTTGTACTTGTTGTCCCGGCGGCCATAACGATTGTAAACCCGGAGTATGGCGTCGAGGTAAGTCAGCAGGTCATGCTCTGGGAGAAACTCACGAATGACAGAGCCAATCATAGGAGTGCGGCCCAGGCCTCCACCGACAAGAACTTTATAACCCAGTTTGCCGTCTGAATTGGTCACGATCTGGAGCCCGATATCATGCACGTGAATTGCTGCGCGGTCACTGTCAGGACAGGCGTTGACGGCGATCTTGAATTTGCGCGGCAAGAACGCGAACTCCGGGTGGAAGGTTGACCACTGACGAATGATCTCGCAGTAAGGGCGTGGATCAACCAGCTCCTCGGCTGTGACTCCGGCGTATTGGTCTGTGGTCGTATTGCGGATACAGTTACCGCTGGTCTGAACAGCATGCAATTCTACTTCCGCCAGCTCGGCCAGGATCTTGGGAGAGTCCTCGATGGTTGGCCAATTTAGCTGAACATTTTGGCGGGTAGTGAAATGTGCATAGCCTTTATCATAATCCCGGGTGACCGTGGCCAGGCGACGCAATTGTGTGGAGGAGAGCATGCCATAAGGAATACAGATTCTTAACATCGGCGCCAGACGCTGGACATAAAGTCCATTTTGAAGACGCAGAGGTAAATACTCCTCTTCGCTCAGCTCTCCTGCAAAGTATCGATTGGTTTGATCCTGGAATTGATTTACCCGATCCCGGATGATTTGATGATCGTAATCGTCGTATTTATACATTGAGATTACCTAATAAGTACCAGCGTGTTTAATGGGTTACAAACTCAAAAGTATTCAGTGTCAGCAGCTTTTTAGGGGCCTAATTCTACAGGAACTTCTTATAATTAAAACGGCTATTTAAATATATATTTAGAATTAATATTTATTAAAAAATGCGAAACAGTATTCGCTAGTCATTGAAAATCAATATCTTCTTGATCCTGCCGGTCAGCTGTTATACAAAACAACTGGGAAGTCCTTTTCGACAATCAATCAGGAGCGTTCCATGGCTGAAAATAATAATCAAAGCATTAACCAGGACTCTGACAGTAAAGTGGATGCCATCGCTGCGGTGGTGCTGGTCGTCAGCATTGCCACGATGATGATAATGTGGGTGGCAAGTCACTAAGTACCAGGCATCATCAGGTCGTAGAAAGACAAAACACCGCCATCTGAGCGGTGTTTTGCTGTCTTATCCTTTTCCTTGATCTTTTCGGGTCCGCTCAGGCCCCAGCAGAGCTGAGTACCATGCTGACAATAAAGGCAATGGTGAGCACGAACAAGATTCCAAATACGATTCCGGCCACAATATAGGCTGCAGGGCTTTTCTGCTGAAAATCCCGTTGTTGAGCCTTGCTGCTTTGTACTCCAAAGGCAGCTCCGAGCACACTGACAACCAGTTGCCATAAGTTCGGTTTGGCGCTTTCTGAATTCTTATTCTGTTCTTCCATTCCTGTTATCCCTATTGACGTTCCTGTGTTGGGGTTATTTGGCTATCACGCGATCAGGTGTCGTAGGCCAGATTCGGGGAAAGCCAACGTTCTGCTTCGCTCAGGCTCCAGCCTTTGCGAGTCGCGTAGTCTGCCACCTGATCTTTTTGTATCTTGCCCACAGCGAAATACTTGGCCTTCGGATGTGAGAAATACCAACCGCTGACCGCAGCAGCCGGGTACATGGCATAGTGTTCTGTCAACTTTACGCCAGTTGTATCCTCTGCGGACAGTAGATCGAACAGCTTTCTTTTTTCCGTGTGGTCCGGGCAGGCTGGGTATCCAGGGGCAGGACGAATACCTCTGTACTTTTCCTTGATCAGGGCGTCGTTGTCCAGAGATTCATCTGAGGCGTATCCCCAGAACTCCTTACGAACTCTTTCATGCATGTGTTCGGCAAAAGCTTCTGCAAGTCTGTCTGCCAGGGCTTTCACCATAATGCTGCTGTAATCGTCCTGACGGGCCTCATACTCTTTTGCCAGCTCTTCTGCACCAATTCCTGCGGTAACAACAAAGCCGCCGATGTAATCAGTTTTGCCCGACTCTTGAGGCGCAACAAAGTCGGCGAGAGAAAGATTTGGATTGCCGGGTCCGCGATCATTTTGCTGACGCAGATGGTTCAAAGTCAAAATCTCATCTTTTGCCGAGGCGTCAGCGTAGACCGCCGTGTCCTCTTCGCCGGTTTTGTTGGCCGGCCAGAAACCGAGGACCGCGCGCGCCTTGAGAAGCTTGCCATCGATAATCTTTTTCAGCATTGCCTGTGCATCGTTGAATAGTTGCGTCGCCGCTTCGCCGATAACCTGGTCCTGAAGAATTTTCGGATATTTGCCGGTGAGATCCCACGAGATAAAGAAAGGTGTCCAGTCGATATAGTCCACCAGCTTTTCAAGGGGGTAGTCGTCGAATACCCGGGTGCCTGTAAAGGCTGGAGTAGGGGGCGTGTAATCAGACCAGTCTACATTGAGGGCGTTATCCCGTGATGCTGTCAGAGTCATGGATCGATTGGCCGGTTCACGTCCCTTGCGACGTTCACGGACCGTTTCATATTCCTCCCGGATTTCCTGGATATACCCGATCTTCTGGGTGTCGCTGATCAGTTTGGTGGCTACGGCAACACTGCGTGAGGCATCTGTCACATAGATGGTTGCGTCATTCTGATACTGAGGCTCGATTTTTACTGCCGTGTGCGCCTTGGAGGTTGTGGCGCCGCCAATCAGCAGTGGAATATTGAAGTCCAGGCGTTGCATTTCTTTGGCGACATGAACCATTTCATCCAGTGAGGGGGTGATCAGTCCACTCAGTCCGATAATATCCACTTTCTCCTCTTTGGCGACCTGCAGGATCTTTTCGCAGGGCACCATAACACCCATATCAATAACATCGTAGTTATTGCATTGGAGAACGACCCCAACAATATTTTTGCCAATATCGTGAACATCGCCTTTCACGGTGGCCATCAGAATCTTGCCTTTACTCTTGGTGCCTTCCCCTTTCTCTTCTTCAATATAGGGCACAAGATAGGCAACGGCCTGTTTCATGACTCGGGCACTTTTTACTACCTGGGGCAGAAACATCTTTCCGGAACCAAACAGGTCGCCGACCACGTTCATGCCGGCCATCAGAGGGCCTTCAATAACTTCGATGGGGCGCGCGGCCTGCTGTCTGGCTTCTTCGGTGTCTTCAGTAATGTAGGTATTGATGCCCTTAACCAGTGAATGCTCAAGTCTTTTAATCACTGGCCACGAGCGCCACTCAAGATCTTCCGTCGATTTTTTTTCACCGGTAGACCGGAAACTCCCAGCGGCTTCCAGCAATTTTTCGGTGGCCTCCGGGCTCTTATTCAGAACGACGTCCTCAACAAGTTGTTTCAGGCCTGTGGGGATTTCATCGTAGATAACCAACTGAGCGGGGTTAACAATCCCCATATTCATGCCGGCATTGATGGCATGGAACAGGAAGACAGAGTGGATGGCTTCGCGTACAGAATCATTGCCGCGGAAGGAAAATGATACGTTACTGACACCTCCTGAGACGCTGGCGTAGGGGAGGTTCTGTCGTATCCAGCGAGTGGCTTCAATAAAATCCACGGCGTAATTGTTGTGTTCTTCGATCCCTGTGGCAATGGCAAAAATGTTAGGATCGAAAATAATGTCCTGGGGTGGAAAGCCCAGATCGACCAGAGTTTTGTAGCTTCGCTCGCAGATTTCAATTTTGCGCTGCAAAGTATCGGCCTGACCTTGTTCGTCAAAAGCCATGACCACAACAGCTGCACCATAGCGCATACAGGCTCGGGCCTTGCTTACAAAATCCTCTTCACCTTCTTTCAGGCTGATAGAATTGACGACCGCTTTGCCCTGAATACAGCGCAGGCCAGCCTCGATAACCTCCCACTTGGAAGAGTCAATCATGATGGGAACCCGGGATATATCCGGCTCAGAGGCTACCAGATTCAGGAAGTTAACCATGACCTCTTTGGACTCCAGCATTCCTTCGTCCATATTGATGTCAATGATCTGTGCGCCGTTCTCCACTTGGTCGCGAGCCACGTCCAGAGCCTCCTCGACACTGCCTTCCTTGATCAATCTCAGGAAGCGACGTGATCCGGTGACATTGGTTCTTTCGCCAACGTTAACGAACTTGATTTCGTCGTTCAGGGTGAAAGGCTCCAGCCCTGAAAGTCGCAGGCGGGGAGTGATTTCCGGGATGGCTCTGGCCGGGTACTTCTCTACGGCCTCTTTTATGGCCTTAATATGAGCAGGAGAGGTTCCGCAGCAGCCGCCGATAATATTGACGAATCCGTCTTTGGCAAACCCTTCGACGATGGCGGCCATTTCGGCCGGTGTTTGGTCATATTCGCCGAATTCATTTGGTAGTCCCGCGTTTGGGTGGGCACTGATATAAGTGACAGCTTTATTGGAAAGCTCTTCCACATAAGGACGCAGGGCATCAGCGCCCAAAGCGCAGTTAAGACCGACAGAAATTGGTTTGGCATGGGCAATAGAGTTCCAGAAAGCCTCTGCGGTTTGCCCGGAGAGTGTCCGGCCTGAAGCGTCGGTTATGGTGCCGGAGATCATGATGGGTAGGTCGATATCATGATCAATAAAATACTGTTGCACCCCATAAATACAGGCTTTTGCGTTCAGGGTGTCGAAAATGGTCTCGATCAGGATGATATCGACATCGCCGTCGACGAGCCCGCGCGTAGCGTCATAGTAGTTGTCGGCCAGGGTCTGAAAATCGACATTTCTGTAGCCGGGGTTGTTGACGTCCGGTGAAATGGAGGCGGTTCTTGATGTAGGGCCGAGTACTCCCGCGACAAATCTTGGGCGGTCGGGAGTTTCCAAGGTTTTCGCATCGGCGGCTTCTCTGGCGACTCTGGCCGCTGCCACGTTGAGCTCGTATACAATGTCCTCAAGGCCATACTCTGCCTGAGACACGGCAGTGGCATTGAAACTGTTGGTTTCAATAATATCAGCCCCTGCATCCATATACGCCTTGTGGATGTCCCGGATAATGTCGGGTTGGGTCATGCAAAGCAGGTCGTTATTGCCTTTGATATCCCGGTCGAAGTCTTTGAAACGGTCACCTCGGTAATCCTCTTCCTCCAGCTTATATTGCTGGATCATAGTGCCCATGGCACCATCGAGGATCAGAATTCTTTCTTTAAGAGCGTTATGTAAAGCTGCTATGTTTTGGCGACGGTTTGCGCTCAATGTCATGTGTATAACCCGTTTCAGACGTCAACTGATGTTATAAAAAGGGCGAAAATATTAGCAGAAATGCCCGTGGGATGCTGCACTCAGGCTGATATTTTGGCGCTGAATCACTAATTTTTCAGCGATCAAAGTAAGCATTGGGTATTGTGCCTTACATTTTTTATCATTTCGCTATAACCTAGTAAATTAGTAAGGCTTTAACCCTGTCGGGATTTACACTACAATGCCCGGCAGCAATAATGGTCTGATAAACAGGTCCATTACAAAACAGGTCACTACCGTTTTGGTAATGCCAAGCTGTTCAGAACATGCCGGACCGGCACTGAACAGAATAACGCGAGCTGGTTAACGAAAGTAAGTGAGAATCGATGGTAACTGTTACTGAATCTGCACAGGATTATCTGGCGCAACTTCTGGAAAAGCAAAAGGTTGAAGGTATCGGTGTGCGGATGTTCGTCACTCAGCCTGGAACCAAGTATGCAGAAACCTGTCTGGCATATTGTAAGCCGGAAGAGGTGATCGAGGAAGACGAGAAGGTGGAACTGTCTAAGTTTGCCGTCTATCTCGATCGGAGCAGTCTGCCGTTTCTGGAAGATGCCATTGTCGATTTCAACCAGGAAAAAATGGGTGGGCAACTGACCATTAAGGCGCCAAACGCTAAAATGCCCAAAGTGAACGAAGATTCTCCACTGCCTGATCGCATCAATTACATACTGTACACTGAAATCAATCCCGGGCTGGCGGCTCATGGGGGGGAAGTTTCGCTCGTCGAAGTTGTCGACGAAGGTGTGGCTGTGTTGAAGTTTGGTGGTGGATGTCAGGGCTGTTCTGCGGTGGATATGACTCTGAAGAATGGTGTTGAGAAGACGCTGATGGAGAAGATTCCCGAATTGAAAGGCATTAAAGATGCCACCGACCACTCCAATACCGAGAACGCTTACTACTCCTGATTTAGCCAGGTCTTTGGGTTCAGCAGCCTAAAGTAATCGTTGATCAAGCTATCTTTGGCAAGGTAACAGGTCGCTATGAAAAAGGACGCTTATGCGTCCTTTTCTGCTTTCTAGAGCAGGGTTTTGTTTCTCTGTGCCCAGATCTCTTTCGACTTTTTCATTGCCTCATCCATGCACAAGTTTCTTAAGTGTCTGAGCGTTAATGCTGCCGTAGAAATAACGGCTGCGACTGCGTACTCGTCTTCTGACTCCCCCCGCCATAGTGATTGCATGGCGGACACTTCAAGTGAATCCGGTTTAACGTGCCGACGTTCGAACATGGCTGGCCAGGTTTCTTCTGCGACTTTGCCGTCAGCGACATAGCGAGCGAGGCATTCCCCGTCAGGATTGCGCTCAAACTCACCGCCTTCTCCTTTAATCACCAGGGATTTTGGATAATTAAGCAATTGGCCCGTCAGTTGGTGAATGGGGCTGTAGGGGGGGTGGAATATTCCTTGGACCACCAGAGAGGCGTTCAATGGATTCAATAGCCTTGCCATGGAGTGGACGGGGGAACGTAGCCCCAGGATTGAGCGCATCTGGATGATGTCATGAAGCCTTGGGGAGAAGGCTTCAAGAGGTAGGTAGGCGAAATTTTTAGCGTCAAGATGATGCTCTACCTGTTCCCAGTTTTCTGCAACGGGTAAACCAAGA
The DNA here is from genome assembly GCF_000376785.1 of Hahella ganghwensis DSM 17046. GTDB lineage: Bacteria > Pseudomonadota > Gammaproteobacteria > Pseudomonadales > Oleiphilaceae > Hahella > Hahella ganghwensis. Next base: position 97,416 of record NZ_AQXX01000129.1, read on the forward strand.
GTCGTCATGACGTTGCGAGTATACAAGCGCCCTTGAGTGTGACCCTCGGCGCCATGCATGAATATCCTGATACCTGTCTGAGAAAGCATTAAAGCAGAGAGAATAAACCAGGGCTGGTGCCTTTTTTTGCCGGCATATGAGCTCCAGTCAATATCAACCTCCAGCCTGGGAGCGTGAAATCGCTCCTGGGCGGCTTCCACAAATCCGGCCAGCTCGTCGGGAGATTCCTCTTTGACTCTTAGCAGCATTAAAAAAGCACCGAGTTGAAGGTCTAGGCATTCTTTGTCGATAATCATTCCCATGGCAGAGCGGGCTTCTTCACGCGTAAGTGAACGGCTACCTTTTTTGCCTTTGCCCAGGATTCGTACAAAAGGAGCAAAGGGATGTTCGTTATGCTCCTTGGGAAACTTGCCTTCTTTGGGAGAGCTTTTGTGTTCTGAGGCTTTATTGATAGAGGGTGTGGTCATAGGTGGTGTGTGTAATTGACGATAAATTAAAGACAGTTGTTTGGTTTTGGGAGTCCGGCAATTTTACAGACCATTTTGGCAGGTCCTTCCCGGAAGAGCTTGAGCAAGTGCATGCTGTTGCCTTTGTCGTCTCCGAGTTCCTGCTTGACCGCTTTAACCAGGACTCTATTTACCGGAGATAAGCCGAATGTTTCATAGAACCTGCGGGCGATCAGGATGATCTTAAAGTGTTCTTCAGTTAGTTGAATTCCTTCAAGGCCTGCAATACGGGCAGCCATTTCATCATTCCAGAGGTGAATGTCCTTGAGGAACCCCTCTTTATCAAATAAGGCGTGATCAGTTGTTGAGTCATGCTGTGTTGTCATAAATTGTCATCAATGGCGTATCAGAACCAGGAAATCGAGTGATTGTGTTTCTCAGTCAATGAAACAAATCCAGGATAGTCTACCATCTGGACAGTCTCAGCCCTAAGGCTCTCCAAGCCTCTGGCGGAAATGTCCTCAGACAAGGTATAAATATCGATGCCTGTTACCTTGAGGCGCTTGTTAAGGCGGTCAAAGGGAGAAGATGTTGTCCAGATTACGCCATCCTCAATAAATAAAAGGGTGTCGCCGGGAGTCAGGCTTTCCAGGCACTTGTTCAGAAGTTCTGTCTGATGGGTGCCCTGATTGAAAATGTGGAGAGTCATCATTTTTACTCAATTAAAAGCTCAATACGGTGTCTGCCTGTTGAATAACTGCGGCGATCTCTTTCCTGGTCAGTAGCTGCACAGGTATCGCCAGTTCATTTCCCGTTAAACCTCGTTCATTCAGATCCGCTGCATCGACAATGACTTTATCAACTCCATACATTTCAAGTGCTTTAAAGCCTTTTCGGTAATCTTTCAGGCCTATAGAGGCCGAATTGCCGCCATCAACCAACTGATAAATCCCGTCCATCTGAAAAATGAGTGTTACGTCCTGGTCGAACACTGAAGCAGCGAGAACGGCATCGAGACCTGCTGAACCCAGCGAGTTTCCGAAAGGGCTGGCGGAAAATATAAATAACAGACGTTTGGCGGACATTATCGTGCTCCAAAGGTGATAACACGATCAGATTTGAGCGTGGCATCCACTAGCTGACCCAGACCTGATAGCTCAAAGATATCGTCCAAAGAGTGCTGTTGGCGCTCATATCTTTGGGATTCCTGCTGATTAATGACCCCCCGTTTAATTCCAGCGCCAATACAGATCACCAGATCCATATTGTGCAGCTCCTTCAATTTACGCCAGGCGTCCGGCAGCAGATTGTCATCCTGAGGGGAAACTGCCAGGGAGGAGCCGTTCAGGGCTCCGTCGTGATAGAAAAATACACGATAAACGCTGTGCCCCATCGCCAGTGCCGACTTTATGAAGTGATAGGCAGAATAGGGGGCTTGGGAGGAGTGGGGGGCGCCATATACTACGATGCTGTAAATCACTGGAGGTATCCGCGTAAGTCCTGAGTTGGCCATCGGTTTGAGAAATAAAAAAGCCCGACGTTTGTCGGGCTTTGATTATATCCTGAAAATCAGGTTATTGCCTGGGTATCACTCGTCTCCGGCAAATGCCATCAGGATGTGAAGCAGGCTCATGAATAAGTTGTAGATGGAGGCGTAAAGAGATACAGCCGCCAGAATGTAGTTTGTTTGACCGCCATGTACGATTGCACTGGTTTCGTAAAGGATTGCTGCAGAAGCAAACAATACGATTGCACCAGAGATCGCCAGAGCAAAGCCTGAGGACTCAATAAAGAAGCTGAGAACAACCGCGCCAACGATGACGCAGAATCCAACTACCAGGAAGCTGGACAGGAAGCTGAAGTCTTTTTTGGTGGTCAGAACAAAGCCTGAAAGACCGAAAAATGCAAAAGCGGTTAGCCCCAGGGCGGTTGTGACGGTCTCTGCCGCCCCCATGCTCAGGTAGGCGCCGACGATGGGGCCGATGGTCAGACCCAGAAGCCCGGTAAAGGCAAAAGCAAGGACCAAGCCCCAGACACTATTGGCCACTTTGTGGATAACAAAGCTGATGACCAAGGCTCCGATGAAGGCTCCAAAATGCATAATGGGGTTGAAGGCCATTCCCATTGAAAGGTAGGCGGTAAAGGCTGAAAACGCCAAAGTCAGGCCTAGCAGCCAGTAGGTGTTTTTCAACACGTTTGCAGCGGTTGCCGAATCCACCTGAGTTGCGTGGCCACTCATAGGGTTGGCAACTGCTGACATGTTAGCGTTTTGAACGCGCCGGTTTTGCATTAGATCCTCCCAGATTTCGATAATGCAGTTGAGGTTCGGTTTTATACTAAATTGATAAACTCTGCTGTCTATAATAAGGGTACATGGAGTTATTTCAATGTTTTAAATACGTGTGCTTCCTAAATTCTGGTTAATTTTGTGTGACTCTGTCATGAAAATGGGGTGGGCCCTGGAGATAAGCTTCTCCCGAGGAAATATGCAGAAGTATTTTGGATAAGTATAAGTCATTGGGCCAGAAGTAGAGTGAGTTGCCTGCTTTTTACGCAGATTGATGAAAAATGGCTCATTTCGGGGAGGTTTTCGGTTGGTGTGTGAGAAGATTTGCCTGTAAGTGGGATCAACCGTTGACAGTAAAAAAAATATGAGTATCATGCTCGCTCGTGTCTCAGCAGACACATCCTGACGGTGAGCTGGCTGAGTGGTTGAAAGCAGCGGTCTTGAAAACCGCCGTGGGTTAATAGCCCACCCGGGGTTCGAATCCCTGGCTCACCGCCACTTCTTTTTCTGAATTCTCAGATCTTTACCCCTCCATTAAATTTACGTCGATTCCTAGGGTCCAGGCGAATTTCATAGTTGATTGTTTGCTTATTGCTTTGTGATTGTTAGATTGCCTTTTTGTTTAACAGAAAAGTCTATCTGACCGCTTAGGATTTTTGATAGTCTGTCACTAATTTCTCTGATGGGTAAATAATCCCAAAAGATAGGGTGATAAACAGGGTCTTTCTTGAGATAGCTTCTGTGATTTCAAAGGGTTTTTGATAATTCCCCTGTCGAAGTTGGGCGCAATTGTCTATCCTCCAGGTAATAACTAAAAAGATAACTGACTGAAAGGATTGGAATCTTTAGTCGTGAGTAGATGGCTGGGAAACCTTGGTGACAACCAGTAGATGATCTTCAGAACAAGACGACCAGGCTGGCTAACAAAATCTCTTATTATCCTGTTGATGCTTGTATTCGGGGGAAATTGCTATGCCCGTTCGGAATACGAGATCAAAGCAGCGTACCTTTATAACTTTATTAAGTTTGTTTCCTGGACCAGCCAGTCGGTAGAAGCGGCTGGCGAAATCAATGTCTGCATCCTGGGGAAGGACCCATTCCAGGAACTGATTGATCCTATCAACGGTAAGAAAATTCAGGGAAAACCTATCAAGCTGTTTAAGTTTGAGTCCATGAAGGTGGCCCCCAGCTGTACTGTCATCTTTATCAGTTCTTCTGAACGCAAAGGATTTGAAAATATCTTAATGACTCCCGCACTGGAGCATGCACTGACGGTTAGTGATATTGAGGATTTCGCAAAAAGTGGAGGGATGATTGGATTTGTGCAGGTTGGCAACGTAATCCGATTTGAGATTAATCTGGACAGTGCCAGGAAGTCTGGTGTCGACATCAGCTCAAAGCTTCTTGAGTTGGCGCAGGAGGTGTATCAATGAGGCTGAGGTACTGAAATGACCTGGTCAAAATTACCAATAAAAACAAAGCTGATACTGCTGACCTTTATCACCAGTGTATTTGGTATTCTGATTCTGAGTGCCAGCCTGATTTGGTACGAAAACCTGACATATCGGCAACAGATCAGCCAGGAATTGAATGTTATCGGTAATATGCTGGCGGATCGTAGTAACGCTGCTCTGGTATTCGGAGATGTATCCCAGCTTAAGGATAATATCAACAGTCTAAAATTGAGGGAATCCATTACTCTTGGCTGCATCTATAACGAGAAAAATCAGGTCCTCGCCACTTTTTCCCGTTCCGGGAAGTTGGGCTGTCCGGACAAACCCCGCTCGACGTCTGGTGTTTTCGAGGATGATCACTTTTATACAGTTCAGGATATCATGCTGGATGGAGAGGTTATTGGAAGGCTGTATATAGAATCCACTCTCGAAGAACTTAGGCGCCACCTGCAGAACTATGTTGCCACAGCGACAATTGTCTCTGCTTTGGCGGTGCTGGGCCTTCTCATTATTTCCGCCATCCTGCAACGCACCGTGACCACGCCGCTGCTTCACTTGTCTGAAACCGCGACCAGAATTGCCAATGACAAGAATTATCGACTTCGTGCAGAGTTGGAAAGCTTTGATGAAATAGGGGAGTTGACCAAATCGTTCAACGCGATGCTGGAAACCATCGAATACCAGAATAAGGAAATTCTCAAAAGTTATGGCAGCCTTGAGAGGCAGGTGGAAATCCGAACCGCAGAGCTGAAAGCGGCCAATCAGGAGCTGGAAGCCTTCAGTTATTCAGTTTCGCACGATTTACGGCAACCGTTGCGGGCGATAGACGGGTACAGCGAAGCCATTGCTGAGGACTGTAGCGAAAAGCTGGATGAGCTGGCTGTAGAGTACCTGGGTAGGATTCGATCCGCTAGCGGCCGTATGAGTATGCTCATCGATAGCATGCTGACATTGTCCCGGGTTACCCGACACAAGCTTGACTGTGAAGAGGTCGATTTGAGTCAGATAGTGGAAGGAATAGCTTCTGAGCTCAGATCTGCTCATCCTAATAGAGATGTGACGATGACAATCGCGCCGAATGTGAAAGCCAAGGGGGATGAAAGGTTGCTTCACATTGCCTTGTCGAATCTAGTTGAAAATGCCTGGAAATATTCGTCCAAAAAGGAAAGTGCGCATATTGAGTTCGGCGTTATCAATAAGCGCGAGGGAGCGGTATATTTTGTGAAAGATGATGGGGCCGGCTTTGACATGAAATATGCCGACAGGCTGTTTGTCGCTTTTAACAGATTGCATACTCCATCAGAGTTTGAGGGAAGTGGTATTGGTCTGGCGACAGTATTCCGGATTATTACTCGCCACCGGGGGCGGATTTGGGCAGAATCTGAACCGTCAAGGGGTAGTACCTTCTATTTTACCCTGAATGTACAGTAGATCTTGATGTCAGTGGTTAATGGTCATACAGCAGGGAGTGATATTGAGCTTGGGAACTACAAATAAAAGTTGTATAAAACACTCTGTTAAGCCTAGACTTCATGGAAGCAGGAAAGTTGATCAGGCCCAAAAGAAAAGGTTAATTAGTCCACGTGTTATAAAAAGTTGGCTCTTGGTACTGGCGCAAATCAAGACAAAGAGTTAACTTTATAGATGACTGACTTAATTGAACTTTTGATGCTTTATCACTGAATGGAAAACAGTGGGTTTGTTAGTCTATTGGCAATACAAGCATCGAGCGTGTAGCAGGTATCCGCTAAATAAGACCTAAAAACATGTCGTTATACAACATGCAAGCCGCGATGAAGGAACAAAGAGTTACCGACAAGCTTAGGGTACTGGTCGTTGACGATTCGGAAGACGATGTATTCCTATTAATTCGAGAGCTCCGTAAAGGCGGAATTATCCCAGAGTATCTGCGTGTCGATTCTGAGCCAAAGCTGAGACAGGCACTCAAAAAATCCTGGGATATTGTGATTACTGACCACAATATGCCTGGTTTCTCCTCTGAAGAAGCCCTTGAAGTCGTCAAGAGTGAGGGGCTTGATACCCCTGTAATTATCGTATCCGGCACCATTGGTGAGGATATTGCCGTGCGTGCGATGAAAGCTGGCGCGCACGATTACATTATGAAAGACAATCTTGCCCGTCTGTTGCCGGCGATTCAGAGGGAGCTTAAAGAAGCGGGAGTTCGTTACGCGAGAAAGCAGGCGGAACAGTCTCTGCATCATATGGCTTACCATGACAGCCTGACGGATCTGGTGAATCGTCGCGAGTTTGATCGACGCCTGAGATCAGCGCTGGTGAGCAGTAAAGAGCGTGGTCTGGTGCACATGCTGCTTTACCTTGATCTGGACCAGTTCAAAATCATTAATGATACCTGTGGCCATATCGCTGGCGACGAACTGCTCAAACAAATCGCGAGAATCCTTTCCAGGCATATCCGGGAAAGCGACACTCTGGCGCGTCTCGGTGGCGATGAATTTGGTATTCTGTTGGAAAGCTGCAATAAGCAGCATGCGGTTGAATTAGCGGAAACACTAAAGGAAGAGGTTAGGGGGTTTAAATTCGTTTGGGACAATACTCCCTTTGTGGTCAGTCTGAGTATCGGAATCGTTCAGATCACCAAGGCCTATAGTAATGCCACCGAAATTTTAAGCCATGCGGATATTGCCTGTTATGCCGCCAAGGATCGAGGACGTAATACCGTTCAGATCTATCAAGTCCAGGATACGGACATGCAACGCCGCCATAGCGAGATGCAATGGACAAGCCGCTTGCGGATGGCGTTAGAGCAGAACCAGTTGTTTCTTTGCCATCAGCCGATGGCATGCCTCTCTGATGAAGTGTCAGATGATCACCACACAGAATTTTTGCTGAGGCTGCGGGATGGAGAGGAAGTCGTACAGCCTGGTGCCTTTATACCCGCCGCTGAGCGTTACAATATGATGCCACTGATTGATCTCAGGGTCATCGAACTGGTATTTCAGTATCTGGCGGACTCTGGAAAAGGTTACGAAGATAAGGGGACCTATTTCGTCAATTTATCTGGTAACTCTCTGAGTGACGACCAGTTTTTTGCCAGGATCCGAGAGCTTCTCAATCAGTACAAGATCAGACCTGAACGTATTTGTTTTGAGATTACTGAAACCGCTGCGATCGCCCACCTTTCAGATGCTGTTGAGTTTATTCGGGAAATCCGTGATGAAGGGTTCAAGTTTGCGCTGGACGATTTTGGCTGCGGAATGAGTTCCTTCTCCTACCTGAAAACCATTCCAGTGGATTTCCTGAAAATCGACGGTGGCTTCGTCCGCAATATGCTAAATGATCCTATTGATGTCAGTATTGTGGATGCATGTAATAAGATCGGCCATGCGGTCGGCCTGAAAACCATCGCTGAGTTTGTTGAAAGTGATGCCATCAAGGATAGGCTGAAGGAGATGGGAATTGATTTTGCTCAGGGATATGCTATTGCCAAACCCAAGCCGCTGAATATGGAATAAATGAGACAGGCCACTCTGATTCAAAGAAACAGTATTTAAAGTCAGTCTCGGTTTTAGAGCAGAGTGGCTAAGTATTTACTGGGCTGTATAAGCTCCATCTACGGAAATGGCTTGGCCGCTTATATAGCTGGCGGACTCAGATAGTAACCAGCATACAGTTTCGGCCACTTCATTCTGAGTTCCAAGTCTTCGCATGGGGTGGAGAGATTTTGCGTACTCCATTACATCCGGGTTGCTCAAAGCTTCTTCATTCCCTGGTGTAGGAATCCATGCAGGACAAACTGCGTTCACTCGAATATTTTTATCTGCATACTCCAAAGCTGCTGCTTTAGTTAGTCCAATCACCCCGTGGTTGGAAGAAACATAGGCGGATACTCCCATGCCGGTGGCGACCTGTCCGTAAATGGACGACATATTGACGATCCCTCCTCCAGTGGATGAAAGCATGGCTGGAATCTGGTATTTCATGCTCAACCAAATTCCCTTTAAGTTAATATCCATGACTCTGTTCCAGTTTGCTTCTGTTAACTCTGTAAGTGAGCCAATTGGTTCGGATACACCTGCGTTGTTAAACGCTAAGTCTAACCGTCCAAATTTCTCTACAATACATTCAACAGCTGACTTGACCTCGACTTCTTTGGCAACATCGGCCTTGATGAAAACCCCAGTCCCACCCAGTTGATTAATTTGATTAGCTACGGCCTCACCTTCGCTTTGTCGTCGTGCCACTACTGCAACCTTGGCTCCGCAATCTGCGAATCTTAGAGCAGCAGTTCTTCCAATGCCTGAACTTGCACCCGTCACCATGACTACTTTGTTATCCAGCATAACTGGTTGCCTCCTTTGATCGGAATTTAAATACTAGAGTATAGACTGAAGTTGATAACGAGGGTGGGACGCGGCTGTAGGACGACAACTTTAAGACAATGAATGTACAGTGCGGAGGTAGACTGAACGATAGGGATTGTCTTGATTTGATTAACGTTATATCGTAAAGCTAATCAAGCATCTGTATTAAAAGGGAAAAATTGTTTCGCACAATTTGGGAACAACTGCTACGCTTTAATTCAGATAAAATAATTTTAATAATAACATCTATTGATGTGCTCCCTTGTAGGATACCTAGACGGCGCCGTTACACCATGAACAAATTAAAAATACTAACTCTGCTGATGGCTGGATTACCTACGGCAGCACACGGAGTTAATGATGATTTTTCAGATGACGGGTTATGGGATCTGTCTCCAGAAGAGCTGGGGCAAATTCGCGTTACAAGTATTGCTTCGGGAACACCTACTCCGCTTGATAAGGCCGCTGCCATTACAACGGTAATTACCGCAAATGATATTGAGGCGATGGCTGCGACAGACCTAGATGAAGTGTTGGAAACCGTACCTGGCCTACACGTAACAAGGTCACAATTAGCCTATGCACCACGGTATGTGATCAGGGGGATTGCTTCCGCAAATAATCCGCAAACCCTAGTTCTTATTAACGGTATTCCTGTAACGAATTTGGCATTGGGAAATCGTGGTAACGTATGGGCTGGTATGCCGCTTAAGTCAATCGCGAAAATTGAAGTAATCCGGGGGCCAGGATCGGCCCTATATGGAGCGGATGCATTTGCCGGAGTCATAAATATACAGACCAAGGGTCCAGAGGACATAGACAACCTTAAGGTCGGGGTTGGCTATGGGAGTTTTGATACAAAGTCCAGCTGGTTTCAATTCGGCAGCAATGAGGGACCAGTGAAGTTTGCTGCTTCTGTTGAATATGAAACTACAGATGGACACCAGGGGAAAATAGGAGAGGACGCCCAAACCCTTAATGATCAGAATACTGGAACTAGTGCGTCTAATGCCCCAGGACCAGTCAATACCATGAGGGACTCTGTAGAGGCAAGATTTGAGGTTGGATATGATGATATTACCGTGCGTCTTGGTTATCAGGGGCGATACAACATCGGAACAGGACCTGGATTGATCGAAGCTATTGATAACAATGGCCGGTTTGCGAGTAACAGGTACAACTTTGATATCACACATCAGGCCGATGAAATAATTGAAGATTTCTCTGTCGTCACTCAGTTGTCTTACTACCAAGACTCTCAGGAGGTAGAGGAGAATGTTCAATTGTTTCCTCCCGGAACTTTACTTGCAGGGACATTTCCTGATGGGTTTATTGGGAACCCAGGATATAAAGAGGAAATTGTTCGATTGAACTTCAATTCGCTATACAAGGGATTTGACGCTCATCTTGTCAGGATAGGTGTGGGTGCTTCTTGGGGGGATGTTTACGAAGTAACGGAGTCGAAGAATTTTAATCCTGATTTTACTCCTAAACCTGGAGGTATCACTTCTGTAGATGATACAGATGAAGTTTGGCTCCCTGAAAAGGATCGCACAAGTTATTTTGTGTATTTACAGGATGAGTGGAAGTTTGCACAGGACTGGCAGTTAATCAGTGGTGTGAGATATGACTATTACTCTGACTTTGGTGATACCACAAACCCAAGGTTGTCATTAATATGGGCCGCCACAGATGATCTGACTGCCAAGCTGCTATACGGTAGAGCCTTTAGAGCACCGTCGATAGAAGAACTGTTTGTAACTTCCAATCCAGTAACGTTGGGTAACCAGGACTTGAGCCCGGAAATCATTGACTCCTACGAGCTTGGAATTGCATATCAGGTGAACAAGCAGATTTTGTTATCTGCAAACATTTTCCATTATGAAATCAAAGATTTCATTAACTTTGTAGACATAGGAAACAATCGTCGGCAGGCTCAAAATATTGGTACACGGAGTGGTCAAGGCGGAGAGTTGGAACTCAGTTACGAAGTTAATGATCAAATTATGTTGGTCTCAAATTACGCTTATCAGAAGTCAACAGACAAGAGGACTGAAGAGGATGTAGGTTCGGCTCCCAATCATCAACTTTATGCAAGGGTTCAGTTTGATACCCAAAAAAATGTGTTGTTCAGTGCTGAGGTTAACTGGGTGGGGGAGCAAAGCAGAGCAGCTAATGATGACCGTGATCCCACCCCAAGCTATACAACGATCGATCTGAAATATACACAGCAAAACCTACTGCAAGGTATGGACTTGATTCTTACTCTTCGTAATCTGTCAGATAAGGATGTACGAGAACCAAGTCCAGCAGGTACTATTACCCCAACAGCAATCCCTGGAGACTATCCGATGGTGGGACGCTCATTGCTGGCTGAGATCGAGTACTCATTTTAATTGCTGAATTACCAGGATCTTTTCTCCACACCGCTATACTTGATAGATTCGCACCTCATTGCAAATACTGAACCTTCGGGTTTGGTGATACCGTCTATAAAGCAGGGGACCATCCCTGCGATAAAGCAAGGGGTCATGAATAGTTGATATTGTTCTGGTGTCATTCCCATGTCGGCACATAAGGCTGCATCTAGAGCAGCGACATTCATTGAAAGTCGCTTGTTTTTCCTGAGATAGCGATACACTTCAAGTGCTAATTGGAAGTGTTCGCCATCCGCGAACCCAAGTTCTTTAGCCTTTTTGACCGTATGTAGAATGCGCTCGTCGATTCTGGCTAATGGTCTTCCATACCCATAAACCACGCGGTATTTCTTCAATTCTGCTAGAAGAATTTCCCCGAGTTCAGCGCCTTCCTTTACAGCTTTATTAGTGCTTTGCAGAAAGCTTATTGCTCGGCGATCTGGTCGGCGACCATAAATAGATGCCTCAGATATAGCCATTCCACTCATGAGCGATAAAGAAGGTGTACTTCTTGAGTTACCTGCAAGTTCGGTGACATGGTTTGGCCAAATACTGGGATCAGGATAACTGGTACAAAGCCAAATATAGTTGAGCATCTTTATCTCATCGATTGTGTATTCTTTACCAGTAATTGAGAAAAGATACAGTGAAAACCAATCTTTATCGCCTAGCTCCTGATGCAGGTCTTTACCTCTGAATACAACCCGGTCACACAAGAAAGCTTTACCCATTGCGGTTTTATGACTTCTTTCCTGATCTAAAAGATCCTGTAAGCTCATAATCCAAGTTCCTCTGCATTTGGTAGTTCAAAGTGTGCAGCGTCTTCAGTTAGCTCAATATGTGCCCCATAAAAAGGGAAATGCTTCCAACCCAGGTGCCTTTGTTCAATCGCATGCGCGGCCGCACCCGGTAAACGCAGGATTAGAAAGAGCATTGTGGCCGAGTGGGCATCGAGTTCAAGTGCGTGAAAAGCGGCAGCTGCTACCCCAGTCATAGACAAGGGGATTCCAGTGGATGCTTCCAGTTGCTCTCGGGTTTCTTCAAGAAAACTGAGGCATCCGTTCTCGTCATATCGTGCCAGGGCTGACAGCGTTTGTTTGACGGGAGTAGGGCATGAAACACCATTCGGATCAAAGCCGGGGGCATGCTCCATAGGTTTCCAGATATCTTCCCTTTTATCTTCTACCGGATCATGTAACTTTTGCAGCCACAGACCCAGATCCAGTCCACAGGTCTCCCAGAGAGACATTAATATATAGACCTCGTGTCCACCACCACACTGGCCTGCTCCTACAGACAGTGCGCTCATCAGGGAGGCCGCGTGCGTGGCACCGCCAACACCTCCATTCATCGCAGCCCTAACGCTAGGCTCTCGTGGGCCAAGGTTGGTCAGGGCGAGGGCCAAAGTCTCCAGTAGTTTAGCCTGTCGGGGTGACGGCTTTTCTCCCTTAAACAACAGATATAAGTACTCAAACCAGGTCGCTTTGGAGAGAATATCTCCGTAAACATCATATCCGTGGCAGTAGGACTTCCTGGCAGCAAAAGGATTGTCAGATTCTGGTTCTTCAAACCAGATCTTGGTTTTATACCCGAACGAGTTGTTCATGCTTAACCTCTATGATTTCTTCTGAATGCTTGGGAGTGCCGCTGCTGCCGGCCAGTACTTTCGTTCGCATCTTCATTGGCGGAACTTCGTTACTGTCTATCAGGACATCCAGGACAAAGGGACCGGGGGTTCTCAGCTCGAAGGCGATCTCTTCGTCATCGAGATCGTTCAGAGACCGGACTTGTTTGCCTCTTACGCCCAAGGCTTCTGCCATTTTTGCAAAGTTAACCTGAGGTAGTTCGTGACCAATACTTTCTGCGCCGCCCAACTTCTGGCCGTGCTTGATCATGCCCAGATGGCTATCATTCAGAATGACAAATACGATGCTTAGCTGGTGTTCCATGGCTACCGTCATTTCCTGGCCGCTCATCAGCACGCTTCCGTCTCCGGTAATGCAGATTACCGGTCTTTCCCGGTCAGCAAAGGCCATCCCTACAGCTGCGCCAATTGCCCAGCCCATGGAGGCGAACCCCATGCCAATGTGGAACAACTTGTTCTGTTCGGTGCGCAGGTTTTTCGTCTGCCAATAATGAACTCCCCACAGGAAGCTGTTGCCGGTATCCATTAATACGGGGACACGAGGCGGACAGAGCTTACTTAACTTAAAAAATAATGCCTGTGGTTTAACGGGACCGCCGTTATCAAAGCAAACACCCTTATTGGCATACTTCACATGAACCGGAAAACCTCTTTCATCTTCTCTGTCTTCCGGATACTGATGTTTATTCAGTAGTTCCAAATACTTGCTGAAAGGGCGGATCATCAGTCTGGGTGATCCCAGCAATGAAATCCGAGAGAGAATAGAGCGGCTCAGGTGTTCGGGGTTGCCGGACAAGTGTAAGAGGCGTTTGGAGAAAACAGCCTCAGGGTCCCAGCCACCGGTAGTGATTTCATCTAAAGCCGTTCCAATGACAATCACGCGTTCGGCGTTTTCGGGTGAGAGAGCTTCCTTGGCGCTTTCATGTCCCCCCAAACCAAAAACACCCCGGTAAAGTGGGTGATATTCGGAGACCAGACCTTTACCCATAGGAGTGGTCACAATCAGAAAGTTTCTCGATTCTGCCAGCATCAGGAGCTCATGTATGGCGCCTGCCGCACCCTCTCCAATCACGATGGTGGCTTTTCGGACATAAGCCAGGTCTTTGAGTATTAGATGAAGTCCATCTGAGCTCGGTGCCACTTCGTGATTGATGAACGCCCGCATATTAAGGCTGCGAGAATTGTCATTGACTCTGGCGCGCATGATATCCAATGGAACGCTTAAATGAACCGGCCCAGGTTGGTTGCTGAGAGCATAACCGATTGACATTACCAGTTTGTGTTCCAACTGGGCTGCATGGGATACCAGGGTATTGAAGCGTGTGCAGCTATCAAAGATGCTGACAGTATTGATGCCTGTGCATGAACCTTCCTGGAATGCACCTAGACCGAAGCGCTCGATAGAAGGTTGAGCGGTAATCACCAGAAGCGGAACTCCGTCAGCATAGGCGTTAGCTACGCCTGTGAGAAGGTTGGTTGCGCCTGGCCCGGAAGTAGATATACAGACGCCGAGTTTGCCGGTAGCACGGGCATAACCATCAGCCATAAAGGCTGCGCCGGTTTCATGGCGCGCGAGGACAGCCCTGATCCCACCGCGCCTTTCACTCCTTGCCAGCGCGTTATAGAGGGGTTCAATGCTACCACCGGGGACACCAAATACATATCTGACGCCGAGTCTTTCTAGATAACGAAGAATTAAATCGCCGTTTTCAATCATAACGTCTGAACCCCATAGTTTAGATACATCATATGAAAGGTGCGCTATTGTGACGTTTACGATTCACAATGGAAGACAGCAATTGTAAATTCTTGAAAAATCCCTCTAAAATTCAATAGACTAGGCCGAAGAGCCTACGTATAAATTACCATTCCTCATATCACCTACGCAATCCCTGTCAGGCTAACCTCACCGGCTAGAGACGGGCAAGCATGATAATGAGATCTAGGTCAAATGTGGGAGTAAAATAATGATAAATGATTACCTATTGGCTTGAAGCCCCCGCCATAAAAGGCTTTTGAAGTAGAGAGCCTGACGTGTGAAAATGCCGCTCATGAATATGACGTTGGACTCTTTCTACGATCACAATGCGCAGGTTAGGGGGGATGTTGACCGGTTAACTATTTCGTGACGAAATTATTGATTTTATGGATTGGTCTGTTTGCCGAGCAAGGAGTATTCGAGATTTTAATCATCTGAAAGGGTCTTATAAGAGTCGATGACAAACTTCTTGGCCTCTTGTCGAAAAAGTTCACGGAATTCCAGACATAGTCAAGTTCTGTAACCGGATGATCAATCGTCAGGGCAGCGAATTTTCCCTCAGAATCAGACGGATTGATTTGTTTAATCAGCTCTGAGAAAGCTTTCCGAACTGGGAGCCTGCCTGCTGATAGAAGATTAGTCCATCATCATAAAGGCATTGCTCCATTTCATTAATGCTGTCAATACTCTGGAAGATGGTGTGTCGACTGGATTAGAGAACTCGTCGAGACTCTCGGTAGGCGTCTTCCCAATAAGGAGTGTTCAGGCTTGATATGATGACGCCTCTGGAGGTTGAGGAATGAATGAAACGCCCTTTACCTACATATATTCCTACGTGTCGTTGTTTTAATCCGGTTTTGAATATCAGAAGATCACCGGGAGCAGCCTGTGTCAGGGGGATTTCATTTCCAGCATGGACCTGGCCAGATGTGGAGCGAGGCAGCGTTATTCTGAAAAGTTCCTGATAAGTCCGAAATACAAATCCAGAGCAATCTATGCCTCTCTTGTTAAGACCTCCCATTTTATAGGGAGTGCCACGCCAGCCTTCATAGTGATTCAGCAGTAGAGTGCTAATGTTGTGCTGGTCTGGTGTAGTGACAGAAGGCAGACTGTTATGAGGCCCATTGACCGGCGTGCTGGAACAGCCCGCTAACACAGCGGAAAATAGCAGAATGAGGAATACCGAGTAAGTAAGGTTCATAGAACAGATAATAGAACACATCTAAGTAACATCGCACCCATATTATAAAAACGTTGCGGCCTTTAAGAGGTCACTGAATGAAGTTACCAGGTTATTTAAAGCATGAATTAAAGCTCAAGGCAGCGTTACAACGTCAATTAGACCGGGCCCTGGAATTCGAATCTACGAGCCTCCGTGTCGAGCCGCTTTTTAAAATTACCGGGTAAATGCATGATCCTGGCTAATTGATCGGCGGCTGCAGTTGATCAAAGGCACCTTCCATTAATTTATTCCATTTATGACGCAGGGTGCGGATGTACTCATTATCTTCATCGAATGAAATATAGCGCCCTGGCTGAAGTGAGCCAGTATCCAATATATAGAGTTCTATTGGAGGGCCGACCGTCAGATTACTGCGCATGGTGGCATCCATGGAGACCAGTCCACATAGTACAGCTCGGTCACAAGACGTCTCTTCACGGATCACGCGATCCAGTATCGGTTTTCCGTATTTAATCTCACCGATCTGTAAAAAGGGTACTTGAGAGGAACTGGCAATAAAGTTTCCTTGGGAGTAAATCATATACAGACCACTTACCGTGCCCTGTATTTCACCTGCGAGCAGAAAGGTGGTCTCAAAGGCCGGTCCTCCACCGGAAGCCTGCTGGCAGGCGACACTGATTCGGCCTATGTACTCTGCTGTCTCGTGCAAATCGGTAACCGTCAGTAAAGTCGTTGGGGCGTTATTTCTGATATCCCGTTCCAATTGGGCAATCACGGCCTGGGTGGTCGCCAGATTTCCTGCACTGCAAAGGACAAACTGACGTTGCCCCGGGATGCTGTAGCGCCACATTTTGCTATAGGTGCTGATGTTATCGACACCGGCACTGGTCCTCGAATCCGACACCATTACGATGCACTGGTTGGTTTTAATCCCCAGACAATAGGTCATCCAAGCCTCCCAAGATGCAAAGGTGGGTAACAATGGTAAAAAGCATAATCCTTTCTCAAAAAAAGACCAGCGTCATCCATGCCGGAACCTAAAATGAAAAGAACCAACAAAAGCACCAGGATAAACACAAATATTAGTGGCTTATCCGTTATGGTCGTACCTGGCCTAAAAGGGTTCTGATATGCTTATCCTGTTCATATCATTCCGTACGATACAAGGTTGTACATTCAACCAATGTGAGAGAGCACGATAATGGAAAGCTATCCATTCTTTTTTATCGGTCATGGCGTTGGCACGTTGTCGGGCGGCTTTGATGCACACCTTCTTTTTGTCGAGAAGCCTTCAGATGAAGCCAAGACAGCTATTCAACAGCGGCTTCAGGGTTATGGTGAAATACGATGGAGCGATCACAGTGCATCGTTCTGTCTATCAGATCGTCAGATACAAAGCGCGTTAAAACATGATCCCAGTTATGACGACCGCCCGGAATGCCTTAACGACCCAGAGGTTTATGAGACATTCGCTTTGTCCCCGGAAGGGGTCAAGGAAATTCAGAAGCGGCTGATTCATTACTATTATGATTTTCAGCACGAACTTCGGGAAATTAATAAAGATAATCGAGTTGTTCTTTGTATCGTCAGGCAAGATCCGAAGGCAAAGCTTACTCCCTGGCACTCCTGGAGCGAGCAGCAATTGGAAGTCATCCTTGATATTTTGCTGGATTACTATCACCGTGACGATGTTCGTCGTGAACGGTTTAACGGTTACTCAGAAGTATCATTCTTTGACTCGAATGCCGTGATCCTGTGCCAACTGATTGAAACCGTTATTCGAAGAAAATCAGATGTTAAGAAAGTCTCTGAGGCTGTATCTGCGAAGCTAATAGAAGTGATTAAGTCTGCCGTAGGTTTTTCAGACAATACATGACGTGGTCAACTGATTTGTGACAACCCAGTTAAGCAACTTCTCGTAATTCTTTCCAGGCCGTTTCATATTGATTCGGGCTTTGGTAATCCAAATATGAATGTAGCCGAAAGCTGTTGTAGAACATCGTGATGTAATGCAACACATCTTGCTGTGCTTCTCGTCGAGTCTGGTAGTGGTGCCATTGAATCCGTTCTTGCTTCAGGCTACCGAAGAAGCTCTCCACTACCGCGTTATCCCAGCAGTTCCCCTTTCGACTCATGCTGCCAACAAAG
>NZ_AQXX01000130.1 GCF_000376785.1 Hahella ganghwensis DSM 17046
AAGCATCGATTGCGGCGGTAAGCTTTGATCGAGCCCCGTCTGACATTCGCTTCAAACCAGTGTGTGATTATATTGCTGTTCAGTTAATTGTGATGGCGGCTTCCAATCCGATATCTGGAACAGGTCGGCGCTTGTCAGAGTTAAGATCGGGAATTAGTAGTCTGTTTTTGGAGAGGCGTCCGAGGCCTACGACACCTCGGACGGTTAAGATATCAAAGACCCGATATCCAGTAGATCGCAATGCTGCTCCTCTTAAGTGAACAGCATTGCGGCAAAATGGCCGGGCTTTTTTATGTGAGTTGATTAATGGATCAGTTTGATGCTGTCGGCAGCTTCTGGGTTAACGATAAATTGATTGTCATTGCCCTGAATTTCCCGAATTAGATTGTTACGTTCTATCTCCTCTGCTGAGGGAGGGTCGACGTGATGCCAGCGCTTGAGTTGACTGAGATCTCCGTGTAACGGCAGATCGTAAGTGACATACATGTACACAGACTTCTGGCAATGTCCCCCTTTACATCGTCAGGAGGATCTATAACCCCAAACACCCGCCGGATATTGCATTCGCTAACAGGAACCGAGTGATCCAGTTCCTCAAACTTCGCGGCCCGTCTTTCCAATTCGAATCGGGCATCTTCAGGATAGATATTGTGGAGGTCGCTGGTTAAACGCCGGTAAGTGGCGCTATGTTCGCGGCATTGTCGGGGGGTACCGCATTCCAGATTGTCCCGAATCCAAAGCGTTGAATAGATATAACTTTCGGTCACCAGAATGCTTTTCTTGGAGAACTTTTTTTTGCATATCAGTGTTTCTCCGCCTGTTGAATACAATTTGCCCCAAAACTCATTCTTCAGAGTTTCTTTGGGATCGTTGAGCTGGGTCTGGGCAAATGTCGATGTACAGGTCAGCGCCACTAAGCATGCTAGGACTGAACAGATGTCTTTCATGTGTGACTCACTATTTTTGTGCTTATTCAGTATCGATGGTCACAAAATCTATTTTTTAGCGCCGGTTAAGGCTATAGCGAAACCGGCGGTGAGCTCCGGCAGAACGAACTGTGAGAGACTCGGGTCCTGATAGTATAGTTTATAGACAGTTTGTTCAGGATAAAAGGATGTTTCCGTCAGATGCTTTTTTGTTTAAAAATGCATCTGGCGGAAATGAGAATGCGTTGCAGGCGCAGTAAAGTTGCAGTGCGCCCGTTAAATCTTTGTTCTTCGCCTGTCAGAGACGACGTTTGAAATCCTCGTATTCCTTTTTTAGCTCTTCGGCGAACTTATGGGCGGCATCTTTAACGTTCTGGCCGCTGTGCTCTGCTTCTCTGGAAACTTGGGAAACTTTCTGCCGGAACTGATCGTAGCGTTGTTCTAGCTCTTCCCAGTCATCTTTGAGGTCAGCTTTTGCCAGGTTGAGTTGTACCTGTAATTCATCTCTCTGCTGGGCGAGATCTTCTTTCAATTTCTGGAAATCATCTTTGAGGCTCATCGTTATCTCCCTTTCTGATTGCTTTGTTAGTGTGGGGCAGGCGCCCCGGGAAACCTTTGAAAAGCTATCTGCGTTATGACTACGACGTCAGGTGCACTCTTTCGCCAGCCATATTCCTTTGCAGGTGTGAAGGTCTTGCCAACGTTTTCAGAGGCTATAAAGATTATCCTTGTTGTAGTTTACGACAGATTGACAGGGGTCAATCTGTCGATGGTTTTGCTGGTGAGGGCGTCAGAGCGGTGCGTTGATCGAGATGGCGATCCTGGATTTTGGTAATCCATCCACTTTGTTTAAGTTTATCCATTTCCCTTTTCAGCTTGTTGACTGTAGTTTGGGAGGTGTCCTTATGGAAAGCGGCATAGAGATCGTGCGAGATGTCGCCCAGATCTAAGACAGGCTCCAGTTCGCTTGCACGATGTCCTTCTTTGTGAAGCATGATGGGAAGGCTGAGTTCATTGAAGGGGAGTAGGTCGATCCTGCCGGCAAAGAGTTTACGGATATTGAGCTCATCCTTGTTGACAAGGAGAATATTTTTACCTGTTTCGAAACCTTTTGTCAGAAGATAAGCCTGTTTGATGTCGGAATGCTCTCCACCCACAATGTACTGTTTGGCGTCTTCCAGTGAGTCGACTTTAATATCCTCACGAATGGCCAGTTTGTACATCCTTATGCTATATGGCGCGACTTTACCTACCCAGTGAAACTCATTCTCACGTTCTTTTGATCTGGCTATGGAGAATATCAGGGTGTTCGGAGTGTTCCGTGCCATGTGATAGGCTCGCGACCAAGTGAAAACTTTCAGGTTGTAGCTCAGCCCGGCTCTGGTTAGGGCCTTTTTGACTATTTCGGTGGCCATGCCGTGAACTTTACCGTTTCTCTCATAAGAGTATGGCGGAAAGTCTGTTGTTACGACTTGTATTGTATCCGCCTTGGAGATGGATGAGCACAATAAAGACAGGGCGAGGAGGAAAAGTCGAATCCGAAGCAATACTGAACCATCCCTGATGTTGGTGGAACATTAATCATAGTGTAGCAACTACTAGCAGTTTTGATACTTATGCATCGGCGATAGTTTGGGGATCTTGATCGGATAAAGAGATGGTTTTTCAATATATTACATTTTGTACGTCAGCACTGGGATAAGTACTGGAGATTGTCCTACTAAGGCTAATGGAGATATTACTGAAGATAAGGCTGTGTAATGGCGGACATTTCTCCGCTGTTTACCATTAAGGAAATTTCCTCGTCCAGAATTGTGCGCCAATCCTTCCGCGTTTGTTTGCTGTAAATGACCCACTGAGGAGTTGAACGAAACTTCGTGGGTAATACTTTTAATGGAAGTCCGCTGTTGGGAACCAGATAGTTGAGTCCGAGATCATGATAATAGAAAAAGCGGACAAACTGGTTTTTCGCGAGCACTTCGAGGGCGTTATCGAGCGTATGGAATTGATCATCGACCACTACGCCCCGTTGCTGTTTCAGGAAGGTGGCGGACGAGGTTCCCAAAAGTGCTCCGACCAGGGCTTTGGATTCAGAGAGATCGTTGAAGCTCTGGGGGATGAAGAGTTCTTTCTCGTGAGCTGCTACAACATTGCTGACTGAATACACGGGCAGGGTTGAATAGATGAAACGCTCTTCTCGCTTTGGGTTTCTTCCGGCTCCACAGTAGGCGTCGCTTATGCCACTTTCCACCATCATTAGAATCCGCTTTATTGGTAGAAGTTCCTTGGTAATGACAACATTGATGCCTTTAGCGTTCAGTCGTGACTTCAGCGCCATGTAGACGTCGCCGCAAAGCCCTCTGACTCTTCCATCTTTGATGAGGTATTTGGGGGCTGAATCCTGCATGACGAACTTCAGTGCTGTGTCGGATAATACGGGGAGGGAAAGCATTGTCAGCCAAGTGATAACCAGCAGCCTGATAGAAAGTAATCGTTTTGAGCCATGGGAAAGTGTCGGATGCTTGGTGAATGTTATACGGCCAAAGGGCATGCAGATGATCCAGGTGATTGTAAGGCGATATGTTTGGTGCTCAGTGAGCGCTCATTAAAAGTGTAGATCTTGGGAGCCAAATGACAGAACGTTTTAGGATAGAGTGTTACATTTTTTTGAGACTGTCGATTTAAATTTTCTGGGCGGTAATTTAATAACCATCAGATTGCTTGCAGTAAAAGAAAGCGTCTGAGGCTGTTCACCGAAAGTTTGGTGATGGGGGACGGGAAAATAATGAGGCCTATGTGGGAGATGCGCTGGCCTCGACGAGATTGAGTGGTAGCTAGGCCAAGCTGGCCGCGGGCGGATTCGATCGGGGCCGCCCAGGCGGGCAGGCCGCCTGCGTCGACCCCAGCAAAAACAAAAAGGGTCGGCCAAAAAAAAGCCCGCTAAATTAGCAGGCTCTTTGAAATTTGAGTGGTAGCTAGGGGCGGATTCGAACCGCCGACCCCAGCATTATGAGTGCTGTTATCTAACGTAAAGCATTGATTTTATTAACTGTAAGTAGCGTGACCGTACCAGTTTTCCTGCAGTAGACAGCAATAGGCTGCATCAGGATTACGCAAAAATCACGCACCGTAAAATCTTTGCAGGTGACAGCATGATCATTAGGACATTTCTGATAGCCATGGTTTTGGCGGCTTTTTCCACATCCTCAATTGCCGAGACGTTCACCGTTCATGGTGGCGGCTGGTCTCATCACATAGACAGCAGTGATTACGATTACAACTCAAACCACCGTCTGATTGCAGGCGAGTACCGCGACTGGATAGGCGGATACTTTCGGAATTCTTTTGATGAAGACAGTTTCTTCATCGGCCATCGATTCAATAAACAGCTTGGTGACATCAGGCTGTCGATAATGCCAGGGGCCACATATGGCTACCGGCACTGCACAAAACCGAAAGACCTGGACGGTAATGATCGCCGGGTCTGTCCTGTCGTCGTCCCTTCCGCGACTTACACCAAGTACCAGGTAAAGCCCACTGTTTCACTCATGGGAACCGCTGTGGTTCTCACCATTGAGCTGGACCTTGATAGCGAGATCTTTGGCAATAAGTGAGAGAAGCGCATGAACAAAGGCAAAGTTGAATTAATTAAATACGAACAGAGTTCAGAGCCGCTCAATGAAACTACGTTTGTCTATCTGGTCGAGCACAACAACGGGGACACAATGCTACAACAGAAGCTAACCATTTATGGTAACCCCAGGACTGTGCCCACTACATGGACAGCCGAAATAGCAATGGACGATTTCCCACCGCAAGAATCACCAGGTGATGCGGCAAACAAGTTGGCCGATTGGCTGGAAAGGATAGCGGCATCCATACGATCTGGTGAGTTTCACTCATTTGAGCGGACCAAATATATAGATCTTGATGAATACAAGAAGGTCTCGTAGGTCATAAGTGATTGATTTTTCAGGGCCAGCTAGGCCACCCCTAATCCTTTGTATATGCAAGGGTTTCAGCCACTTGTGGTGGCCTTCTATACGATTTCAAAAATTAGTCGAAGCCCGCGCGGCAGCTCCACCCCACGGTGGATTGGGATAGCCAGGGTCCCCGGCGATGAGAAATATTCTCATTAACATGGTCTGACAATATATAAGTTATTGATATTAATATGAATATACAGAGAAGAAAGCTAGGCAAGCTGATAGCCATGACTAAAACGATTACTAAACATATGGAGTTGTGGAGGGCTCATCGGGAGAGGATCGATACCTATTCGCCACTGTACCGTGAGGTTGTAGTAGAGCAATACAGGGCATCTGTAGAAATGCAACTGGACGCGATCAGAGCTACGCCAGTAGAAGTATTCAGGCCTGACGGAAAAGTGGATAGGCGTCGACTGAGGCGGATGCAAAGGAGGCTGAAATGGAAGGTCGTCAAGCTAGTAGATAATCGGGATGGGGTGAGTGTTGCCTCTTCTGTGGAGCTGTTTCTATCTGATCCAGCTGTAAGGGGGCTTCAGATCAACGTGGATTCACCAGGTGGACAGATATCGGCAGGGGAGGAGTTGGTCCAGTGACATGCACCTATTGCGGCAGCAGATACCACACTTATAATTATTGCCCTAAGACCTGGGCAGGCTCTTCGAACCGTGTGCATCTGAGGTGCTCCTATTGTGGGAGCCGTAAGCATAACCGGGATGCGTGCCCTAAAGCATGGCCCGGTCCTAATCCTGTAGCCATAGGTGATTGAAGGGCGGATCAACCGCCCCATACTCTCTGATAGAAGTCATCGAAGCCTGTCACAGCATAGGATTTGTAACCTTTCCAGCCATAATCGACAGCCCCATCATGAAAGCCTTTCCTGAACATGACCCGGTAGGTCGTTTCCTGGGCATCTACAAAGGCTTTTATATCCGCCTTGCTGATCCAATAGTCCTTAAATGACACGTTCTTATACATCACCTTGTCATATTCAATCTCGCCATATGAATCCACATTGACAGGGGGGAGCTCGACTAACCTGCCATCAATCTTAAGCATCAGTGGTTCGTCTGGTACAAATGAATAGGTGCCGTCGACTGCGAATGTGAAGAAAGCCCGGTCCTGCTTATCGCTGTCCCAATATAGGCCAGCCATGAACCCGCCATGCTCGATGATTGCCGGCGACAGGTTAACAACACGCTTGTTGTCAAATTGTGATGTCGATTCGGTGATGATGCCCCTGGTGCTTAATGCTGAGTCAACTGCTGCACAGCTGCAGAGCACCAGCATGGCGATTGAAAGTAACGCGGCTCTCATGTAATCCTCCGTTGATTTGTATGCCGGTTAAAAGTAGACCAGGCGTCACGTATCGTCAACATGAGGCAAAGGTAGTGAGAACGGTATCAAAGACTGTAGAGGTAGAGTTTATAGAACAGCTGTGCGAGTGCGGTGGGGTTCTCAGGACGCTTGACCGGCACGCTGAAAGAACTGATAAATGGATGGAAGAGCAAATTATTCATACTCACCCCACAACCTGGGATGTGAAGTGTTCTAAGTGCGGTCAGGAGTCGTCCACATCCTTTCCTTGGCCGGTAATCAAGTACAAGGGCAAGCGGTTCCTTTTGGAAGAGCATGTTAAAGGGAAGGTGAGCGCCTTAACTGCGTTATTAAGGCGCTACTCTTTGACAAAAAGCCCACGAGGGTAATTTGTCTATCAATAGCGCTCGCCACGGTCAGATGGCAGGTCTTTTGTCCACCCCAGGCAGTAACGAACATATGAGCCCTGCGTATCTTCAAACTGTCCTGGTGCGACTGCGATAAGAATCCACCCCAGCTTGAGGAGACTGTTCGCTTCTTGTATACGCATGGTCTCTATCACTTCTCTAACATCTGACAATTCCATTTCGACTTGCTCCTTATCTTTTTTGAATCATTGGCTGATCAAAAATATAGCAGATTTTATAGTGCGCGAGCTGATCGATTGACAGGATACTTGATAATTTTCGGCTTTTAGTGGAACTATGTTGCTTTCACAAACTTAACTCATGTTGGCCAGAGGTAACTGGACCTGTATAAGGAAATCCTATGAGTATCGATGCGCGTCAGCCGGAACAGACAGTAAAGATTAAAGCGACATATACTCCCCCACCTGACTTTTCTGAAGGTGGGAGAGAATACCGTAGAAACATCCTGGGCAGCTCTTCACTAATTGCCGTCCTGTTGTTTTCTGATTCTTTGAAACCGGCAATTTTTGGAGTCGAGTTAAATGTGCTGAGTATGTGGGTATTCTTAGGGGTGGCACATGTTTATTTTTTCATCATGTGGCGGCTCACAACAAGCATAGCAAACGATAAGAATGGTGAATTTTGGAACTTGAAAGGCATATGGAGGCAGGCTGGTTTAATTGGTGCATGGAGTTTTGATGGCAAGACAAAAGCGCAATTACTCTTTATTCGAGCGCTCCCTATATGGGCCTTTCTTTTG
The DNA here is from genome assembly GCF_000376785.1 of Hahella ganghwensis DSM 17046. Taxonomy (GTDB): domain Bacteria; phylum Pseudomonadota; class Gammaproteobacteria; order Pseudomonadales; family Oleiphilaceae; genus Hahella; species Hahella ganghwensis. The sequence continues at coordinate 7,397 of NZ_AQXX01000130.1, forward strand.
GGGCTGGCCGGAATACTCTGGGGGTTATTCCAAAGCAGCCCAGCAGCATCGATCTGAGTTTCTACGGGAGAGAAGCCTCATACTCCTCTTAGGTGTCCAATTTTGATAAGGCGTTTACTCGCTATTCCTCAACCTCAAACTGCTTTTGAATGCAGTTCAGTGCATGCGGGTAAATGCTTTGCACAAAGTCTGTCCACTCATCCGCAAGATCATCGTCATACTCTGGGTCGTCATCAGTGTACGGACAGACTAAATCCAGGCGTAGTGCCTCATAACCCAACATGTCAACAATGTGCTGAGCCTCTTCTTGGGTAAGGGGCAGCTCTTCGGTAGACCGATCATATTTAGCGAGGATAGAGAGGCACTTTGGGAACTTCTCTCTTTCTGCAATTTTAACGATTGGCCCATACAGTGCTTTTTGAAATTTAACTATCTTGGTTTCCATGTTGCTGTCTTACACCTTAATGTTCGTGCAAATATACCTGTTCTGTTCGAGGAGGGTATTAATTTTATTAATAAACTCTGATTCCAGCATAACCCGACAGGCGTTAATCATTGGGTGTGATTTATCTTGGTAGTTAATAACTAATCCTTCAGGGAGTGGCCCAGGTGTGATCATCCAAGCTGTTTGCCCCCTGAAAAGATACTTCCCCCGGATCTTCTTATTTCTAAGAGTTTCCATTGAGTCGGCAAATGATAGCCCTTTATTGGGATTGGGAATAAGTAGTTTGTCTTCAGCAAACGGGTCGGCAGCCTTGTCGAAGTCGGCAGGGCGTAAACCGTCCTTTTGCAGATATTTTGGATTGCTTTTGCTTTTGCTGGAGCGGTAGACCTCTGAATGCACAACTTCAATCCAGAAGTCTTCAGGGCTTGCGGTAGTGTAAAAGGAGTGTCTTAAAAAAATATCCCTATTTCTCATTCCATGACCTAACTTGAACTAATAAAAATCGGCTGGGGAGGGTAGCAGGCTAACGCCAGGTGCTCAATCGACCATAAGGCATATTTCGAAAGGAGGCGACCCAGCCGGGCCGCTATCACTGGGCATCCATTGCAATTATGTTCAGGCATCCGTGCGAGTGACGAGGAGCATGATACCCACTCTCACAGGGCAATATAAGGCAATATATCACCTATCCCTGTGAGAGATATCTCAAAATAGCCGGTCCTGTGGATCGAAGTTACAATACACCAGCTCGTTTACCTCCACCCCAGAATTACCACCCACCGTGTGGTTCAGCTTAAACTCCCGCAATTCCATTTCACTGAAGCATTCCCGGATGTCTTCGTGATCATTGATACTGATGATCATCCTGCCCTTGATCGACTTGGCTAGTTCAGCCATTCGGGTGTATTGACTCCAATCGAACGGGCAACCGTAGCCAGCTGTCTGCCAGTATGGAGGATCCAGGTAAAAAAGAGTGTCTGGCCGGTCGTATCTTTCGATGCAATCAGCCCAATCAAGCTTCTCGATCACAACACCAGCCAGACGTAAGTGCGCTTCACTCAGATTCTCCTCTATCCGGAGCAGGTTGAGCTTAGGTGGGCGTGTTGCACTGGTGCCGAAGGATTGTCCCTCTACCTTTGCGCCGAATGCTGTCTGCTGCAGGTAAAAGAATCTAGCAGCACGTTGAATGTCTGTGAGGCCAGGGATGTGAGCATCTTTCAACCATTTGAACATCTCGCGACTGACTAACGCCCATTTAAATTGCCTGACGAACTCTTCTAAGTGATGTTGGACGACTCGGTATAGATTCACCAAGTCGGAGTTAGTGTCATTAATTACCTCCACATGGCTTTGTTGTTTCATGAAGAACAACGCACCACCTCCACAAAATACCTCTACGTAGCATGTGTGTTCGCCGAATAAAGGGAGTATCTGTGGAGCTAATCGGCGCTTGCCCCCCATCCAATTGATAATTGGTAATGTCATTGCGAGTTCCTTTACAAACCTAAATCTGTTGACTAGGCTTCTTCCTGCCTCGCGAGGCGGGAAGGCCTTGGGTGCTCGCATGGCTTGCTCATGCTGGCGCTGTCCGGTCATTGTTGGCGCAATGGCCGGTCGCCTTCTTTCTTCCGAGGTGCTTTTACTTCTGCTGCCCCTCCTTAATTGCTATAACTTTTATCCTGACAGCCCGATGGTACCAATATTCAAATTTGCCCATGTCCAGCTGTGCATTGCTGTTGATAAGCCGGCAGAAAATCAGCATGGCAATTACTCCAGGTAAATAGAGAAACTGGAACCACCAGGCAATCTGGAGTTCTATGGTGATTGTGTTGCTTGTCATCGATCACCCGCATAGATAGATACATGCAATCTGCTTGGTTGTTTCTGATTCATCTGCCCAGGTGACGGGCTCCATGGCCTTTGCGACCACGACGCGCATATCAGATCCGGAATAGAGCATTCCTTTTCCAAGGGTTGAGCTGGATGTGATCAGGTCACCCACTTCAATATCGCCGCCTTCGTCACAGATGTTTATCTGGCCTTCACCAACGCCATTTACAGATGCAAGGTAATAGAGGTTTGATTTATTGACATATTCTTCTTCTGGCATTAACCGCATCGAAACCGGGCCAACATCTTGCTCTGGCAGTTCCTTAGTCCATACAATTACTCCGAAGGTGTCTTTTGATGCCGGAGAATCCTGCACCTCAATACCTAGAATCGTGTTAGATACTCCCCTTCTTGCGATGACAAGCCCAGCTTTTACAATGTCTCCAGGTTCATAAGGAGGGCCAATTTTGGGTAGTAAGGCATCATGAGCGCCTGTGAATGGGCCGTAGTTTGTTCCAGCTCCAGAAGCATAGAAATCATAGGAGGGGCCAATAGATGTAGCTGCCTCGCAGGCAGTTCCACCATATGAAGTAGCATATACGCCTCTACCGTTTTGGGAGTGAGACCCACGCACCCCTACAGAGCCAGCAGATGTCCCAAGAGCCCTACCTTCTACTCCATTGCTGTTAATAGATCTTCCGAGTATTCCTGCTTTGGAGTAGCTCCCACCGAATATTCCATTTCTGGTCCAATTCGAGGAAGTATTTCCTACCACCAAGTGGCAGTCGTTATAGATACTGTCGTTATCTCCAAGGGTAATAGTTCTGTCAATGGTTCCATTCCCAGTATCATTAAATACCCTGATCTGATCCGTTGCATCGCTAATCTCTGTTCGAGCACCGGTTGTAGATGTTTGTATTGTTCCTCCGGTGATGGTCGTAGCTGTCACAGATGTGCCGTTTATGCTTCCTCCTGTGATAGTTGGGGCACTGATTGATATGCTTGCAGCAACACTCGTCGCCTGAATGTCCCCGCGCACCTGAAGGGTAGACCCGTTCCATGACAGGAAGTTTGAGGAGTCGCCATTCAGGAAAAAATTGCCTGAGTTGTCCATGTAGGTCTGCCACATGGAGCTATCGTAATAGCCCAGATGAGTATTGGTGAGGTACAGACCAGAACCGGCTGGCGCATTACCAAACCGAGCAGGGATGTTGGAAACGTTTGATGACCAGTCAGCCCCAAAAGTGGCAAAACTAGACAACCAATTACTGCCATTCCACCGGTATACGATGTCGTCATCGGTGTCATACCACAGATCACCGACACCCTCAGCAGTTGGAGCCGTGGCCTGATAGAAAGTTGTGACCTTGCCATCGGCTGTTGCTTGGGCTCCAGCAGCATTTGATATGGCCTGGGCAATCTCCGTATCCTGTGAATCAACCCAGCTAGATCCATTCCACCGGTAAACCCTGTTTCCATCGTCGGTATCAAACCACAAATCACCAACACCTGAAGCTGTAGGTGCACCTGTTTGAAAGAATGTTTCGATCTTTCCATCTGCAGTCGACTGAGCACTGGCAGCATCTGATATGGCCTGGGCGATATTTGCTGTAATTGTGGTCGAGGGAACGCCGTTTACGTTGGCAGTGTCGTTTGCAGTGTTGTCAGCCGTTACATCAGCGTCAGAATTGACTATGGGAGTGACAGAACATAGGGCGATATGAAGCTCTGAGAGCCCCATCCCTGTCCAGTTTAGGAAATTAACAGATGCGTACTTTGCCGTAGATGTTGGGGTATATGTTACTTCGGCTGTCTGCCAAGCGGTCGTAATTGCTGCATTCTCGAACCCTATCAGAACAGCTCTGTCACCGCTTACGTTGTAGGAAGGTTCCGCCCCGCCTACACCGCCTTCGCTTACGTGGGTTACTCCGTCAGGCAGCTCGCTGTCATATTCCCCAATCCTTACATAAAGGCCGGATGCGCTGTTTTGATCAGATTTATATCTGAACTTAAGCCTGTATTTTGTTTCTGGCTCGACTCTGAAAGCGGGATAAGCAACGCCGACAGAAGAGTCTGTAGCGCTATATATCTTTATATGGCCAAGAGCCTGGTCAAGATAACTTACAATGCTTGTGCTTCCACCAGAAACAACTCTAACACCTGCAGGCCTGCCATCCTTTGCCACAATCAGGCCTCTTGGATTGGAGTGCATATCCCCGCCATTTGCCGCAACATCATTAAGATCAGGGGCATCTGAAAGGTTGGAGTAACCGCTGCTGTTTCCGGTAAGTGTCACGCTACCGGTAAATATCGCGCCACCGTCATCTTTAACGCCGAAAATTACAGTCCCATTGTCTTCAGCGCTCAACAAATAGACATCCCCACCCAGGCTCTTTGGACCCAATGTGGCTTTAATATTTCCGTTGACAGCCTGGACGATTCCCAAGGTAGTGATAATGGTTGTGGCAGCGAGTGAACCAGTGGCGATCTTGCCGGCGACAATGTTCTCGATCTTCGTGGACGGGATAGCGTCGTTGTCAACGTAAGTGTTAATGAATGCCAAGTCAGCGTTGGTGATCGATGCCCATGGTCCGAGCTCATCAGGTGTAACCAAGTCCAAAGTGGTGGCACCTACTTCTGCATAGCCCCCAGCGCCGAATACGTCATACAACTTCAGCCTGAAATAGTATTGGGTGCCTGTATCGAGACCGCCGATTGTGACTGCGGAGCCGTAGAAAATGCCCCTGCTCGTTGAGCTGTTTTCAGCCACTGGGGTGGAGGTGTCCACAAATACTTCAAAGTAAGCATAATCCTGGTCGGTAGGTGCATTGAATTTTAGAGCAACCGAGCTGAATCTGGGATTAGCTGTCAGACCTGTGGGCGTAGCTGGGGCAGGGTTATCGACCGTGAGAGTGGCTTCGTTACTCTCCTGTCCCTGGTTACCAATGGCTTTTACTTTGACAGTGATTTCCCTGAAGTTACCGTCTTCCAGGTTCTTCTCGCTGCTGTATGTGTATGCCCGGTCGGTAATCTGTTCTGTCCTGACCAGGATGGCACCGTTGTAAATCTGCAGCTGATAGTAAGCGAAGTGCTCTTTCTGGTAGTTATTATCGGTGAATAGGAAATGTGCATCGCGTCCAGTGAACTCGGTGCCACCTTGTTTCAGGGCGATAATGGGCACCAGCAGCGGGAGCACAGTATCTCGGGTTGCAGGAATACTGATATCTTCAACTGTCCACGATCCTGTCTGATAGGACTTGGATCTCAGACCTGACTTTGAGACAGAGAATGCACGGAAGTTATACGTGGAGCCATCACTGACAACTGTCACAGTCGCTTCAGGGGAGGCCGCGCCCACATATGTCCACCCTATTTGACCGTCCAGCTGATAGTAGATCTCAGAATAGCTATAAGCATCATCACCCGGATCCGTGACGCTTATCTCAAGCGTTGATAGGTTACCCTGGGCGCTGGCCGGGGTGTTTGTTGCTTCCTGGATATTGATCGCACTGGGGATCGGTGCATATTTGATCTCTGGCGCTGGTGCAACATAGCCAGTAAGCATCTGCACGCGTACCCAGGCTTCTGAAACGTTCTCTGCCAACCCGGACGCACTCTTTAAGGCTCCGTCGCCGTTAAAGGTGCGATTTGGGGCAAGGTATGTCCCTACGTATTTTGATGCCACGGCATTCTCTATACCGCGATATCGAGGATCCCAGCTTGAGCCAACGGTGTCCGCGATGTGTTTTTTGCCGAGTATGTAATAGGAGCCATCTAAAACTGGGCTTAACCCGAACCTAACAACACAGTTTGATGTCGTGATGTTGGGTGGGTTGTTTTGGCCGTCAACAAGGAAATAGATACCACCAGGGCAACCACCTGCGCCGGATCCTGCTTTTATGAAAGCGGGGGTTCCTGTGCTGATGACTTCGAATGCTTGCCCAGGACTCCCGGCACCTCCGACATTCTTAATTTTACCAGCAGCTCCAATATCCGCCCCGCGAGAAACTACCAACAATCCTGCAGCGCCATCTCCACCTGATCCACCGGGGGCTGTACCGGTATTTATTATTGAGCTTACAGCTTCGCCGCCTCCTGATCCTCCATTACCTTGGATATCAGTAGGAAGTCCCCGAGGAACTCCGTCATTGCCAACAGTAACGTTCAAAAATGGAGGCCAGTCCCGGTCAGGATTAGCAGATCCTTCATTGTTCAAGCTCTGGATTCTGGCCTGTGAATCATCGCCGAACTTAATACCTTTCCCTGCTAATGTCCGACCAATACCTGACGTAGTTCCATCCAATCCACCAACCTTGCCCATATGGCCACCGCCGGTCAGGATCATATCCCCGTTTTCTTGGAAGAAGCCGCGAATCCTCATCTGTACATTGTTGACAATGTTAACCCTGGCGCCTGAATCAACGGTCAAATCTTGGTCGCAATAAAAAATAGAGCCAGAACTTCTAAGGTTACTGCCACCGGTCAAAGTAATTGTGCCTGTTACGTGCGTGACACCACCTACCTCGGTGACTTGGCCAGGGAAGTTTGTCTCGTTGATTTCGGTTCCCGCAGATGAATACCAACTGTCAGTTATTGCGGTACCTGGCTCCTGTGGAGGGATCGCACCAGCTGGCTGACTACTGCCCAGAAGGCGGACGACAACGTCCCCGGTCTCCCAGTCAGTGGAGATCTGTTGGATCTCGAAATTTCGATCAAGGGTTAGTGTGCCGGTTGTATTGGTATAGTCGGCCACGTTCTCCAACTTGACCCGCACGATGTCGCCGACCTCCAGGTCGTTGTTATCTGCCAAAAGGACAAGGGTGATTTCGAGTGGTGGGCCAGCATAGGCATCCCGGAGGGCGTCGAAGTGGTTCTTAATTACATCGAAGCTGTGGCGTGATGAATGTAGGGTCTTGAACTTGATTTCTTTGAGCTTACTGACACCGTGCCTGGTTATCGAATCAGAGTCTGATACAGCATTTACCCGGCGATAGGTTTTCTCGACCGGATCGTAGCTCCACTGGATGGAAATCAGGTTGATAACTGAATCCATATTGTGGGTAAGTTCGCCATAGTCCTTGACGTTTGAATCAACATTGAGTTCGCGGATGTAAGAGCCGCTGGAGTGAATGACAGTCCTTCGACGTAGCCCCATTTCACCGCTTGAATAAACTGGAGAGAAACACCCCATCAGCAGAAGCAACTGTTCCTCGATGTACTTCTTACCATCGACTTTCGATTGTCCACGGACGACGGCGGCAAGCCCCTCATCAAAATTCGTGAGATCCCACAGGTCGGAGCCAATATTTAGAAAGTCGCTGGTACGGATGTATTGAGCGTCGACGCCGAGGTGCCAATGGTCTGGTAGAAACTCGCCGGCATAACCGTATATTGAACCGGTCAGCAGAGCGTACAACAACATAGGCGCAGGCATTTCGAGGTAGACATACTCCTCGATGACCGGCGCATTATCTTTATTTGAGTCGTTTGACTTCTCGATATCCTCAATCAAGTGGGCAGTATCGAGCACACCCCAGGTGCAACCGGTAAATGAATTGGCAGTCTTCCCGGTGTACCGCACAACGCACTTATTAGGGAGCATGATGTAACCGACAGTCTGCCCAGATGCGTCTGTAATACCGGAGGGTGAGACGGGCTGCTTGACCATCTCAAAATCAGATGTGTCATATACTGGAATGGTCGACGCTCCAGCTGCCACAGACTGGCTGAGCGCTGTTTTCTTAACGTCAAAGATGTCTTCCCGGAGCAGGCGCTGAACATCACTGCAGTTGAAGGTGTACTTCCCTTCCTCGTATACGACCTCGCTCACAACTTGCGTGGTGGCCATGATGAAATCAGACCAATCCAACTCAGTGGCACCTACCCAAAAGCGCGCACGCTTGCCTTTCAGGCCTTTATCAGATGAGCTGAGTTTGTCACTCTGCAGGTCAGTCAGGTCGATGTAGGCTGGCGTGCCTGAGCCTTGGATATCCAGGGCATGGAACGTCAGAGATCCGATAGTCGACAGACCTTTATCAGGGGATATCTTCTGGCTGGTACCGGAAATGTTCTGCAGGACACCTTCATAGACTTCACCGGTTAGACCCTGAATGGGTCCGCTGGTGAAATAGACAACATCCGTATTGGCTTCATCAAAACTTAACTCGATGACATAGGCGACATTTACGACATCGAGGCCCCAGGCCCCAACGAAATTGGAGTTATCAGTCCTCACGGATCACCTGTTATATAAAGCGGATTGAAAAGGAGTAGGAAAGGAGTTGGTAGTTGCGGGGATCTGGCGTATAGCCGTTTGAGAGCATTGCAGTTTGAGGCAGTGTCACATTCGTCCACTTACTTTCGAGCGATACGATGCTGAAAGTCTCACCGCCATCGATGGAAGCAAAGAATTCAGCCAGCTGAAATATCTGGTCAATGTCATCTGTGGGAACAGACCGACACTGAAACTCGATATAGCTGCCGTGTCGCAGGGATTTTGAAAGTGTCTGCTTTTTGTTAAATGCTGTGCTGACGATGCTGCGCGGTCGCGGTTGGAACTCTGCCAGCGGGATAGTGATGCTCTTAAAATCGTTCTCTGAGGTGCCGGATGTCAGAGAGCGAAGGGCGGTATATTCAATTATCATCATTCACCCCTTAGATCCTGGCCATTACGGCTTGTATTCGTTACCAGTACAAAGTCGGTGGATTCGATTTGGTCGCGCAGCGGCTCAAGGATTGCTCCAGCGAGTTCCTGTGCGAGCTTCTCCGGGTCACCGTTAAGTGTCGCGCCACTAAAGTCGAAAATTATCTGGCCACGGTTTCCTGTCTCAGATACTGGGCCTAGCGGTTGCTGTGGTACGGTTGGCTGATAGGCGGCACTATTCGCAGAGGAAGACAGAGAGCCCCCGCCACCGAACTGCTGGGATTTGATTTGCTTGATCTGCACCAACGTCGCTGCAGCAGCGGCTGCGGCGAATGCTGCGCCAAGGGGAGGACCACCAAGCTGGGCACCAAAGTTGTATGAGTGGACAACAGCCTCAGCGCCAGCGATCAGGGCATTTGCAATGGCGGCTTTTTTCCCGATCTCAAACAGCTTTTTGTTTTCGCTGTTCATCAGGGTGGACAGGTTGCCAAACACCATCTTCGCGCCATCCAGCGCCGGCTGGAACTGGCTAAACTGCAGCTGCCTCATCACATCTGTGTGGCGACGCTCCTCTGCCTCTAATGCTGCATTGGCTCTTTCCCTTAGTGCCTGGTTCTCTGCTGCCGCAGCTTCGATCAGGGACCGTGTTTCCTCGTACCGTGCCAACTCAGCGGCAAAGGGATTATCTTTTGATGCTTCAGCGGACTGCTCTTCTTCCAGGGCAAAAAATGATTCCTGAATAGCCAGGCTTTCGCTGAGGCGAGCTTCTTCCTTAACTTTCCTTAGCTGTTCCTGGAGCTGGATCTGTTCTTTGAGGCGCTCATTGATCAGTTCCTGACCTCGTGTCTGCGCCTCCAGGAATCCCAGCTCAGTGTTTTCTACATTGGCATTCCGGATTGCCCTGATACCCGATTCGTAAGCCTTGTTAGCCGCCTCCTGACTCTTGATCCGCTCCTTGATTAAACCGTTGAGTACTTCCTCACCACGTTTAGCTGCATCGATAAATCCGAGCTCGGTATTTTCGACACTGGCATTGCGGATGGCGCGCAGGCCTTTGACGTATTCATCTGTCGAGCTCCCCACACCTTTCAGGGCTTCGTCGACATCCTTCAGAGCCTTCTCCAGCTGCTCTTGAGCATCGGCGGCATCCTTTGCAGCGCGCACCTGCTCTGCGAGTTTTGCGGCTATCTCAACAAATGCAGGGGAGGTGTTGCGGGCTTCGACACCAAGCTTGGCAACGACTTCCTCAAGGTTGTTTAGGTTGTCAGTGGTGGGAGATAGCCTGGCTGTTGCAATAGCATCAATGAATAACAGCGCCTGATCTCTGGATAGGCCGAAATCCTCTTGGAGCTCTACTAATTCTTCCCGAAGTTCGGACACCCCAAGAATGGCCGCTGCGTAGTTAGTACCGCCCTGGTTCTCAACCTCAGCCAACACTACAGCGACATCTTTGCCGGCTTGCTCAAGTGCAATTAACTGGTTGACCGCATCATTGATATCAGTCTCGAACGCACCGCCAAAACCATCCTCAAGGGTTTCTTTTAGGGCTCCCTGTGCTTCATTGAATGCCTTGGTGGCATCCACCAGCCCCCGGGAGATTTCTAACTGAGCAGATAAGCGGGAGGCTCGAGCGAGTTCCAATACTTCATCTGTAAGCTCCCTGGTTCCGCGCTTGGTTGTCTTCAGGACAGAATCCAAACCTTCCAGCGCATCCTCCAATCTCTCGGTTGCTGTGCTGGATTCGAATAGAGCAGGGAGGAAAGCGGTACCAAGGGCAGCACCAACGGCGATAAACGCACCAATGACCGCACCACCAGGACCGAAGATGCCCGCGATTTGCGAGCCCTGCTGACCCAGCGCTACCATCAGGTTGGTGCCGGATTGCAACTGGACGGCAATATCCTGAACCTGGAAGCCTAACTGACCAACTGCGCTCCGCATTTTCTTAGTGGAGGCTGCGGCTTTCTTGCTCGCTTGGTCGATTGCACCCATCTCGGATGCCATCTTTTTGTTGGCCCGGTCAATCTTCTGCGCGGAGGATTCATACTGAGCAACCTGCTGGCGCAACTCGCGCTCAGAGTTAGTTGAATCCAACTCCAGAGTAATTTTGAGCTTTTCTTTAAACGGCACTTTTCGCCCCATGAAGAGTTGCAATCACATCGGAGCCAGACTGTTCAACCCGTTCCTCTTTAAAGAAGGGCATGAACATCGATGGCTTGACGGGTGGTTTGCCTTTGGGAATTTGGATGTTGATGAGTGCAGATGTCTGCATTCCGGCGCGGAGATCGTCTCGCGTGTAGTCCCACGGTTGCCGGTTGAATTCAGCTCGCCAGAGGTCGTATTCCCAGGCTGGCATCCCTTCCAGCATTTCAGTGAGGGATCTCCATCCGAGTGTTCTGGCAAGTAGGAGCTGGAACTGTAGATCCGGGGACTCTTCTATTCCTTTTCGGGCGAATCCTCGGCGCTGATCTTGTTCAAGCTCAGTGCTTCATAGAACATCGGCAGCACTTCGGATGGGTGTTCCGCGCCAAAGTCGTCCCACTCATCCATTGTCATGACAGGAATTCCGTCGCCATCTGTAACGGCCACAGACAAAAGGGCGGGGACGTAGTATTCCTCCCCCTTCTGATTGGATGTCATAAACACTCGCTGACGCTCGGACAGCTTTATTTTCTTGAGGAATACAGTACCCAAAGGGGTGTTAGTTTTACGCTCGGTCAGGTTCATGATGCATACCCTGTCAGCACACCACTGGCGCTGATGCTTACGTTTGTAGTTACCAACCCTTGAGCGGATCCGCCTGGGTTGAGTGCCGCAGATACAGTCCCGTAGAAGTAGACTTTTTCCCCTGAAGGGAAGGTGATCCGGAATGCCCGCTCGGCGTTGGTGTTCGATGCTGCCTTTGCAGCCAACAGAGCTGGGTCAGATACAGACCAGTGTGAGGTGAAGCTGAACTCAGAGGGGCTTACTGATGTTGCTGCCTGGGTTTTTTGCTTCTGGTGAATGGTTGTGGTGTCGGTGTACTCAGGCTCGCCCCCTGAAGCATTTACATCGGTAAATGTCGAGAAGGTTGTACCAAAGGTAACGACCTGGAATGTACCTGAGCTGAAGTCGTCATAGTCGCTGGTGTCTTCCCCTTCCAGCTCAAATGATCCAGCAGCTGCGTTGGCCACCCTGAACAAACGGGCATTAACCTGGGACATACCTTGTGCTGTAACGAGAACAATATCCCCGTCACTTGGATCAGCTCCGGCATGGGTCACCACACCTGGACTGGCTTTAGAAATAGCGGAAATAGCGACGGCTGTTGCAATGGCAGATTGCATAGCAACGCCTACGCCCGACCAATAAGTGGACATGAAAGCACCTCCTACGGTGGTGAAACTAATCGCTGTATTTGATGGTGAAGCGGTGGGTTATTCCTGGCGTGCCGTCGTCGAGGTCGCCGTACTCGTAACCGGCATAGGCGATGGCACCTAATACCGATCTGAGGGTGGAATCAGTGAGAATGGATGTCCGGATCTGGTCCGCGACGGTATCGAGATCTGAGTCATCTGCGAGTTGCTTGTAATAAGAAACGTACAGAAGTGCCTCGGTTGAAAAGGTCAATCCCATGACCGGCTCTACATCACCCTGAGCCACAAATACTTGCACGAACTCTTTGTCGTTGCGGGTATCTGATCTGCGTGATGTATAGGTATTGCCGGAATAGGAGAGGGCGACAGTATCTTTAACGGCCTGTCTAACCTGTTCTCTTGTTGGCATATTTGGTTGTCCGGAAGTTGAACTCTTGTGCGAGCACCTTGGGGTAAACCTGCTCCATGCTGCGCTCAATTTCCTTGATGGTTTCTTCGTCTACTGTGTTGGATATGTCGACGCTCAGTCGGCGGATGGGGTACCGCTTGCTGGTCTTACGCTCCCAGGCGTGAAGCTTCCTGTTCTTTCTGCTGACGCCCACGAATCCTTTCGGGAACACATGCGAGCGAGCTTTGACTCCGTATCGTTTTGTGCGCCCGCTCTTGAGCCGGGTTACACGCCGGGCTCTGGTGATTTCACCTTGGGTCATCATGTTTATCACCGATATTCCACGGCGATAGACAGTCACCCTGGCCCGCAGCTTTCGAAAGGTCGCTTTGCCCAGGAAGATCCGCTCAGATATGAGCTTCTGCTGAACATCTGCACGCGCGGAGATTGACTTCTTAAGCTTTGATGCTGCGTGCTCTATCGTTCTGTTGGCAGCACGAACGTGGGAGGCCTTTGTCTCATCGTTTACGATTGCCTCGATCTTGCGATTTAATCGGGTAATCTGTTTGGACAGGGATTCAGACAAGTAACACCTCAAGGTAAATCCGGTGACCATCGTCTGAAAGAATGGATACCACTTGAAAAGTGCCATCACTCAGTTGGAACTTATCACCCTTGGTAACGGTCCCTACCTGTTCCTTGAACACGCTGATTTCGTAATCAACCCGATAGACTTCACCGTACTGATTGGTTCTTTCCACATCCCGGCTGAGGGAAGCCTGAACCAACGAGGTACCGTTAAACACAGCATCTTCGCCAAACACTTTATTGAAAGCAGGCTCCAATGCTTTGGATATAACCCGATCAAAGAGACTAGCCATGATTCACCAAGATAAAGCGGCCAAGAGGCCGCTATAGGGGGGAGTGTTGATTAAGTCCGTCTGCCGCGTTGCAGCATCTTCGGACGGCTGCAGAGAGCTGTGCAGTAGCTGTACACCTCGATATCGGCGTACATATTGCGCTTCGTGTCAGGGATGATCATCGGATAGACTTCCTGCCCTCTCTTTCCGATCATTTCGAAGGTTTCCCCAGGGCTGTAAATCATTTGGAATACACCAGGTGCATTCACAGGGAAGAATTTAACCTTATCGGTTCCCACTGACACAGTGGTCCCATCGTCTGTACCACGGTAGTTTGTCCATTCGATACCACCGTAGCGGAATGACTCATAAGCGATGCCATCGCGCAAATCCGCTGCTTGCTGAGTGTTGAGGTAGGTTTCACGCACCTCTGGATGGGCGGTCAAGTCATCCCAGAAATTATCACCACAGTAGGCTCGAACAAACGTACGGCCAGGAATCCATGCACCCTTGGCGGCTTTCATCATTTGACGCACCACTTGGCTACATTTTTTTCGAATTGCACCGCTGGCCGGAGATGCGTTATCCAAATCAAAATCGATTTCCGTATCTTGGGTGACACCAAATTCGGTAAACCAGTTGTAGATCTCGCTGGTGCCATCAGCATCCAATACCGAGCCCTGGATACAACCCAACATATGGTTTTCCCACGTAAGCTCTAAATCCCTGATTAGTCCGTCAGGTCCGTTCAGGCGATCTGCCACTTCCATTTGCACCTGAGCGACTTCCGTTTCGCTACCAAATGCGCGGATATCTGCCAACTCAGAAGCGGTAATGCGATCTCCTTTGGCCAGTCGAACTGTCTCAAATGGACGTGCTTTGCGTTTTTGGCGATCACGCTGTTCCAGTGGCTCGCCCCGTTTTGATGTTTTAACCAAGCTCAATACACCGTCTTTCTCTTCGATATAGAAATGCTTGGTGCGGATGTAACGCGGTGTGAAGATACCAGAGTTACGTAACATGGAAGGAAGGAAATCCACCTTCCTGAACGCATTCGCCATAGTGGTGACACTGAATGCATCGTTGTTGAAAATATCTATTGTTGCCATTTGTTGGCCTCCAGAAACGAAAAAACCCGCCGAAGCGGGTTAATGAATTTGGTGATTAAGAAGGGAAGAACTTAGCGGACGATAATCCCCAAGGCTGCGAGCTCGGTGATGGCAGTTGCCTTCTCGTTATCGGTGATGCCGTCTGGCCATTCCAAATCATAGCCATTGACCTCGCAATCTCTTACATGTGCCACGGCGTCTGCGGTGGTGCCCGTCGCGATTACAGCGTCAAACAGAACACCTGCAGCAACGTCGACATCTGCAGTGGTAGATGAGGGGTCGAGTTGTTTGTAATTCCCTGTGGAAGCCACCTTGGCAATAACGGTACAAGCGCCCAGGTCTTCACCGTCGATTGTGACTCTTTCGCGTGAGCGGCAGCCATTGGCCTCGGATACGATATATTCTCCGGCGTGGCGGCCTTCGGTTAATGTCGCCATTATGAGTTACCTCGTGTAGTGGATTGAATGGCTGTATCCCAGCCGTTTGACTCCGCTCCAGGAGCGGTATTCTTTATTGCGCGATCCCAACCCTTTGAATGGTCTTCATTCGCTGCAATCGGGTTGTGTGCAGAGTTGATGCTCGTCTCTTCATCTTCGTCAGCCATCGCCTCTTGCAACTTGATACCCACGGCCTCAGCTGACAAGCCTTCGGCAATATAAGCGTCCGCCTTGTCATCAGCACCAGCGATCTTGCAGAAAGTGGTAATGGCCTTCGCAGCATTGAGGCGTTGTTGAACTTGGTCGATAGAGGCTTTCTCGCGGATCAGCTTTGCCCCCAGTTTTGGGTAGCCAGCATCTGCACACATCTCTGTGATAGCTGCGGCATCTTCGGCGCTAAATGCTGATGCTTCAGGTTCTGGTGTAGTTTGTGGCTCTTTTTCCTCGGTATCAGGGGTGTTGTCTTCAACCTTTGGCGTTGAGCTGGTTTCAGTGGACATTTGAAATGCTCCTTTACTGGATTTCTTGGAGTTCAGATGGTCTGCAAATTCATCAACAGCGTCATGGCCGTTAATGAGTTGGTCAGCGAATCCGATATCTACAGCTTCGCCGGCTTCGAAGACGGCAGCCTCGGTATTGAGGACAGCCTCGAGTGAGATGCCGATATTGTTTGAAACGATGGTTGCAAACTCTTGGCGCATCGAATCTATAGCTTTCTGGTACCGGTTCAGAACTTTGTCTGGTAGATCTTGGTATGGGTTGCCGTCAGCTTTGTGTTTGCCGGAATAAATCAAGGTGACCTTTCTACCTGCGTTCTCCATTTCCTTCTCACGGCTCACGTGTGCCATGATCACCCCAACTGAACCCGATACACCTGTCTGTGTAATTAACCGGCGCTGTGCGGCGCTGGCCAGGGCAAATCCGCCACTTGTCGCCTGGTCGTATGTCAGTGCCCAAATGGGCTTATCTTTTCCAACGCGCTTCAGGACCTCCACGCAGTCGAAACAGCCGGACACTTCACCACCAGGTGTATCCATGTCGAGCAATATGCCTTTTACCTCTGGATCTTCTGCCGCTGCCATTGCCCGGGCCACAAGGCCGTCATAGCCGGTCATACCTGAGTAAGGCTGGAGGTATCCATGCTTATGCACCAGCGTCCCTGACACGGGCAAAACAGCGACACCTCGGTGGAGCATATAAGGTCTATGTCTATCCCGATCAGATGAAAAGCTGGCGGCTTTTGCTCGAAGTTTTTCGCCAACCAGTACTTCACCTTCTGGGGAGCTCAACTCAACGATATTTAGCCGCGGTGCAATGGCTGAGAAAAATACCTTGGCGTAGCCAGGATCAACCGCCAGAGGCTTACCAAATACTCTGGCAGCTATGTTTATAAAATCGGGCATGGTTATTCCTCTGATTTGTCTTTCCCGGATCCGTTTGAGGTAGCAGAAGTGTCAGTCTCATAGTTGAGCCCCAAATCCTTTTCCCTGGCTGAGTCTTCAGCGTTCTGGCGATCAACTTCCTCGGCATCCTCGCCTTGCTCCGCAACAATGGCGCTGCGTGATTTGAGGCCAGCTTTCTTCTGCAGGATCTTCGACTGAACATCCTGGACGGGATGTAAGTAATCCCAACCATCTGGACGCCACTCGCTTGATTGATATTTCTTGCGGTTCTCCAGGTAGTCTGGGGCGTAGAGCTTGCCCGCTAACACAGCGCGGTCAATGAAGGCAGACCAGACCCTTTCGCAGATCTGGGGAATGGTGTACAGCCACTGGGTGTGTTCGAGAAGACGACGATATTGGTTCAATATGGCGCGTAACGTCCTATCGTTAATTGCGCTCATATCGCCAGTCATGATCTCGTAAGGGACTCCCAATGATGCAGCGATGGCAAGAAGCTGCGCACGGATGAAATCAGCGTAACCATCGCCAGCCTTGTCTCCATCAAATAACGTGGCCGACTCACCAGGTAATGCCGTCATCCATGTGCCTGGCTGAACATCTGTGACTGGGGCGTCGTCGAATTCTTCCAGTGGCTCACCAGTGAAGGGATCAAACTTGTAATCCTCCTCACCGTAATCTGGGCGGGTGAACACACC
This sequence comes from Hahella ganghwensis DSM 17046, assembly GCF_000376785.1. Taxonomy (GTDB): domain Bacteria; phylum Pseudomonadota; class Gammaproteobacteria; order Pseudomonadales; family Oleiphilaceae; genus Hahella; species Hahella ganghwensis. The sequence goes on from NZ_AQXX01000130.1 coordinate 24,563, forward strand.
AGTATATGACGACCTGGTTTTCTTCCGATTCAGCTCAGCGTCGTCATACTCATCAAAGTCTTTCGCTTTAATGAGGGCTTGGACTGTCGCTGGTATACCTCGGATTTGGCCAGCTCTGAGCGGAGTGAAATGGTGAATGATCTGATCCGCAGGGATATCAGCCAGCTGATCAAATCTATCTCCATCGAATTCGCCAGGGTGATTCCGATACATCCTGTAATGGGTGCGGCGACCGATTGTGTCGAACTTCACCCCGTGCTTAATTCGCCTCGAAAGATCTGTGTCTTCCATTGGACAGAATTCTGACTCCAACACCTGGAGCTGTAGGGGAACTGTTAATCCGTCGCTGGGCCTTCTGTCCCTGAATCTTAGGAATATCTCACCAGCCTCTCTGCGGCCTCGAACCATCATGGCCAATATTCCGGCGAAGTTGGTTATTCCATCTGCATCGCATTCTTTTACAAAGTCTTTCCATAGATCATTTGCAGCAGCTCGAAACGCTTTATCAGGTGCCGCGCTCCGACCAGTGATACCGGTCCCGATTTCATCTGCAACCCAATTATTCTGGGCAGATGCAATCCAAGGATTGTTCCGCGCCATATCCCTGGATCTGTTTCTCAGGGACGTCAGGTTGTTGGTGTTTATTGAGTTGGGGCCTTCAGGGGTGGGCCTCCATGTCTGAAGCCTGCGCCCATATCGGGCACCCTCATAGGCTGATTGAGAACGCTCCCTTAAAGAGCTGGTCTCTGAAACTATCCACGGATTGGACATTTACAACCCCTTGCTATGGCGCACCCGTATCGCTCTTGGGCGCTTGGTTGTTGAATTCTTGGCAGAGAGTTCTGCTCTTATGTTTTGGATAGCTCGGTAAAGCTGGTTTGTTGACTGGTAGGTAACTGATCTGCCGTCTGCGTGCTTAACGGTCAGGACGCCCATTGCGTAGGCTTCTTCAAGCTCAGCCAGTTGAGTGGTTGTGAATGCCATAAGATTTACCGGTATCTATAACGGGTTTGACGTTTGCGGGTTGGGCGGGCTTTCGGCTTGACTTCCTCGACCTTTTCCAGTGACCGCACTATGTCTGGGTTTTCTTCCCATGAGCGCGCCCAAGGGGGAGGGGAGTCCCAATCGATTTTGTGAGCCTTCACCTTTTCATGGCGCATGGCACCATATGCATAGACAAAGAGGTCAAAGGCTTCATTGTCGCCCCGTCCAGGCTTTTCCCATTTACCATCTGGCATCCTGACTTCGTAGGTGAGTTCATCGAAGAACCAGGATCCTAACCAGTCGGGGAAGTGGCAGTAGTTGGGGCCTGGCTCATCCCGCCAGATGTTGTTGTTAACAGCATCTTTAAACTGGTGGGTGTTCAGGATGTAGATCGGCACATCACCCTTGCTTGAAGCTTTCCGGTCTTTCCGCTTTGTGTTATCCGGGAATGACTCAGAGAACAACTTGGCGTTTACCTGGGATGCACCTTTGACCAGCATGAATCTTCGATGCAGGCCGTCCTTGCGAATTTGCCTATAGAACTTATAAGCGTTGTCACTGACACCGTCTTCACCACCCATGTCACAGGCGGTCATTTTGATCGGCATGTAGCCAGAGCCATCTGCCAGTGGATAGACCTTCTTGATTACACCATCAATCAGCTGGTCCCAATCTTCCAAATATTGGGCTGGGTTGATGGGTTCGAAATCACCCTTATCGTTTTTCCGATCTGACCATTTGATATTGAAACGGTCTATCAGGGAGCACTCCAAATGCTCTCCAAATCCATGGACCTGAACCACAAAACGCTTTTTCTTATTCTTGAGCTTTGAGCCTGCCTGGACGTCAACAGATGCGATAAGGAAACGGACACCTTCCGGTACAACTCCTTTTTCCCAGTGTTCTTTGCGATCATCAAAGACACTGGCATCTCGATCATTCTGCCGACTGCGGGACAGATATGGCCGACCTTGGTCAACGTTGATCGTCGATTTCAGCGCCTCTTCATCACCGGTGCGCTCGTATTCTTCCTCGGCCTGGAGTAGGGCAGTGATCTGCGAAACCCAGGTCTGGTAAGCCGCGACCGGGCCCTCAAACCAAAAGGATGCAATTGTTGATTCCCGCCCCTTTCCGACAACTTCGCCATCTTTAGTAAGTGACTGACCTTCCTTTAACCAGCGCTGGTTATCTTTAAGTGTTGGCCGATCACTATAGTCATGCAGGTGACCGCAGTGGGGACACCCGAGCTTGACTGTCTTAGCTGTTGCTGCCGGATCCCCCTGATCTACAGTGTTGTAAAGCTCCATTGTGGGCTGGAACCATTCTTGACACCCCAGGCACTGCCAATATATGCGCCGGCGATCACCCCGGTTATAGATCCCCATGATGCCCTTGCAAGGTGGGGCCTCGTGTGGTCGGTCTGGGTTAGGGTTCCAGCTGGGGTCCAGGATCTCAAAGCCTGGAGAAGACTCAATGAAGGTCATGCCAGCCGACCGGAATGTCGTATTCCGCTTTTTCAACAGCGTGAACAGGTCACCTTCACCATCGACGTTATCCGTTTCACGTCGGTCATAGTCCGTTGCGGCACAGAATTTAAGGTCTCTGGATGAGATCTGCTTAATGGATGGCCATCCTATTGAAAGGATGTTCCCAGCTTTGAACACCTTGTCGAACGTGTTGTCGTCGTTCGCCCGGGTAGAAAGCCTGCTCTTGAGCTCCGGGGAGTGTCTGATGAAACGATCTACACGCTCTTTGGAGTACTTCCGGCCAAGATCCTGGCTTGTGTGTACTACCAGCATGTCGCTTGGATCGCATTTGATCCCGTATGCTAGAAAGCCGTCGACAGTTACGGTTTTTGAACTCCGTGCTGGACCGGCCAAGACCACCGCTTCATATTCGCGGCTGCTCATGCACTCCATAACTTCTTTCATCTCTGGCGCGAGACTGCAGTCGTATTCCCGCCAGGTACCGTCTGGATATTGGACCTTCAGATATTTGGTAGCGGCTTCGTATACAGTGACGCGCTCAGGCGCTCTCACCAGTGCCGTTACATCCTGCCTTATCGCAGTCGCAGATCCGTACATCGAGTTCGTCCAATTTATCTGCCGCCTTGTTGCGGACTGAATCAATTACCTGTTGAACGTGTTCGACTCCACGGCCATCGAGGTTGCAGATCCGTTCCAGGTCATCGGGTAAGCAGGCAAATGCTGAAACAAGTGTTTTGACCATTTCCGCCATCTCTGCCCTGGATTCCTCCGCCTTTACCAGGGTGCCTTGGATTTGGAGTACCTCATCTCGTTTGAGCGTCCCTTCATACCATTCCTTCCTTTCCTTGGTAGGCAGCTTTTCAGGGTCGAAATCTTCGTCGCCAGGATTGATGGCATCATCTTCCTTGAACAGGAATGGGGCGATTTCGTGGATGGCGTAGACGGGGTGGCCGTTCTTTGATCCGGATGGAAGAACCCCGGAGAGAGCTATTTTTTTACTGACCGTATCGCGCCCCATCTTGAACGCTTCAGCTATCTTCCGGATTGACCACTTGTAGGCGTCAGCGGTATTGGCGACTTCACCATAGGCCATAGATTAAATCGGCGCGATTTCTACAATAATCGTCCTGGTCAGGGTCCGAGGGTTACTGTCTGGCTTGAGCTCGCTGGTGGTAATTGTGTTGGCCAGCTCCACTTCTGAGAGTGTGCCAGGGTTCTCAAGCCATACTTTGGTGATGGGGCTTTGATAGGAGCCGTCTTGGATAGTTGCGCCGCTGGATGCAGCCCAAGATGAGCCTGTAATAGTCTCTCCATCTGCAAGCTTTGGCGACCAATCGAACCCGTAAGAGTCGTCATCGTCTTTATGTGCAGGAGAGACTCTTGCCGGCTTCTCTCCGTCATGAACTAGCAGAGCCATCAGACTGTATCGCCGCCAACAACAGGAACTGCTGTGTCACTCGAAGATGCAGCAGAACTGTTCACGGTGCGGCGTAGCCAGATGGCTTTGTGTTCACCTGCTGCCAGGTCACCAATTGACAGTCCGCTGGCTTTATCTGCTGGTGCAGAGAATGTAACACCAGCTGGTGCAGTATCTTCATCACCAACCGTTTGCTCTGTGCCATCAATCGCGCTGGTTCCCAACCCGATATCGAGAGTCGTATCAGCGCTCGCGGTATTAGAGCTAATCCAAGCCGCAGCACTTACCAATGAGTCTGTACCATTAGTGTTCTCAACGTAGATACAGCGGTATTCCACATCGCCAGCAGATGCTTCAGAGCTTGAAACATCGTCAAAAAGGGTATTTGGATCAACCTCGACAGAGGATTTCGCGCCACCCAATGAGGCAGCAGGATCAGAGTTTGCAGCACCACCTGAGAGGTAGTATTTAATTTCGGCTTGTAGTACAGGCATCTCAAGACTCCACTGTAACGACTCGTTTTGAATTCAGAACTAGAACCAGATTTCTTGGCGGGGTGAAGGCATCGGATTGAACTGTCCATGACAGGTTGAGGGCTCTTTCTACAGACCCACCTACTAACCAAGACAAAGACATTTCGTTATCAACAGACTGGAAAACGTCCCATTCGACCTGAAGGGAATTGCTGACCGCTCCGAAGATGGACCAGCCCATCATCAGGCCCTGGTCTACGGCGTTGTATACACTCCATGAGAGAGTTGCCCTTTGGGAAACTGCATTGAATACATCCCAGCCCAGTGAAAGTGATCGTGAAACTGAGTTCGGGCTCTCGACTGACCATGCGAGGGGGATGCTGCTCTCAACAGAATTCAGCACAGACCAACTGATCGATGATCCATTCTGAACAGTGTTGTAAACAGGCCATGACAAAGCCAGGCTTTGCTCTACCACGTTATAAACTGTCCATGACGTAGATAGCTCGGCTTCAACCCCGTTATAGACATTCCAGTTCGGGGACAGTGATTGCTCTACTTCTGAGCCAACTGCCGATGCATAACGTTGATAGGTCCGATAACCAACCGTATCAATGTCGGTGTCTGTTTTTAGGTGCAGGCCATCGCCAGTTACATCGACGTCAATGTCTCTGTTAGAAGCAGTGATAAAGGCGTGTGGATTGCTTGCCGCAACGGCTTCTTGAGCGAGCCTGATAGGTTCCTGCCCTGTAGTAGTACCGTTACCGTCACTTGTGGAGTGGATCGTCTGCATGGCGACAATGATTGTGATCGCGCCAAAGTCTGCATAGATGTCGTTAACGAGCTGATTCAGGTCTGTCTCATAATCAGCAGCCAAGTCGGTATCGTTGGAGTTGCTTTCGCCCTGGTGGAAGATTACTACATCAACCCCACCTACTTCATTGACCCTTCTGGCGAATGATGTGTAAAGGGCTCCACCTTTCTGCCAAACGCCTATTTTTGTGGCTCCAAGTGGGCATGGAACAAAGCCCAATGGCTCACTATTCCCCGCCATGGCATGGTGCGCAAACCGGAGCATGAAGGAACCTGCCGCACCTGGATCAGCCGAAACAGTATCAACCTGGTCGACGTCAGAGTCCCAGGCGTCCTCCAACTCTTGATACAAGTCAGCATTAGTGAACAGGAGATGCCGCTCACCTCCTGCACCACGTGCATAAATCTGCAGGTTGTCACCGCGCCCTGAGCAGTTTGATTGCCCTATACCCGCAATCACTCGAACTACAGAGATGTAATTGGCAGTTGCTGTGGTGTCGGTGTCGTCCGCCAGCCTGACTTCGACAGAGTGATGGCCCTTTGCCAGCACAGTATCAAACGAGTAGGGGCCGGTTGACGGTGAAGAAATGGCCGTTTGCCAGGATCCGCCATCCAGTCTGTATTCAATGGCACTGGTGGAGACGTTCAGCAAACCTGATACAGGAACTGTGGCAGTGCCTCCAACTGAACGCCTGAATACATAGTCGTTGATTGTCAGTGGCACTTCAGGAGCCGTGACAAATCTCACGTTATCAAGACTTGGGGCGGTGCCGCTTGCCCTCATTCCCATCCTTGTCGCGGATTGAAGGAATGATGAGGAATGTGTAAAGGCCTCGACTTCGTTTATGTGGGCAGTGATATCGGGTCCGTCGAGTGTGACCGAGACATCATAATCATCAAACCGCCCAAACGATGGAATTACATAGCTTTGGACAGATGTCCATGCAGATGACTGTCGGCGATATAGTCTGAGTTCCGCTTCGGAAGACGACAAAATATAGATACAGACAAGCCAGAAGTTGCTTGTGTCTGAGTACCGGCAGACCAACCCATAAAACCCAGCTGAATCACCACCAGAATTGAACTTGGCGGTCAGTGTCCCGTCAGAGGCTTCAGCATCGAATGTTGAGACCCATTTCGCTCCAGTGGGGCTTGATCCTGTTGCCTGCAATACGCCTGACGCGGCGGTGAACTGGCCATTATCTTCTGTCCAATCAGCAGGGAACTGGAGATCATCAAAGGTGTAGTTTTTTACACCATCAGGTAGGACATGGCTTGCTGTAAGGGATGCGGTGAAAGGTGCCAATGTGGCAACAACATCTGCCGACCCATCCGGAGGAATGAAGGATGCTTGTATTGCCGCAGTAAATGGGGACAGCGTTGCAACAAGGTTATTTGATGAGGCAACGAATTCCCATTGAGAATCATCTGTCGGAAAGTTGGTCAGAGTTCCGTCAGTCGATCCATTGCCAAGACTGTCAGCGATGGTCGAGCCGGTGCCCTCATTTACCGGATATAGCCGACTATTCGAACCGGTGTCAGTGTCCACGAGTTCCAACTCATGGAGCTTAAATTGACCATAGGTTGCTGAAGAACGACGACCAATCCATTCAAAGGAAAAGGCGCCAGATCCATCGGTACCAGAATCGACCAGCTGTGGACCGGATCCTGAATCAATATACAGCTCCGAGGTGTAGTCAAATCCGTTGTAATCGACAATGACATGGAGCTCATATACAACCCCAGTTTGCCAGGTGATACCAGAATTGAAATCTACGCGGTGAGATGATCCGCCACCCTGGACCCTGACATCAGGCGAGCTGCCGGGATTTACATAAAGCCGTTTGTTCGAGCTGCTTGAGTCACCCAGAATATAGGTGAGCGCCAGCGCGGATAACTCGAACTTGACCCGGATCTCCCATCGTTCACTCGATGGTGTCCATGTCGGCATCACAACATGGTCGTTGGAGCCGTCGAATATTAGAGCGTATTCAGCCATTAACCAGCCTTACGGTACTTGGAAGGTCGCTGAACTGATTGGTAATGTGCCGCCTGTTACCAGTGACGTGTCATCCATGGTCATGCTTTCACCGCTTGCTGTTAGGCCCACAGAACCATTCCACATAACAGTGTCGTCTGATTTACACATATCGTATTCAGCGGCAGTACCATCAGCGTCCACGCTACTGTCTTCCGTGATGGCGTTAAATGTCAGAAGGCCGTTAACAGCTGCTGGAGCAGAAGTGGCAGAAAGCGGACAGGTGCCGAGAAGGGTGCGGCCCGGGGAGGCGGTATATACCTTGATATTACCTCCGTCCAGTTCCCGCGCGATGTTGTCGGCAACCAAGTTTTTACCATAGGTGCTCAGGGTTACTTCGGTGCTCATTAACCGTGAACCTCAAGTTATTTAGTTAATGTGAAAGAGCGCTTCCCTTGTGGTCGATCTACTCGGCATTCCTTGCAGCCGTGAGATTTGATGATGGAGCCTATCTGCGTTCTTACGCGGCGATTGAAAGCTGCCTGGTCTTTAACTATCAGGCCCCTGATTTCTGCTATCTCGCCGGCAACCAATAGAACGCAGATCCCAACATACTCGGATCGGGCCTCGAAGCTTTGTCCGTCTGGATAGATTCGCAGAACCGATATCGAGTAATTTATGGGGCTGGTGCTTGAGATGAGGATCTCTTCGTGGACGGAATACATGCCATACCTCGCTATCCGGTACGGCTATTAACCGGAGATAGCTAATCTTTGTTCAACATGTGATTGTGGTATTCCTCTTTGAGCTTGAATTCCTTTCTTTTGTAATACCAATTTACGCAGAAAGTCGCTGCAGCCAGTCCAAAACCACCCAGTGCCAGCCACTGATTGAAGGTCATGGAACCAGCCACTCCGATACCAACACTGGTGAAATATGAGGCTGCTGTGGTTTTATCTGGGATCACTTGTTCATCACCTTGGGGATAATCTTTTCTGCTGAACGCCCGACGACATATCCACCGAGGCCAATCTGGAGCAAGGTCCAGGCCTGGTCAGCCAGGCGGAAAGTCAACAAGCCAAAAGAGTCACACACAACCAACGCCAGGAAAGTCAGCATCGTAATCGGACGCCAATTGCGCTGGAGCCAGCTTTGTCCCTGAGCCTCTGCCTGAATGATTGAGGCCTTGATCTTGGCCAGTCTCATCTCATATTCGAGAACTTTACCGAGTAAGTTGGATTGCGCTCCAAACAGAGCATTTTTTATTTGGGCCTTTTCTTCATCGGATGTATGGAGTTCATCCACTAAGTCCACAGCTGGCTCAAAAATGCTTTTTATGAAACCGAATACATTCACGGCAAGCTCCTACAATTGGCAGTCCCAGGCAAACCATCCACCTGCACGAACTCCCAGGTACATGAGGCCAGACTTCAATCGACTAACCCCATCGAATCGTAACGCCTCATAAAACAGGGAATCACATTTGGCCCGGCTCAAATTTTTGTTAGCCAGGTGTCCACGGATCGAATATAGGAAGTCGTGCAGAATAGCAGCCCTTCTAACACGAAAATCGTCATTAGAAACAAGCCACCGAGCAGTAGCAGGGATTGAAGCAAGATCGTGCCGGAAGCCCTTTTTAACCGTGATTTTATATCCATCTCTGCATGTCCAGATTAGATTCTCTTTAAGCATCCATGATGCTGCACCACGTATGCTTGATTGGTCCAGCTCATCAGACTCCCTGTTGAAGCCGTAATCTTTAGTCATCATGGCCATACCATTGAATAGGGTTTGATTTGGAGGTAAAGATCCTCAAAACCGTCCAGGGCTCCCATAAGTACAGAGAAAGCCAAACGGCTCTGAGTGACAGCGTTCTTACCGGAAATTATCTGATAATTCATGCCAGGGGCGATGCAGCCCTCCAACTGGTGAGGCCAGTTTGCCGGGTGGATCATGATATAAGTTCGACCAGGCACATCGGTTACTTCCCAGCCGGATATATAATCTCCACCACTAGATCGCCGAACCACGCCGCTGTCGCGCTTCTGTAGCTTATACAGGCCATCTGGGATGCAAGATTTCCCAGTTTGGTTGTTTAACCATGGGCGCTCACAGGTGTAGAGAATTCTGTCGTTAGGCAACTGTAGTCGGCCAAACGTCCCATCTGTGGCGTAAGCGAATCTCTCAAGAGTGATTACTTGCATGGATTAACCGTGGGGCAGAAATAGAAAAGCCCGCAGCGGACGCATCATGACCGGCGGGCTAGTTTCCCCTGGGGGTAGGGGTGAGGCACAGAAGAAATAAAAAAGGCCCACCGAAGTGAGCCTTTGTGGCGGAAAAACCGCAACATGAAAAATTTTAGGTTAAAGCGTTCCCAAAATCAATAAACAGCCCCATTCACGGAGATCTTACTAAGGAGTACCGATACAGGTTTCAGCGTCCTTTTTTCCATTGAGTCAATTGCTGTAACGATAGCTTCGTATATAGGTTCGCAATCCCTTCCCCAATGTTTCCGCTCCACTTTCACTTGATAGTCATCAAAGAGTCTTTCGCAGAATAGGCCCACAGAATAGGATCGATCGGTCTGGAATTGGCCTGCCTTTTGAGCCCCAACATACTCGCTCCCACCACCAAATACCTGACGGCGGTGGTCCCTGATGAGCATTCGTATCAAGCCGGACATCAGGCGCTCTCGTTTTGTCGTTATCTTTCTTTTCGGATCCATTTCTGAGACGTACTTGTACATGCCGTTAACAACCAGATCCTCAACTTGGTCCAGCACCTCATCGTAGAATGGCCCGTACATGTAGTGACCGAAGAGCTGGAAATGGGCCTCCATGCCTTGGATTGTGCGCTTAACCCTGGCCAGTACATCTGCATCTAATGGAATATGCGCGCCAGATTTGCCTCGGGTTTGGGTCGCTGTGATAGTCCAGTGGCTTCCCACAGTCATCATCCTGCGTCTATCCTCTGGGTTTCTAATGCGCTCCCATACTAGCTGACTGACCATACTTCCCAAGGTCACAGATTGGGCTAGAATCTCCAGCCGGTCAGGGGAGGGGATAAAATAGCATTCGTGCCAAGCTCTGCGTGCTGAAAAAATTCTCACCCGTTCAAGCCCTCTCTCACTCTTTGAATGGTTTGATTGGCAACCCTAAGTCGTTCCTGAAGGTCAGCATTCAACTGGGTCATCTTCATCAGCTGTTCCCGTAGCTTTAAATTCTCAGCTTCCAGCAAAGAATGGGATTCTTGCAGTGGGGTCATGCTGCACTCCTTTCCTTCCCAGTCTGCAGATATTGGATAATTGCGATCCGGGCAGCATCCCAACCGGCACATACCACAACCTTGTAACCAACCTTCTTCAGGCGGGTGATCCACTGCTGCTGATGGCTATACAACTTGCCACCCTTCCGGCGCTTCATTTCGATAAACAAACCTGCATAGCCTCCGAGCGGTAGAGCAAGCATCAGGTCAGGGACGCCCTTGCGGACGCCTTCGGCCTTGAGTTTCGCAGCCACAATCCGGTGTCTATCTCCACCATTTGGAACTGAGAATAGAAAGTCACCGATAAGGCCTTGAGGTATTCGCTGACAATCAGCCCACTGGACAAGTGCTTTTTGCTCTTCGTGCTCTGAGGGAATCTGATACCTCATTCGACATACCCCGCTGGCACAAATCTCAACACGTCATGCTTCTGAGCCCATAGCTTGAGCTCCTTTGGTGGCACATCCGCCATACTCTGATAACCGAGAGTGTTTTTTAGAGTTTCCCAGGCCCAGCGCTCGACGTGTTCGATACGCTGCTTATCGAACCACTCTTTGCCACCGAGTGCGGACTCGCCTTGCTGGTGCTGTTTGGCATGATTGCTCGCAAGTAATGGGATGGATGAGTAGGGTGGTTTGATTCCGGTACCAGATCCATTTGCCACGCGGCGGACGTGGGCGACTTGTACAGGATCTTGATCTGTTCCATACACTCCGGAGAAGCAACACTTCTGGTTGCGTATCCAGGCTGTGAAATGGCTGTCTGGACCAATCGCCCTCCATACGTCCAAGACCCTAAAGAAGCCTTTGAGCTTAAGCAGCTTGGCCATCTCACCGTACTGACCACCTTGGGAAATGGCTTTCTGTTGCATGTTCTGCTGAGCCGCTTGCTGTGTGAGTCGGCATACAGCACCAGCAACGCCAGGCATGCCAAAAAGCTCAAAGGCAGCTTTCGCATCATTGGGCTCTATATCGATACTTAGCCTCAACGTTCCATCAGCAAGGGTTTTGACCGACCGGCTGGTGAAAGCAATCACGTCGCTCATGAGGCCCTCCTGTGGCTATCCCATTTGAACACCAGTGAGATTCCGCCATTCTCGCGCAATCTGTCGACCACCCGATCACCGATGCATTCGGTAATTGTGTGGATGTCCAGGTTGGATATCAGAATCGTCGGCTTCATATCCTCGTACCGCGCATTAACGACATCGAACATCACCTGCCGTTCGAAATCGGTTTTATGCTGGACACCGATCTCATCGATGATCAGCAGACTGTAGCTCCGCATCTCGTTAATGATTCCGATCTGGCTTTCACTCGAGCCCTTTCCGAAAGTTGACTTAACCCTGAGTAGAAGCTTTTCGAGGCCTGTGTATTTGGCAGCAACATGCTGTTGAGTGATGGCGTATTTTGCGACTGCGATGGCAAGGTGGGTTTTACCAGTACCTACGTCCCCGGTCATGATCATGCTGGTGCCGGTTTTTCGATGCTTCCGGATGTTCTCAGCGTAGGATTTCGTTTGCTCGCAGATCGCACGCTGCCTTTCTGACCGGCAGACGTAGTTTTCAAATGTTGCGTCCTTGAATCTGAGCGGAATGTCCGCTCGTTCGAGCCAGCCCTCGATGTCGACTTTCAGTTGCTGCTCTCTGAATTCGTTTTGCATGCTGAGCGATTGAACGCACTCGGGGCATTCAGACCAGGTGCCGTTGCCAAGGGCGTAGTAAACGGATTCGTATTCACCGTGCCGGGGACATGTTCTGGTTTCAGTTGTGCCTGTATCAGGATTAGAATCTGTATGATCCATCGCCGTTATCCTCTAAGCCGTTAAAGTGATCGATTTCGTTGAAGTTGGTGTGGGGGCTTCGAAGTGGGGGCGGTCCACCCCGATTAAACTTGACCGCATTTCGCATCCAGGTACGCCATGCAGCTACCCAGTCAACAAACAAACTGCGTTTAGCTTGGTGGTGATCTTTGAAGTTCTCGGTCTCATGATCGAGATTGATTCCAGGCACCTGCTGTTGAGCCCAAAGGCGCATTTCGTCAGTAATTTCAAAACCGGGAGGGAGAGCTGATTTTCTCTTGGGCTTTTTGGGGGCTGCCGGTTCGGCGGACAATATATCTTTATCTTTACTATCTTCTCTTCTCTTCTCTTCTCTGGTAACGCTTTTTGTAACGGTTTTTGCGTTACATTCGCGTTTCACGTCTTTAGGTTGTTGTTCTGACTGAACTTTATTCCTGTGTTTTGCAACCCTCCTATTACTCTCAGCTCGTTTTTTTGCTCCGTTTCCGTTGTGTTTTCCAAAGTCTGGGAACACCATTCCGTCGCCTGATTCGCTCAACCAGCCGACTTGTAACATCGCATCAGCGAATCCGGTAACGGCTGTGATACGGTCGAGTAATGCCTTTGTAACGTTTTTTGCGTTACCGTCTATGGTCTGTTGATCAGCCCAAATCCATATCCGGAGTAGCTTCCCAGATACCGCATCCGGATCGATATCCAGCAATTCTGCCATTTTAAAAACCTCTGGCTTGTCTGGTGTCGTGTGATCGAGTTTTATCCAATCGCCTGCCATAAGCTCCTACGCTGCGTCATTCTCTTCAAAGTCGAACAGGGTGGGGGTCTGGTGTTCTATCTCGGCCTGTTTCAGGTACTGAACACCGTCAAAGAAATAATCTGAATTCAATTCGCTAGCACGACCTAAGCGCCCGAGTTTTACCGCCATATACGGTACAGTCATCAGCCCCCCAAAGGGGTCATAGACGGTCTCATCAGGGTTGCTGTATCTGGTTATCAGTCGCTCGACTATATCCAGCTGTAGGGGGCACACGTGGTTTTGTAGGCCCTTCTGGGTCTGCTTACCGTTAAGAGTTCGCATCCTGTTTACGTCGTGCCAAACGTCATCAGAATGACTGCCTGGCGCCAGGCTCATGAAACTGGAAGGGAGGGCTCCACGGGCATCGAGAGCCTCGCCGACTCTTACGTGGTGCTGGTAGTCGTAAATGTTGTGCAGACTAAACTCGGTGAAGATCTTTGCCAGTTTGTCTGGCCCGTAGCCGGCCATCTCTTCAGGGTCCAGAAGACGGTTGCCACTGGAGCGCCAGAAAGCATGTGCATCCACCTGCCAGCGTGCCCTGGAGTAATCGGCCTTTTCTTTGGTGACTGGGACATCTGCGTAGCCCTTGGTTCTGTTTGTCTGAGGCTTCCTGAACAACAAAACATACTCGGGCGAACCTACACCCATCTTTGTGCCGTCCTTGCATTGCTCTGACCACCCCAGCCGGTAAGTCTGGTTGTTTTCCCGTACAACATCGGTAACAACGGTGATCATCCCCATGTAGTCAAAACCATGCTTCTGTGCATGAAATATGGCTTCTGCATGAAAGGGGGAAACAGTTGGGGCACCAGCGCCTGTAACATTGCCAAACAGGATCCGGTCTTTAACGTGGCAGCAATACAGTCGACCAGGATTCAAAACCCTCAACAGTTCCGGCGTGAGGTAATCCATCTGCTCCCAGAAATGATCATTGTTCTCTGTGTGGCCGAAATCGTTATAACTGGGCGTGTATTCGTAATGGTTGGCAAACGGAATACTGGTAATAACCAGGTCGACAGAATTGGTTTCCATTGACTGGGCTTCCTGGACGCAATCATTATTTGCTGCCAGATACCGCTCCCCACTTACTTCTACTCGCTCGACACCGATAGTGCGTTTCAGAGTCTCGGCCATCTCCAAATTGCTCAGGCCGTACTTTTTAACAATGGCTGTCATCTTCTCCACCATCTCATCGTGATTGCGCCATTTCTCCAAGAGTATCCGGAGGATCTCCCGCTCGGAGTCGGCGTAAATGATGTGGACCTCACAGGTGTGGGTCTGTAGGAATCGATAGATCCGGTGAACCGCCTGAATGAAGTCGTTGAACTTGAAGCCAATGCCGACAAATATTTCCTTGTGGCAATGGCGCTGGAAGTTACAGCCGGATCCGGCAATAACCGGTTTTGTAGACAGGTATTTGTACTTGCCATCCTGGAAGTCGATGATGCGTTGTTCCCTCTCATCTAAATCGAGGTTCCCGTAAACATCCTTACAACCCGGTACCGCTTTGTTTATCGCGTGACGCTCAGATTCTTGGTCATGCCATAGGACAAAATGGCTATCAGGATCCTGCTCGAGTATCTCGGACATTTTCGCAACTCGGAGGGGGAGGGTGTCTCGCTTCTCCCTGGCAGCATCTTGGAGACTCAAAGCCGCATCTTTGAACATCTCATGCTGGCCCCACTTATCAGTACCGGCATCAGAATGGTCTGTCTTCACCTCGTGATAGATGACTTTCAGTTCTGGCAGCACATACCCATCGTCTGAAAAGCCGAGATCCGAAGGTCGATCAATGAAGAGTGCCCAGCTGCTGATCCAGAGCCAGAATTCCTCTTCTTTGTGTGGGTATATGGTTAGATTGTTAGCCTTGGTGCTATCACGCTGGAAGAACCGGGTAAGGGCCTGGCCAGTGTCCATGATCCCCAGGAAACCAGCGTAATGGATAAGCTCTTTATACCTGTTCGGGCTGGGTGTCGCGGTTGCAACGTACTTGAACCTGACGCCATCAAAGAGCGGCAAGAATTCCTGGTAAGTCTTCGATCCGTATGATCGCAGGATAGATGCCTCATCCAGGCTGGCAGCATCAAACAAGGTAGGGTTGAGTTTTCCTTCCCGGATACTTTCATAATTGGTCAGATAGATTCCATCGCCGTCGATTTCTTTATCGGATTGGATAAACCTGATCTTAATTCCTAGCATTGCAGCATCGCGCTTGAACTCCTGACGGACACCTAAAGGGGCACATATCAGAGCCTTTCCGCCCCCGAGACACACTAACAGCAGCCGAAGTACTTCCAGCTGTACAACGGTTTTACCGAGACCAAACTTAGCGAATAGTGCGCGACATCCCCCCTTAACAGCCCAGACCACCATGGCTTTCTGGTGGGGCTTCAGAATTGGATTAACATCTGCAGGGGAGATATCGAAGCCGGTTGAAACCGCCAGCTTAATTTTCCGCTTAATGAAGTCGATGTATGCGCCCATTTCAACGACCTTCATTCTCAACAATTGGACGGAGCTCATTCTCTGCCCATCTGAGGCTGTCCTTGAGCTGAGTTACAATCGTTTTACAAGTGCGTACTCTTGAATCAACATTGATGCGGTTCTCAGTAAGTCGGAGGGCGCGTAGAAGGCTGTACTCGTTGTGATTCTCTTCAGGCAATCCTAATGCAGTGCACAATCTCTTGATGCCATCAGAAAGCTCTTTCTTGCTGCGTTCGGCAGATTCATTGGCGCTCTTTAAGAGAATGTCCGCTCGCTGTTTTGCTCCATTAAGGATTGAATCAACCTCAGACTGGATGTCTCTTAGGTTGGCTCTCGCAGCGACCAGATCAGTAATTGTCTGTGCGACATCCTCGCCAAAGTGTTCGCGGACCTTACAGTTTAGTAGGTAGGTGTTGATTGCCTTGGTTCGATGTTTTGAATCCGCTCGCTCAATACCATCGATGAGAAGCTTGAGCATTGTGTCTTGAGGTAGAGTGCATGGGTTCAAGACTGGTGCTTTGAGGCTCTTCCAGCCGTTTTCACCACGGATCATTAGACCGCAGGCAGCTGGCAGATCTTGTTTTGAAATCAGCCCTTGGGGAACGCAGAAATACACACCACAACTGAATTTCAGATAGCTCTGCCATTTGCCACTGGTAACGTCAGACCGGTAGTCAGACACGGACACCTTAATCTCATAAGATAGGGGTTTGGGGTTGGAATAGCTTTTCCGCATAACATAGACGTCGGGGCGCTTACTCCCGGATGGCCCCATCTGCATATCGCGCCACACCATCTTTTCTGGTGTGTTCAGATGTTCAGCGAGATCATTCAACAGGTCGTCATGCTTCCATTTCATGCTGCACCAGCCATTGCCGCCCGCTGGCAACTCACACAACGATAGAAATGCTCATCATCGTTCTGATAAAGCCATCCAGGTGCCGCCTTGCATGTAGCACACTCCACCCGCTCAATCTGAGTCAGGTCTATAGACCGATCGATCTGACCAATCTGAACTACAGGAAGGTAGGTTTGCCCCAGCTCAGAGTCATGGAAGGCATTGATATCAGGCTGGTTAAGTGGGATTCTCTTTGCGCCTGGGAAGGCTGTCAGGAAACGTTCTATGCGTTCCTCAATTGGCTGTTTGAACATCATTCCCCCTTGAGTTCAAATACGCTGTTGAGCGTTATAGAAAATGGTTTGATGATCATCCATGACAGAGTGGTTGTGATAACTGCCAGGCAACCCAGCCCGGTCAGTAAAGCTATCGAGGCGATTTGTATTGTTATGTGCATAATCGGATCCTCTGATCTATAGCTGAGTAGCCTCATCATCGGCTTGTAAATTCGTGCCCTGTTCTCGGGGTGGATATCCTCCGAAGGCAAGCAGCAAGCTGCACTCCCAGGCTTCCTATTGAATTCATGCCCCTGAATCCCAGGGGACTAACCGTCTCGTGGCTTTTCCGACCAGATCGCCGATGCACTTAGTAGTCGGTTCTGGCTGCCAATGTTTCCCACCGTTGGCTGGGGGTTTGCATACTCGCTTTGTGAAGCTTCCTGGTGCCCTCTCTGGCGGTTCATCCAGGAAACTTCAAAAAGCGCCCTGAGACAGGGCGAACATCAGGCATGGAACAAACTTTCCTAAATCACCGCTTGGTGATGGTTAAAAATTCCTCGAAGTGTGCGAGCTTCTCCTGCAGGGCGGCGTTCTGAGCTCTAAGAGTTTCGTTTTCGGCTTCTACTTCGGTTCGGAGGCGGACCAGTCCGTAACCTCGGTGCATGGCGAGCCATCTAAGTGGGATCTCATTCCCGACTATATCCATGAACTCGCAGAGTAGGTTTTGGGGGAAGTGAGCTTGACCACTTTTAATCCTTGTCCATTGTGCTGCGGCAATTTTCAGTTCCAGGTGAATCTGCTTTTCCTGAAGCCCGCTTGCAGTGATCGCCAAAACCAGTGCAGACTGCATATCTGGCAGGCGGTCAATAACATCATCTCCCACGGCCTCTATGATTTGAGGGCGTACGACTAGGGGTAATCTTCCTTGTTCGGCAACTGCAGTCATCTCAATTGACTCCTATTGACTGTTGAAAAAGAGATATAAAAAAAACACCCGATTAAACAGGTGGTTATTTTTATGCAGCATCACTCTCATCCAGCTCCGGAAACACAGCTTCATACTTCGATACAACGCGATCTGGAGTTACCTCCTTTGTCGCTGCTTCAAGTCGTTCTGCCAAATGCCGGGACGGATTCCGGTGATAGCCAGCTAATTGCTTTAGATAGTTCACGGATGTATCAGCCAGAGCGGCCACCTTTGCCCGTTCGATATCTGTTGCAGATGAAAACCAACTTTTCACATTCATTTAATTTTGCTCAGTGTTAGCATTTCGCTAATAAGCATAAGGCAAATTCAAATGGCCCGCAAGAAACATTATCATTTTGCTAACTCAAAACCGGGTAGGGATGAACGGACCTTGGCAACTATTCACGAAACGAGATTAAAGAATCTGCTGCACCTATATAATCTGCATGGCGGTGCTGCCGGTTTGGCCCGAAAGGCTGATGTCAGTGAGGGATATTTGAGACAGATCACGTCCGAGAAGGGTGGGAGAAATGTCGGAGGCCAGTTGGCCAGAAAAATTGAGAGCAACTTGGAGCTCCCTAAAGGCTGGATGGATTCAGGCCACGGTGATGGTGGAGCGAGCAAGGTAGAAGTAGAGGAGGTAGTGGCAGTTCCCTTCTATGACTTTAACGATGTATTAAACAGGGAAAATATAGAGCCCAGCCGGCACGAGTTCTTTTTCGCCAGCAAATTGACTGAAGGCGTGTTCGCTACTCAGTTCTTTGGTGATTCCATGTTGCCCAGGTCCGGAATGGGTATTTTCGATGGGACTATCGTATTCGTAGAACCAGCAATTGAGCCAAAACACCTCTCAATCGTTCTCGCTGTCGTGAATAACAAAGCACTGATTCGTGAATATAAACAAGATGGGGCAGACATCATTCTTGCCCCGCTGAATGATTCCTATAAGCCTGTCGAACTCGGTGATGGTGAGGTCGTTGGCGTTATAAGGCAAACAAGGGGCACCATCAAATAGGTGCCCTCATAGATTTTTGATAAACTCCTGTAATTCCTCCCTGTTAAACGTCGACTTCCCTTTCTGTTCCTGTTCCCGCAAGTATTCCAGGTCATAATCAACCCAGACTTCCTTGCCGTGTTTAATGACCGTGACCCCTTCAGCAAATGGCAATGCTATCAGGGCTCTCTTATCAGAGTTCATTCATCCACTTCCGTGCAGGTATTTATTATTTCCTTGTCTTTATCCGTTGGCGTGCATCAACTGCTGGGTTGTAGCTGGCGATTGTGAACCTAACGTTAAAGAAATTGGCAAGTGTGTTGGTGTAGCGGAAACATATCGCCCTACCATCAACATATTGCTGTAGGTATGCCCGCGAGGGCGTACATTCTTTGATAAAGGCTTGATATTCCTCTGCTGTGCATCGATCTTTGAGGTCTGATTCCTCAAACTGATCTATGACAAATTTCTTGATCTCAGCAGTCAAAGTCCTAAATGACTTCCGTTTGGTGTACTGCTCGATATAGGAATGTAGAGCTTGATCAAGTTCGGCGGTTGTCTCAAAAGACAGGAAAGATTCCTTTAGTGCTAACCCCATGTCTGCTTATCCTTGATGTATTTATTTTACGGGTGGCCACTCAAGTGGCCTAGTCCGTTTTCAGTATCTCCATAGATAAAACAAAGTCAAGCTAACGTAACATTAAATATCGTTCCGAGTTGTGGCTGTCTGCAAATCCCAATCGGCCATTCCAGTCATATCCTAGGTTGACTGTGCCAAACACTGTATCCCATAGGAATGCCACGTAGTTATACCGGTGTCGCCCGTACTCATGATGAACTAGATGCATTTCAGGGGTTTGGATGATATAGCCGATCCAACGGACACGATCCGGGGTTCGAATATTGCTGTGGTGGTAGCATTCTAAGCAGCCCTCGATGACCAAGGCCATAACTATGGTATCTATAGATGCATCCATCATCACCGCCAGACTGACAATGACAAAAGTGTTTGCAGCGTACTCTATCGGGTGCTTATAGAAGGCGACTGAGGTTTCCATGTGGGAGGGGGAGTGGTGAAAGCGGTGGATGTATTTCCAGAACCAGCGATTACTATGTTTTACCCTATGTACCCAGTAATTTGTGAACGAGTACACCAAGTAAAATACAATTCCATCCTGCCAATTAAACTGAACTGGGTTCAATAAATCGAGATAAAGAGTCACCCATAAGTTTGCCCAAACCAATGCAAAGGTGTTTACCAACATCCAAATTTTTGCATAACCATCAGCTCTATCAATCTTTCTTATCCCCTTAATTCTCTCCAAAACCACAAAAAACACAAAAAAAGCCACTTGAAAAATGCACAGATATCCAAGCATTTGAGTCTCCATTTTATTGATATTAGCAAAATGCTATTGACGAAGTGTTATCATAACGCTAACGTATGTTTATCATATTGCTAACGGTTACGAATTGTTAGCGACATGAATAACTAAAGGTAAGTGATAGTTCGTCGTGTGGCACCCACCGATGCCCGGAAAAGGAGATGGACCGTGATTCCCAAGATGAGCGCCCAAGACTACGCAAGAAAAAAACGGGACAAACTGATCGCCCAGATCGAGAAAACAAAAAATACAAGTGGACTGGCTCAGCAGTATTACCAAGCCGAACTAGACACCCTCCAGCGCTATTTGAAGAGGTTTTCATGAGCACCAGCACCATGGAATACCAGCAAGACCGAGCAAATCAGGCATATGTAGACCAAGTGGTCTGGGGGCATTACCTGGAGATGTTCGAAACCGGGAGAACAGTGGTTAACGACACCGTTATTACCCGGTCGCTGATATACCAAAACAACGAGCCCGGTTTGCATGAGTATCTGGACAACCTGCTCAAGGGGGTGATCTCTCCCACCCAGTACACCACTGGCGTTACAGAGCTCATCAAACAGGCAAGTTTCAGATTGATCAAAGAGGCCTTGGAAGCATTTCCGGCTTCGCTGGTCGAGCAAGCCTTCTAAAAGGAACTGAGTATGAATATGAGGCATTTGGCAAATGAGTTTAGAGAGCGGCACGGCATGACAGGAAAAGGTGGCGTGGTCGTTTTCTTTAACGGTACCGCTGAAGGGTGGATGAATGAACTTCGTGACCCTCATGCCTGGGTGCCAGGATGCATCGCTATCGATGAGACGGGCAATACCTGGGAATCCGTAGGCGGTAACGATTATGACGGCGCAAAAGAGTGGAGCGCCATTTCAAATAACTAGTATTTCATTGGCGGTGAATCCCCCCAGTTTGCAGTCGGGGGTCTTTTTAATACAGGAGAAGAGAATGACTACAAAGCAAATCGTTAAATGGGGAGCCACATCACTTGGGGTGATTATCGGGCTGTGTCTGTTATGGGCCACTTTCTACACAGTTGATGAAGGCCACGTAGGGATCGTTAAGCGTTTCGGCGAAGCTAAGGAGCAGGTACCACCAGGTCTGCACCTCAAAATGCCCATAGCTGATTCGGTTGAGATTATCGAGGTCCGGACACGTAAGAGCACCGAGCGCCTTCCAGCTGCTACCAGTGAGCAGATGCCGGTGGATGCTGTTGTTAGCGTGAACTGGACTGTCAATAAGGCCAGCGCCTTTGACTTGTTTGTTGACTATGGCGGGCTGGATCAGTTTGAGGACAGGATTCTGGATACCCGGATGAAGTCCGCCACTAAATCAGCCATCAGCAAATTCACTGCTGAAGAGCTGATCATTAACCGGGCAAAGGTCATCCACGATATCGCCGTCGCCCTCAATACCACGATGTCAAATTTCCCGGTAACGCTGGATTCCGTGCAAATTGACAACATAGGCCTGCCTAAAAAGTACTTGGCTTCGATTGAGACCAAGCAAACAGAAAAGAATCTGGCGGATGCAGAGAAACACAAGCTCGACCGATTCGAAACCACCGCGCAACAAACGGTAAAAACCGCAGAAGCTGAGGCGAAGGCCACCCGCGAACGGGGAGATGCTGACGCATACGCCCTGAAAGTGAAAGGTGAAGCTGAGGCCGCTGCTATCGAGGCCAAGGCTCAGGCGCTGCGTGACAACCCGTTGATAGTCCAGCTAACGCTTGCCCAGAAGTGGGACGGAGCTCAGCCCAGGATGATTACTGGAGACAGTGGTCTGATTCTTCAGATGCCCCAGCCAGAGTAAACCCCATGAAAACGGTCGGTGTAGCAATTATCTGGCTCTTGGCTTCACTGGCCGCAGGTTGGATCACTGAGCAGGACTATCAGCACAGCAAAAGCTCATGGGAGTCCTTCTGCGAGAACCAGCCAATGTCAGAGCAGTGTAAAGAGTTCGTTAAACCGGAGGGTGAATGATGCAAAAAGTATCAATGCCAGATTGGGTAACGGTATCTGATCTTGCCAAGTTCGCTAGTTCACAGAAATGTGACCTGGAATTCAAAGATGGGCATTACTGCATTGTTGAAAAAAGCAATGTTGTACGCCTGCCAGCTAGACCTCGCGTTGTGTCGCCACAGCCGAATGGAGCTGCATGATGTCTGATCCATTTCGCATTCGCGCAAGTTCCTGGGGTTCTCTCTTTGACTGTGCCCACAAATGGGAGGGAGAGCACCTATTAGGCATGTGGAAGCCGTACAGCCCTCGGGCGTTGCTTGGTACAGCGATTCACGCCAGTACAGCCGCATTCGATGACGCCAGGGTGAACCACTTCGACCTAACACCAGATGACACTGCTGGGATTTTCGTTGAAACGCTGCGTGATCCAGGAAAGGACGTCGACTGGTCCACCTCTGATATCCGGATCCGGGATGCTGAGCGCATCGGGCTGACTCTCCACACAAGGTATTGCCTGGAAGTATCGCCGAATTACCAGTTTGAAGCGGTCGAGATGGAGACCGTTCCACTTGTGATCGATTGCGGCCACGGTATCCAGATTCAGTTAACGGGCACTCTGGACAGGTCACGGATCAGGAAGACAACCAACGGTATCGGTATCAGTGACCTGAAAACTGGTAAGGCCTCGGTCCAGCAGGGCAAGGCAAAGACCAAGGGTTTCAAGGCTCAGTTAGGCACCTATGAGCTGTTGTATGAACACACATCCGGCAAGCAGGTAACTGAACCCGGGGAGATTATCGGATTGAAGACATCTGGTTCTCCCGATATCGGTACCGGCGAGATTCATGGCGCCAAAGAAACCCTGATAGGGACCGATTCATCACACGGCCTGATTGAGTACGCAAAGGAGTACTTCAGAACCGGCCTATTTCCACCTAACCCATCCAGCTATCTGTGCGATGAGAAGTACTGCGCCAGATGGTCAACCTGCAAGTTTAAAGATCAGTAGCACTGGAGCGTTAAATGGCAACTCAACTTTCCGAATTAAAGCAGCCAGGGGGCAACAATCCACTGGCTACTCTGAACCACTACTTTACGGCACATAAAGGCCAACTTGCTGCTGCACTACCAAAACATCTGAATCCTGATCGCATGGCAAGACTGGCAATGACTTGTTTCAGCCAGAGCAAAGATCTCGCGCTGTGTAATCCCAAATCCATATTTTCCTCCATTGTTGTCGCCTCCCAGCTGGGGCTTGAACCAGGTGTAGACGGGCAAGCCTATCTGGTGCCATACAAAGGCACATGTACCTTGGTCCCTGGCTGGAAAGGCTATGTGGATCTGGTGAGCCGATCTGGCAGGGGGACGGTCTGGACGGGTGCGGTATTCCAAGGCGATCAGTTCGATTACCAGCTTGGTGACTCCCCGTATGTGCGCCACAAGCCAGGCGATGAGAACGACGAAAGCATGCTTACCCATGTATATGCCATCGGGCGCGTAAAGGGGGCAGAGTGGCCGATCATAGAAGTCTGGTCAGTGAATAAAGTCGTTAAGCATCGCGACAAACACAACAAAGTCGGCGGTAAACACTACAGCTATAAAAATTTCGAGATGTATGCCCGGAAAGTGCCACTCATGCAGGTTCTGAAGTACATGCCGAAATCTGTCGAACTCACCGCTGCCATGGAGATAGATACCGCAGCCACTGAGGGCAGAGGATCTGAGTATATCAATGGCGAATTCGTAATCCTAGACAACGAGCCACCAGAGGCTGAGCCAGCAGAAAGCGCCCCTTCACCAAATAACCCCAGCCCCAGCGATAGAAAGGATTCGAGCGGAGCTGCCCCAGAACAGGCTGAGCGGGATGCCCAGCCGGCAGCTACCGAGACCGTCGCTAAACCCGGAAAAATGACCACCAAGCATCTGATGGGGGATATCGAATGATCATCATGATTCTGGCCGTTCTGCTCGGGCTGGAATTTCCAATAGTCCACATCTTGTCACGCTCGGAGTACCAGGGGCAGTGGACAAGCAGAAGCAGTGCTGCACCTGCAGATCGTGCAGTAACCGATAAGGCCCTGGCGCAGGAGACCGGATCCTGTTTGCTGATACACCTCAATGTTAAGTGTGATCTAAAACTCGCGGATGTGACTGATCAACAACCGTACTCAAGCATATTAAAAGGTTCTTTAAGTAAGCCAGTTGTGTTGTCCGGAGTCAGGACCGGGCAGCACAACCCTAAAACCTGGAGTTGAAGATGAGCGATACAGAAGAAACCACACAAACAGAACAGACCCAGCTCAATGCAATTGAGTGGCTTGGCCATGACCTGATGGCCATTGTTCTGGATGAAATGAAAGCCATGCCAGATGTGTGGCAAAAGCTTCCCGAATTTGAGCAAGGGGATGTGATCGACCGCGTTAGGGAGCGTGTTACAGAAGCTGCAGGTAAAGCTATCGCCCTGATCTCATCGAATGGATGCATGAAGGTGTCAGGGGTGCTGGAGAGCGTTCAGATCAAAGACAAAATCAAAGCGGTTTTGATCGTCGATAGGACAAATCAGTCAGACGCCCTTCAGGAATTATACGAATCAGCCGCTCAGCCTTGCCTGATAGTGATGGCAACCCCTGATGCAGTACTTGGGGGGATGGATCAGATTCAAGCAGATCCAGATCAGCATGATCTCGAACTGGATGACGAAGCAGCGTAAGCCACGATTCCCCCTTTGATTGTGTGGAGGGGGCTTTTTCTACAGGAGAAATAAATGATCACTACGGATTTTTATTTGAAGCTGATTGACCCGACCGGGCGTCATAGTCCAGTTATCACCCATCACCGTGTCTGGAATCGAGATCGCTTTATAGCAGCCCAGAAGCGTTACCACGAGGACAAAAAGCGTGGTGATGAAATTCGAGTGGTTTCTGAGGTTAGCGAAACCGAATACCTGGCACTGAAGCGTGGGAAGGCTGCTTGATATGAAGAAGCTAACCGCAGATGAGTTCAACGAGAAGTTCCACGAGGGACAGCCTGTCTATTTCGATAACGATTTCGGGCAAGCCGAAGAGTGCTACCTCAGATCTGAAGCCTGGGAACTGGGACATGGTGAACCGGTAGTAAAGGTCACCGGTCGGACTGGGGGAGTGTTGTGCGAACGGATCAGACCAAGGGTGGAAGGATGAAAATATCTCACATCAAAGTCGAGAATTTCCTGGGCATCCAGCGCGTAGATGTAGAGTTGGTATCGCCTATCACTGTGTTTGCCGGTCCCAACGGTGCCGGTAAGTCATGTTTTCAGAACGCCATCCGGAGCGCGCTCACTGGCTTCATGCCTCGCATCGATAAAAAGAAAGAGGCTAAGCAACTGGTGAAGGATGGGGCCAAAAAGGGATCTGCAGAGGTCACTATCAATGGTGAGAAAAGCACTATTGAAGTGCCATCACTAAAAGGTGTTCACGGTTCTGTATTCGATAACCCGGCCATCAGTTACGTTATCAATCCCGCCAGTTTTGCTGGTGCCAGTGCAGATGAGCGGCGGACATCTCTATTTGAGATAACCGGTGTGAATCCAGACACCAACAACATCAAAGAGCGCATGGAGCAGCGTGGTTGTGACATGAAACTGGCAGCCTACGTAATCCCCTTGTTGAGATCTGGCTTCCCTGAAGCCCACAAAGAAGCCAAGGATAAAGCCAGCGAAGCTCGGGGGGCGTGGAAATCTGTCACCGGTGAGACATACGGGAGCCAGAAGGCTGAGGGGTGGGAGCGTGAGTGTCCCGCTGCGGTCGATGAAGACCGCCTGGAACAGATGGAGAACCGAATGGCCGTAGTTCTCCATGAGGTGGGGGAGAAGGGTAGAAAGATTGGCGGATTGCAGGGCTTGAAACTCCAGGCACAGGATGAGCAGGCCATAGTGAGCAAGCTCCAAGAAATTGCCGATCAGTATGAGACCATTCATACCCAATATCTTGCAGCGCACAAAAGGAGCTCAAAGTGTGCGTCTGACCTGAACACCCTGAAAAGAAAGGTCATGACCGGGGATGATCTAACCATCCTTGAATGCCCTCACTGCCAAGGCAAGGTCGCCCATGTATCAGATAGCTTGGTTGCTTACCAGGATCCTGCAGATGTAGATCCAGCCGTACTGGCTGAATACGAGGAACTGAAACAGGAAGCTGAAAGAGCATACGAACTGGCAAATGAGCTATCCCTGGAATTGGACCGATCAAAGCGCGCCCAGGATGAGCTGAGTAATCGACCCAGAATAGAAGTAGTGACGGACGAACAGATCGCAGCCTTGGATGCTGAGGCTTCTGCTCTGATGGAGGAACATGATCTGCTTCACGAGGATCTGAAAGCTGCAAGGGCAGAAAAGCTGGAGTATGAACTGGCGGTCAATGCCAACCGTCGAGCTGCTGAAAGCCACGAATTGGTGAAAGCCTGGAGTGAAATTGCTGATGCTCTGGCACCTGATGGCATCCCGAGCGAGATCCTTGGGGAGGCAATCAAGCCAATAAATGATCGTCTGAAGGTTTCAGCAGCAGGTACCGAGTGGATGACGCCACGTATTCACGCCGATATGAGCATCACCGCAGACGGCAGACTCTACCATCTGCTTTCTGAGTCCGAGCAATGGCGTGTCGATGTCCTGATCGCCGAAGCATTTAGTCATGTGAGCGGGCTCAAGTTCCTGGTGATCGACAGATTCGACGTTCTCCACCCATCACTACGCTCAAGCCTGATTAATTGGCTGGCCGACATAGCAGGATCTGGGCAGATCGACTCCGCAATTGTCCTGGGAACTCTCAAGAAACCGACCGCCACCATCGAGGGCGTTATGTCCTCTTTCTGGATTGAAGGCGGCGTCCTAACTACTCAAAAACAGGAGCAACAAGCAGCATGAGATGCATTTTTGCGTATGACACCGAAACAACTGGAATCCCAGACTGGAAATCGCCATCAGGTGCTGAGCACCAGCCCCATATTGTTCAACTGGGTGCCGTTCTGGCCGACCTGGACAGCAGGAAGATCATTAAAACCTTGGATCTGATCATCAAGCCAGATGGTTGGACCATCCCACAAGAAACTATCGACGTTCATGGGATCACAAATGAGCAGGCCATGGATGAGGGCATCCCAGAAGATGAGGCACTAAACCAGCTGCTTTCGCTCTGGGGTGGCCATCTCCGTGTGGCTCACAATCGAACGTTTGACCAGCGGATCGTCCGGATTGCCTGTAAGCGCTACAGCACGGAGGCGGTAACCGAAGCATGGGCAGACAAAGATAGCCATGAATGCTCGATGTTGATGGCCAAGCCGATCATGCAACTGACGCCAAAGAATCGCTATGGGTTCAAGCCACCAAAGCTGGAGGAAGCCTACCGGTTCTTCACCGGGAATGAACTCCAGAACGCTCACAGCGCGCTGCCGGATGCGATGGGGTGCCTTGAGGTCTATTTCGGGATTCAGGATCACCTGAAGAAAGCTGCTTAACCAGTCCCAGCAGGAACCTTCCGCACGGAAGCGGTTATTTTGAAGGCGAGGAATAACAATTGAGTACAGTAGAAATAACGCACTTCCATTTATTCTGCGGCTGTGGCGGGGGCGCGAAAGGGTTTAACCAAGCCAATCCCAGAATAACCGGACTTGAAGGTAAGTATCGTTGTCTTGGTGGTATTGATGTTAACCCGTTAGCGTTGGAAAACTTCAAGTTGCTGACCGGTGTCGCTGGCACCGTAATGGACCTCATGAACCGTGATCAATACATTGCTTTTCATGGCTCTGAACCCCCGCCAGAGTGGAGGGAGGCGACTCCAGAAGATATCCGGAAAGCGGCTGGTAATGAACGACCAAACATAGGCTTCACATCATCGCCATGTAAAGGTTTATCTGGGCTGCTGTCACAAAAGTTGAGCCTTACTCCGAAGTACCAAGCTCTCAACGAGTTAACGTTGCGTGGTACTTGGCTAATGATGGAAGCCTGGGCAGACGATCCCCCAGATATGTATCTCTTTGAGAACGTCCCCCGGATACAGAACAGAGGTCGACATCTACTCGACAAAATAAATGCCATCCTAAAGCATTTTGGTTATGCCGTATCCGAGACTGTTCATGACTGTGGGGAGCTTGGAGGTCTCGCGGAGAGTCGCAGGCGCTTCTTGTTAGTTGGTCGCCACACCGAAAAAGTACCGCCATTCCTGTATGAGCCGCCAAAACGCTCACTTAAACCGGTTAGCTCTGTACTGGAAAAAATGCCAATGCCAGGCGATGAAACAGCCGGTCCAATGCATAGAATCCCGAATCTACAGTGGAAAACATGGGTACGATTGGCCTTTGTCGAGGCCGGAAAAGATTGGAGAAGTCTCAATCGACTTAACGTTGAAAACGGTAATCTAAAAGATTACCTGATCGTGCCGGAATACAGAGCTGGGTATTGCGGCGTGAACAAATGGGAGGAGACTGTGGGCACAATCGCTGGCAGATCAAACCCAACAAATGGAGCTTTCTCAGTAGCTGATCCTCGATACGCCGGCAAAGACTATGGTGCATACGGGGTGGTTGATTACGGCTCACCTACTGGCACGATCACCGGCCAACGATCACCCGGGCAAGGTCGATTTGCAGTTGCGGATCCGCGCCCCACCAACCCATTCAGGGGCGGAAAATATCGTATCACCCGATTTGATGAGGCTGCCGGGACGATCATTGCAGGCAGCACTACCGGCCAGGGTGCATTCGCTGTCGCTGATCCCCGACCAAATCTACACCGCAGTAAAGGTGATAATTACCTAACAGCCGGTCACTACGGCGTAATACCTTGGGACGCATCCACAGGCGCTGTATCAGCTGCCGCTGGACACGATAACGGGCGCTGGTCTGTGGCTGATCCAAGACTGCCAGAACCCAACGACAAGCTAATAGCCATGATCATCAGCATGGACAACACCTGGCATAGACCATTCACCACGCTTGAGCTGGCTTGTATCCAATCCCTGATCGATCCAGAGGAAGACATCATCCAGTTTGCAGGCAAGAGCGACAGCGCCCACAGGGAACAGATCGGCAATGCGGTCCCCAGTGCAGCCGCCAAGGCCATTGCAGAAACCATGGGGGAAACCCTTCTGTTGGCCTGGACAGGGGAAACGTTTGTGCTGTCAGCCAATTCAGTATGGGTCAAGCAAATCAAGGCGGGGCTTTCTCTGCCGCAGGAGGTGACTGCATGAGACTCTCCAGAGACCAGATAGAAGCCAACCTCAAGCAGGAAACCAACAGAATCCAGGCTGAAGGCATGGATGCAACGATTCAACGGCTTGTAAATGAAGGCGCTCTCTTTGTCTCAAACCATTCTGGTGGGAAAGATAGCCAAGTCATGCTGATCAAGCTCTTGGAGCTGGTTCCCAAACACCAGCTGATCGTTATTCATGCGTCGCTGGGGAAAATGGAATGGCCGGGAGCTTTGGAGCATGCTGAGAAGCAAGCGACCGAGGCCCAACTACCTTTCATCGTTGCCACTGCCAGCAAAACCCTGTTTGAGATGGTTGAGAGACGATATAAGGCCAGACCGGAAGTGCCCAGCTGGCCATCATCCGCAACCAGGCAATGCACCAGTGATCTGAAGCGTGGCCCCATTCAGAAAGAGGTTCGCCAATACGCTAAGCAGAACGGCTTTACAAAGATCGTCAACTGCCTTGGCTTACGCGCAAAGGAGTCAACCGGAAGGGCCAAGAAAAAGCCTTTAACCCTTAACGTTAAGGCCAGCACTAACGTTGCAACCTGGTATGAATGGCTACCAGTACATGAGCTAACGAAGTATGAGGTATTCGCAGAGATCGCCAGATCCGGTCAAAAACCCCACTTTGCTTACACCATTGGAAATGATCGACTGAGCTGCATTTTCTGTCTATTTGGCAGTGAGAATGACATCAAAAACGGGGCAAGGCATCACCCCAAGCTGCTGAGTGAGTACGACTCCCTGGAAAAGAAAACCGGCTACACCATGCACATGAGCCGGATCCCACTCGTTGAAATTGCATCTTGAGGTGAAACCATGATCGATTCTAAACAACCAGAGTTCACTGAAATCCAAGTCGATATTGCTATACGTTGCGGCATCCCTCAGAAAGCACCAGGAATAACCCACAAGAATAGTCCCGGGCTGGCAGTTGTAATGGTGAATTTCGGCCTTTTTAACGTTACCCACATTCCCACCGGGATGTCTCTTTCAACCCCGTATGAAAGGCACAGTAGTGCATTGCTGATAATGAGCGAGTTCGCACTTATAGCCCATGCCAATGGCTTTAAGTGGGATGAGCTTAATACTTTAGAAGAAGCTCGGGAGCGAATATCTCAACTTCGTGATGAGCCTGTTCCA
Organism: Hahella ganghwensis DSM 17046; assembly: GCF_000376785.1. GTDB lineage: Bacteria > Pseudomonadota > Gammaproteobacteria > Pseudomonadales > Oleiphilaceae > Hahella > Hahella ganghwensis. The sequence continues at coordinate 54,844 of NZ_AQXX01000130.1, forward strand.
TTCCCGAACGCAACCAGTACATCCCAAGGAGTAACCAGGCCGCAAACAATCAGTGAATGGGTGAATCTATCTCGCAGCTTTTTTGATGAGTTTCCGTGGGAAGAAATAGATCCATACCAGCTGGCACGCGAGAACCTTTCTAAGTGTGGAGAGCAAATACCGAATGATTGCTGCTGCGGGGAGTGTGACGAAGCTTATCGTTTGTGCCCCGTACACAAAACAGATCCAGATGACCTGAAAGTGGGAGGGACTGAGTGATGGCCAAGTACACTCAAGGCATCTGTGCCGATGGCGCCGCAATAGTGAAAGACGGGAAGAGGATGACTATTGAGGAAATACTGGGAGAGCTCAACAGTCAGGCATCAACAACGATAGCTGGCTCCATGTCCGAAGAAACATACTTTCAGGTAGGGGTGCATCTCGTTGAGAGCGGAGAAGGATATTACAACATGAACCCTGCAGACATGAAGCAAGAGGTTGACCAGATACTAAATATCATAGCGGAGTCCGGGAAACCATCGAGCGCCGCAGCCGTACCCTTAGCTAGTAAGCACACTGGGATGAGAGTCAGCGCCCCCGGCATCCTTAATCGCGTTGGCGGGAGGCTCAAGCCTGGAGCTCAAGAAATGCTGCGGCATCTGCAGGAGGTATCAGAACGGTACTACTCCGGAGATCTGAAGGCTGTTGATGAGTTTTTCCAGTTGTATTGCCTGGATGACACAAGGCCTGAAACAACGGAGGGCGTGTGATGACCGATATTTTTGAAACTCTCGGTAAAAGAGATGAGCGCCCTATGAATGGTGGCTGGGCCCCCGGTTATTACACGAACAAATGCTCAACTTGTGGTTCTGAATTCATCGGCGATAAAAGAGCGATCACATGCGCTGACTGTGCCTACGCCAAAGAGCGACCAATCCTATTCAACGGCGAAATGGTCAGAGCAATTCTGGATGGCCGGAAAATTCAAACACGAAGAATCATGAAGGTACAGCCACCATGTGCCAGTTATCAAATGTTGAGAATTGTTGACAGCACTGGTCCAAGAAGTGAGCGAGGAAAACTTCACTGGGCGCAATTGAATGAAAACAAAACTCAAGTTATTGATTCAGATCACAGGCTGTTTACGTGCCCTTTTGGTGAGATTGGCGACAGGCTTTGGGTGAGGGAGACTTGGGCAACTGTGAATACAGAAAGCGGTCCAGCTCTGGCCTACAGAGCCGACAGCGATGTAATACCGTGGCGTGAGTTTTGTGACACCACTTGTGATGATGGTTCAATGGATTACGAGAAGTACCCTGGTGATTATTGCATGTGGTGGTCTGACTTGTTTGATGGTGCAGATGGCCATAAATGGAAGCCCTCAATCCACATGCCAAGATGGGCCAGCCGTATCACCCTCGAAATTACTGATATTCGGGTGGAGCGTTTGCTGGACATTACGGAAAGAAACGCCAGGTTAGAGGGGCCTAAACCTCACCATCTTTCTAATGAATGGGGTGGCGTCGAACCTCACCCGGACTCCACCAAAAAATCACCACATTGGAGATGGTTTGCAAGCGCTATCAATGCCTTTTTGAGTCTGTGGGAATCTATTTATGGAACAGGAAGCTTGAATGCAAATCCCTGGGTCTGGGTGATTGAGTTCAAGAGGGTGGGGATATGAAGATTACCAAACCGAAGATCAAAGAAAAGTGCCCCCACTGTGGGGCAAAGTGGAAGGGGGATGGCTGGACTCTCATTTGTCCGGCCTGCGGTAAAGTAGTACTGAGAGGGAATCTGTGAAAATGAAGAGATCAGCTGGGCTTTCTGCATGTCGAAACCACCGTTACACACTTTCCAGGACCTGGAGTGATACGGGGCCGTTGTTCGGTTACTTCGGTATAAACCCATCGACTGCAGATGCCAATATTGATGACCCTACCGTTCGCAAATGGATTGGCTTTACTCAGCACTTTGGAGGTCGGGGCTTCATTGTAGGAAACGTATTTTCCTACAGAACGCCAAATGTGAGAGATCTGATCCCATTTGCAAACCATGAGAACCTCACAAACGACAGGCATATCGAGCAGATTATCGAAAAGGTGGATGTATTGGTCCCTTGCTGGGGGAACCAGACAAAAGTCCCAATCGATATCCGTCACCACTTCGATCTGCTGTTGGATAAACTCTTTGATTCCGGCAAACCAGTTAAAACCTTTGGGCTCACGAAATCAGGAGATCCGAAGCATCCTGCCAGACTGGGTTATGACACAACTTTGATCGATATGCCGAGGGCGAAATGAGTGAAGCATACGACCTGCAGCCGCGATTTGTCAGGGCTTCTGCTGCCCCCAGGTATTGCGGCATGTGTGAACGAATATTCAATGCTGAGATCCGTCCTTATCTGACTGAGATCTCAATAGGAGTGAAGGGCGTGGCTTTTGATCGCCTTGATTTGGACGCGGCCCTGGATGATTATAAAGAGCGGTACGGTCGCGCTCCTAAAAGAAGTACTAAGGAGCATGGCACATGCAGAAGAAAAGAAAAGCTACACGCGGTCTCCAGTTCAGGAACGGCGTCTGGATCATCGACAAACAGGTCAACGGTCGCAGACTTACGGGAAGCACTGGGACAGCCGACAGGCAGGAAGCGGAAAGGTACTTAGCCAGGCGAATGGAGGAAATCAGGCAGGCCTCAGTTTATGGGGTACGGCCTGAAAGATCCTTCAGAGATGCTGCCATTGAATATGCACAGCGATACAAGGGAGTTAAAAAAAGCTTTGACAGGGACGCACAGGATATAAGTGCTGTCGATCCCTATATCGGGGATATGCCGTTGAGAATGATTCATAACGGCACTTTACAGCGCTTCATTCTGGCCCGAAAAAAGGAGGGGGTGAAGTCGGGAACTGTTAACAGGACGTTGGCAGTAGTGCGGCAGATTCTGAACCTGTGTGCAAGGGAATGGCGAGATGAATATGGGTTGACCTGGCTGGAAACGGCACCGGCGATATCTGGGGTTGATTGGCAAGATAAGCGTAAGCCTTACCCGATCACCTGGAAAGAGCAGGACCGGCTATTCTCAGCATTGGCTGACCATCTCAGGGAGGCGGCATTGTTTGCTGTTAACACAGGATGCAGGGAGCAGGAGATCTGTCAGTTGCGTTGGGAATGGGAAGTGCCGATAGCAGAACTGAAAACATCCGTGTTTGTTCTGCCGGATTGGGCAACGAAAGGTGGAAAAGAAAGAGTGGTTGCTCTGAACTCGGTGGCGATGGCAGTCGTCAACCGGCAGAGGGGGAAGCACAGTGAGTTTGTCTTTACCTACAAAACAAGCCCCGTGCAGTCGTTAAATAATAACGGATGGCAGCGGGCAAGGGAATCAGCTGGGTTAAGGCAGGTGAGATTTCACGATCTACGTCATACCGTTGGCCGGAGGCTTCGGGCGGCAGGGATCGGAGAAGAAACCAGGGCGGATATCTTGGGACATGAGCGGGGAGGTATTACCACTCATTATTCCATTGCTGAGATCAGTGAGTTGATCGAAGCGGTAGAGAAAATCGCCTATCAGTCGTCGGACAATACGCCGAGTCTGACATTGATCCGGTTGAACAACTCACGTAAAACTCACAGTGAAGGCGAAAAAAAAGGGCTCTCAATATGACGCGGCAACGTCGAGAACCCTTTCCGTACAATGCTTTACAATGGTAGCTAGGGGCGGATTCGAACCGCCGACCCCAGCATTATGAGTGCTGTGCTCTAACCAACTGAGCTACCTAGCCACTGCAAATTGAGGCGCGTATTCTCAGGTTTTTTCTGACGGATGTCAACCCTGAAAATTCCCTTTTCTCAGTTAAAAAGATTAGGGGTTACACATTGAAGCGGAAATGGATCACATCGCCATCCTGAACGATGTATTCCTTGCCCTCAAGTCGCCATTTACCGGCTTCTTTGGCGCCCTGCTCGCCATTGTACTGGACGAAATCCTCGTAACTCACAACCTCTGCACGAATGAAGCCGCGTTCGAAATCCGTGTGGATGACGCCCGCTGACTGAGGAGCGGTTGCTCCAACTTTGGTGGTCCAGGCACGAACCTCTTTTACTCCTGCGGTAAAGTAGGTCTGCAGACCAAGCAGGCTGTAACCAGCGCGGATAACTCGATCCAAGCCTGGTTCTTCCATGCCGAGATCTGCCAGGAATTCAGCTTTTTCTTCATCTTCCAGTTCGGCAATTTCAGATTCCAGTTTATTGCAGATAGGAACAACAGCAGCCCCCTCTGACTCTGCGATTTTTTTCACTACATCCAGATAGGGATTGTCCTCAAAGCCCTCTTCGGAAACGTTCGCGATATACATCGTGGGCTTGAGGGTCAGCAGGCACAGCTCGCGCAAAGCCAGTAGCTCTTCCTTGGGCAGGTTCAGTGATCTAACTGGTTTTGCTTCATTAAGGTGAGGGAGGATTTTCTCCATCACGGCCATTTGAAATTTAGCGTCCTTATCACCACCTTTAGCGGCTCGGCTGACACGTTTGATCGCTTTTTCCACTGTATCCAGGTCGGCTAGAGCGAGTTCGGTGTTGATCACTTCAATATCGGCAGCAGGATCGATCTGGTTGGCAACGTGGATGACATTTTCGTCCTGAAAGCAACGGACAACGTGAGCAATCGCATCTGTTTGGCGAATATTGCCGAGAAACTGGTTGCCAAGTCCTTCACCTTTGGAAGCGCCTGCTACCAGACCTGCAATATCGACAAACTCCATGGTGGTTGGAATAACTTTTTCGGGTTTAACAATGTCTGCCAACGCATTCAAGCGCGGGTCAGGCATGGGGACGACACCTGCATTCGGCTCGATGGTGCAGAAAGGAAAGTTTTCGGCATCGATACCGGCTTTGGTCAGTGCATTGAACAGGGTAGACTTTCCGACATTAGGAAGGCCGACAATGCCACAATTAAATCCCATGGTGCATCCTCAAATCTGATTCAAATAGTGTTGCGCGGAGTGCAAGGACTCCTGAAAATTGGGCGAGAATTATACGTGGTTAGTCGGTCCAGGACCATGCCTGAAAGCTTTCCTAATCAATAAGGAAGATAAAAAGTATCGTTGTCGCGATCGGGGAGGAGGAAAAGGTTACTTTTCTGAGCGATGGAGATGATTCATGGCTGTGGACCAGTCTCCTAGCATAATGTTGGTAAGATAGCCGTCCAGGTCCCGGAATGAGTCCTCCAGCAGGTTTAAATCGTCACTGCCGATCCGTCCCAGAACATAATTTACGACTTTGGCTCTGTCTCCGGGGTGTCCAATGCCAAAACGAAGACGTGGAAAGTCCCGATTGCCGCCATATACCCGGATAATATCCTTGATACCATTGTGCCCGCCGTGCCCTCCGCCCATCTTCAAGCGAAGAATGCCTGGATTCAGGTCCAGTTCGTCATAGGCAATCAGGATGTTCTCGGGGTCAATCTTGAAGAATTGGCTAAGCGCAATAACCGCCTGTCCGCTTCGATTCATGAAAGTGGAGGGGAACAGTAGGTGAAGGTCTCCCGTAGAAAAAGGGAGTTTGGTGTACCAGCCATGAAAACGCTTCTCCTGACGCAGGGGGTGGCCATGCTTTTCTGCCAGATACTGAACCCATAGGGCTCCGGCATTGTGGCGGGTCAGGGCGTAGTCGGGGCCGGGATTACCCAGCCCCACTATGGCACGAATAGGAGTCGACATGACGCCTTATTCTTCACCACCTTCAGACTCTTCTCCAGATTCTTCATCTGCTTTGGAGCCTTTTGGTTTGTGTACAGATACAACCGGCAGGTCGTGGTCTGCGCCTTTGCTCAGCTCTGCCAGCTCAACGCCTTTCGGCAGTTTCAGGTCGGACAGGTGAACAATCTGGTCGTTACCAACTTCCGCCATATCAACTTCCAGGAATTCTGGCAGATTGGCAGGCAGACAAACGACTTCAACTTCAGACAGTTGGTGAGAAATTACACCGCCGCCCTGGCGAACGCCAACGCAGGTGTCTTCGTTAAGGAAGTGCAGGGGAACCTGAACGTGCAGCTTCTGATCTTTGCTGACGCGTTGGAAGTCTGCGTGCATGATCAGAGGCTTGTATGGGTGACGCTGCAGGTCTTTCAGGATAACGGACTCATCACCACCTTCCACTTTCAGTGTCAGAATGTGTGAGTAGAACGCTTCGTTTTCAAGCGCGTGAACAAGGTCTTTGTGCATCACGGAGATTGCAGTAGGTTCTGCCTTGCCACCGTAAATGATAGCAGGGACTTTGCCATCCAGACGACGGAGGCGGCGGCTCGCACCTTTCCCCTCTACATCGCGCTTCTCGGCGACCAAAGTAAATTCAGTAGTCATTTTCATTTTCCTCAATATAAGCCAGGCGAATCCGCGACCAGATTCACAGGCAATCATCCGATTTTCATCGGGTTTAAAATGATAAAGCTTCCCAAGGGAAGCTTTATCGAAATGCTCTATTGTCTCAGTTAGCTGAACATGGCACTGATAGATTCTTCGTTGCAGACGCGACGAATAGACTCTGCCAATAGTCCTGCCAGAGAAAGCTGGCGAATTTTAGCACAATTTCTGGCGTTGTCACCTAGTGGAATAGTATCTGTGACAACCAGTTCGTCCATTTCGGAGCCGTTAATGTTCTCAATTGCCGGTCCGGAAAGAACCGGATGGGTAATATAGGCAATGACTTTGCTGGCGCCGTGCTCTTTTAGTGCTGCTGCAGCCTTGCACAGTGTGCCGGCGGTATCTGCAATATCGTCGACCAGTATGCAGACCTTGTCCTGGACGTCACCAATAATATGCATTACCTGGGCAACATTGGCCTGCGGGCGACGTTTGTCGATAATGGCAAGGTCGGCATCATCGAGACGCTTTGCGAAGGCTCTTGCGCGGACGACACCGCCAACATCCGGTGAAACCACGACAAAATTCTGAAAGTTTTTGCGTTCGATATCATCCAGCATGACGGTAGTGGCGTAGGCGTTATCCACAGGAATATGGAAGAAGCCTTGAATCTGGTCAGCATGCAGGTCAACGGTTAAAACCCGGTTGATGCCAACACCGGTGAGGATATCTGCAACGACCTTGGCACTGATTGGTACCCGGGATGAACGCGGGCGGCGATCCTGTCTGGCGTATCCGAAATAGGGGATAACGGCGGTGATACGGCCAGCGGAGGCTCTTCTCAGCGCATCAGCCATGACGACCAGTTCCATCAGGTTGTCGTTGGTGGGCTGACAGGTGGGCTGAATGATAAACACGTCCCGTCCACGAACGTTTTCATTGATTTCCACATTGACTTCACCGTCGCTGAAACGACTGACTGTGGCATCTCCCAGGGGGATATGAAGAGTATCAGCAACTTTCTGCGCGAGCTCGGGATTGGCCCGACCGCTGAAAACCATCAGTTTAGACACGGCACATACCTTTTTACGGTTCGGAACGGATAATTTTTTTGAATATAGAGATGAGAGTGGCTGGGGTGGCAGGATTCGAACCTGCGCATGACGGGATCAAAACCCGTTGCCTTACCGCTTGGCGACACCCCAGTAGCATAATTCTGCTGGTAACTTATTGGTGTTGTTACCGCTGCCGAAGAGTTATTACAACCCTTTAATGGCAGGAGACTTGTTAATGCCCTTGGCGACAAAGCCTTGATAATTTGTCGGCAGTTGGGAGAGTACATTATCCGCTCGCTGTTTGTCGGAGAAGCTTGCAAAAATGCAGGCACCTGTACCGGTTAATTTAGCTGGCGAAAACTGACTAAGCCAATTAATCGCCTGGCGGATCTCGGGGTAAAGTTGACATACAACTGATTCGCAATCATTTGATGTCAGATCGCAGTATTTTGCGATGTTTCCGAGATCTCCCTCAAGAGCGGGCGCTATTTTGCTTTTTGGTGTGTCTCTTGTCAACTGTTTGTTAGAAAAAACATTTGCGGTTGATACATGACATCCAGGGTGGACCACCAAATACCAGGTTTCCGGCAGGTTGACGGGCCTTAACTGCTCTCCTACACCTTCTGCGTAAGCGCTGTGCCCCAAGACAAATACGGGAACATCTGCGCCCAGCGATATGCCGATGCCAGCCAGTTGTTCCGGGCTGTAATCTAATTGCCAGAGCTTGTTCAGGGCCAATAATGTTGTTGCTGCGTTGGAACTGCCGCCACCGAGGCCACCACCCATCGGGAGTTTCTTTTCAAGTTCAATGTGAACTCCGCACAGGGTTGTGGGTTTATTATCCTTTAGTGCCTGCTCTCTCAATTTGACGGCTGCTTTATAAATCAGGTTGTCTTCCAGGCAAACGCCTTCGATAGCAGGTGTTAGCGCAATTTTGTTGCTTTTCTGGTAAGTGAAGGTGAGTTGATCGCCATGATCCAATAACTGGAAGAGCGTCTGGAGTTCGTGATAACCGTCAGGTCGTCTGAAATTGATATGAAGAAAAAGATTGAGTTTCGCTGGAGCGGGCAGCGTTAGAGATGTTAATTCGGACATCAGTGATCTTTACCAGCCGGTTGTTAAATCAGGCTCACAGGTGAAGCGGAATGATCGATATTGTTTGGTCTGAGCAGCCTTAATGCAAGCAAAACGCGGTAATCGTTTTTCCTCATTATTTCTTTAAGGATCTCCATTGTGTAACGATCACTTTCAGGCGAATATCCCCCTTGGTCAGCGTAATCTTATGTGGGAGTATAATTTCTGCGTCCAGGGGCTTAAATCGATCGAGTTCAATTTCCCACTCTGACTGATTAATCCGGTAGGGGTGGCCCTGATCATCAAACTGCATTTCCGTTGGGGCGTCGGGAGCGGGGATTCCTCTAATCCAGTAAGACAAGGATTGTAACGGAAGGCTCCAGCCTAGGGCTTCCTGCAATAACAATTCCGGTGAATCAGAATACAAAGGTGCTTCATCAGGCTGATACAGTCCAATGTATTGGGGATTACCTTCTATTTGGGTTGCTCCCAGACCGAGCAATGCGGAGGATACGTGAATGTTGAATTCTGAGTGACTCTGTACCCACTGATTAATAACCAGGCTATCGCTGCGGTCTCCCTGGCGTACGGCGAGTTTACCCTGGATATTCCATTGGCTGAAATTGGCAAGCTGTTGCTGACGTTCATCCCAGCCTGCAGGGGGCAAAGTGCTGGATTTGCGTTTGGGGGTGATTTCACAGCCTGTCAACCAGAAAGAAAGTATCAGCAGCATAATGACGGCCAATAATGGGTGTCTGGTTTCTGAGCCGGATCTGGATAAAAACATCGGGATTAGGAATTCAACTACTTAGTGGATCTATGGTTGAGGAAAAGCCTATAGCTCAACGTTCAGCCGCTCGAGTGTGGCATTCAGTAGCGGGTGATCCGGCTGAGCCTCTTTCGCTTCACGCCAGATGACTTTGGCATCTTCCTGGCGATCCAGTGTCCAGAGAACTTCACCCAGATGAGCCGCCACTTCTGGGTCGGGAAAGCGGGAGTAGGCTTCCTGGAGATATTCCAAGGCTTCCTCGGGACTGCCCAGCCGGAACTTAACCCATCCCATACTATCTAGAATGGCCGGGTTTTCCGGGTCAATCTGTAGCGCCTTGGAAATCAGGTCGTAGGCTTCCAGGTACCGGTCGGTCTTATCCGCCAGAGTATATCCCAGGGCGTTCAGGGCTACGGAGTTTTCGGGATCCTGCTGCAGGATATGGCGCAGGTCATTTTCCATTTCCGGCAACATACCCTGATTATCCCGAATCATGGCTCTGGCATAACGCAGCTGAATATCATCCGGGAATTCCTCCAGGGCTAAATCGGCCAGCTCCATTGCACGGGTAAAATTTTCGATTTCCACCATCAGGTTGATTTCCAGCTCCCAGAGCTGATTTGCCTGGGCTGACATATTCTGTCTGGCGCTGCTGAATCTGATGGCGGCTTCATCCGGGCGACCGGACTGAATTAGCAGGTAAGCTGATCTGGCTAGTGCGTTGAAGTAATGTCCGCCGCGATTTACCTGCTGATAATGGCCAATAGCCTCATCTACCTGGTCTTCCTGATCAGCAATACGCCCAAGGTAGAAGTGTGCTTCATTAAGATGTTGGCCTTCACTAATGAGCTGTTCTAACTGTTCCTGAGCTATCTCAAGCTTGCCATTCTCCAATGCGACAAGGCCGTAGGAAAGCTTAAGGTGGGGCGCATCAGAGAATCGCTCCATCAGGCTTTTATATATCGTCTCAGCTTTTTCAAAGTCCTTGGCCTCTATCAGCGTTCTGGCGTAGAGCGTTCCCAGTTGCATTTCGTCTGGCAGCTTGCGGGTCTCTTCCTTCAGATAGGCCAGGGCAGTATCGATACCTTCAACTTCCTTCAGCAAGCGGGAGCGAAGCGATATCACTGCCGGGTTTTTCTTTTGCTGTTCAAGTAGCCGGTTAGTGGAATCCAGTGCCTCATCATAAAGTCCGTTGAGTTCCTGGAGTACGGCATAACCATATAGAAGTTCACCGTTGTCCGGGTGGCGTTCCAGGATAATGGAATATAGCCTGAGGAGCTCGGCTTTCTCCTCATCTCCGAGGTTTTTGGCATGTAGTGCAAGCCGGTCAAAGGTTGTAGGGCCTTCCAGGTCCAGCACTCTCTCCATATGAAAAAGTGCGTTCTCGAAGTCCTTTTTCTTGATGAGCTGGAAAGCGGCGAGTTGGTGCGCGTCTACATCTTCCGGTGCTTCTTCTGCCCAGAGTAAGGTCAACTCGGTCAGAGTCTCTTCATCTTTTGCATATTGGGCGGCATTGATCGCGCGCTTGATCACTCCGATATCACGGGTTTTGAAAGCAGTGGCAACATAGTTGTTGACCAGGGTATCGAGCTCGCCTCTCTGGCCTGACAGTTCTGCAATCAGCAAATCATAAAGTACATCTTTGCTGAACTGGCTTGGATGTGGAGACTCTTCCTCTGGTGCCGGCCCGAACTCTTCTTCTGTCATTGTTTCAATGACGGGAATCTGACGTTGGGTAATGGGATCTAGCATCTGGGCGTTTTCGGAATGATTCGCCGTTAATGTGCTGCATCCGCTTTGCAAAACCAAGCTGAAGGTCAGCGCACTTCCTAGCAGTAAAGGGGGGGGAATTCGAAAGCTCATAAATAATTGTGTCACAGCCCAAAGATCCTGATTTTAAAAAAACTACCACAGACAATGCGCTTAGCATAGCCAAACTATTCAGCTTTGCATTACGGACACGTAACGCAAGAGATTGTTTTTTTGCGCATGTTGCGTGCGTTAATTTCCGGAATCATACCGATACAGGTCAAATCTTGAATGGGATTAATCCTATTAAAGTTGTGTGAAAAAAAATGCCAGGTAAAATGGGCGACTCTTTCATGGGCTGATAAACTGTCAGGCAAGCCCGCGGACATTGGGAAAGAGGAGAAAGCCGGGTAAGCCGCCTGGCCAGACGCCGGAAAATGTCCGAAACTTTGTTATAAAACCATACTGATGTCGGGGCTCTATTCCGAATGTCCTTGTTTGTGCTGGGAATCAACCACAAGACTGCACCTGTCGCCATAAGGGAGAAGGTGGCCTTCGGCCCTGAGCAATTACAGGAAGCTCTGCCGATGGCGTCTGCGCGTCCGGGGGTGGAGGAATTGGCGGTTGTATCCACCTGCAACCGGACCGAGCTGTACTGTTCTTTGTCAAATGTGGGAATAGACTGTCTCCTGGAATGGGTGAGCGACTATCATAATGTCAGCCTTTCCGACCTTAAGCGCTGCGTCTATGTACATGAAGATGAGGAAGCCGCCAGTCATATGATGCGGGTTGCCAGTGGGCTCGACTCACTGGTTTTGGGAGAACCCCAGATACTGGGGCAATTAAAAGATGCTCACTCGGTTGCAAGGAACCTTGGTACCTTGGGTGGGCCTCTAGACAGACTTTTTCAGCACACTTTTTCCGTTGCGAAACGTGTTCGTACTGAAACTGCCATTGGTGAAAACCCGGTGTCAGTTGCCTTTGCTGCGGTCAGTATGGCCTCACACATCTTTGCGGACATGTCTTCTAACACTGCCCTGTTGATAGGTGCCGGCGAAACGATTGAATTAGTGGCGCGCCATTTGTATCAGGCTGGTGTCCGTTCGATGATCGTGGCCAACAGAACATTATCGAGGGCTCGTGATCTGGCCGAAATGTTTCACGGAAGTGCGATTGGGTTATCCGATATCCCCGCTTACCTTGAGCAGGCCGATATCATTATCGCGTCCACCGCCAGTCCGCTTCCGATACTGGGTAAGGGGGCTGTGGAAAGGGCTCTGAAAAAGCGTAAACACCGTCCCATGTTCATGGTCGATATTGCGGTTCCGCGTGATATTGAGCAGGAAGTCGATGAACTGGCGGATGTGTACCTCTATACCGTAGACGATCTGCGTCAGGTGATTGACGATAATATGAAATCCCGGGAAGGTGCTGCTGAAGAGGCAGAGCATCTCATTGCGGCAGGGGCTGCTGATTTCATGTATCATCTACGCGCTTTGGATTCCGTGTCGGTTCTTAAAACATTCCGGGATCAGGCTGAGGGATTGCGTGATACAGAATTGACTAAAGCCATGAAGCGTCTGGAAAAGGGTGACGACCCGGAAGCTGTATTAAGGCTCCTGGCCCACGGTCTAACCAATAAACTGATTCATCACCCCACTGTTCAGGTGCGGCGGGCCTCGGCCGAAGGAAGGCTGGAGGTTACCGGATGGTTGAGAGATCTGTTCCAGTTGCCCGACGATAAACTAAAGCAGGATTAGGCCAAACAAAGCCTCTCCTGGTTCAAGAATCTGCCTGAACAGTTCTCCGAAATCCTTCAACTTTCCCAAGGTACTATGCGTTGATAGCCGTGGAGTGCGGGATAACCTGGCTTCCGGGCATAATGGCAGGTAGAGCTGGGCAGGCACACAGAAGACTTTTTGAAAAACAGTTGGTATCACACAACGGTTGCCAGGTTTAATTCAGAGAGTACATAGACTTTTTTAGAATGGTTATACATATATGAAAGATTCAATCCGGTTGAAGCTTGAACAATTGCAGGATCGTTATGAAGAGGTCAGTGCATTGTTGTCGGATGCCGATGTGATTGCTGACCAGAACAAGTTCAAAGCGTTATCCAAAGAATATGCTGAACTTGAACCGGTGGTGAAATGTTTTGAACGCTATCGCTCCTGTCAGGGGACCATTGAAGAAGCGCATCAACTGCTGAAGGATTCTGATCCGGATATGCGGGAAATGGCCAAGGAAGAACTGGGTGAGGCCGAGCCGCGTCTGGAGGAACTGGAGCAGGAGCTACAGATTCTGTTACTGCCCAGGGATCCCATGGACAGTGCCAATATTTACCTGGAAGTGCGTGCAGGAACTGGGGGCGACGAAGCGGCAATTTTTGCGGGGGATCTGTTCAGAATGTACTCCCGATATGCAGAAACACGGAAGTGGAAAGTCGAAATCGTCAGTGAAAACCCTGGCGAACACGGTGGCTATAAGGAAATTATCAGTCGGGTTACCGGAGAAAACGTATACGGCACATTGAAATTTGAGTCCGGCGCTCATCGAGTCCAGAGAGTCCCGGAAACCGAGTCTCAGGGTCGGATTCACACTTCTGCCTGTACTGTGGCGATCCTGCCTGAAGGGGAAGAAGTTGAAGAAGTGGAGATCAATTCGGCAGACCTCCGTGTAGACACCTACAGAGCCTCTGGGGCGGGTGGTCAGCACGTCAACAAAACCGACTCGGCGATCCGGATTACCCACTTGCCGTCGGGGATTGTTGTGGAATGTCAGGACGAGCGGTCACAGCATAAAAACCGCGCTAAAGCCATGTCGCTGCTCAAAGCGAAGCTTTTTAACCAGGCCCAGGAAAAGCAGGCCCAGGAACAGGCACAGGCAAGAAAATCCCTGGTGGGAAGTGGGGATCGTTCTGAGCGTATCCGTACATACAATTATCCACAGGGACGGATCACCGATCACCGAATAAACCTCACCCTATATAAGCTGGAAGAAGTGGTGCAGGGTGATCTGGATCCCGTGATTGGCCCGCTGTTACAGGAATATCAGGCGGAAATGCTGGCATCTCTGAGTGATTGATCATATCTGCATCAAATGAAGATTTCAGAAGCGTTAAGATGGGCACAGAATCAACTTGATAGTGACACTGCCCGGCTGGATGCGGAGGTTCTGCTTTGCCATCTACTGGGTGTTGGTCGTGTATATCTTTTTACTCATGATGATCAGGATCTGGGTCGTCAGCTAAACACCTTTAAGAAGATGATTGAGCGTCGACGCTGCGGGGAACCGGTTGCACATATCACCGGTGTCCGTGAATTCTGGTCTCTTCCTCTGCAGGTAACTCCTGCCACTCTCATACCCCGTCCTGACACTGAGACGCTGGTAGAGTGGTGTCTTGATCAGGAACTACCTGCCACAGCACGAGTGTTGGATCTTGGGACCGGGACCGGCGCTATTGCCTGTGCCCTGGCATCTGAGCGTCCGGGTTGGTCTGTGACTGCAACAGACAGGAGTCGTGAGGCGCTTGAAGTTGCCAGCAGGAACAAAACGCAAATCGGGTTGGAAAACCTGGAGTTGGTTAACTCTGATTGGTTTGGTTCCCTGACAGGTTTGCGTTTCGATTTGATTGTCAGCAACCCTCCTTATATTGCGGAAGGCGATGAACACCTTAGCTCCGGAGACGTGCGTTTTGAGCCCAAGACAGCTTTGGTGTCCGGTGTCTCTGGTTTAGACGATATTTTGATTATTGCGGCAGGAGCCTGTGAGCATTTTGATGGAACGGGCTGGTTGGCGCTGGAGCACGGATACGACCAGGGTGAAAGTGTCCGGGATATTCTGGAAAATACCGGTTATCGTGCTGTGGAAACAATTCAGGATCTTGCGGGGCAGGATCGAATAACCGTGGGATTCTGGTCTCAGCCGTAGAGAGCCTCTGACGGGAGCGGCTGCTTTATTTCAACTGTACAGGGTTTTCCTTAAACAGGGTTTTCCATAATGAGTGATCAGCTAGAAAGCACCCAGCGGGAACAGATGAGCGATGAATTGCTGCTGCGTTACAGTCGGCAAATCATGATGCCGGAGTTTGATGTAGCGTGTCAGGAAAAACTGCGAGCCGGGACTGCCTTAATTGTCGGTATGGGAGGACTGGGGTGTCCTGCCGCTATGTATTTGGCTGCAGCCGGTTGCGGTACGTTATTGCTCGCCGACTTTGATGAGGTTGATCTGAGTAATCTGCAACGCCAGATCGCTCACACGCAGGCGCGGATTGGACAGAACAAGGCTGAGTCCGTCGCTGCTGTCATCGCTGGACTGAATCCGGATGTCAGGGTGGAGACCTTGAAGCATCGCCTAGAAGGAGATGCGCTGACGGCGCAGGTCAGGCGGGCGGATGTGGTGGTCGATTGTACGGATAATTTTAGTACTCGCGACTCAATCAACCAGGCCTGTGTGGAAACAGGGGTTCCGTTGGTGTCCGGTGCGGCGATACGTGCGGAAGGACAGATATCAGTATTTGATTTCAGACAGACTGACTCACCCTGTTATCACTGCCTTTATGGCACCTTCGGCAATGAGGATCTGACCTGTTCACAGACTGGCATTCTGGCACCAGTCGTGGGAATTATTGGCACCATGCAGGCGCTGGAAGCGCTTAAAATTCTTTCAGGCTATGGCCAGCCAGCAGTGGGACGACTGCTTACCTTTGACGCAGACTCGTCGTCCTGGCGCGAATTCCGGTTACGCCAGGATCCTGAATGTCCTGTGTGTCAGGTCAAGCGTCAGGAGACCTGATCTTTCAAAGTTTTAAAGGTATCTATCGCCCGCTGCCGGGACTTTTTCAGATCGGCAATGGGAGGCGGATAATCGATGCCGGAAACAGGATGTTCCAGAGGGTAATGAATTTTTTTGTCCGGGAGGTTCTTGAGTTCTGGAACGTATTGCCGGATGAATGTCCCATCCGAATCAAACTTCTCACTTTGGCTAACTGGATTGAATACTCTGAAATAGGGAGCGGCATCAGTGCCTGTAGATGCGCTCCATTGCCAGCCTCCATTGTTTGCGGGCAAATAACCATCGATCAGGTGTTCCATGAAATAACGCTCGCCCCGCCGCCAGTCTATCAGTAGGTTTTTGGTCAGAAACATGGCGCAGACCATACGAAGGCGATTATGCATCCAGCCGGTGGTATTCAATTGGCGCATTGCAGCATCGACAATAGGGATGCCTGTTCGACCTTCGCACCAGGCGTGAAAGTCATCTTCGGAATCACGCCAGGGAATCTGCTCAGTGTCTGGTTTAAATGCTCGATTCATGCTGACTCTGGGGAAGTCGCAAAGAATATTGATGTAGAAATCCCGCCAGATCAGTTCGTTGATCCAGCAGTCCAACCCTTCCGCCGCATTGGCGTGGCTATGCTGGTACTGGCGGGCGGCAAGAAAACATTGTTTGCCTGATAAAACTCCGAGGGCAAGGTAGGGAGACAGCTGGCTGGTGCCTTCCACTGCAGGTATGTCCCGTTGTTGATGGTAGTGGCCAGCCCGTTCTTCGATAAAACTCTCCAGTTGATAGTGTGCTGCGCTTTCTCCAGCTTTCCATACGGAAGAGTCTTTGGCCTTTATCCGGCTAAGCTGCGGGGGCTGGGGGTTCTTTTCTGTGGTCTTGTGCCGTCCTGTGGGGGCGTGCCATAAGGAGAGATCTGTCTCTGTAATATGCTTCCACCAAGTGCGCTTAAATGGCGTAAACACAGTGTAGGGGGCAGATTGTTGAGTCCTGATTGAGCCAACGGGGAGAATAGACTGATCCCGAAATTTTTTAACTGAGATGCCCTGCTCCTGAAATGTTCGGTGAACCTCCTTGTCCCGCCGGCGCTCGTTAACGCCATATTCTTCGTTGAAGTAGAGTGTCTGGCATTGATGCTCTTCCATCAGTGACCACAGTTCCTTTGGTGTGTTCTGGAAATTCTCGGTACAAATGATCAGTAGCGGAATGCCTTTGTTGGCCAGTGATGATTGCAGACTCATAAGGTTGGCAATAAGAAAATCTGCTTTGATCGGCGCCATATGGTGCTCTTGCCATTGTTCTTCAGCGAGACAGAAACAACAGATCAAATCGCCCTGTGAGTCTGTGGCTGCTGCTGTCAGCGCCGGGTTGTCATGTATTCTGAGATCGTTGCGAAACCAGTGAAGTATACGAGGCATAAATAACGTCGACACCAATAGAAAATTAGTTAAAAACAGAGCGTTGTTACGAAAAGATCAGTCAATCGGACCAGGGGAAGTGGCCGGCTGCACTATACGACAGCCGGCGAAAGGGTTACAGGTTGGCTTCGGCAAATTCTGCCAAGACAGATCTAGGGACGCCACGCAGGTGAACATGCCCGTTATGCTGGAAGCCACGGAATCGCTCCGTAAGGTAGGTCAGGCCTGAGCTGGGTGCATTCAGGTAGGCCGTATCAATCTGCGCCAGATTGCCCAGGCAAATCACCTTACTGCCATTTCCGGCACGAGTGATGATGGTTTTCATCTGATGGGGGGTCAGGTTCTGACACTCATCAATGACTATCAGGCTGTGTTGAAAGCTGCGCCCTCGGATGTAGTTTAGCGATTTAAACTGTATGGGGACTTTCTGCAGAATGTACTCCACACTGGCTGTCATGTTTTCATCATCGCTGTGCAGTGCTTCCAGGTTGTCAGTAATGGCTCCCAGCCAGGGTTCCATTTTTTCTGCTTCAGTCCCAGGTAGAAAGCCAATATCCTCATCCAGTCCTTGGGTGCTGCGGGTGACAATGATGCGTTTATAGCGTTTGCTGGCGACAGTCATCTCAATAGCTGCGGCCAGGGCCAGGATGGTTTTACCCGACCCAGCGGCTCCGGTCAGGTTGACCAGATGGATATCAGGATCCAGCAATAACTGCAGAGCGACTGCCTGGTAGATATCCCGGGGAATCAAGCCCCAAGCTTCCTGTTCCAGAAGTCGATCCCGGGACAAATCCCGCACGATCAGATGGTCTGAATCCACTCTGGAGATTCGTCCGACAAATCCCTGGTCGTCAATAAGAAATTCATTGACGGATAATTCCTTAAGCTCTGGCAGTCGGGGAATGAGGTGCTCCGTTAAGCCTTCCCGCTGCATGGTTTCCACTTTATTGATTTTGTCCCAGAAGCTATCTGTGAAATCGGCATAGCCTTTGGGCAGGAGATCGATATCGTCGATCAACTGGTCAGTGTGATAGTCCTCAGCATCGACCCCACAGGCGCGGGCCTTCAGCCTCATATTGATGTCTTTACTCACTAGAATGGTCGGTCGTCCCGGGTGTTTGCCTTTGAGGGTGACGAGACCATTGATGATCTTGTTGTCGTTCAGTGTTTCGGGGAGTTGGACTTTATGATCTCCGTCGAGGTCCATGAGAATAGAGATCGTGCCAAGGGGGGGAGACTTTTCGTTGCGGATGATGTCGACACCCTTTTCGATATCGGTGGGTGAGGCGTCTCCCAGTAATTTATCAATCAGCCGGATTGCCTGGCGGCAGTCTGCGGCGATTGAGGACTTTCCATTCTTCAGTCTGTCGAGTTCCTCCAGAACCGTGAGTGGGATCACGACATGATGTTCTTCAAAATTCAGTACCGAGTTGGGATCGTGAATCAGAACATTGGTATCGAGCACGTAAGTTTTTTCTTGCGAGACGGTTCGCGCCATATTGGGTTTCCTTCGCCAGAGGTATGGGCATAAAGTCAGGGAGTTTGCGAGTTGTGAAGCGAGTGGGGCACATGGCGTGTGCCGGGAAAGGGAACAATGCTGTGATTAAGAGGTGGGTTAGAGCCAACAACTCACTCCCTGCCATTATCAGAAACGAAAAGCTATCAGAAACAAATAGCGTTCAGTAACAAGCAGGTGGAATCAAGGTTCCACCTTCACTGAAATAATAACCCAATTAAAAAAAAGATTGTAAGCCCTGTGTAAAAGAAATATTCAGACCCTTAGTGTTTCATGGCACCTTGCCATAACAAAGTCATGGCATCCTTCAACGTTGGCGCGAAGTCAGGCATCAGAATTTCATAGTGTCGCTCTTTGATTGCCCTGGCGACTTCAGGCGGGAGATTCTGCATTTGCCACAATCCCAGAATCATTGCATTGGTATGTATCAGCAGATCTTTGCATCGATTTTCACCGATAGCCGGCAATTTTTCGGCCAGGTTTTTGGCCAGAGAGCTGAGCTTGTCTACCAGCATTGATTTGAACTCCAGCACAATGTTCACTTCCGTATTCTGCTCCAGAACGGAATTCGCCATCGTGGCCAAGTGCATAAAGTCTGGATGGTCATGGGTGAAGTGAATGACCTGTTCC
Source organism: Hahella ganghwensis DSM 17046 (assembly GCF_000376785.1). Taxonomy (GTDB): domain Bacteria; phylum Pseudomonadota; class Gammaproteobacteria; order Pseudomonadales; family Oleiphilaceae; genus Hahella; species Hahella ganghwensis. The sequence continues at coordinate 74,174 of NZ_AQXX01000130.1, forward strand.
ACCAGACCCGAGATCAATATTTCCGGCTTGGCGTGATTGTCCTTTAAGGCCAGCTCTGAGAGTTGATTTATCAAGGTTTCGTAGTGGGTGGCAAGTAGACAGATGAATATTTCTTCCTTGGTTTTGAAGTACAGATAGACCGTGCCTTTCGCCAATCCTGCCTCCTGTGCAATATTGATGACAGAGGGCAGAGTTCCCGGTTGTGCCAGAAACAGCCGACTTGCCGCATCCAGAATGCTCTGCTTGCGTAATGCTTTTTCGCCGTCATCGATTGCCCGGCTGCGAGGCTGTAGGCACTTCACCTGTTGTTCACCTGAATCAGTTTGCTTGGATAACGTTGCATAATAGCATTGTTTTGGTCACGTTGGCCTGTATGTCACCAGTCTTCATGGGTTTGCGAATTCAGGTAGGAGGCATTGGGTACGCAATACAACTATGGGGCATTAGGCGCGTGCAATTTCCGGATGAATCATTAAGAATAATGTTTAAAGCCGGGACATGCCGTTGAAGTCTGGTCAAGACTGATCTCGGGTTGCAGCTTCAGAATCCAAAATGGAAAAATTGCTATGCCTTTGCTCGCAAAAGACATTATGACGCCGCATGTGAAGTCAGTTCCTGAGACCTGGACTATGCAGAAATTTGCAGGTTTCCTGGCTGAGAACGGAATTTCGGGAAGCCCTGTGGTGGATACGGATAATCAAATAGTGGGAATCGCCACACTGTCAGACATTGCGGATTTTCATCTCAATCAGGTCGATACTAATTACGATAATCAGATGACCCCAGAGGAGCAGCGGGAAGCTCGGCGTCTGAGGCAGTTTATCTTTGAAGAGATGTCCCGCATGCCGGTGGAGGTACGGGATATCATGACCCCCATTCTGTTCTGGGTAGATGAAAGCACGGCCGTTACGGATGTTGCCAAACAAATGATGGATGAGCATTTACACCGGATTTTCGTCAAGAAGGATGGCGAAGTGGTGGGTATCATTACCTCCTATGATATGCTCAAACTGATCGCCGAAGGACAGTGATTGATTTATCGAGAGTGCCTTTTCGGTACTCTCTTCTCTGTTGGTTTAAAAGTGCCTGTAGCGGAATGTTCGGGAAGGCCGAAGAAAAAATCACTGCACTGACTTGTTTTTCACACCAATAATGGCACCACTCTGATCGTAGTTGATCACGGCCCCATTATACTTCTCTGAATTTGCTACCTCTTCCAGTGCCCGCATGGATTTATACGGGATATCGACAATTAGCGCGTTTACCAGCCAACTTGGTATAGAGCCTGCCGGTTCTGTATGTTGAAGCCATACCATCCTGGTCTTGTTGTCAGGCATTTCGTAAAAGAAGTAGTGAGTTTCCTGTACAGTGACTCTGACATATTCTTCCTTGGTCGGCATTTTGTTATCGACCGCATACATGTTCATGATGATCGCGCCTGTTTCTTGGTCTTTGTGCGTGTTGATCTCAAGAACGTAATCCCGGTCTTTAACTGGCCAGGGCAGGTCGTTGACGGAGTATGCGAATCGCTTGCCGAAACCCTGTTCTTCGAGCCCCCATGACTCCCGGCACCCATAGACCCACTCAACACAGGAATTGGGATTGGCCATCACCGCGATAACATTGGTGATCGGTGTATTGAGAACCGCTTCGGCTTTAAACGCCTCAAAATCTGAGTCGGGCTGGTCTTTTGTGAATATCCTGATGCCGTGTTTGTCGAAATCTAGCTGCCACTCAGGCGATTCAATGGGGAGTTCTGCGCTTGCTGCGACCGCTGCAAGCATTGTTAACAGGGAAAAGAAGAATGTGCGCAAGTTGCCTCTCCCGGCAGAAATGTCTTCAGGTTGTTTTTATTAATTGGCTTGTGTTCATCAATCAGAAAGCGGCTATAGAGACGGAAGCAATCCCATACACTGTGCTCTCTATTTGTATTTTTATTGTTTTCGAACAGTCCCTAATACTAGCACTAGTAGATGAGCCAAAATGATAAAGGGTACAAATTTCCTGACTTTGGGTGAGTGGTAGATGTGCAGGCGTTAGTGATCAAACGGACAGAGCAGAGCGGCGAAAGCCTATGATTGTCAGTGAAGCTCCTGCCGTAAGCCGGCAGGAGTGGGTGATTACTCGGGGAGTGTAATATTCAGCTCAAGAACCGAGCAGTCGTCATTACGGTCAATCTGAACTTGGACATCGTCCTGATTAATGTTGACATATTTACTGATCACCTGAAGCAGTTCTTGTTGTAGCTGCGGGAGATAATCAGGTTGGCTGCGATGACTACGTTCGTGGGCAACGATGATCTGCAGCCGTTCCTTTGCGACGGATGCCGTGGTGGGTTTTGTGCTGCGGAAGTAGTCCCAAAAGCTCATGCCTTCCCTCCAAATACACGGCTGAAAAATCCTTTCTTCTGAACATCCAGAAAACGATGCTCTCTCTCTTCACCAAGTAGCCTGGCCACTGCGTCCTGGTATGCCTGTCCAGCATCGCTCAGGTCATCATGGATGACCGGTATCCCCTGGTTGGAGGCGGTCAGGACAGCCTGTGATTCAGGGATAACCCCCAGTAGTGGGACGGCCAGGATTTCTTCTACGTCCTGAACGCTCAGCATTTCGCCTTTGATCACGCGCTCAGGGTTGTAGCGGGTCAGCAGAAGATGCTCTCTGACAGGGTCCATGCCCATTTCTGCGCGGCGGGATTTGCTTTGAAGAATCCCCAGAATTCGATCGGAATCCCTGACAGATGAGACCTCCGGGTTAGTCACCACAATCGCCTCGTCGGCATAGTAGAGTGCCATCAGGGCGCCGTGTTCAATCCCGGCAGGTGAATCACAGACGATATACTCAAATGACTCAGAAAGTTCATTCAGGACTTTCTCAACGCCCTCTCTGGTCAAGGCTTCCTTGTCCCGTGTCTGGGATGCAGGAAGAATATGAAGCTTGTCTGTGTGTTTATCTTTAATCAGGGCCTGGTTTAGTGTGGCCTCACCATTGATCACATTGACAAAGTCGTAAACGACACGGCGTTCACAATTCATGATCAGGTCAAGGTTACGCAGGCCGACATCAAAATCGATCACGACGGTCTTATGCCCTCGTTTTGCCAAACCGGTGGCAATCGATGCGCTGGTCGTGGTTTTGCCCACGCCACCCTTTCCTGATGTGATAACTATAATCTTGCTCAACGTAATAACCCTTTGTACTCAGTTCTTAGTCGTAGGGCTGGTGCCGGTCACTGCCTCTGGGTAAAAACACCAGTGACAATTACAGTTCCCTGATTACCAGCCTGTCGTCTTCCAGTTTCAATAAAGATGGCTTTTTCCAGTGATTGCCCAGCAGGTCCTCACTTATTTTGTATTGTCCGGCAATGGAAACGAGTTCAGCTTCCAGGCTTTGGCAAAAAACCATGGCTTCAGTGTTTCCACGGACGCCTGCCAATGCCCGCCCTCTCAGTGGGCCGTAAACATGAATGTTGCCATCAGCGAGTATTTCCGCCCCGGCGCTGACCGGTGCCATGATGATCAGATCGCCACCGGGAGCATAAACCTGCTGACCGGAACGAATAGGCGTGCGGATTACACGGTTGGCGGCGACTCCATTGCCAGGAGGTGGATCTTCAACTTCTTCTGTCGCCTCAGCTCCCGACTGAGGGTTGGCAGTTTGGGGCTCCGACGCTTTTTGTAGGGATGATTGAGAGTCGTCTTCCGGAGCCTCCTGCCGTCCGCGGGAAGGTTGTAACACTGCCAGTCCGGCAGCTTGTGCCGCAGCAATCTGGGCTGGTTCTGTCGCCCGAATGCCTACGAGTTGTAGTTCCTGTGCTGCACACAGTTCCCGAATCTGAAGAAGGTTGAGGTTGTTGATGTCGTCAGCGAATTTGTCCAGGCTGAGCACCAAAGGCAGGTTTTTAAACAGGTTGGGGGCTTGTTGGATTTTTTCCTGAAGAGTCTGAGAGAATTTTTCAGGGTCAAAATATAACAGTTCAAGAGTGGTCAAAGGAACCATACTGCCCTTGAACTGCAAGCACGGCGACGCAAACAAGTCGGCAGTAGCCTGCGGCATAGTCAAAGTCTTTCCCTACCAAGGTGTGAGTGAAACTTTATTATATTCTTGATTCTCTCCTGGCCGCGTTGGTTTTCAAAACGCGACACTAGGGATGGCTCGGATTGTACTGTAATCCGTGGAGGGTGGTCCATGGTGAAATGGAAGGGGAGCGGAAATATGCCCGAAATTTAATGCGCATTGGCCCTGTTTGCCCGTATTTTGTGGGCTGCAGAGTAATGAATTGGTGCTTGTGGCCTGGGATTGCCGCCTCTTATTAAGGACGAATAGATTGATTTGGAATGTTATCCCGGATTAATAGATCAAATTGCGCTTAGTTTGCTGGTTAATCGCTAGAGATGACAGATAAACTCCCGCCCTGCCATCGGGAAGGGAGATAATTCAAAATCGTTACAGATCAAATGGGACGATTGTAATGGCCGTACTGGCAATCAAAACCCCGATAATGGATCCGGCACCGACATCGCTTGGATAGTGCAGTCCGAGAACCACTCTGGACATTGCAACACACAATGTGAAAGGCAGTACGATCAATCCCAACACAGGGTTAATGTATGTCAGGAGAACAGTAAAGCAAACCGCATGAAGCGTGTGACCACTGGGAAAACTATACCGGTCCAGAGCCTTGCCACTGCATTCGATCCCGGCGTGGGTAATATAGGGACGTTCACGTACCAGCCATCCTTTCAGAAGTTTGTAAATGATCGTGGCGGAAAGTCCGGCAGAGGCTAATAAAATGGTGGCTTTGGCCCCTTCAGTCACGAGAACGGTAGCCATCACGCAATACCAGAAGACGCCATCTCCAAGGCGGCTGATCTTTTTGAAAAAGGCCTCCAATCCATGATCTCTTGACCACTGAATAGTCAGTCGGCACAGGCGTAACTCGACATCATCTGCTCGACGAAACAGCTCTGAGGCGTTTGGCGTTTTCATGGGAAACCCCCTGATATTCCTGGTTAAGTAACAAGTGGGCAAATTGCTGAGCCAACGGCTGCCAATCCATAGCAATGGATTGTTGATGAGCATTTTGGCGGAGGCGAGTCAGCAGGCTGGGCCTCATGGCAATTGACAGTGCGTGCTGACAAAAAAGATCGCTGTTCCCGGAGGGGGCCAGAAGGGCGCTTTCATCATGGTGGAGAAGTTCCCGGGCGGCGGCCTCATTAAAGCTGACAATACCGAGGCCACTGGCCATGGCTTCCAGAATGACATTGCCAAAGGTGTCCGTCAGGCTGGGGAAAAGGAAAATATCGGCACTGGCATAGTGCTCAGCCAGTGACTCGCCTTTCTTGACGCCGGCAAGAATAACATTGGGGTATTGCCGGGCGATTTTTTCCTGTAGTGGGCCTCCGCCGACCAGAACCATTTTGGTATGACTAGCCTGCTGCTGGGCTCGTTCAAATGCGCTGAGAGCCAGATAGACGTTCTTTTCATTGGCCAGTCTGCCAACATAGATAAATACCGGAGTAGTGGCGTCCGCCCCCCACTGCCTGCGACGAGCTTCCGAACGGCGTTCCGGGTTGAACAGATTGCTGTCAACGCCCCGGCTCCAAATGCAGGTATTCTTGATCCCCATGGAATCCAGGGCTGACGCTGTTTGCCTGGTCGGTACCAAAGTGTGACGGGTCAACTGGTGAAAATAGGTGAAGTAGCGGCCAATCAGTCGGCTGAGCCATCCCATTCTGTAGTGGCGGCTGTATTGATGGAAATTGGTGTGGAATCCGCTGCTGACGGGAATGTCCAATTTTCTGGCAGCGCTGACAGCACTCCACCCAAGTGGTCCTTGGGTGGCAACATAAACGGCATCGGGCCGGTTTTCCTGCCACAGGGCCTGTAGTCTTTTTTGGCAGGGGAAGCCAAATCGAAGTTCTGAATAACCTGGGATAGGGCATCCGGGGACCAAAATGTGCTCCAGGCCATCTTGAATGGGAGATACACCGGACTGTTTTGGGTGGATAACCTGAATGCTGTGCTTTTTTCTCAATTCTTTGGTGAGTTGAAAAAGAGTGTTGGCAACGCCATTGACCTCAGGTGGGAATGTTTCGGAAACAATCGCCAGTCGAGAGCAGCTTGAAGGTCGCGTATTGAGTTGGATTGCTGCGGTGTCGACTGATTTTTCGGGTGCGTTATCCATGATTGCCCATTTCTCGTTTCTCACGGACTCAATATGCTTCAGCCGTGTTACAACGCAGCGTCAGGACTATTGCAAATTAATGACGGTTGCTTTGATCACTATTTGAAGTCTAACCGGCGAGATTTGGTTGTGTTATGGGCGGCTGTTCTGTTCGTAACCTGCTGATGTCTCTGGTATAAACATACATTGGGTGCTTATCTCAATTTTTCGAAATTCAACACAGGCGGTACTTGGCGGAATATTTCAGCAAGGGCGCGCGGTGTTGGTGAATCTGCATGACGACAGGAGTTTTCACGATGGAATACCGGAAGCTGGGAAGAACAGATATCGAGGTCAGTGCTATCTGTTTGGGAACCATGACCTGGGGCGAACAGAATACGGAAGCAGAGGCTCATGAGCAGCTGGATTATGCGCTGGAGCAGGGCGTTAATTTTATTGATACCGCCGAAATGTATCCTGTGCCTCCTCGCGGTGAAACTCAGGGCAGGACTGAACAATATATCGGTAGCTGGCTGGCCAGTCGTGGCAACCGTGACAAAATTGTACTGGCATCGAAAGTTGCCGGGTATTCCGATGCCATGTCTCATATTCGTGGAGGTCCCCGCTTAAACCGTCAACACATTGAGAAGGCGCTGAATGACAGTCTTTCAAGATTGCAGACGGATTATCTGGATCTGTATCAGCTGCACTGGCCGGATCGCCCCACCAATTTTTTTGGGCAGTTGGGATACCAGCATCAGGAGAGGGATGACGGTACTCCTATTCTAGAGACTCTGGAGGTGCTGTCTGATCTGGTGAAAGCGGGTAAAGTCCGGCAGGTAGGGCTATCCAATGAAACTGCCTGGGGCACCATGAAATTCCTACATCATGCCGAACAGGCAGAATTACCCAGAATGGTGAGTATTCAGAACCCCTATAGCCTGCTGAACCGTTCATTTGAGGTCGGCCTGTCAGAAGTGGCACATCGGGAACAAGTAGGTTTGCTTGCATACTCCCCCATGGCATTTGGTGTATTGAGTGGCAAATATATCGGCGGTGAGCGCCCGGCTAATGCACGTATAACGCTTTATTCTCGTTTCAGTCGATATACCAATGCGCAGGGCGAGGCTGCGACAGAAGCCTATCATTCTGTTGCCGGTAAATACGGAGTGAGTCTGGCCCAGATGTCTTTGGCTTACGTTACCTCTCGCCCGTTTGTTACCAGTAATATCATTGGTGCCACCAGTATGGATCAGTTGAAAGAGAATATCGGCAGCATTGATCTTCATCTCTCAGCAGAAATGCTTGAGGATATTGAAGCCGTTCATCGGGTTTATACCTATCCCTGCCCCTGATTTAATCCCGTGATTCAAAACCTATAGCTCCTATTGGAGTAAGGTGCAGAAACCCGTTTGGCAGTTTTCGCCATTCGGGTTGCTTGAGCATGTCATTGCCCGAATGCTTTTTCCACGTATGATGGCTTTAAATAGCTAGATCCATAAATAACTAAATCCTTATTCCACAGGGCAAAATATTCCTGATGTCAGCAAAAGATCAACCGGCTTGGTCCGAGAAAATTCTCTGGGGAACGTTAAACGCCCTCGAAAGATATCTCTATTCTGAGAATTTCATCGTTGCAAACTTGACTCCGTATGAAGAAATCTGTCGGGACGGCATTATGTCGGTACGCCACTATCTTCCATTGGAGGAATCTGAAATCACGATAGGTGATGAAGTGGTTCCTGTCAGCCGACAGCGTCATCGGGTGCCGCTGGTGCTGGTGCCACCTTTGGCAGCGACCTCCATGATATTTGATCTCTTGCCCCAGCGTAGTGTTGTACGCTTTTTTCTGGCGCAGGGGTTTGATGTATATCTGGTGGATTGGGGGGAAGTCACTGAAGATCACTCGCACTTATCGCTGGAAACTTATGTTATGGAATGGATGCCGGCAGCGCTGCAGCAGGTCCGTCGTCATAGCGGAGAGCAAGAGGTGTCTTTTTTTGCCTACTGCATGGGGGGACTGTTGACTCTGATGTATGCAGCGGCCAGTGAAGACAAACATATCCGCAATCTGGTCACTGTAGCAAGTCCGATAGACATGCACCAAAGTGGGCTGGCCGGACGGGTGTTATCTCTGGTTTACCGGCCGGCAAATATCGCCTCGCGTCTGCTTAACTTCTCGCTTCTGGATTTACCTGCACGTTATCTCCATATTCCCGGCTGGTTGAATTCGCTCGCTTTCAAACTCACTAACCCTATGGGGTCTGTCATCAGCACTCTTGAGTTACTGGTGAATTTCTGGGACCGGGAGTTTGTCACCAGCCACACCACTGTCAGTCAGTGGTTCGACGAAATGGTTGATTACCCAGGGCAGACTATCAAGGAAATGCTGGTAAAAATGGGACTGGAAAACCAGATGGCCAAGGGTCGAATGATGATGGGGGATACATCAGCCGAGTTTTCTGCGATTCGTTGTTCGGTGTTGGCGTTTGCTGGTGATAGCGACAAGTTGGTCAGCATCAAGGCGGCACATAAAGTACTGGATATTGTATCGACGGAAGATAAAGAATTCTGTGTGGTTCCTGGAGGGCATGCAGGTGTATTTGCCGGTAGCAACGCCCCTCAGAATACCTGGGCGGTCAGTGCTGAATGGTTAAGTCATAGATCTGATTAACCAATACCTTTCTGTGATTGAAAATTGACGCAAAAGTTATCTTTTTGTGTCGGGAATACGACTTTTTGCTAAGTCGATCACGGAATAATCAGTACAGATCCGTATCATGAGTACCATAGATTGTTATCTTTGGTTACAGGAAGTCTTTGCATGTTGATCAGAATTTTCGCCGTATTAATGCTACTGAATTTGGCTGGACAAGCTGTCCAGGCGAATGCAGAGGATTTTTCGGCTCGAACTGATGCTGACATGTTTTCCTGGCAAACCGGTTACGCAACCTCTCTTACTCAAGGTGTGGCAGGTGAAAAACAATCTTCTGAAACTGGTGAATGTGTTCGTCGTGCCGTGATGATGGTGGTCAACCAGCTTTTATTCGATAGGAAGGAAGCTGACACCCAACAGTTTAATGGTCGTACTGCTGGATATGGCATTGGCCCTGCCCAATATGCCATGGATGTGGATCATGACGAAGTTAGCCTCACGGTTGGCTGGACGTTCTAGTTTTTGCTCCCTTAGCTTTCAATTTTTCTCTTTTCTTAACTGATCTCCCTCAATAAGTTCTATATATACCCTTAATAAGCATCACAATGTCATCAAAAATTGATGTGGCTCTGTTGCAGGTTTTTGTGCAGATTCTAGTATGATCAGTGTCCTGTAATAGACCACAGGTATCTGAATAAAAACTCCAAGAACAAGGAAAACAGCATGAGCGAGACCGCCCCTCAGTATTTTAAGGATATTGAAGCATGTGTGGATGCCATATTGGACAAGGTGGGAAACCGTATCGTATTGGGGTTACCTCTTGGCCTCGGGAAGCCAGTAATTCTGGCGAATGCTCTCTATCAACGGGCAAAAAAGAAGTCCGACATTTCCCTTAAAATTGTGACAGCCCTTTCACTGGAGAAGCCCACCGGTAAAAGTAAGCTGGAAACGAATTTCCTGGAGCCTTTTGTGGAACGCGAATTTGCTGGTGTTCCTGATCTGGATTATGTGCTGGATCTGAGGGCTGGGAAGATGCCAAAAAACATTGAAGTTCAGGAGTTTTTTTTCAAGGCGGGCAGCTATCTACACTCTCCCTCCCAGCAACAAAACTACGTCAGCTCCAACTATACACATGCCGCCAGAGACCTGATGCTGAGTGGCGTCAATGTAGTGGCACAGATGGTGGCCAAAAAGGACATTGATGGCAAAACCTTCTACAGTTTTTCCTGTAATCCTGATTTGTCTATTGATCTGGTTCCCATGCTGCGTGAAAAAGAGCAGAAGGGCGATCCTGTCGCGATTGTTGGCGAAGTTAACCGGAATCTGCCGTTCATGCATAACCATGCCGTCTTTCAGGCTGAATCGGCAGATATGATTATCGATAATCCGGAATATGACTATGCGCTTTTCGGAGCGCCCAGTATGGCCATTTCACCGACTGATCATATGATTGGTTTTCATGCCAGTACTCTGATCAAGGATGGTGGAACTCTACAGGTGGGAATCGGCTCTCTGGGAAGTGCTCTGGTGTCCAGTTGCGTCCTGCGCCACAAGAACAATAGTGCTTACCGGGAGCTGGCCGAGGAGCTGGAGCTTTCTGAAAAGTTTCCGATTCTGCATGATTGGGGGGGGCTGGGAACTTTCGAGGAAGGGTTGTATGGCTGCAGCGAGATGCTCGTTGATGGGTTTATGCATCTTTATCACGCCGGTATTTTGAAAAGAGAAGTATACGACGACACTCAACTACAGGAGTTATTGAATCGTCGGGCGATTACCCAGAATGTCTCGTTGGAGACACTGGACATACTGGCAGAAGAAGGATTGATCAATGCCAAGTTACGCTCACGGGATGTCCAGTACTTAAAGCAGTATGGCATTCTGAAGGAAAGTGTTGAATATAAGGGCGGAGCGCTTTTGATAGAGGGCCAACCGGTTCCCACTGAGTTGAATGATATTGAGACCAGAAAGCAACTGTCGGAGCACGGGCTCGGAGCATGCCTGAAAGGTGGTGTATTGGCCCACGGTGGTTTTTTTCTCGGACCCAAAGAGTTTTACCGTCACTTGCAGAACCTGACCGAGGAAGAGCATCAGAAATTCTGTATGACCAGTGTGAACTTTATCAATCATCTTTACGATCACCCATTTGGTCGTCAGGATCTCAAACGAGCCCAAAGAAAAGACGCGCGCTTCGTGAATTCAGCCATGATGGTGACTTTGAATGGTGGCGCAGTATCCGACGGGTTGTCAGACGGGCGAGTGGTCAGTGGCGTTGGCGGGCAATATAATTTTGTTGCCATGGCGCATGAATTGTCCGACGCGAGATCCATTCTGAAGCTCAAGTCGACAAGGGTCAGTGGAGGCCAGACGCTTTCCAATATTGTGTTCAATTATGGTCATATCACCATACCCCGGCATCTCCGGGATATTGTGGTCACAGAGTATGGTATTGCGGACTTGCTGGGTAAATCAGACAAGGATGTGTATATCGAGTTAATCAAGGTGTCAGACTCCCGCTTCCAGGATCAGTTGCTGGAGCAGGCGAAAAAAATCGGCAAAGTGCCGGCAGATTATGAGCTGCCTTTGAAATATCGTCAGAATACCCCGGAGAAAATTCAGCAGTTGTATCGTAAGTACAATGGGATGGGGTATTTTCAGCCGTTTCCATTTGACTGTAGCTTTACCGATGACGAGCTCAGATTGGGTAAAGCGCTTAAATCGCTCAAGGCGAAAACCGCCACCAAACTGGGATTAATCAAATGCCTGCTCAAAGCGATGACTATAAAGTCTGTCCCTGCTGAATTGGAACCTCTGATGCATCGTATGAAACTGAATGCACCGTCGGACTTTAAGGAAAAGCTGGAACAGCGCATGCTGGCCGGAGAATTGATGAACGCAGGTATGAGTGGGGTGTCTGTGGCAAGGCCAACGCAACATCATGGAGTCAATCACTAATTCGCGTTAGACTGCTCGGTTTTTGGCTGCAAACCGCATTCAGTTGGCGCTTTGTGACTTTTTTAAAGGTTATTTGGCGATTCTGTGTGGTGCAAGAGTCTGCCTTCAAATCTTATTGAGCATTTGTCCTTAACTACGTAGAGCAACAAGACGCATGAATCCCAAAGTCTATACCATCGATTACAACCTGAAAAACGAAAACGGCGAAGTGGTTGATACTTCTCATGGTGGCGAGCCATTGGTTGTTATGGAGGGGGCCAAGCAGGTGGTTCTGGGGTTGGAGAAAGCATTGGCAGGTCGGGAGCCGGGCGAAAAGCTGGAAGTCACGGTGCCACCAGAACTCGCCTATGGTGTTCGTCGTGAAGAGCTGGTTCAGAATGTCCACATCACACAGTTTGACGGTGTTCCTGACCTCAAGGCGGGCATGCTATTCCAGACTCAATCCGGTGATCAGCGGCATGTGGTAAAAGTAATGGCGATCAACGGTGATCAGGTGACGATTGATGCCAATCATCCTCTGGCGGGTTTCTCCCTTAACTTCGAGGTGGAAATCAAGGCCGTGAGAGAAGCCACGGATGAAGAGTTAAAGCAGGGTTACGCACTCGCCTGATACTCTCAACTGGGCCGTGGAGAACCGAATATCAGAGCATCATATTGGAACATCTGTGATCGGAACATCTGCCGGAACGTAAGGATAGTTCTGCCATATCATATGGATAAGGGTGCGTTCGACCCGGCTGTGGGCCTGGCGGGCGAGTTCGGTCACCTCGGTGTCGGATGTGGCGCTGAGCGCGGGATGGATGACGATATGGACTTCGGTCGGCGGCGCTTTCAATAACCGTATCAAGTGAGAAAAGAACTCATCGTCTCCGATGAAGGGGGCCAGAACATCTGGCGTGCCTTCTCTACGATAGTGCAATGTGACCGGCTGAACATGGCGGCCAACAGATTTGGCGGCCTTGAACAATCGGGGATGGAATTTCTTGACGGTTTGTCCGTCAGTCGTTGTCCCTTCAGGGAAAATCAGCACGGTCTTCTCCTGGTGGAGAACGAACTCCAGTTCTTCCTGAACCTTTGCTGCCTGCCCGCCGCCTCTTTTGATAAACAATGTGCCAGCGCGCGCTGCGAGAAAGCCTATCAACGGCCATTCCCGGACTTCAGCCTTTGACAAGAAGTGCAGGGGCTTCAATGCCCCCAATACTGGAATATCCAGCCAGGAAATGTGGTTGGCAACGATCATGGTCGATTCATCTGCAATCTCGCCATGTTGTTGTACTTCCAAGTTCAATACGCGACAGAGCCCGGACAGCCACCAGCGGGCTATGGGAGTGGTATCAAGTGGCCTGGAGCGAAACCGGTCCAGAGTCACGATGGTCATTCCCAGGGTGACTCCCCACAGTAAATAGGGAATCAACACAACACTTCTGCAAGTGAGTCGCAGATATTCCATAACCGTCTCCCGGAGCATCTGGCTCATGCGGCAGTTGTTGTTTCAGATTTGTTGTCCTGATTCTTCAGAAAGTGTTTGGCATACCGGGCTTCCAAAGCGCTGATAGGCAGCATGATAAACAAGTCGGCACAACGGAAATCGGGGTCCCAGCAGGGATCACCGCCAATCTTTGCACCCAGCCGCATATACGCTTTGATCAGTGGCGGAATGGCTACGGGCTTTGAAGCTTCAGAGTCGGGTAGTGGTAGTGCCAGTTTGGGAAAAACTTGTTTGTCTTCTTCAAGAAGAAATCGATTTTTCAATTGATTGGTAATGGACCAGGCTTCCTGAGTACCGTTAGTCAGACTGATGGAGCCGCATCCGATGAGGTGCTCGAAATCGTGGTCGATGACATATTTTGCAATACCGCTCCAGAGTAGTGCCAGCGTAGCTCCGTTTCGAAAGTTGGCATGCACGCAGGTGCGGCCAATCTCAAGTTTATTTCCGGGCAGGCGATGAATATTGCTCAGATCAAACTCACCCTCGGAATAGAAACTGCCGGCTTTGAGCATTTGACTCTGGCTAAGCAGTCGGGTGGTGGCCAGAATCTGCCCGCTGATCAGATCTTCTACCAGAAGATGGTCACAGTGAGGGTCAAAACGGTCCTGATCGATGCCGTCCCGGGCACCGTGCAGGTTAGCCCCGAATTCCTCCGTGAATACCTGATAACGCAGACGTTGAGCTGCCAGAACATCGGCTTTAGACTCGGCAACCCTCACGTGCAGCTTGGCTGCCTTAGGGCAAATGTTATGTACACGAACGTTAGGACCTGATCTGTGCATAGTATTTCTCTTATAGGTATCAGTTCTGGCGGATACTATGGCGGTGAGTTGACAGGTTGGTGACGAAGAGATGACGACTACATGACAGTGAAGTTATTTGTCGGGATAATTGGCGAAAAGATCAGTATCTCGACGTTGTTCGGGGAGGTTAGCCGGACGTGTTAAACTGACACATATCTCAACAAATTAAGACGTTTAGGGTAATTTTTGTAAGACTGGTTATACTTATGTGTATAAAAGTGCTATTTTTTCTATAAGTCTCGAATAATTATAAGATTTATACACTTCAACACTTTGTGGCTATGTCGTCCGGAGTGAACAGGTGAATCGATGGGGCGCTGCGCAGGATTGCGCGGTGGGAATGGCAGGGAAGGTTCTCAATTCTACAAGAAAGAGTAACGGACACCGTGGATACGAACGAAGCTTGGCGCATTTTGATTGTCGAAGACGACGAACGTCTTGCCGATTTGACCAAAGAGTATCTTGAATCGAATGGTTTGGTGGTTTCGGTAGAGCCCAATGGCGGTAAAGCCGTTGATCGCATTCAGAACGAACAGCCTGATCTGGTCGTGCTTGATTTAATGCTGCCCGGTGAAGACGGGCTATCTATCTGTCGTAAAGTCAGGCCGTCCTATCATGGACCCATTCTGATGCTGACAGCTCGAACTGATGATCTTGATCAGGTTTTGGGCCTGGAAATGGGGGCTGACGACTACATGTGTAAACCGGTTCGCCCCCGGGTTTTGCTGGCACGGATACGTGCCTTATTGAGGCGGGTGAAAGAGCAGGGAGAACCGCAGCCAGCAGGCGCGACGGAAGAATCGGCAGATGAGCCGGTACGACTGATATTCAATAACCTGGTGATAGATCGTTCCATGCGTGAAGCCTGGTTAGAGGATGAAAGCATTGATCTGACAAGTGCAGAATTTGACTTGCTGTGGTTGCTTGCCAGTAGTGCAGGAAGAGTTTTGAGTCGGGAGGAAATATTCACTGCCTTGCGGGGAATTGAATACGACGGGCAGGATCGTTCCATCGACGTCAGGGTTTCAAGGATTCGTCCAAAAATTGGCGATGATCCTGTCCATCCAAGACGTATCAAAACTGTACGCAGCAAAGGTTATCTGTTCGTTAAAGAAGCCTGACAGGCTGCCCGGCCGTGAACAATGTTTTTTCCAGGGTATTTGCCGGTGTAGCAGTTGCTTTGCTGTTTTACGCCGTGCTTGCTTTTGGTTTATTCCATAGCCTTAATCAGGTTCGCTATCTTCAGTATCAGGAGGAGCGGGTAGAACCTTTGTTTTCCTGGTTAAAGGTATCGCCGGATGAGAGGCTGGAGTTTCTGGCCTCGATACTTCCGAAAGAATCCGAATTCCATCTTCTGTCCTTGTCTGATTTGTCGCTTAGTCGATTGGAACAGGAGCGTCTTGCCTATGGCCAGAGTCTGGTCGTGGCGCATCAGAGCGGACTACACGCCTTTGCTCAGACAAACTCCAGTCATGTTTTTGCGGCCTATTTTTCTGACCTTCCTCTTGAGAGCACATTGTGGTCGGCTAAGCTGATCGCATTGCAGGTCAGGGCTGTTGCTGATGAGCATCGAGAACAGACGCTTCAGGATCTGGGAGCGTTTTTTAATATGACGCCCCAGCTTGCATCGCTGACCGAGTTGGCGGATTGGCAGACAATCAAGCAAAGTGACTTTATGAATAACGGTTGGGCTCTGCTGCCTTCGCAAGGTCGGCGTGGAGATACTCTGGTGGTCGCTTTTGATAAAGAACATTACCTAAAGGTTGACCCCATTCCTACCTTTAATCCCTGGGCCTGGCCCGTCCTGCTGACATTGGTGGTAGCGGGGCTGCTTTGTATTGGGGCGACTCTTTATCTTTTGCTCGATAAACTGGAAAGGCGCTTACGTAAACTCGAATCGGTCGCCAGTCGCATAGCGCGGGGTGAGCTGGATGCCCGTGTTGATGATAGCCGGTTTGATGCCATCGGACGTCTGGGAACCGTTTTCAACCGCATGGCGGAGCATATCCAGCGGTTAGTGGGTGTGCAGAGGGAAATGATTCATGCCGTATCCCATGAATTGCGGACGCCAGTGGCGAGGATTCGTTTTGGCGTCCAGATGATTGAGGATACGCCTAACGAAGAGATGCGTGCCAAGCAGTTGGCAGGAATAGACCATGATATTCAAGAACTGAATGAGCTGATTGATGAAATATTGACCTATGCCCGTTTGGAGCAGGGCGGACCCATTCTGGATTTCCAGGAAGCCAATGTACTGGATATTGTGAATCAGGTTGTTCAGGAGCAGCAGTCTGTCAAACCCGACATGTCCATTACTGCAAACATCAGTGAAGGTTCTGAGCGCTGGAAGATGTCTGAAATTGAGCCGAGGTATATACACCGCTCTGTGCAGAATCTCGTGGGGAATGCCACCCGATATGCAAAATCCAAGGTAATTGTGAATGCCAGTTTTGGGTCGGAAACATGCCGGGTCGACGTGGAAGACGATGGTCCGGGGATCCCCGAAACTGATTGGGAAAAGGTCTTCACAGCGTTTGCACGGCTGGATGACAGTCGCACTCGGAGTTCCGGTGGGTATGGTTTGGGGCTTTCGATTGTTCGGAGAATCTTATATTGGCATGGCGGGCAGGCCTTTGTAGGGCGCAGTGATCGCCTGGGTGGTGCCAAGTTCAGCCTGGTCTGGCCACGCAAACAGCCAACATAATTGATTGAATTTGATCGAATTAGTTTACCTACCGTTACACTAGACCACACTAAAACAACAGATTTGAAAGAGGCCCCCCGGCATACTTTGCACTGTAAGGGATGACTCTTTGAGGTTGTAGTTCTATCGAACTTTCCTCGTTTCATTTAAGGGCTCACATTGAGCCCTTTTTTTGTGCCTGAAAAAAGCCTCTGCCTATATTCTGAAAGCAATAAGGTGATCCGCTGCCAGGCGGATGTTCACTTCGCTGGTTACCGGGTAATCCTGATGACTGGGAGCCAGAATTTCCAGTTTGCGGTTTGAGGGCAGCAAGAGCCGGTACAGTGTGGAAGACCCTGCGAA
Organism: Hahella ganghwensis DSM 17046; assembly: GCF_000376785.1. Classification (GTDB taxonomy): domain Bacteria; phylum Pseudomonadota; class Gammaproteobacteria; order Pseudomonadales; family Oleiphilaceae; genus Hahella; species Hahella ganghwensis. Next base: position 91,285 of record NZ_AQXX01000130.1, read on the forward strand.
TACCTTATCTATGACTTTGGCGGTCAATTGGGAATCGGCGTCGAAGACTATATCGTCGGGCCGAATCAGAACTTCTACCAATTCTCCCTGCTTCCAGGGGTAAGCCCTATCTCCGCTGATTTTCCCCAGTTCCGTCTTAATGCAGTCCGGTTCTATGATCGAACCTGGGATTAACACCCCTCGCCCGACAAAGTTGGCAACAAACCGGTTGCTGGGTTCGTGGTAGAGATTGTAGGGGGTGTCCCATTGTTGTAGCTTGCCGTTGTGGATAATGCCCACATGGTCTGCCATTGCAAAGGCTTCGTTCTGATCATGCGTGACCAGTATGGCCGTGGTACCCCGTTTCTTCAGGATGTCGCGAACATCCAGGCTTAACCTCGAGCGAAGCTCTGCATCGAGGTTTGAGAAGGGCTCATCCATTAAAAGTAGAAGGGGGTCGGGTGCCAGCGCGCGTGCCAGCGCCACTCGCTGCTGCTGTCCGCCGGAAAGCTCATGGGGGTATGCGTTGGCGTACGGGGACAGTCCGGTAAGCTCCAGCATTTCTGACAGGATCACGTCAGCCTGGGCAAGTTTGCCGTTACTCTTGGTTAAGCCAAAGCGAATATTTTGGGCGACGGTCATGTGCGGAAAAAGGGCATAATCTTGAAAAACCATGCCGACCTGCCGTTTTTCCGGAGGCAAAGTCACCATCTCGGAAGATAGCACTTTGCCATTCAGCTCAATACTGCCACTGAACACAGGTTGAAACCCTGCCAAAACCCTAAGCAGCGTTGTTTTACCGCAGCCACTGGGGCCCAGCAGGCTGGCAATTTCCCCATGATTCAAATGGAAGGAAATATCCTCAATGACACAAGTGTCACTGTATCCACAGCTGACATTTGAGGCCTGAAGCAGGAAGTGGTCGCTCATTGATCAGGATTGCCCACCGAGAAGCAGGAATTCCATTAGGGCCTTCTGTGCATGCAGACGATTCTCTGCCTCGTCCCAGACAACAGCACGGGGATCTTCCATCATCTCATGACTGACCTCCTCGCCCCGATGTGCAGGAAGGCAATGCATGAATAGAGCGTCTTTATTCGCCAGGTCCATCAGTTGTGGGGTGACCTGGTAATCGGCAAAGGCTTTTTCCCGCAGCAACTGCTCTTCTTCCTGTCCCATAGAGGCCCAAACGTCAGTAACAAGAAGATCTGAGTGACGTGCAGCTTCAGCGGGATCCCGCACTATGCTCACCCTGTCCTGGTTCGCTTCTACCAGTGCCTGCATAGGCTCGTAGCCTTCAGGGCAGGCAACCACCAGATTAAAATCAAATTGACGAGCGGCATTGATGTAAGAATTGCACATATTGTTGCCATCGCCGATCCAGGTGACGGTCTTGCCTTTAATGCTGCCGCGGTGCTCTACATACGTCTGAACGTCCGCCAAAAGCTGGCATGGGTGGTAGTCGTCAGTAAGGGCGTTAATGACAGGGCTGTTTGAATACTGGGCAAACGTTTCCAGTTTCTTGTGCTCAAATGTCCGTATCATGATGATATCCACCATGCTGGACAGGACTCTGGCGCTGTCTTCAATCGGTTCTCCACGACCCAGTTGAGTGTCTCTGGGAGAAAGAAAGATGGCTGAGCCGCCCAATTGACTCATGCCGGCTTCAAAGGATACACGTGTTCGGGTAGATGACTTCTCAAAAATCATACCCAGAACCTTTCCCTTGAAAGGCATGTATTGCACACCATTGCGATGATCCTGTTTTAGCTTGATCGCCCGCTGTATGATGCCGTCAAGTTCTTGTTGCGTCAGGTCTCCCAGAGTCAGGAAGTGTCTGCTGCTCATCTGCTTTCTTGGTCTCCGTAAAGTGGGTAGGTGTTTTTACCTGTTCTTGCGCAATGCGAAAAATAATCCTACCCGGCATTTGTCGATATATGCCGGGTATAGAGAACTAGTGACGGAATTTATCGTGGGCTCTTGCGGTCATCACCGGCGTACAGCTTAATCAGTGTACAGAGTGTGTTGGCCAGATGATCTGCGTCAGCATCCGACATGATCAACGGGGGGAGTAATCGGATCACTTTATCCTGGGTAACATTGATCAACAGGCCCTGGGAGTTTGCGAGAGGAACCAGCTCCGGGCAGGACTCCTTCATTTCAATGCCAATCATGAGACCTTTGCCTCTGATTTCCTTGATGCAATCAGTGCCTCCCAGCTGGGATTCAAAGTGACTTAATAATCTGTCGCCAAGCTCCCGGGCTCTGGCGCTGAGGTTTTGTTTTTGTATGGTCTGGATGACAGCAATTCCTGCTGCGCATGCTAATGGGTTGCCACCAAAGGTTGAGCCATGGCTGCCTGGGTGAAATACTTCTGACGCTTCACCTCTGGCAAGGCATGCTCCAATAGGGAAGCCATTGCCCAACCCTTTTGCTGTTGTGACAACATCAGGGGTGATGCCGTATTCTTGGTAGGCAAAGTAGCTGCCGGTACGGCCGTTACCTGTTTGTACTTCATCCAGCATCAGTAACCAGCCATGATCACGGCAGAGCTTTTCGACTGATTTGATATAGTCAGGATCGGCAGGAATTACGCCACCTTCTCCCTGAACCGGCTCAATCAGAACGGCGACGACATTACTATTGGACTCGGCTATATGGTCAAGGGTCTTGATATCGTTAAATGGCGTGCGCACGAACCCTCTTACCAGAGGTTCAAATCCCGCCTGTACTTTTCTGTTCCCGCTCGCGCTCAACGTCGCCAGCGTACGGCCGTGGAAGGAGTTTTCCATGACAACAATTGCTGGGTTTTCTATGCCCTTTTTCTTGCCAAATAAACGAGCCAGCTTGATTGCTGCTTCATTGGCTTCTGCACCGGAGTTACAGAAGAAGACGTTATCCATGCCGGAAACATCACAAAGGAGTTCGCCAAGAGTTTCCTGATTCGGAATTTGAAATAGATTTGAGCAGTGAGTCAGCTGGGCCGCCTGTTTGCTGATGGCTTCTGTCACCGCAGGGTGAGAGTGTCCAAGGCCACAAACTGCGATGCCGCTTATTGCGTCGAAATAGCGGTTTCCATTGGTATCGTATAACCAGCAGCCTTCTCCTCTGGCGAAAGAGATCGGCAGCTTACCATATGTGCTCATTAACGGTGCGGCGGGCATTCCTGTAAAACCTCTCTATATAACGCGGAGCCATGCATGTCCTGCCAAAGAAATCGGTTGATAATATGCATACCCGAAAAACCAACAAAAAAAAAGGCAGCTCCGGCTGCCTGTCGGATAGTTATAGTATAGATTATTATGTCGCTACGCAATTTCGCTGAAATGATGCGGATTGTCTGGGGTTTGGGCTGATATGGAGTGGTAGGAAGAGGCAATTTGCCTCTGTAGTGGTTATGGTAAAAACATAGTAAAATAGTCAACTGTTTTGACGTCCCGGCAAGTTTGTGTACGATACGGGCACATCAACATGTGAATACACCTTTAAAAGTTAGCAGGTTCAGGATCTATGGATATTATTGAAGTCATCAAAGAGCAGCTTTCCAGCAATGACGTCATTCTTTATATGAAAGGGGCTCCAAATGCTCCGCAGTGTGGCTTTTCAGCTCGTGCCGTGCAGGCTCTGATGGCGTGCGGAGAAAAGTTTGCTTACGTTAATATCCTGGAGCATCCGGAGATTCGTGAGAATTTGAAAACCTACTCCAACTGGCCTACCTTTCCTCAGCTTTATATTAAAGGCGAGCTGGTTGGTGGGTCCGATATTATCAGCGAACTTTATGAGAAGGGTGAGCTGCAGGATATGATCAAAAGTGCGGTTGCCGCTGCCAGCGAGTAATCCCGCCTCTTGTGCTGTTGTGGGGGCTCATGATATTTCCAAAGTAACAGGCCCCCTGTTTCCTTCTTCCACATCATCTCTCTACAGTATCGGGCTTAGTCTCCGATATCAGCCTTATTTGGCGAATAAATGATCTGCACCAGATAGTTGTAGTCAAACGCTCGATCTGATGAAGGCGGCGGTTCAAAAGGATTAGCCGCATATGCGCTTCTGATGGCGGCGGAATCCAGTTGTTCATCCCCGCTGCTTCTCGCAACTTTGGCTCGTACCAGCATACCGTTTGACTGAAATCCAAGATTAAGCACCACGACTTTCTCGCTATTCAGTTCACTGAAAGGGTATTGCTTGTCATGGTACTTGTTATTGGCTAAATGTTGGACCAGGTACGGCCAGAAATCGCTTTGAGTGGAAGGGGCTGATTTCAGCATATCCCTGATAGTCTCTGCGTCACCGGCATTGCCGGTCGGCTGTTCGGTATTGCCGTGATCACGTGCATTACTCTGGCTGAACATACTGTCTATTCGGGCCAGGTTGGGTTTATTTGCCGATAATTGGCTCAATTCTTTGAATGCGTTGTTTGTTGCCTGTTTCCATGGGAGAGCATTGTCATGGATATCTTCGTCTCGATTGGGAGGAGGTGCGGAGACTTCATTTGTAGTGGAGCTTGGTTGGGCGCTGGAATTGTCTGTGGGTCTTCCTGGATTTTTTGGCTGCCCGGGGGCCAAAGCAAGTGTCATTGTGGTGCTTTGCTGAGGGGAAGGTGAATTTTTATTGAGAAAAGACCATAGAATAATGTGTACAGATATCGATATGACCAGTGCGAGCACCAGATAACCATAGTGAGAATCGAGCTTGGTCATAGCGAGTGAGGCGGACGATAGTGAAGAGGAAGAGTGGTCCGAGATATTTCTCAGGCCACTTTTCCGGACATTTTGCGCAAGTTGTTCATCACTGAATCAATGGCACGATCTATCAGCATGCCGGACTCAAGAATGATCATGGTTCCCTTATTCAGCTCATCGGCCAGTTCTGCTCGTGTTTTTTCCACAACCTTGAGTCCCAGTCTATTAACGAAAACGAGACTGTCTGATTCTTCCAGCGCTGTCGACAGTTTGCAGCGGAACCGGGAGCCATTGACCAGTTTGAACTCGACCCAGTCACCAGGTGTCAGATTATCGATTTGTTCCAGGAACTCTGACAATGAGGCATCATTAACGTGGATCTTTTTCTTCTCGGCAGCTTCAATGGCTGCTTGTAGGTCAGTGAGCGGCAATGGTTTTGGGGCATCTTTGATGGCTGCTGATACAGACTGTTGCTTAAATGTTTGTGTGAGCTCTTTCTTTAGGTCCAGCAGCATTTCGTCCAGGCGACCAGTATTGTAGGCAACTTCCTTCAAGCCAACTTTGAGGTTTTTCAGTAATTTTGGGACAACCTGGACCCAGCGTTTACGTGCATCTTCATCGGTGTGAATTTGCAGACACCAGATAAGTTCGTCAACGACTTTGACGCACTGGCTGAATCGGTGTCCCCGTCCTTCCTTCAGGTAGACCAGGAACATGACCCGACTCCAGCCACTCTTGAGCAAGTCCAGAGCGACTTGTGGAATCGCAGTGCTGGAGATTTTTTCGTAAAGAATTCTGTCGACTACCAGTTTGGCCTTTTGTGATTTTACGCGGCCAATTTCAGCTTCTCTGGTACGCTGTTCGACCAGTTTGGACTTGCGTTCTTCTCTTACCAGGTAGTTGTTGAAGCTATCGTACAGGCGCTCGAAAAGGTCGATATCGCCGTTGAAATCTTCCAGGATGGTGTGCACAACATCGTGAATCTGTTGGTACAGTTTATCCCGGCTTTTTTCAGAGGCGTCACTCCAACCAATACTGGCTTTTGCCAATGCATTCAGTAATTTTCGTGCAGGATGACTCGGCTTGCTGAAGAAGCTCTTATCCCGTATGGCGACTTTTAAAATGGGGATCTGTAGGCGGCTGATCATGACCTGCACTGGTGCGGACAGGTTGTAATCGTCGAGAATAAACTCGAATAGCATGGAAACCAGGTTGATGAGGTCTTCGTCAACCTGACTGATAGTGGTTGGGCGTTCGGAAGTTTTGGATTGTTCCTCAAGGACGCCTTTTACTGCGGTCTTAAGGTCAACGGCTACTACAGGGCCTTCGGCAAGATTCTCGGAAATCATTGAATCCTGCAGGTCTGTCAGCATGTTAACAAGTTGAGGGCCTTCAACCAGTTGCGGATTACCTGAGAAATTGGCTCCTCCAAATATGCGGTTCTGCCCGCGCTGGGGCTGGCCTGCGGCAGTTTCCTGCTGTAATCCGCCGACGTGTTGAGAGTCTTTCCGCCCTTTGCCAGCATCTTGTGGCGGGCTGTACTCAGTTCCACGGAGAGAGGCCAGAAGCTCTTGAGCCTGTTCGAAAACGTCGCTTTCCGGCGGGAAGTTATCGTTCCCCAGACTGCCTGAGTCTGTTGTTTGTTCTTTACTGTCCTGCGACTGGCGAGCCTGGTGGCTCTTATTGTTAGTCGTTGTGTACTTAAGATTTGGAAGTATTCCGGCCTGAACGAGAATGCTATTTCCTGAATCCAGCAGTTCGACCAGATAATTCATGACATGCCGGTCAAATTGTTTGAAAACGATCAGCTTTTCTTTGATTTCGATTTCAAGACCGCTGCAAACCTCAGCAAAAGCTCGACAGATAAGGTCAGGGTCCAGCGGATTTACCTGCTTGTTGGTTCTGCTTGAATAGAGTGTGGATACCCTGGTCTGGAATTGCATCAGAGAGCCGGAGAAATTGGCTCGAGCCTTGGTTACCATGCTTTCGACGGCGACAGACTCTTCCAGTGCATCATTGTGGACAAGGGTCAGGTCTTCCAGCTCAACATCATCAGATGCATCTTGGCCTTTATCGCCCGGTTCTGGGGGAATTTCAAATGCATCTTTCAGAGTTTGTTGTAAAAAACTCTCGATACCCTTCCTTTTGATGCGTATTTCGCGCATCGCCTCAAAATAGCGATTTTGTTCGTTATTGGTGTGGGCGTGATTGGCCAGCTCAAAAAATGAGTCATCGATGCCATCGAACATGGCATTCAAGTGATTGGATAATAGGGAAATAGAGTTGTCACGAAGCCTTTGCTTCAAACTCTCATTAGAGGGGCTGGTACGTGCATTGAGGTGTTCATGCATGTAGCTGACACCGCTCCCCTTGTTCATAAACTTCTCCCGTCGCGCCCAATGGGCATCAAAACAAACTGCTAAGCAGCCCTGCTTGTTGGAAACGTTCGGCGGTGTTTATTTATGATTTTTATGACTATTGTACGTTTTTGTATGGAAAAATCTACAGTTATCATTGGAACCGTAAATCCGCTTGTTAATCCACTATTTGTCGTGTGTGTACAATCGTCTTTTGTAAAACAGGGAAGGGGGTGCCCCTTACCCTGTTATTCAACTTTCGAAATATTGTCACATGTCCGTTAGGTTGTGTAAACCGGACCTATACCAAAGCTCCATATAACGACGCTGGTGGCTATCAAGGCGACAAGCATGACGAGGCCCACGGTAAGCACGCTGCTCGCGAAAAGAAAGCCGCGCTCTTTGGGAATCTTCATCAATATAGGTAAACCCTCATACAGCAAATAAACTGAGTAGCAAACACCGATCAGGCCGGTGAACATGTTTAACCAGATATTAGGGTAGATGGCCATGGCTCCCATGATGTATAGGGGGGTTGCGCCATAAGCGGCCAATTCAATGCCGTGTGGATACTTTTTGTTGTCGGCGCCATAAGTGACAGCCATAAAATCAATGAATTTACCCAGAATATAAACGCCAGCCAGGATGGCCATGTAAAACAGCACGCACAGATTCAGTGCGCTTCCAGGGGTGAGTTTGACGATCTCCTCGCTGCCAACCTGCCATCCCACCTGACTGGTACCAATATAGGCGGCGATGGTCGGAATCAGTGCAAGTACTATCGTATGTTGTATGTATAGGCGTCCGGTAGTGGCGTGTTGCTCACGGATAGATTGCCACTCTTCGTCCGGATGGGTGAATAACCCGAGAGTGTGTTCCAGAATCATGGTTAGGAAGCCTCCTTATTATTTTTATCTCACACTTAACTAGATAGTGGCAGTGCAATTTATAGTCAAGGAGTTGCTTATAATTTGATCTTTTAAACAGATTCTCTTTAGACTCAGGTCGTATAAGAAATGTTGCTATATGTCATGGATATGCCCTACTTCTCAGGCAGGGCAACGATTGCGGCTTTCACAACATTATCTTTCACTTGTTTAATTTCCACGTTATAGCCATGGAGTTTAAGGCAAGTTGGATACTCGGGGATGGCTTCGAGCGCTTCCAGGATTAAGCCGTTTAAAGTTTTGGGGCCATTGGTAGGAAGTTTCCAGCCTAGAACTTTATTAACGGTTCGCAGGGTCGCTGAGCCGTCAATCAGGAACCGATTAGCATCAAGGGGGGTGATGTCTGGGCTCGTGGCTGCAATATCTGTAGTGAACTCGCCGACGATCTCTTCCAGAATGTCTTCCAGTGTCGCTATGCCTTGAACGTCTCCATATTCGTCCACCACGACACCGATTCGCCGCTTTTCTTTTTGGAAATTAAAAAGCTGGGTGTGTAACGGAGTCCCTTCAGGAATAAAATAGGGATCCCGGCAGCTTTGCAGGAGCATTGCTTTGTTGGAGTCGTTGAGAGTCAAAAACTTGGCTGCATTACGCAGATGCAGGATGCCGATGATATTGTTGATGTCGCCCCGGTATACAGGAAGTCGAGTATGCTGAGCTGCTTTTAACTGGTCGACTATCTCGTCAATATCGTCTTCGATATCTATCCCCGTAACCTCACTTCTGGGGATCATGATGTCCTCAACGGTGACCTTCTCCAGGTCCAGTATGCTGAGTAGCATCTGGCGGTGCCTTTTAGGGATGCGGGTACCTGATTCATGCACCAAGGTGCGCAGTTCTTCGCGGGATAGGTGCTCTGTCCCACCTTCAATTGCTTTAACACCAAGCATGCGCAACAGCGAGTTAGATAGCAGATTTACAAACCAGACAAAGGGGTAAAGTAACTTTAGGAGCGGTTTTAAAGCCAGCGAAGCTGGAAACGCGATTCTCTCTGGGTATGTTGCGGCTAGTGTCTTGGGGGTTACTTCCGCAAAAATTAGAATAACGAATGTTAGGACTAAGGGGGCTATTGCCAATCCCAGATCGCCCCATAGTCTCTCGGCCATAACACCGACGATTGAAGCTGCAAGTATATTGACAAAATTATTGCCAATTAGAATTACGCCGATCAGTTGGTCTGGGCGTTGGAGTAATTTGTTCGCTCTGGCGGCGCCTTTATGGCCGTTTTTAGCTAAGTGCCTCAGACGATATCGGTTGAGCGACATCATGCCGGTTTCTGAGCTCGAAAAGAAACCTGACAGTACAATCAGAATGAAAAGAATAAAGAGTAAGACCGGAATAGGTGAATCGTTCAAGGAGGTGTCTAATCCTTTGAAATAGCAGTGAGTAACATAATAGGAACGAGGAGTGGTGTGTCAAGCGTCAAGGCGTTTTGTTCAGCAGAATTTCCAAGACAAATTTACTTCCCAGAAAGCCCAGCATCAATATACCGAATCCTGCGATGGTGATCTGCGCTGCCAGAAGACCGCGCCAGCCCCAGAGTTTTCTCCCCACCAGTAAAATCAGAAACAGTGCCCAGGATACAACTGAGAGCACGGTTTTATGCACGAGGTGTTGGGCAAACAAGTCTTCAACAAATAATGCACCACTAGCGATCGCCAGGGTGAGCAGTACAAAGCCGGTCCAGATCATTTCGAACAAGATGGCTTCGGAGGTTTGTAATGGTGGAAGAGCTTTGACGAGTCTACCGGTCAGGTGGGACTTAAGTTGGCGATTCTGTGCGTAAAGTAATACTGCCTGAATTGCAGCGAGGCAAAATACGGCATAAGCCACCACCGAAAACGCGGCATGCACAAGAACGCCTGTCTGATCCATGGATACAACAAGTTGTGGTCCGCTGCCGTTAATTGACACAATGATTGCTGCTACAGATGTTGGGAATATGATGAGTTTAAGGTTGTGGACCGGCTTGCTGATGGCGAAAACAATAATGATAAAGCTAATGACAAGGCTGATGCCCGAGAGTGTATTGTAAACGCTAAAATTCGCACCGGCTGGCGTGGACAGGTGTGGCCACAGACCTAATGCATGCGTGATCACGGCAAGAACACCCATTAATAAGGCGATATTAGGGCGTTGGGGGATTTTCCCCTGGTACACCGCGAACTGCAGGGTCGTTGCAGTTGTATAGATAATGATGGCAATAATGCTAAGTGTGATTGCGCTCATCAAGAAACTTCTTCAGGATATCTTAATCTTTGAATTTCAATGCTTTAATTTTCAGATGCAGGAACTGCTGCGAACATCATAGGAGCAGCTCCCTTCTTTGTACATACAATCGTGGCCGGAAATGCCAACTAATGCGAACACGTTAGAATTGGTCCGACTTATTAGCAACTGTTTGGAAAGAAAGTTGGGTTATTAATGAACTCTGCAGTTGTGTTCGCTATAATCCGCAACCTTGCTACGAATAACTTTCTCGCATCGATCGATCTCTGGAGACATATGTTATGTTTGATAGTCTGACGGAACGTCTCTCCGACAGTCTCAAAAAAATTACCGGTCAGGCCAAGCTTACCGATGACAATATCAAGGAAACGCTGCGTGAAGTGCGCATGGCGTTGCTCGAGGCGGACGTTGCTCTTCCGGTGGTAAAAGAGTTTATCGATGGTGTTAAACAGAGAGCCGTCGGCCAGGAGGTTATGCGCAGCCTGACTCCGGGCCAGGAGTTTATTCGCATCGTGCAGGCGGAACTCGTCCGAGTGATGGGACAGGGTAATGAAGATCTCAATCTAAATACCCAGCCCCCGGCGGTCATTATGATGGCTGGTTTGCAAGGGGCGGGTAAAACGACCTCTGTCGCCAAGTTGGCCAGACTGCTGAAAGAGCGTCGCAAAAAGTCGGTAATGGTCGTCAGTGCGGATATATATCGTCCCGCGGCGATCAAACAGCTGGAAACTCTGGCTGGCGAGGTTGATGTTAAATTTTTCCCCAGCACGGCCGATCAGGATCCAGTCGATATTGCTAATGGGGCGATAGAGGAAGCCAAACGCCGCTACGTTGATGTTGTTATTCTGGACACCGCCGGACGACTCCACATAGATGAAACTATGATGGGGGAAATTAAGCGATTGCACGCGGCGGTCAATCCTATAGAAACCTTGTTCGTGGTTGATTCCATGACAGGTCAGGATGCTGCGAATACAGCAAAGGCATTTAATGAAGCATTGCCGCTTACTGGTGTTGTGCTGACCAAGGCCGATGGCGATGCCCGGGGTGGGGCCGCTCTGTCTGTCAGATCGATTACCGGAAAGCCGATTAAATTCCTGGGGATTGGTGAGAAAACCGACGCCTTGGAGCCATTCCACCCGGATCGTGTTGCTTCCAGAATCCTTGGTATGGGGGATGTGCTTTCTCTTATCGAGGAGGCTGAGCGTAAGCTGGATAAGTCCAAGGCTGAAAAGCTCGCCAAGAAAGTAACGAAAGGCAAGTCCTTTGATCTGGAAGATTTTCGTGATCAGCTACAGCAAATGAAAAATATGGGAGGCATGTCCGGTCTGCTGGATAAACTCCCGGGTATGGGGCAGGTCAGTCAGATGGCGTCCCAACACCTGAATGAAAAAATGTTTGTGCATATGGAAGCGTTGATCAGCTCAATGACCCCGCACGAGAGGCGCTACCCGGATGTTATCAACAACTCTCGTAAGCGCCGTATTGCTGCAGGTTCAGGAATGCAGATTCAGGATGTGAACCGTCTGCTGAAGCAGCATAAGCAGATGCAGAAGATGATGAAGAAGTTCTCCAAGAAAGGCGGCATGATGAATATGATGCGCGGAATGAAGGGAATGATGCCTCCAGGTGGAGGGGGAATGCCGCCAATGGGGCGTTTTTAAAGGCTTTTTGGAATTAATTGATTGGGTAAGGTTGTTGGTTGTTTTGATTCGATTTTCTGATGTTCGGAAATAATCGAAAAAATGGTTTTCAATGCTTGAATAATTGCGTAGAATATGCGCCCTTTCAGGTAGAGAGCCGATTTGGCAATAAGATAAACGCCCGCGGCCAGGTTTTATTTTTATATAAAGAAACAGGATTCAAACAGAGATGGTTACGATTCGTTTAGCACGTGGTGGATCTAAAAAGCGTCCATTTTATCACCTGACTGTTACAGACAGCCGCAATGCGCGTGATGGTCGTTATATTGAGCGTCTGGGATTCTTTAATCCTCAGGCTCGTGGTCAGGAAGAGCGCATTCGCTTGGATGGCGAGCGTTTGGAATTCTGGCTGGGCCGCGGGGCGCAAATGTCCGAGCGTGTTAAGTCTCTGGTTAAAGAAAACCAGAAAGCGGCAGCTTAATCACCGTTTGGTGATAAAGTTGTTTGGAGGCGCAGATGACAAGCCAAGAGGTAGTACTAGGTAAAATCGTCGGCGTCTTCGGAATTAAAGGGTGGGTGAAGGTTCAGTCATTTAGCTCACCAATTGAGAATGTATTCTCATACAAGTCGTGGACGTTGGAATTTCCAGACTCCTCCCGGAAGCAGGTATCTCTGCAGGAAGGAAAGCCTCAGGGTAAGGGACTTGTTGCATCTATTTCAGGAGTAGCTGATAGAGATGTGGCCAGGTCTCTGGTTGGGTCAACCATTAAAGTTCCGGTTGAGCAACTACCCGAGTTGAGCCAGGGTGATTACTACTGGTATCAACTTGAGGGGCTTAAAGTGACGACAACCCAGGGTGAAAAGCTTGGTGTGTTAGATCATATGATGGAAACCGGCGCAAACGACGTGATGGTTGTGAAGCCTGATCAGGGCAGCATTGACGGCCGAGAACGCCTCATTCCCTATCTGCCTGAACAAGTTGTCCAGAGTGTGGCGCTTGATGAAGGATTGATCACTGTCGAATGGGATCCGGAATTTTAGAGTGTTTTTTGGAATCGTAACCCTGTTTCCGGAATCCATGAAGGCTGTGACTGATCAGGGAGTGGTCGGTAAGGCTGTTAAATCAGGGTTGATTCAGGTGGAAACCTGGAATCCTCGGGATTTTGCTACTGATAATTATCGTACGGTTGATGATCGGCCTTACGGTGGTGGCCCGGGGATGTTGATGAAGATAGAGCCGGTGGTTGCGGCATTGAACGCCGCTAAGCAGGCAGCTCCCGAAGGGAGTAAAACAGTTTATTTGAGCCCTCAGGGGCGTCCAATCAGGCAGAATTTGGTGAGATCTGCTGCAAACCTTCCGGGTTTGGTTTTATTGTGCGGACGTTACGAAGGGGTTGATGAAAGAATAATTGAGTGTGAAGTCGACGAAGAGTGGTCGCTCGGAGATTTCGTGCTCAGTGGTGGCGAGATTGCCGCCATGGCCGTTGTGGATGGCGTGGCACGACTTGTTCCTGGAGTGCTCGGGCATCACGAATCTGCAGAGCAGGATTCATTTGAAAACGGCTGGTTGGATTGTCCGCACTATACCCGTCCGGAGGTCTATCAAGGCCATCAAGTTCCGGATGTGTTGCTGAGCGGTAATCACGCAAAAATCAGGCGCTGGAGGTTAGAGCAGTCGATTCGACGCACACTTGAGCGCAGACCAGATTTGTTGGAAGGGCGGAGGCTATCGTCGGAAGAATCCGAGATAGTTGAGCAAATCCGGCATGAAAAGTTAAACATGAATTAGTTGGAATCCGTCGGATCAGTTTAGGAGCGAGCCATGAGCAGCAAAAATCCAATCATCAGTCAGCTAGAAGCTGAACAGATGACTAAAGAGATCCCAGAGTTTGCTCCGGGTGATACAGTTACAGTTAATGTAAAAGTTGTTGAAGGAAGTCGTGAGCGTTTACAGGCGTACGAAGGTGTGGTTATTGCTAAGCGTAATCGCGGCCTGAACTCTGCATTCACCGTACGTAAAGTTTCCTACGGTGTTGGTGTTGAGAGAACCTTCCAGACCTATAGCAACTTGGTTGACAGCATTAAAGTCAAGCGTCGTGGTGATGTTCGTCAAGCGAAACTATACTACCTGCGTGACCTTAGTGGTAAGGCTGCTCGTATTAAAGAGAAGCTTGACTAAGCTTGTCGATCAGTTAAAAAAAGGCGGTAATTAACCGCCTTTTTTTATGCCTGAAATATAGTGCAACTGCAGATCAAGTTAGGTCTGCTGATATTGCAAGAGTGAGTTGTCAGCTTTATATGTGTCTACCGGTAGTCGTCTATGGATGATCAACTGCTTATCAATAAATTCATTGATTCCTTGTGGCTTGAGGCAGGGTTGTCAAAGAACACTCAATCAGCCTATCGCTCTGATTTGCAAAAGTTGTCGCTGTGGCTTCTGCAACAAAATAGCTGTCTTCATAAAGCTCGAAGAGAAGAGTTGTTGACTTACCTCGCAGCAAAGATGAAGAAGGGAGCGAAAAGTACTTCATCGGCGCGGACGCTGACGACAATGCGACGCTTCTACCGATATTTGCTTCGCGAGCAGTTAGTCCCCGAAGACCCCACGCTAAAGATCGAACATCCCCGAGTTCAGCGAAGCCTGCCTTCATCATTAACTGAATCCGAAGTAGACAGCTTGCTGGATGAGCCGGACAAGGATTTGGAGATAGAACACAGGGATGCCGTGATGCTCGAAGTTCTTTATGCCAGCGGGCTCAGAGTTTCGGAATTGGTGGGCTTGCACCTGGAACAGCTTAATCTGCAACAGGGGGTGGTCCGGGTGATGGGTAAGGGAGGTAAGGAGCGGTTGGTGCCACTTGGTGATGCTGCTCTGGATGCACTAAAGGACTATCTTTCCGCGGTAAGGCCGCTGCTCGTTGTCGGGGGTGGTCAGTCTGTTGTATTTCCCAGCCTGAGAGGGCGGGAGATGACACGTCAAACCTTTTGGCATCGGATAAAGTTATATGCACAAAGAAGCGGTATTCGGAAAAATATCACGCCGCATACTTTGAGGCATGCCTTTGCAACCCATTTGGTGAATCATGGTGCGGATTTAAGGGTCGTTCAGCTTCTTTTGGGACATAGTGATCTGTCTACGACGCAAATTTATACTCATGTGGCCAAAGCGCGTATGCAGAGACTTCATTCTCAGCATCATCCGCGGGGGTAATGTTTTCTGCCACACTCCGTTAAGAAAGGCTGGCTTGCCTTTCCTATTGAGTTCAAAGGTTACGTAGATGTCATGGAAGTGCAAAGTACTATTGTGTAAGTTAGTTGAAGGACTAAAGATAATTGGTGGACAAGGCATGCGGCTTTTTCGATGTGTAGTAATTTTGGGTATGGTTCTGTCAGGAGCGATGAGTGCTCAAGCAGAGACTGATGACCCGGTGACAGTCATTAAACAGAGACTTGCTGAGGCTGTGCCAGGGCTGAGAATCGTTAAAGTTAGCCCCAGTCCGCTGGAAGGTATATACGAGGTAGAGTCCAATAATCCAAACCTGATTTATATCAGTTCCGACGGAAAATACTTCGTGGCAGGTGATATTTATAAGGTTGAAGATGGTCGGATTACAAATCTGGCGGAGCAGCGTCGGGAAAGTACTCGAGCTGAATTGGTCAATGCGGTGCCTGAGTCTGAATTGGTTGTATTCAAACCGGAAGGTGAGCCGAAGGCTAAAGTTACCGTATTTACCGATGTTGATTGCGGATACTGTCGCAAACTGCACAGGGAGATTGCGCGAATTAATGAGCTGGGTATTCAGGTAAACTACATGGCCTATCCAAGGGCTGGTGTTGGTTCGAGCAGTTATACCAAAATGGTTTCCGTCTGGTGTGCTGATGACCGTCAAGCTGCCATGACCGTGGCTAAGGCAGGTAAGGTGCCTCAGGCTAAAGAATGTGAAAATTCGGTATCTGACCAGTACGAGCTCGGTAACAAAATCGGGATTACAGGAACACCGGCAATTGTTCTCGACGATGGGCGCCTGATTCCGGGTTATGTGCCAGCAGAGTCACTTGCTAAAGGTTTAGGATTGGCTGCAAACTAATTCGAATCTTACACTTGTTACTTAATTGGCCAGAGATTAGTTAATCTCTGGCCAATTTGTTTCCTTCCCTTTTTATTTCTCTCATCCGGTTACCGTCTCAGTTTTAATCTGACTTTCTACCAGAATATTTGCCCCATATTGATTGGATTTAGCAATTCTTTAGATGGCGGCATTTGTGTCGTGAGGGCTGAGATCTCTCGCCTATACCGGGTAGATTTTTATATTTATTCAGGCTTTGCCTCCCGTTTTTAGCTATTGATACTCACTTTTGAATTAAACTGCCCTGAATCCCTCGTCGCCACTGCTTTCGCCTACGTTGACAGCCGGCTGTAGGGGAGGTATCTTGCCCTGTTCTCGATGGTCTTAGATCCCGTAAAATATTTAATCTGGAGTTGATAATGGAATTCGCGCGAATAAGTCGCCTGCCTCCCTATGTCTTTAATGTGATCGGGGAGTTAAAGCAGCAGGCGCGAGCACGAGGAGAAGATATTATCGACTTTGGGATGGGGAATCCCGACCAGCCGACACCCAAGCATATTGTTGATAAACTGACCGAAACCGCACAAAGGGATGACACCCACAGGTATTCTCAATCCAAGGGAATTCCACGGCTTAGGCGGGCGATTTCGCAATGGTACAAGAATCGCTATGACGTGGATCTCGATCCGGAAACGGAAGCGATAGTCACTATTGGCTCAAAGGAAGGTCTGGCTCACCTCGCTCTTGCGACAATGGGGCCGGGCGATGCGGTGTTGGTGCCTAATCCCAGTTATCCAATACATCCATACGGATTCGTTATTTCAGGGGCTGACATCCGGCATGTCCCATTGAATGATGAAGTGGATTTTTTTGCCGAACTGGAAAATGCCATTATCCAGTCCTGGCCAAAACCAAAGATGCTGGTATTGAACTTTCCCGGGAACCCCACTACTCAGTGTGTTGAGCTGGAGTTCTTTGAAAAAGTCGTTGCTATTGCCAGAGAGCATAAAATCTGGGTGGTTCAGGACATCGCCTATGCGGATATAGTTTTTGACGGTTATCAAGCCCCCTCTATTCTTCAGGTTGAGGGCGCAAAAGAGGTAGCCGTTGAGTTTTTTTCATTGTCCAAAAGCTACAATATGCCAGGCTGGAGGGTCGGTTTCTGTTGTGGGAACCCTGAGTTAATTGCGGCACTGGCAAGAATTAAATCTTATCTCGATTATGGAACCTTCACTCCGATCCAAGTCGCCGCTATTGCGGCTCTCGAAGGAGACCAAACATGTGTCGGAGACATCAGGGATATGTACCAGCGCCGTCGGGATGTATTGTGCAAGGGGCTGAACTCTGTGGGTTGGGAAGTCACTCCACCTAAGGCCACCATGTTTGTCTGGGCCAAAATTCCTGAAAAATATCGGGAAATGGGATCGCTGGAGTTTTCCAAGAAGCTGTTGTTGGATGCCAAAGTTGCGGTGTCCCCGGGCATAGGTTTCGGTCACTATGGCGACGATCATGTCAGATTCGCTTTGATCGAAAACGAACATCGTACTCGACAGGCTATACGAGGGATCAAAACGATGTTTCGGAATGATGGTTTGATAGTAGATGAAGTGTGATAGACGTAATGAATCTGGCAGGGGGCAGTAACAAACTGACCTTAGACATCGCACTGAATATAGAAAACACCCTAAGATGATTTAGTAACCTAACAACATAGAATATTCAGCCTCTGAAGAACGTTAACCTGCGATGGCAACGCAGTGGCTGATTAGAGGTATTATAGAAATTACCCCTGAATTCCAGGGATAACCAAGCGAACTGCTGTATTAGTGGAGATGAGAAATGAAAATTGGTCTGTGCGGTCTAGGCACTGTAGGTAGCGGAACTTTTAATGTTCTGACTCGTAATGGGAGTGAAATTGCTGCTCGTTGCGGAATGCCTATTGAGATTGTGCAGGTTGGTTCCAGACGCCCCAATCCAGCATGCGAATTGGGACAAACATCTTTCTCAACTGATATTTTTGCCGTAGCGGAAAACCCGGAAGTAGAGGTTGTAGTTGAGTTGCTCGGTGGAACAACCGTCGCGCGGGAGTTGATTATAAAGGCCATCAATAATGGCAAGCATGTCGTGACGGCCAATAAAGCGTTGATTGCAGAGCACGGTAACGAGATTTTTGCTTTGGCGAAGGAAAAGGGAGTGACCGTTGCATTCGAAGCGGCTGTTGCGGGCGGTATTCCAGTCGTAAAAGCCTTGCGTGAAGGTCTGGCTGCCAATGAAATCAACTGGCTAGCCGGAATCATTAATGGTACCGGAAACTTTATCCTTACCGAAATGCGCGATAAAGGGCGAGCCTTTGAAGATGTGCTGAAAGAAGCTCAGGCGCTTGGTTATGCTGAAGCTGATCCTACCTTTGATGTTGAGGGAATTGACGCGGCTCATAAGCTGACAATTCTTGCATCAGTGGCGTTTGGTATTCCCCTTCAGTTTGAGCGCGCTTACACCGAAGGAATCAGTAAAGTAGCTCCGGAAGATGTGCAGTACGCCGAAGAGTTTGGGTATCGCATCAAACACCTGGGTATTGCGCGAAGACTTGAAACTGGCGTTGAGTTGCGAGTTCATCCCACGCTGATTCCTGAAAACCAGTTGATTGCGAAAGTCGATGGCGTGATGAATGCTGTTGTGATTGATGGCGATGCGGTAGGGCAGACGCTCTATTATGGCGCCGGTGCGGGAGCTGAAGCGACAGCTTCTGCGGTTATTGCAGATCTCGTGGATATTGCCCGTGCTTCTAAAGAAGGCGCTAATGTTGGTGTTCCTTCCCTGGGCCATAGTGATGATCAACTGAAAGACCTGACAGTGGTGCCTGTAGAGGAAGTGGTCAGCGCTTACTACCTGCGCATCCTGGTGGAAGACCATCCCGGCGTGCTGGCGAAGGTGGCACAAATACTGAGTGAGCATGGTATTAATATTGAGTCAATTGTGCAGAAGGAAAGTGAGCAGTTTGATGGCTTGATTCCTATGATCATGATTACCCACCGGATTCAGGAAAGAAATATGGATCATGCTATTGCCACGATTGAGGCGCTGTCCGAAGTCCGGGGTGAGGTAATGCGGATCCGGGTGGCTGCGCTTAATTAAGACCGGAGTCTGTATCCTCACAGAATTTCTCCGACAACATACAGAATATTAAGGCGCCGCGTTAGTGGCCCTTTTACAAGCTTCAAAGGTAATTACAGTGAAATATATCAGTACCCGTGGCCAGGCTCCTGCCTTGAACTTTGAAGAAGTCCTGCTGACAGGACTGGCCTCTGATGGTGGGTTATACGTCCCTGAGTTTCTGCCTAAATTTACCATGGAGGAGATTGCTTCCTGGAATGGTCTGTCCTATGCGGAATTAGCAGTCAATATCATGTATCCGTTTGTGGAAGGATGCATCAGCAGGGAAGAGTTTACTGATCTGGTCGAGGAAACCTACGCGGGTTTTGCTCACACCGGTTGTGCGCCATTGAAACAAATCGCTCCCAATGAGTGGGTGATGGAGTTGTTTCATGGACCAACCATTGCGTTCAAAGACTACGCGTTGCAGCTTCTTGGCCGGTTGGTTGATCACTTTCTGGAGAAACGTCAGCAAAAGGTAGCGATTCTTGGTGCCACTTCTGGTGACACAGGGTCAGCGGCTATAGAAGGTTGTCGTCATTCCAAACACGTCGATATTTTTATCCTTCATCCTCATGAGCGGGTCTCTGAAGTTCAGCGCCGTCAAATGACCACAGTTCCTGGCGAAAATGTACACAACCTGGCAGTAAAGGGTAACTTTGACGATTGCCAGCGCATGGTCAAAGCCAGTTTCAATGATCAGTCTTTCCTGGAAGACCGACAGCTGGTGGCGGTAAACTCAATTAACTGGGCCCGTATCATGGCTCAGATTGTTTACTATTTTCATGCCGGTATCAGCCTTGGTGCTCCTCACCGCAGTGTGTCGTTTTCTGTACCTACAGGTAACTTCGGCGATATCTTTGCTGGTTACCTGGCTCGGAATATGGGCTTGCCGGTTAATCAGTTGGTTATTGCGACCAATCAGAACGATATCCTGCATCGCTTCATGAGTCAGAATCTGTATCAGATGCAGCCTCTGCTGCATACTTTGTCCCCTAGCATGGACATCGTGGTGTCCTCAAACTTCGAGCGTCTTTTGTTTGACCTGTACGGGCGTGACGGTAATGCTTTGGCAGACCTTATGGCGCGGATGAGTTCTGAAGATGTGTCCATTGAAGATTATCGTTGGAAGCAGGCGCGTCAGTTGTTCGATTCTCATCGGGTGGACGATACTGAAACCCTGGAAATCATTCAGCAGTTGTTTGAGCAGACTGAAGAGATCATGGATCCACATACCGCCATCGGCGTCGCTGCTGCACGGGCTTGCCGGAGAGATATAAAAGTTCCGATGGTGACGCTGGCTACCGCGCATGCGGCGAAGTTCCCGGAAGCGGTGAAAAAGGCCGGGGTTGAGGAAGAGCCCAAGCTGCCTCACCATATGGCTGATTTGTTCGAGCGGGAAGAGCGATTCACTGTGGTGGAAAACGACCTGAAGGCAGTGCAGGATTTTGTTCGGGAGCATCTGACCTGATTAGATTCTAAATGTCCATGGATTCCTCCGTTTCAAGTGTATCGGGTAAACCTAAACCCGATACGCTTCTGAAGAAAAAGATTGTGCGTCGGTCAGTGCCGAAGCTGTCTTCACCGCCGTCAGGCGAAAACTTCCCTCCTTTAATTCAGCGCATTTATGCCGCGAGAGGCGTCCTGTCTCCTGAAGACTGTGATTACAGCCTTCAACGGTTGCTTCCCCCTGAGCAGCTAAAGGGAGTTGACCAGGCAGCCAAAATACTTGCGGAAGCGATATCCGATCAGAAACGAATTCTCTTTATTGGAGATTTCGATGCTGACGGCGCTACCAGCACAACAGTCGGTACTCTGGCCCTCAGAATGATGGGCGCTCGCTGGGTGGATTACATCGTTCCCAATCGCTTTGATTTTGGCTATGGACTGACGCCTGAAATCGTCGAAGTCGCAGCTTCACGAAGCCCGCATGTTCTGGTGACAGTGGATAACGGTATCTCCAGTATTGAGGGTGTTGCCGCTGCCAAGGCGCTTGGCTGGAAAGTTGTGGTGACTGACCATCACTTGGCTGGAGACGAGCTTCCTGAAGCGGATGCGATCGTCAATCCGAATCAGCCGGGTTGCAAATTTGCGAGTAAGGCTGTCGCGGGTGTCGGGGTGATTTTTTATGTCATGCTCGCGGTCCGCCGCTTATTACGGCAGTTGGATTATTATTCGCGAACAGGGACTGCGGAGCCGAATCTTGCCGAGCTGTTGGATCTGGTTGCGTTGGGAACAGTGGCCGATGTTGTTCCTCTGGATGGGAACAATCGAATCCTGGTCGATCAGGGGATTAAGCGTATACGTGCAAGGCGTTGCCGGCCTGGAATAACGGCATTGCTGGAAGTGGCTAATCGTTCTCCTTCCACCCTGGTTGCCTCTGACCTGGGATTTGCCGTAGCACCTAGATTGAATGCTGCTGGCAGGTTGGAGGATATGAGCCTGGGGATTGAATGTCTGCTGACGGACCATATGGAAGAGGCCAGGGCGATGGCTCAGGAACTTGATGGCTTGAATCATGCGCGAAAGTCGATTGAAAAGGATATGCAGCAACAGGCACTGGGTATCCTCTCAAATCTGGGAGAGCTGGAAGGGGATGTTCCGCCCGGAGTGTGCCTGTATGAGGATTCCTGGCATCAAGGCGTGATCGGTATTCTTGCTTCCAGAATTAAGGACAGGTTACACCGGCCGGTGATAGCGTTTGCGCCAGCTGATCATGGTGAGATCAAAGGTTCCGCCCGCTCCATTCCTGGTTTGCATATCCGGGACTGCCTGGATGCGATTGCCAAAAAAAACACAGGCTTATTAAGCAAATTTGGTGGTCATGCCATGGCGGCTGGAATGACCCTGAAGGCAGAGCATTTTCCGGCGTTTTCAGAGGCTTTCGCCAAAGAAGTAGGCCATTCATTAACCGAAGAAGATCTGCAAGCGACTATCGTTACTGACGGAGAGCTCTCTCCGGCAGAGTTAACTCTCAGCTCAGCCGAGCAGCTCAGAACGGCTGGCCCATGGGGGCAGGCGTTCCCTGAGCCGATATTCGATGGTGAGTTTGAAATGGTCAGTTGGCGTATTGTCGGTAGCCATCACCTCAAGTTGACCGTGACCGAACCAAAGTCAGGACTGATGCTTGATGGCATCCAATTTAATGTGGATCCGTCAATCAATTATGACCAATGGCGTAAAGTTCGTCTGGTTTACAAGCTTGATATCAATCGCTTTCGAGGTGAAATCAATCTGCAGTTGCTGGTGGACTATTCAGAGCCGGTGTGATCGTGCATAATGCGCCGCCTTGATAGTTTGTCGTCTTTTTGATGTTTATAAGGAGTCTTAACGTGATTAAGGATATCACGGCCGCATTGGCCGCCATTTTTCTTGTACTGGGTCTTTCCGCATGTGCCAACCAGCAATTTCCAGCTGCATCTGCAGAAAAGTCTGTGCTGGTTATCTCCAAGGAAGACACTAATTCTTCGTTGGAAGAGTGGACTAAGCGTTACATTTTGGTGATTTCCATGGAAGATGAAAGCGGTAATCTGGTGGATGTTGAAAAAGTTGGTCTATCACCAGGAGGTTCTTCCTTTGAAGTGGTGACAGGTCTTGCCCCGGGAATTTATGAGATTTCCAGGTTAGAGTGGGTTGGTACTAAAGGCTGGCGTTCTTCTCATGGGGTTGGGGATGGCTATCCATTGGGAATTCCTTTTGAGCTGGAAGATGGGAAAGCGACAATTGTTCCCTACGTTTTTCATAGCGTTCAAGAAAGTGCCGGCAGTGGCATCAGAACCTGGTTCGATATAAACCCGCTGAAGTATGAAGATAAACAAACTTTGGTAGGCGAACTCAAGTCACTTCCTAACGCAGCCCAATGGGCAATTAAATAGCTTCTCGATGTCTCTCTGACAGTGTTCTGGTTGCAGCCAAAGTGCTGTCAGATGTCGCATTTCAATGATAGCTTCTACCGTGCATGGTTGTTACCTGTCCGGCAACTCCTACAGTGATTTACTCTCTCCGTTATTCCTCGTCTACACTTATCTATGATAGGCAGGAGGGATGAATGGATTTACGCCAGAATAATATCCAGAAACTGCAACATCAGACGTTTGACGTTTTGATACTCGGCGGCGGCATCAACGGTGCCGTTTCTGCGGCAGCACTGTCCGCTCGCGGGCTTAAAGTTGCATTGATCGATAAAAGGGATTTTGCCGGTTTCACCAGTCAACACTCCTCTAATCTTGCCTGGGGTGGGATCAAGTATATGGAGACTTACGAGTTCGGATTGGTCCGGAAACTCTGTATGTCTCGCAACAGGTTAATGCGCAGCTACCCTTCCACTGTTCAGGAAATTCGCTTCTTTACCACGATTAAAAAAGGTTTTCGCTATCCTCCCTGGTTTCTTTATCTGGGAGCCGTTCTTTACTGGTTTATGGGGAGCGGCTTTACTCGATTCCCGAGATATCTGACGCCTAAGCGTATCCGTAAAGAAGAAGGGATCGTTAATACTGAAGGAGCGGCTGGTGGTTTCGAATATTCTGATGCCTATCTGCACGATAACGATGCCCGGTTTGTCTTTAACTTTATCCGTTCTGCCATGGACTATGAATGTACGGCTGCGAATTACGTCGAATCATTGGGTGGCAAAAGATTCGGTGGGCTCTGGTCCGTCGAAGCGAGAGATGTCATTAGTGGCGATACTTTTACAATTCAGTCCAAAGTCCTAATTAATGCCTGTGGTCCCTTTGTTGATGAGCACAATAAAATGACGGGACAGAAAACCCGTCACAGACATGTGTTTTCGAAAGGAGTTCACCTTATTGTGGACCGCTTGACGCCCAACAAGCGCGTCCTGACCTTCTTCGCTGACGATGGTCGTTTGTTTTTTGTTATTCCCATGGGGCCCAAGACCTGTATCGGCACCACTGATACGCGAATGGAATCACCCTATAGCCATATCACCGATGAAGATCGACGCTTTGTGCTCGACAATATCAATGCCCGGCTCAACTTGAGCAAGCCACTGACGGAAGCCGATATTGTGGCGGAAAGATGTGGTGTACGGCCGTTGGTGGTGAGTGGCAGTGAAGGAGATACGACCGATTGGCTGCAGCTGTCCCGTAAGCATGCCATTGATGTCGACCGGGAAAGTCGGCATATCAGTATCTATGGTGGCAAACTGACAGACTGCATTAATGTAGGCGATGAAATCTGTGATGACGTATCAAACTTGGGGGTGCGAGTGCCTTACCCTGAGAAAATCTGGTACGGAGAGCCATCGGATGCCACCCGGGATGACTTTTTCCATCAAGCCGCCATGATGGAGCTGGATGAACACACCTCTCCAAGTTCCTCTGAGCAACTTTCTGTCAGGCTTTGGCGTCGCTACGGTGCCCATGCTTTCCACCTGTTGGATCAGATCCGCACCGATCCCTCCAAGGCGGATCTATTGATCGAAAATGCCGAATATATCCGTTGTGAAATTGAGCTTGCCGCCCGGCGGGAGATGATCACAAAACTGGAAGATTTTCTACGCCGCCGCTCCAAGATTTCGCTAGTTGTTAGAAATGATGTCGTTGAGGCTGCCCCAGGATTAAAGGAAGCCTGCAAGATTCTATTCGGCGCTGAGGCTGATGCGAAGTGGGAGGAGTATTTTCGGTCGCATTAGTAAAAAAGACAGATTAGTTAGCGATCAGTCTCCCTAAACTTTCGTTTAGACCCTTTGGCTAGATTTTAAACTTTTTGTAATTCCTGCCTTGAAATGAAACTTTCTCATCTTTAGACTTCCTTTCCAAATAATGATACGGACGCTCCCTTTCTATACTGAACAGGCTGAGAAGTTAGTTAAACCTGGAGGGATATATTATGAAAAGTATATCCGTTATTGGTATTGATTTGGCCAATAATATTTTTCAGATCCATGCCTCTGATCGAGATGGTAATTGCCTTCTGAATAAGGCTATTCATCGCCATAATCTTAAATCATTCTTTCGCAATCTAGAGCCTTGTTTGATTGGCATGGAAGCCTGCGGAAGTGCTCATTATTGGGCGAGAGAATTACGTTCCTTAGGTCATGATGTTCGTCTGATGCCTCCCCAATATGTCAAACCCTATGTGAAGACTAATAAGAGCGATGTTGCCGATGCAGAAGCCATTTGTGAGG
>NZ_AQXX01000131.1 GCF_000376785.1 Hahella ganghwensis DSM 17046
CACGAAGCATGGTGGATAACGGATACGGAGGGCGGCCGTTCTCGCCCTTGGGGTAATAGCGGGCGATCTTCTTTTCCATGCGTTTCCATGGGATCAGCTTATCCATTCGCTCCAGAAAGATTTCCCGGCGGGTCTTACGCTTCTTATTCTGGTATTCAGCTTCGGAGAAAGTCATCTGATCCATGGATAGTATTCCTGATGAGTGAAGTTGGCCGTATTATGACTGATTTGGGGAGTTATTCAGAGCCTCCCTAAACTTTCTGAGATATTATTTGACCGTGAGACCGCTATTTCCCATTAGGACAGGCAAATAAAATTTCAGAAAGTTCGTCTTAAACAACTTATAGGAGCCAGGGTGATGAATCCCGTATGGTAATGGTTCTCAAGGCCTGTTCACCATCTGTCACAAGCCTTTCGCACCCTGTTTCAGTCAGCCCTGATGTTTTTGTTCAATCCAGGGCCTGGCATTCCTTTCTGTCCAGATGCCGATAACGTCATTTAGGTGTAGCACATGCGAATTCTTGGTCGAGAGCTTAACTACCGATTTACTATTTTCCACCGGTCACTGCTGATGAGTCTGGTGTTTGTGTTGATTCTGGTCGGTGCCATGACCTATCTGTTATCAGACGTCAATAAAATGGTGGAATCTATTGCCGGTCAGAAAAGTCTGGTGGAAAGTCAGATCCAGGCGATCGAGAAACAGACCGCCCTGGTAAAACAACAGCAGGAAAACAGTAAACTGGTGGCCCTCACCCAATCAGCCTACTCGGTCTATTCGGAGTTTCTCTATTGGAGCCTGATATCGGCAACCACGGCAGATGACCAGGCCGTGAGCCAGAGCAAAGAGGCCGAAACCGAACTCAACGGCTATCTGGATCAGATCGCGGCGATCAATGAAGATATGGCCGACATGGCAGATCTTGTTTCAGCTTATCTCAGCGACTTCAAACGAGATATCAACGGAGCGATGGAACTGACTCGGGAGGAAGCGCCACAAAGAGCCATCAGTTCAAAAATCAATTCCGCACAGGGTGCCAGTATGACCATGAATTCCAGTTTTGAAGTCATCCTGGAAGTCGCCACAAATGCCGCTGCGGAGGCGAATCAGCAAGTAGGAGAAGCTGGTCAGGCGGTGGCGGATGCGGCAGACAAAGTACGCAGCACAGGACTGGAAGTAGAAGCCCATGGCCAGGAACTGGCACAGCAGGTACTGATTATCATGGCGATTTCAGTCTTTGTAACCATTCTGGTGGGAGTTCTGCTGTCCCGATCGATTACCCGTCCGATTATCCGTCTTAATGAAGTCATTCATTCCATTGAGCAAAATAATGACCTTACCCGTCGGGTTTCTTATCTCAGACAGAATGAAATTGGGGATATCAGTCGAGCCTTCAATGCCATGCTGGAGAAGTTTTCCGATATCGTCAGTAATATCAATCAGACCAGCCTGGAGCTGCAGAAGTCTTCCCAGGCCAGCGCGCAGGTCAGTCAACATACCCGGGAGAGCGCTGACCGTCTCAGCCAGGAAACCGACATGGTCGCTACGGCGTCGAACGAAATGGCTGCCACTGTCAAAGGTATCAATGAAAATACCGATCATGCCACCGAGGTGGCCGGTCAGGCACGAAATGCCAGCGAATCAGGCCAGCAGAATATTGATGAAACCACCCGACGGATTAATGAACTGTCGTCGGCAATCAATGATTCCGCTCAAAGTGTGGGTAGCCTTGAGAAAGACAGTCAGTCCATTGGTGCCGTGCTGGATGTCATCAGAGGCATTGCCGAGCAAACCAACCTGCTGGCACTGAATGCGGCAATCGAGGCGGCCCGTGCGGGAGACCAGGGACGCGGCTTTGCTGTCGTCGCCGACGAAGTTCGCACCCTCGCCCAGAGAACCGGCGATTCCACCGACGAGATCCAGGCGATGATCACGCAACTGCAGAATAATGTCCGGGATGCCGTGAACAAGATGGACGACAGCTGCGAACGGGCACAAAGTACTGTGGAGCAAGTGACCCAGGCCAGTGATTCCATTCAGCGGACGCTGGAAGCGGTTACCTCGATGAAAGAGGCCAATCAATATGTGAGTGAAGCCACACGAGAACAGGCCGTCGCCGCAGAGAATATTGACCGCAGTATTGTCAGTATCAGCGAACTATCTCAGTCGTTACTATCGGCGGCGGATCAGAACCTGGCCAGCAGTGAGCAGCTAAATACCATGGTCGACCGGTTACAGGAAATCGTCGTTCAGTTTAAATACAACTAAGCAACCGATAGTCCTGGAAAAGATCTGTCGTCGATCATCAGACAGATCTGCTAACCTAGACCTTGAAGATTATTCGTAATTGCCAGTATTAGCAAAGGAGAAGCACACCATGCCCGGCCCTACCATGTCCACCGGTGGAATATCACTCAATAATGGTAAGAACACCCCATCTTCCCCCTCCCCGGTTCCCCGCACGGGTGCAGAGCCGTTTCATGTGTTAATTCTCGGCAACTTCAGCGGCCAGGCAGGTGTGGCAGAGGACCAGCCGGCCATCGGAGCGCGCAAGATCCATGAGATTGACCGGGATAATTTTGAAGAGGTCTTTGCCGCTTTAAACGTCACCCTGAATCTACCCATCAGTGATGCGCCAATCAAATTCACCGACATTGATGACTTGCATCCGGATTTCATCTACGACCGAATTCCCTTATTCGACAAATTCAAAAGCCTTAAACGCCGGCTAAAAAGTGCTGATACCTTTGCCGAGGCCGCCCGGGAAATTGATCTACCAGATGCCCCGGTTGCCGAAACTGTCTCTGAAGCCCCCCCTGCCGCGACGACTTCAGAAGCAGTCGATCCAGAAGCCTCAATGCTCGACGCCCTGCTCGACAGTCACAGTGGCAGAACAAGCGCCACCGTCTCTGATGGAACCATCGACGTATCACGTCTGGTAAAAGACATTTTCGCCCCTTACGTCATCAAGCGCCCAGATCCACGCCAGGATGAATATCTTTCAGCCGTTGATCAGGCTGCCAGCCACCTGATGCGCAAGATACTGCACGCCTCCGCATTTCAGCAGCTGGAAGCCTGTTGGCGCGGACTGTACTTGCTGGTCCGTAATCTGGAAACAGACAGCAACCTGAAACTGTACATCGCAGATGTGTCACAACAAGAGGTAACAGCCGAAGCAGAGGCCCACGAGGACTTCACCCAGTCCCAGTTGTATAAACTGGTTATTGACCGGCGAACTACCGCCGGTGGAACGCCATTTTCCCTGTTGATGGGGGATTATTGCTTCCGGGATGAAACGGCCGATGTTGGCGCTGCTTTACTCTGTGGCCAGTTGGCAGCTCACCTGCAGGTTCCATTTCTGGCTGGTGCGCATGAACGCATTGCCGGTTGCAGCAGTCTGGCAGAAACGCCCGATCCTGATGACTGGGCGTTACCGGCCAATGAAGAATTTCAGTCGCTATGGACATCACTGCGCGAATCAGAACCCGCCGGCAATCTGGGCCTGACCTGCCCACGTTTCATGCTGAGATTACCTTACGGAAAGCGGACCTCACCAACCGAACGCTTTACCTTTGAGGAACTCCCAGATGAAAAAGCGCACGAGTTCTACTGCTGGGCCAACAGTGCATGGCTGGCAACCCTGTTGATTGCACAGCACCGGTCTGAGCTTGGACGCTCATTTACATTAGGACGGATACAACAAGTAAGCCGTCTGCCCCTTCACACCTATGACGATGACGGCGAACCGACCATAAAGCCCTGTGCAGAAATTCTTATGGTGGATCGAGCTGCCGGCCGATTATTGCAAGCAGGCCTGATGCCGGTTCGTTCGGTGGCCAACAAGAATGCAGTTCTGATTCCCGGCTTCGAATCCATGGCTGAGGATAACGCTCCCGTACAGGGGCCGTGGGCCAAAGCCTGACACTTACACGGGCCTGTTTCAGGCGCAGACCACTGCAGAATCCCAGCCTCAGGCTGGGATTCTGCGTTATCTATCACCGATCTACTTATCATCGATCTACCTATCACCTGAAAACCTCACATTGCAGGCGCCATTTCCGGTCGTGGCAGACGGCCGCTTTGCGGCGACGGCACCACATAGCTGAAACGCTTTCGGTATTGCTCCATCGTACAACCGGTTTCCCTCTTGAACAGGCGACGAAATGAGCTGATGTCCTCGTACCCCACTTCCCAGATAATCTCATTAAACGACTTTATCGTGGTCTCCAACAGATTCTTCACCGCTTCAATTCTGACCTGCTGCAGATAACCAATTGGGGTTTCCCCCGTCGCTTCCTTAAACCGGCGTTTAAAGGTCCGCGCCCCCAGCCCGACCCTGTCAGCGATATCATCGACACTGAATTGCCCAGAATAATTCTGTTCCATCCAATCCTGAGCCTGCTTGATCCGGTCGTCCTTATGAGACTTAAACCCGGTAAATATCATATACGGCGCCTGCTGTTCCCGGTGACTATCAAACACATGCAGTTTCGAACAGGCGGAAGCCAATGATTGTCCTGCAAACCGTTCGATAATATGGAAAGACATGTCGATAAACGAGGTTGCACCACCCGCGCAGATCACATCACCATTGTCGATCAGAATTTTGTCGATCTGCAGATGAATATCAGGGTAACGCTGCCGGAAGTATTCCGCCGCTCGCCAGTGTGTCGTCACTGTTTTGCCTTCCAGTAATCCCGCCTCAGCCAGCAAAAAGTTACCGGTACAGGCAGAAGCCAGCACCGCACCTTGATCATGCAGTCGGTTCAGCCACTGAAATATATCATTCAGTTGGGAAAGCTGTTTGTCTAAATAGGTTGGCGCACTGACGGCTTCAACTGCCGAGGCAATAATCACCATATCCGGCTCTGTCTCTGCTCGCAATTGGGTCGGCATCACCAGAGATCCATTGTAAGCCTTCACCGCTTGATCAGTGGGAGTGACCACCTGAAGATCGAACAAGAGAGCCGCATCCCTGCCCACATTCAAGCTGTGACAGTAATTGGCAGTCGTCAGAATATCGAGAATTCCATGGACCGACGAAGCTGCACAGTGGGGTAAAGCCAGCAGAGCAACTTTCATGGAGCCATCTTTTCTCGCGCGTTCTGGGGTCTCATCTTTCACATTCGGCATGACATTTCCCCCTTCTCATCTAATTCTTTGATCCCTTAGGGCCTCTTGACACTTCAAAAGAAGTGTCACTTTTAGCACTTAGAGAGTCAAATATGACACTACTGAGTTCACTTTACAACCAGTAAAGTAATCACAACATCAATCGACCAATGAGGATTAGATGATGAACGCACAAGCTCAGTGGGTAGGCTCTTCCCCCGTGACCAAAGTATCAACCCCACCAACCAAAGATCCGATTGCTTTGCGGGCACTTAGAAAAGCTATCAGAGTCTACGGCTATTTCTCTGCCGACAGGGCCGGTAAGTTTGTCAATCATCTGTGGTTCACCCCAAGACGTACCGGCGCAGGGTCTCGTTATGAACACCTTCTGGAGCGTGCAGATACCCATACCCAGCTACGCTTTGGGGTGAATGAAATCCCGGTATACAGCTGGGGGGATGGCCCGGTAATACTCTTCGTACATGGATGGTCTGGCTCCGGTTTGCAATTCGGCAGTATGGTGGAACCTCTGGTAAGGCAGGGATACCGGGTGGTGACATTTGATATGCCAGGCCACGGCCGCGCTCAGGGCGAGCGTACCAATATTTTCGAAATGTCCGAGCTGGTAAGCCAGGTTGCCCATCTATTTGGCCACCTCCATGGCATCATTGGACACTCACTGGGATCGGTGGCCTCCGTACTGGCGGTATCGAATGGGCTGAAAGTGAATAAGCTGACCCTGATCGCTCCTCCGACAGATCTCCGTTATCTGGTCAATATGTTTGGTAACCAGCTCGATATTCCTGAGAAAGTATTGAGTGTTCACCGACAATTGCTGGAAGAGGAATTTGGCAAGGATGTTTGGGAACAACTCGACCTGACTCTCCACGCGCCATCATTGCAGACGGAAGGCTTGGTGATTAGCGACATGAATGATCAGGATATACCTTTTGAACATGGCGAACTGATCGCCCGCGACTGGCATCAGGCCCGATTCCTGAAAACCCACTCACTCGGCCATTATCGAATTCTCAAGGATAACGAAGTGCTCAAGGAGATATCAGGATTTCTTGGGGATACGGCCGGAACCTGAATCACCTAATTACCAACGATCAAGCAGTAGAGCCTGATTGCAGGCGCTACTGCTTCTTGAAACGAAACAAGAGCCTATTCCAGATGTAAATTGAACGGCTCCAATTCACCGCTGGCGTTCAGACGCGTCCCCCAGACCCTGTCACTGGCCTGATGGTCAGTACTGTCAAAGTAAATTTTTTCTCCGATACCAACATCTACATCTTTGAGTGACTCCAGAGTATCGACCATAGATTCGGTATCGAAGTGGCGACCTGCCCGCCTCAGAGCATCAACAAAAAGCGACGCAACGATATATCCTTCAAGTGAGACAAAATCCGGAGACTCATTCGGATAATATTTCTGCAGCGCTTCCCGGTATCGCAGGACACCAGTGGCAAATGAATCCACCGGTGGCACGACCTGAGTCACAATCACACCTTCGCCATATTGAGTTCCCATCTCACGAAACTGTTCCGCCAGCGCCTTAGCTCCGACAAAACTGACATTGGCCACCATTCCGGTGTATCCGGCATCACGAAGACGCCTGGTCATCCGGCTGCTGGCGTTATAGGTACCGACCACCACCAATCCACCGAGCTGATCCAAATTATTGATGATTTCGCGTGCTGCACCCTCAATCTGAGTACTGTTACGTTGATAGGTATAACGAGGAATATCATTCTCGCGAACTTTATACTTGATGAGCGCTTCCTCTACTCCCTCAAAACCATCATGTCCGTATCCGTCATCCTGATAGAAGACAGCGATCTTTTCCGGATCAATCCCGTGCTCCTCGATAAAATAATGAATGATCGCGGAGGTTTCCTGGGCATAGCTGGCCCGGTAGTTAAAGACATACCGTTCCGGCGGATCTCTGCGCAATAACTCAGCACCGGAAAAAGTTCCAAATACAATTGTTTTGTTCTCCAGGGCAATCGGCAGAATCGCCTCGGCAGTCGGTGTCCCCACGTTACCAACCAGCGCAAACACCGCTTCACTACCTTTGAGCAATTCCCCCATATTCGCCTGTGCGGCCACCGGTTCATACCCGTCGTCCAGCACCCGCAGCTCCAGCTTACGGCCATGAATACCACCCGCTTCATTGACTTCACGAAACCTGGCATCAATGCCGATCTGCATGGAGCGTCCCAACTCTCTGGCACCTCCGCTGAAGGCGGCACTCATGCCAAGTAAAATACGATTATTATTCACCCCCTGGGGCGGAGTCCAACCATCCACTTCAGCGATCGTGTCAAGAACAGCATAACGAGCTTGCGGTACGGCGGCAGTCAGAACACCTGCCAATACCAAGCTCCCGAGAGTTATCAGCCAGCGCTTCAGTTTAGGCCGCGACGGCTTGTCTGTATCGCTCATCTGGATTGGCTGGGGCGGACTATCAGCCACTTGGGTGTATCCGGAGGCCTCACCGGAATTGCCGGTGCCTCCCCCAGTCACTTGACCACTACCCATAGTAGGCGAAGGTTGGCTTCCCCAATACCCCGGGTAAGACGGCGAAGGTATAGAAGGTTGAGTTCGAACGGACATTTCCTTGGCAATGGTCGCAGAGACCATGATCGGCTGGCTCAATGAACGCTCATCGGGCCGTATTGCCGGATCAATGCGGGTGGCGGTATCCATTTCTTCAATCTGCCCCATGGCACCCGCTGCCCGGAATGCAGCATCGAATTTCTTGGCCTTCTCCAGACTGATATTTTTCTTAACGACTACCCTGCGATGGCTGAACAGTTTGTTGATACCCGGTTCATCCAAGTGCAGACTTGTTTTCAGGCGTTGCCGGACTTCAGATTCATCCCTGCCCTGCTCCAGTTCGCTGTAGAACACAAACTGAAAAGATTCAGGGTTTTCTGCCGGCACTTCCATTTCCTTGGAAAACTGAACAATGGCTTTCTGGCCAATTTTCTGGATATCTTTCAGCAGGCTTTGGGTATCACTATAGCGATCCTGGGGGGCCAGTGACATGGCCTTTTGAATAACAGGTTCAAAGACGATATTTCGTGCGTCCAGTAGTCGCTCCTTTTCCATGGGATGCGGCCCGGATACACGCTGCTTGGCCATGATGACCTGAGGGTTTTCGCCACGGAATGGTTTTTCCCCCGTAATACAGAAATATAAAATCGCCCCCAGAGCATAAATGTCGGCTCGATGGTCAATGCTGCGCGAGCCTTCTATCTGTTCGGGGGCCAGATATCCGGGAGTTCCCATCACCATTCCCAGTTGGGTGTACTTCAGATCCTGCTCCCCCAGGGGTTTACTGATTCCGAAGTCCAACAATTTAGCGACAGAGTGATCTCCCGAGACTCGCGCCACCAGGATATTTCCCGGCTTAAGATCCCGATGGACAATATTCAGTTGATGCGCAGCCTGCAGGCCATTACAGATCTGCTCCATCAACCAGACCACATTCTCCAGAGGCAATCCTTGTCGATGCTCCACCAGATCAGACAGATTCTCACCGCGAAGATATTCCACCACCAGAAACATCATACCTTCATCAGTATTGCCAAAATCATGGACATGCATGACATTAGGGTGGTTTAACTGACTGGCAATACGAGCTTCACGGAAAAACAGCTGCACAAAATCCCGGTCGTCCATACCGGCTTTCAAGACTTTGACCACAACCAGGCGATCCAGAGAAAGCTGACGGGCGACATACACCACGCTCATTCCACCCTCAGCGAGCTTGGATTCGATTCGATACATGCCTTTGAGAACCTGCCCTACCAGTGGGTCCGGTCTGTCCGCCACCACCAGTGTGGCGCCATCATCCGGGCAGACCCCACCCTCGGCATACTGCTTGGTACAAATCGGGCAAACTTTCATGCGAGTCCTGTTGTTATGATCTGGCCGAATTTCCGGACCAGTGTCTGAGTTTATTACCAGTGACTGAATTTAACTTGAGTATAGACAGAAATACTCAATTGCACTGTTAAGGGTTCTCTGAAAACTACCTGAGTAGACATTGCAGCCTCAAAAGTTGCCTCAAATCTCATTTATTCACGATAAACAGGGAGTTATTAAGGTGTACAAACACGAGGAGGTCAGCACATAAGACAAGCGATCACTGCCCGAATAAATCAACCAGTGACCGAATCAGGGGATGTCTCAAAAAATAACGGCCGCCATAAGGCTTATGGATAAGTCCAGATGACGCCAAACTGCCACTCGCCATCAGACCGATAGTACCTGGAGCGGTAGTGGTGATCATACCTGTTATAACGGTGTTTCCCCCGGTAATGATGACGATCGCCATGATGTGGTCTATGGCGCCAATGGGGATAACCGTATCGGTAACGCCATTTTTTATGTCCATGATGGTGGTGACCATGGCGGTGTTTGTGATGCTTGGATTCATATCGCTTATGGCGATCATATTTCCCAGACCAGTCTCCACTATAATGGGCCATCTGATACTCGCCTTGGGCCACACGATAACCACTTTGGGTTACACGATAGCGATCACCATCCTCGATGTTTCGGGTGGAATACTCTTTCGCCCAACCCTGTCCGGCGATCCCCAGACTGAGAATTATGAGCGTTAACAGCTTCTTCATTGCCAGCTCCTTTTCGTCTTCTAGTAAGATCAATTTAACGCCGGCGACCTGAACTCAGCATGAATCAATCGATCGGCATCAAGGGCTGACAAATACAGGCTATTTCGGATCAAAAAAGCGTATCAGCGGTACTGGTCATACCAGCGGTACAACCACTGTACCCGGGGTTGAATTTCCTGTTTGAGCTCTTCAATAGGGGCCGGTACTTCCTTCGCCTCCGGAATCGGATACTTGGCAGGAGAACACAAAGGCGCCAGTAACGCGGCGGCAGTGAGATCCGCCCTGGAAAAGCTCTCCCCCACCAGATAGGCCTGCTTATCAAGTTGGCTGGCCACTCTATCCAGAGCAGCGAGTATGTGCTGCCTGGATTCCGCAGCGGTCTCTTCATTGATGTTCATGCCTTTTCGCATCAGTTTTTCCAGCTTTGGATACATCAAACGAAGCATGATTTTGCCGTACCAGGGACCTTTATGGGCTAACAGCGGTATTGTGATAGAAGGGCTTTTCAACATCCAGTGGTAGCAATACCGGCGGACATGAATCCCGAACTCACCGTTAAGATAACGCTCCCACTCAATTGCAGCAGCTTTCTGGCCTGGATTGACTGGCGTCAGAGATTTCTCAGGATATTTTTCATCCAGGTAATCCAGAATCTGTGCAGAATCCTGAATGACTTTATCATCGTCCACCAGCACCGGTACGTGGCTTTTCGGAGCAATCTTCTTTATCACCGACACATGCTGGCCCGGCATGACATTAATCTCCTCATAGGGAACGCCTTTATATTGAAGCGCCCAGCGAGCCTTCTCACAAAAATGAGAGATGGGGAACTGATAAAGCTTGATCATCCGTTAGTTATCCTTATTGATGGTGAATGGGTGATAATGAACACAAGACCGTTCCAATGCCAGACCCGGTTATTTTTTCCTTGCAGCAATCCACAGTGCCTCCAGACTGACGTTGACTTTGGTCGCCAGCGCCAGATTATGTTTGATGGACGCCATTGAATATTTCCGACACACAAATAAACTGCCGACATCCTCAATCGGCATCTGATGAAACTGAACCAGAGCCGCCATATCCAGCCATGGATTGCCTCTCCCCGCATATTCCCAGTCCAGAATCACCAACTGCCCCTGATCCAGACAAAAGTTGCCCTGATGCAAGTCATGATGAACCAGGCATAGTGGCTCTTGCGGCAGGCTGTAAGAATCGTCAATCAACTCTTCCAACTGCATCACATGACGGTGATCCTGCTGATTCTGAAATCGTTGACGGTAGTAACGGAACAGACTGGCGTAGTCGAACTCAGGGATATCCTGAATCTGTTGCATATCATTCACCGCTGCCAGAAGCTGTTGCCGATATTGCATCACATTCTCCGTCGACTCATGATCACAGAACTGATCAAGACTCAGCCCATGATGTTCCATCAGACACCAGCCCTCTTCAAGTTCGTAACGAAGGATATTCGGAGACCACGCGTAGCCCATGATTGCCTGAAGCACTATCTGTTCCATTTTTCGGTTGGCTCCAAAGGCACTCTCTGCATCAGCATTCAATCGCAATACCAACGACCCATTTCTACAACTTCCCCATAAAACAGGATTGGCGTCTCCCTGGGAATGCAGCAACCTCCACTGTACCGACTCCCCCAGATAATCGGCGACCTGATCCAGACGGGAATCACCCTGAAATACTGGGAAACTTTCTGCTTTTTCCTGCGCCTCATTTTTCCCCCGTGTCTCCTGCTTTCCTCGTGTCGCCTCTTTCTCTATTTCCCGGGGCTGCCGGTGCATGGAAATCGGGAGAGAATCCTTGTCAGTCATAGTGGGCCTGCGATCATCATGTCATGGCGTCCGTGTGATGAAAAAGTTACAATGGAGCCGTCTCATCGGGGTGTCTCCAGAGGACTGAGAAATACCCGTAGAACCTGATCCAGTTAATACTGGCGTAGGGAATGGGGCGGATCGAGCTGCTGCATAATTCAATCCTAAGCTTACCCTTCATGATCTGATTCTTGCACTCGTCGCCATCTCCACGCCTCAGATTATGAGGAAACAAACATGATGTCCATGTTGACAAAACACTGGCTGTCGCCGATTTGCCTGGCGGCCGCTATCTCACTTTCATCCCAACCACTGCTGGCGGCTGACTCAGATAACGCCGAGAAATCGACCACTCTGACGATTTATACCTATGACTCCTTCGTCAGTGAATGGGGCCCCGGACCTCAGTTGGAAAAACTCTTCGAGGAACAATGCCACTGTGATCTTAAATTTGTCGGTGCGGAAGATGGCGTCAGCGTCCTAAACCGCCTGCGTCTGGAGGGTGATAATACCAAAGCGGATGTTATCCTTGGTATTGACAATGGCTTGATCGAAGAAGCCCGCGACACCAACCTGCTACAGACGCATTCAGTTGATACATCCGTCGTCAAAGACTCCCTGAACTGGGCCGATAAAACCTTCATTCCTTTTGACTACGGCTATTTCGCTTTCATTTACAACGCCGAAAAAATCAAGAAACCAGCCGAATCTATGCAGGCCTTACTGGATTCCGAGGCCAGCATCATCTATCAGGACCCACGCACCAGTACGCCAGGCCAGGGATTAATGATGTGGATGAATTCCGTATACGGCGACAATGTGGACCAGGCCTGGAAGCAACTTGCCCAGCAAACCGTGACTGTCACCAAAGGCTGGTGGGAAGCTTATTCCATGTTCCTGGAAGGCGGCTCAGACTACGTCCTCAGTTACAGCACCAGTCCGGCCTATCATATGGTTGCTGAAGGAAACACCCAGTACAAGGCAGCGTTGTTTAGCGAGGGGCATATCGCCCAGATTGAAGTGGCGGCGATCACCCGCAACACTGAGAACAGAGAACTCGCGAACCAGTTCCTAAACTTTCTGGTATCCAAAGAAGCACAGCAAATCATCCCCATCACTAACTGGATGCTCCCGGTCATCGACGGCGTTGAATTGCCGGAAGCCTTTGACCAGCTTATCCAGCCCAGGGACATCGGATTCTCCTCAGACCATATCGCCAATAACCGTAAATCCTGGATCAGAGAGTGGCGGTCAGTAGTAACTCAATAGCCGGTCTTTCCGGCGGCCAGCCCCACAAAATCACCTTCAGCCCATCCCGCTGGATGGGCTGGATAGTACTTTGTGTCATGTTGAGTGCCACTGGCATGGCTTTCTATGGATTACTGAGCTTTTCCGGTCAACCATTCCAGTGGCAACTGCTTCAGGATCCTTACCTGTTCAGTATCCTGCGCTTTACTCTATGGCAATCCGCTCTAAGTGCCCTGTTTTCGGTCCTTTTCGCCTGGCCAGTGGCATTGGCGCTACTGCACCTGCGGGACAGCCACCACAAGCGCTGGTTCCTCAGTTTGTGCGTACTCTGCTTTGTATTACCAACCCTGATCCTGATCACCGGCATCGTCGCACTGCTGGGTCAATCCGGTGTACTGACACCGTTTCTGGGAGAAGACTGGAACATCTACGGTCTGAGCGGCATTCTACTGGCCCACATTTACCTCAATATGCCGTTTGCCATACGCGCTATTTATCTCAGGTTATCAGCCATACCCGCTGGTAGCTGGCGGCTCGTTCAACAATTGAAACTGAACCGCTGGCAGCAGTTTCGGTATCTTGAATGGCCGGCCGCCAAGAGCGCCACCTGGATCACCCTTGGTTTTGTCATGGTGCTGTGTTTCAACAGCTTTGCCGTAGTGCTGGCACTGGGCGGCGGCCCTAAATCAACCACCTTTGAAGTCGCGATCTATCAGGCGTTGAAATACGACTTCAATATACCTGAAGCTCTGTTGCTTTCCTGGATACAGCTCATCGTTGCCGGAGGACTTTATCTGATTGTCACGACTTTCGGCCATGTATCCTGGCTGGGGCAGGAAGTAAAAAACCGAACCTTCCTGCCCCACCCCAGCCCCCGGGAACGCCGTTTCTATAATGTCGTTTACAGTGCTGCCTGGATGTTCCTGCTGGCACCACTGACCGCGCTCATTCCGAAAACCCGAGACGTTTGGCTGGATACTGAATTCTGGAGCAGTTTGATCAGGCCTCTGTCCACTTCTATCTTGCTGGCCTTGATGACCACACTGTTATCAGTCACTCTGGCTTATGCCGCGCTTCAGCCTTACCGGAAGGCGCTGCGTACCAGATCATCCTCGGCTCTCTGGCTGGACGGACTGGCCTCGCACACCCTTGTCGTTCCCGCCATGGTGTTGTCTGTCGGTATCTTTGTATTTTGCCTGCCACGAATGGATATCGATCAATGGGGTTTTTTCCTGGTAATGTTTGTGAATGCGCTGGTGAGCATTCCTTTTGCCATCACCCAGTTGAAGCCAGCCCTGGCGAGTTACGACCAACAATACTGGCCAATCATTCAGACTCTGAAGCTCGGTTTCCGGCAGCGCGTCTATGTCGAATGGAAATTTATCCGACCGGTCTTAATGACGGCGGCATCCTTCGTGTCTGTGCTGGTATTGGGCGATGTAGCCATATACTCGATATTCGGTAATCAGGACTTCGTTACCCTGCCCTGGTTAATCTACGGCTACGCCAGCACCTATCGAATCGCTGAAGCGGCGCTGGCATCCGTTGTTCTATTGGGAATCAGTCTGGCACTGGTCCTGCTCCTTGAAAAGCAAAGGTCCCGCAATGCTTAGAGTTTCAGAAGTCACTATCGAGCGGCCACCACAACAGTTTCGTTATGATCTATTCGTGCAAACAGGAGAAATCGCTGCCATTCAAGGGGTCAGCGGCGTCGGGAAATCCACTCTGCTGGAGTGTCTGGCAGGCTTCATTCATCCTGTGGCGGGAGATATCACTTGGAACGATGTTAACCTGTTGCCACTGGAGCCGAGAGAACGTCCCGTATCGATGTTGTTTCAGGAACACAATCTGTTTGAACACCTGTCTGTGCGGGACAATCTTCATTTAGCGCTGGGTAAAGACAACAATAACGATATTCATCAGGCAGCCCTGGCGTTGGGAATTTCAGATCATCTGCACAAACTGCCAGCCGAACTCTCCGGTGGGCAACGCCAACGGGTGGCCTTGATCCGAACGTTGATGCGACCGGAACCCCTTATTCTGCTGGATGAACCGTTTTCGGAGCTGGACGATGATACCCGGTCTGTGGCCACCGGATGGGCACGGGAGCAGGCCAGGCTCCGGCAAAAGACCATGTTGGTCGTCACCCATCAGGCAGAAGACGTTACCCGTCTGGCGGACCGAGTGATTACGCTTGTCTGATCCCCCTGGCCGAGTGCGTGACATCTAATGGTGTGCTACGCGAACGATAGCGGAAAGATCAATCCAAAAGTGCCGATATTTCGCGACGGTACACGTCTGATAAATGTTGCCAGTTGTATCGCAGCATCTGCTCTTGAGTACACTTTCTCGCCGACAGAATCATGTCAGCCGCCGAAGCCACTGAAGAATAGCGACAAGTACCCGGGAATAACTCCGGATAACTGAGCCTGTCCGGCACCACCGGCCTGCACCCAAGCGCGACCGCCTCCATCACCGACAGCCCCTGAAACTCATGAATGGCTGTCGATAACGCCACATCGCTTTGTTGCAGCCAGTCCAGATACTCCTGCCTGGATTCTGCAAAGCCGTTTTTTACGATAAACCGCCTGTAGTCATTACATAGCCGATCGAAGATTTCCGGTTGCTGCCGAAAGCGGCGTCCGAGCAGTACCAAACGAAACTCCTGCGTACGTTTCACAAGCTCGGTCACAATGGCATACAGTTCTTCCAGGCCTTTATCGTATTCCACCCGGTGATTCCACACGACCGTCAATGGGTCGTTACGATTCACTGAGCGACCAGCTTCGTTGCTATTGGTATAGGTTAAAAGATCTTCCGCCAGAGGAACCGGAATCACAACACTTTTAGCCAGGATGAAATCCACCACTCTTGAGTTCACCTGATCGGGCAACCGCTTGACCAGTTGATCCAGCCCATCCAGGAAACTTTGCCGGTTATAGTCGGAATTAAACATCACCCGATCACAAGCCATGGCGCTATATAAATTCACCATCGCAGGATCCACACTTCCATGCTGCTCACCGGATACAGGATAGGCCAACTGATTTTCATGAAAATAGGCAACCCAACGACATTGCGAAAGATGGGGAAACAAGCCTTTCACAGTCGCACAGTCCACCATCGATGTTGCCAGCACCAGATCATAGGACTGTGAAAGAGCTTCTGATTCAGACAACCACCAACTGACAGGATTACCACGAATACGCCAGCGAAAGTGCCGTGCGGGCAAAGTCAGAACGGTCCATTCATGTTCGCCAAGATGCCGCACAAGCCCTTCCCGCCAGTATCGGTGACTGTCAATATCATAGGCTGAAAGTAAAAGTATTCGGGCCAAAGGCTGTACTCTCTTTTAAGTAAACTCGCAGGCAAATAGCTTCCTTCTAATGGTATGAGAAACCGATAGCATGAAAAGCCAAGTCGAGACACAATGCTCACAACGACCTAAAGTCTACAGAAATACCCCGATGAGGGCGAAACCTGCCACTAATGCAACTATCGGCACTTTCACCCGATGGAGCAGGAAAAACCCTAGAATCACCAGAGCCATATCCATTGGTCCTTTGACCGCACTGACAAATACCGGCGCGTATAAGGCAGCCAGGAGAAGTCCGACCACAGCCGCATTGATTCCCATCACAGCTCCGGCAACCTTAGGACGGGTCGCGAGCTTTTCCCAGGCACCGTAGAGCCCAACCACCAGCAAAAAGCCCGGAAGGAAGATCGCTAGAATCGCTATCAAAGCACCTGCAAACGCCATGTCGGGGATCACCTCGGCTCCCAGATAAGCGGCCAGAGAGAACATCGGGCCTGGAACGGCCTGTGCGGCGGCATAGCCAGTCAGGAACTGGTCATGTGTTAATGCATCCCCCACCGTCTGCTGCAATAACGGAAGCACTACATGGCCACCACCAAACACCAGGCTGCCAGCATGGTAGAAGTCAGAAAATACAGTTATCCACAGAGAGGCTGACGCCCATTGAGAATCTTGTGCTTGAATGGCCACCCCTGCGAATGGCAATCCAACGAATAGCAATACAAACAGCATCAGCGGCCATTTTTTAGGCTTCCATCATGAGGCTCTGTAGATAACGGCTTGACTGATTTGAGAAAAACAGCGCCGACAGTCGCCGCTATGATAAGCACCAGCATCTGTACGATCAGACCTGAAAAACACAGCATCAGTGCCGCCGAGATTACCGCCATACCAGCTGAGAGAGAGGTTTTGCAGAAACTTCGAGCCATGCTTAATGTGGCATCCGCCACCACAACAACCGCCAGCAGTTTCAGGCCCTGCACAATACCACTGAAATACCCGGCTTCCCCCATGGCATGATGGGAAAGTGCCAAGGCATACATCAGAGTAAAGGAAGGTAGAGTAAATCCGATAAAAGCCGCACAGCCTCCCGGAAGACCGGCGCGTCGTAACCCCAACCCAAAGCCGACCTGACTGGACCCAGGTCCAGGAAGAAACTGACTTAACGCAATCAGCCGGGAGTAGGAATCCTGGTCAATCCACTCGAGTTTCTGGACAAAGGTTTTCTGAAAATATCCAAGATGGGCGGCCGGACCGCCAAAGCTGGCACACCCCATAAGCAGGAATCGCCAGAATATCTCCCAAACTGCCACAGTTTTTCCCAGATTAACGAGTGATAGAAAGTCGCCGGATTAGATCATCAGGTAAAGATTTTCCAGTTTGCCTGTTGCGACAACGTTACTCCGCTTCCAACCCATAACGGACCAATATTTTGTGGTATTCAGGCGTTTTCTTAAATGCGGCCAAAGACTTACTGAAAATGGTCGGAAGCGACATTAACCGAGGTTGTCGGGAGAATAACAGATAAACTGGCGAAGGCTCAGCCACATAGTCGTCCATGGGTTTGATGCCCACAATTCCCATGTTGCTCAGCGCATGCAGCCCGACATAGCGATTCACAATGTAGTAATCCGCCCTGCCAGCACTCAGCGCCGCAAACCCCTGTTCAAAGGAGTCGACCGGAAGTTGTTCAATATTGGGATCTTCTTCAAGTGTTCCCACATAATTATATCCACGGTTGACGATCAGCCGTTTTCCTTTCAGAAGTTCATTGGTAATCGGTGCTGCGATATCGCAAGAGACACAAAACAATGTTGAAACGCTGTGACTCATAGGTTCGACGGGAATATAGAATGTGCGATCACGCTCTTCATTCGGACTGGCATCGAGTAGTACGTCAGCGAGCCCCTTCTCCACCATCTTCATGGCTCTTTTCCAGGGCACCAGCTTAAAGGTTACTTCATAACCCAACGATTCAAGAACCTGGGTGGCAGTCTCAACATCGAACCCCGGTTTGCCCTTCTCTCCGGTAACATAGGGAGGCCATATATCGGAGACGATCAACAAACGCTGTGGAGATTCAGCACCCGCCAGCGTCGCCAGGCTCAGCAAGCAAATACATAACCACTTATTCATCTCCGCGCATCTCCTGACCATTTGTTTCCACAATGGCTCAACATCGGTTTTCCTGCTATGTTCCCTTTACCCTTACACAAGTTTGAATTACCCGTCCAGCATCGACATGCAACAAAAAGTTAGCAAATTACTGAGCCTGCTATTGCCCGCCTTGATCGTTGTGGGATGTGCTACTTCGCCTTCGACAGATCCTCTGGCCCCTGACAAATCAATGTCTCCGGATAAACCTATAACGCCGAGCCAACCAACAGTTCTGATGGGGGATACCTCCGCGGATAGCAGAGCACTTGGTCACGGACGCTGGTACCAAGCCTGCTTTCGAATGCCCATGAACGACGATGGAGAGGCGGACTTTACCACCGATTATATCCTGGCAGACAAAGTCGTTTCTCCTGTACTCCGACAGCATATCTCCCGACTACCTCTCTGGCGCTTCCATCGGCGGTCAGCAAGCGACAAATCCGGACATCAATTCAGTTTTATCTACTACACAGATGAGGCCACCCACAAAGAAATTTCCCGGGCATTTACGGATAACCCTGTACTGGCCCACCTGATCGATGAACAACATGTGCTACGCCTTATTCCGCAGTGTCGAGGTGGGAAAAACCGGCACAAGATCAACGCTGCCAGCGATCCCCACTGGGATCCGCTGCTCCAGAACGCATGGCCTTACTTCATCATGGGCGTCAGCGCTACCTGGCTAAACCTCATACAGCAGGCCGACTTAATAATTACGGCTGGTGAGGATAACACTGAAACAGGGAACTCTGACAGTGATGTTACAATAAATAATAATGAGGATTCAGACCTTTACGCACACTATGAAAAAATAGAGCTCAAAGTGATTGAAAGCTGGCAGGAATATGGACAACACGCCTACTTCCATCATTTAAGTGCTTTATTCGGCTACGAACCCGTAAAGTTTCGCAAATGGATAAAGTTCTGAATTGCCCGGAGACAAGTCTCCGTGACAGTGATGGATTTAAACTCAACAGATCGTCCACTTTAAGAGTTTAAGACATGGCGATTTTTATCTGGAAGGAAAGTTATCGTGTCGGTATCAAGGTGATAGACG
The DNA here is from genome assembly GCF_000376785.1 of Hahella ganghwensis DSM 17046. Taxonomy (GTDB): domain Bacteria; phylum Pseudomonadota; class Gammaproteobacteria; order Pseudomonadales; family Oleiphilaceae; genus Hahella; species Hahella ganghwensis. Next base: position 19,367 of record NZ_AQXX01000131.1, read on the forward strand.
AGCAACATAAAGTGCTCGTACGTATCATTAATGAACTGGATGACCTGCTGAAAACAGATTTTTCAGCACCACATGCCCAGACGCTGTTTGGAGAACTGCTCGATTACACTAAATACCACTTCGCAACCGAAGAAAGACTGATGAAAGTCGGAGGATATCGTAAGTCAGCTCTGGACGCGCACCTCAAGCAGCACTACCAGTTCATTGACGAAATCCATTCTCTTAATAATGAAAATATTCCCGTTACTGCCGATGAAGCCGAACTGGTGATGAGCTATCTCACCAACTGGCTGAAAAACCACATTCTGAAAGTAGACCGCCAACTGGCAAACTATCTTCTGAAGCAGGAAAAAGCCTTGCCGGAAACCGGTCCACTCTTTATCCCGATTGATGAACTGGAGTCCCTTCATCAGTCTCTTGGGGAAGCCGTCAGTGAGCTGCGGCGCCAGTGTGATACAGATAAGGACTCCCCTTCTGCAAAGAAATCAGCGTCCGCCCTGGATAGCCTGAACAAAGCCAAATCCCTCATCAGAAAATCTACAGGGCTGATTGAACAGGCAGGCAGAACCCTGTCAGAATCAGAAGAAGACTAAGGTCTGTTGTCCTATCGTAAAAAATCTCGGGAAACAGAACGGTAACCAATATGCTTTACTTTGCCTATGGCTCCAATCTTTACAGCAAGCGGATGAGCAGCCGATTAACCGGTATTACCCGAGTCGGGCCCCGCATGCTTCCCGGTTTTGAGCTGCGCTTCCACAAAGTCGGTTGGCGGGATAATTCCGCCAAGTGCGACGCCTTCAGAGCCGAAGGCACCCTGACCCCTCTATATGGCATCCTCTACGACATTCCTGACCACCAAGTTGCGCTGCTGGACGATATTGAAGGCGTCGGCCAGGGTTACGATAGAGAGACTGTGCAACTATTCCATAGCAATGTACAACCGGCAGAGGCCGCCCTCACGTATATCGCAACCCTGATAGACCCGACACTCAAACCCTACGATTGGTACCGGCACCATGTGATTGCGGGAGCTAGAGAAGGCGGTTTTCCGGCTGCCTATATCGAACGTATTTTGTGTGTGGAAGTCATGGAAGATATTGACCTGCAACGCGCGGAAAAAGAATGGTCCATCCACCGTTAACAGATGTTCTCTTGCCGGAAATTTCGGACACTAACGCATGTACTTTTCCAGAATCCTGTCATAGGTAGAAGCTTCGCCGTTCTGCCCGTCTGATTTGAGAGCATCCAGCGCCTCCTGAAAGGCTTTTACAACCTCCTCCGAGGTATCTATATGAAAGGCGTAGAAATTATCTCCCGCTGACCCAAAGTTCCATACCACCTCAAACTCACTCGGGTTTGCTCCTTCCTGCTTCAATAACCAAAGCGCTGCCAGCTTTCCATAGGACCACATATCAATACGGCGGGAGGCCAGCATACGCGCAGCGATATCCGGATAAGGAACAATCTGACGGCTGCTGGCCGGAACTTTGTGTTCGTCCAGCACCAGATCCGCGATATCACTCTTGATGGCCACAACCGAATAGTCGGCAATATCTTCCACAGAGTTAATTTTCAGGTTCTGCTCTTTACGCGCCAACAAGACAATCGGTGATGCGGCAACCGGTCCGACCCACTGTACGAGACCTTCCCTCCGCGGATTGCGCGTCATAACAAAGAGCACAGTATTCGGCACCGTCATGACCGTGTGGTAGCCTCGCGCCCAAGGGTGCACCATCACATCGTCACGAGTCTTTCTTGACCCAAGCTTGATAAATATCTGCTCAAGTAGATCCACAGAAATCCCGGTCAACTGACCGTTTTCCAGATAGTTGAATGGAGGGTAGTCTTCCGTCATAAAACGAAGACCTCTGGTGGGATCATCTGCGGCATATCCCGGACGGACCATCCACAGAACAGCCGTAACAGCTATCAACAATGTGATTGCCTTGATTTGCATCTGGCGTCCTCAACTACCACGATCCCTGTTTTCACAGAGGCCCACTCACCCGAACAGCCCTGGCAGATGTCAAAGCCTGTCTATCGGGGCACTTGAGATCCGGTGCTACGGCGGGAGCCCGTATAGCGACATCAACTCGACATCACAGTACTTTTACTATTAACCAATATCTCTTGCGTTTACCATTATTCTCAGTGTTAACCGACTTTAGATTGCCGTCAACCAAGTCCCTCAAGACAAGCATTATCATTCCACATAGGACCTCAGAATAGCATCGTAAACTGAGCGGCCATCTTCCCTCTGTTCTGCTTTGAGTGTATCCAGCGCCGACTGGAATAACAGCAGAATGCTGTCGGGGGTGTCCCGATGGAAAGCGAAATAAAGATCACCGGCAGATCCAAAGCTCCAGACGGGTTCGAAATCCTGAGGCTGCGCGCCCTGCTGTTTCAACAACCAGAGAGCGGTTCTCTGACCATAGGACCATAAATCAATGCGGCCGAATATCAGCATTCTTGCCGCAATATCCGGGTGTGATACCGTTTGCCGGATATTATTGGGAACTTTATAGGTATTCAGCATTAACTCACCCATATCACTTCCCACAGCGACAACCGAAAGGCCATTAAGATCGGATAACTGCTGAACTTCGAAGTTGCGTTTTTTCCGCGCCATAAGAACGACTGGGGCAGTAGCAACAGGCCCGACCCAGCGAAAAAGATCTTCCCGATCCGGGCTTCGGCGGGTACTGAACAGGACGGTATTCGGTTCATTGAGGACCGTGCGATATCCTCTCGCCCAGGGATGCAGTTCGATATCTTTTCTGCGTTTTCGGGATCCAATACGACGAAACATTTCCTCCAGAATCTCAACAGAACTCCCGGTTAACTGATCATTGTCAACGTAGTTGTAGGGAGGTGAGTTCTCTGTAATAAACCTGAGACTCGCCGCAGGATCCGCCGCCTGACCTGAACTGCTGAGTGTCAACAACAGCGCCAGCAGCCAACCCAACCGGGGAATATTTTCGTGACTACTCATCTGAATCATCTATTAACGTAAAGAAACCGGCACAACACCGGGCGCGACCTGCACTTACTTCAGTATTGTGCCAGCCACAACATCCGTCAACCAGCAGTATATACCGGCATAGTACTGGGCCAGCCGCCCCCCGGATTCACAACTCTGGTGGACATGCCTTGCGTTACACGTCGAGGTCGCTAGACTATCGGAAAATTTGATTTACAGAGGGGTATCCCGCCCCAAACCGACGTCGGATTCTCTATTCCATGAAATTATTACCCCACATAGAAGTAAACCCTGAAGAACCTGTTCAAAGCACCGTTATCTGGTTACATGGTCTCGGAGCTGACGGTAATGACTTCGCCCCTATCGTTCCCGAACTCCGCCTTCCGGCAGAATTGGGTATACGCTTCATTTTTCCTCACGCGCCCAGCATGCCAGTGACGGTCAACGGCGGTTATGTCATGCCGGCCTGGTACGACATTCTGGAAATGAGTATTGATCGCAAAATCGATACTGAACAGTTGCTTAAATCTGCGGAAGCCATCGAGGCCTTTATTGATCGTGAAATCGAGCGAGGAGTACCCGCACATCGTATTGTCATTGCGGGCTTTTCACAGGGCGGAGCCGTGGCTTACCAAGTCGCATTCGGCGGTCGCCATACTCTGGCCGGCGTCATGGCGTTGTCCACTTACTTTGCCACCAGCGATACCATCCACTTCACCCGCGAAGATGCAGATTTTCCGGTTCTGGTCTGTCATGGCACTCTGGACCCAGTGGTGCCTGAAGCGCTGGGGCAGAAGGCCTGTGAACAACTGAAATCCCGAGGTTTCCAACCCAGGTACCTGACATATCCCATGGAGCACCAGGTCTGTATGGAAGAAATCAACGACATCAGTCTGTGGCTGAGGGAGACCCTGTCCTTTGAGGTATAAGGTAGGTCATTTGTCTTTGGGATGGCGTATTGCCGTGACGGTGAGCGCCATTCTCTTCTGTCACATCGCGATGGCTGCAACCGATACCTGTAGCCCAATGGCGCGAACTCCGCTGGAGCGCTTGTATTGCCAGATTGTCCAGAAAGGCGAAGGAAGATCACTTCCAGCACTGGAAGACTTCAGACGCAATACTCCGCAAATTCAGTCACTATTACTCAAACGCCCCGCCCAAAAGCTGGGACTGACATTACCGGAAGCTTCCAGTAACACTCCTGCGTCTGCTAACAAGGAACAGAAAGAGAAAACCACGCCAAAACGCCAGTCCGCTCTCACCCAGAAACCAGAACCACAAAAGAGTCGGCAGAATGCAGGCACCCCGGAAGCCAATCAGTGCAAATTAAACAATCGCTCGATTAACTGCCCAGGTGAGACCTATCGATTGGTAGAAAACCTTCCCAACAGCGCTCTGGCACCGATCGCACTGACAGATGCGAACAAGCTGCAACTACCGGGCTGGCATAGCGGTCTGGAAACGACGGAGCGTGAATACCTGACCTCAGCCTATCGGATTTACGTTGATAAAATGCTGCAGATCGGTCTGGGTGCCGCCACGATGAGCTTTACCCGCTTCTACCATAATTATCAGGACTCTAAGGAGCAAAACACCAACTTCCGCAAGCGGTTTGCAGATATGTATGAGTATCTCAAGAAAGACAAACTGACAATGTCGACACCGAAGCGTCTGGTCGATGGTGTACCGGAAGGGATCAACTTTTGTGACTATCTGAAAAAAGACCTGATTGTCTGCGACAACGGCTTTCACAATTGGCTGTACCTGGCTGACTGATACTTTCAGCCTGTACAAACTGGGATGCACGTTTAAAAACCACAACATCAGGCGGCCGGCATTGGGGGACCTGGATTGGCCACTTTGCCTTTAGGGGGCGAGTATGCCAGTCCGCAGTCCCCCATCCCGGCCTAATTACTGAATATACTCGCTGTCAGTCATTTATCAAGTCCCGGCCGGAGACAACCGGGTAGTGAATGCAACTGACGTGAAGTTCATCACTAATGATCATCGGCGCGGTTGACCCCCACCACGAGGCTATTCAGACTGTTGTGTTTTTCATAACGCGTGCGCCTTAACAGGACATAAGCGCCTTCAGGACTTCAGCTCAATCCAGACCGCCCTGGCCGCACCGCACAATTCACCGTGAGCATTGAACACAGCGGTACCGGCATAATTCTTTCTTCCGTCAACACCCAGGTTCCAGCCCATCACCACACACTCTTCCCCCACCTGGGGATGGCGCTGAATATCACCGGTAAATGACCCCAGAACCAACACTTTATCCGGCCCGAAATTCAAGGCGAAAGCACCGGTACAATCCAATGCAGCCCAGAGCATTTCAGAAGGAATTTCGCCCTTGTCATCAATCAGGGACGCATCCGGAATCCAGGTGGCAGCCACCACTTCAGGGCGAGCCCCGCGTCCGGGAAATATTCTAAGACCATCTCCGGCATTACGTTCCGGACCGCAAACAAAGCACTGGGGAAACGGGTGATAGCGATAACCGGTAAAGTGGGTTGACGCCTCTCGGGCCTCTTCCACAGTTAAAATATCGGGAATATCGAGCTCAAGTCGGGCCGGACTGGCTGAGGCAATCACCTGCTCGCCTTCCATTAGATGTACGCGGCCTTCATTGTCTTTCCACACATCCAGCATCCGGTCCAGTGGTGGCGGTGCTGCCAGACGAACTTCTGCGGAATCGCCGCAGTATCGGGCTAACAGTCCGCTGACATAGCCACCATTTCCCGAGCCCGGCGGGCCGCAGAAACGCTGCTTCACCATGACAGTATCGATCTTGTTCATCGTGTTTCTTTCCCTGTATCCGTTATTGTTCTGATAGTTTATTTATTCCATCTCTTCGTTGGAGACGGACGCATCCATGGACATGAACGATTGCTCAATGGCATCAATAAACGCCTGACCAAAGCGATCCAGCTTGGCCTGGCCAACACCTGAAATATCTGCCATCTCATTCTTGCTGGTCGGCTTCAGTTCGACCATCTGCAGCAATGTACTGTCATGAAATATCACATAGGGCGGTACATTCTGCTCGCTCGCCAGACGCTTGCGGCACTCTCTCAGAGTTTCCCACAAAACCTCATCTGCCGGCGACAATTCAATATCCCGGCGAACAGCACTTTTGCCCTTGCGGACCACCTTTTCCACCACATCTTCACGCAATTCAAGCGTGATATCTCCCCTCAACAAAGGTCTGCTGGCTTCTGTCAGGCGCAGGGCTCCGAAACGTTCGGCATCGGCAAACACATACCCCTGAACCAGTAACTGTCGCAAAACCGATTGCCACTGAGAAGCTGTTCTATCCTGCCCAATGCCAAAGGTGCTAAGCGTCTCATGGCCATGCTGTCGGACCTTTTCATTTTCTTTTCCCAGCAGCACGTCAATCACGTGACTGGCACCAAACCTTTGCCCGGTGCGATAAATCGTTGATAACAGCTTCTGGGCGGCCTCAGTACCATCCCAGGTACGTGGAGGGCTGAGGCAGACATCACAGTTGCCACATTCATCAGGCGCTTCCTGGTCAAAATAGGCCAGCAATGCCTTGCGGCGGCAGCGGGTCACCTCACACCACCCCAGGAGCCGGTTTAACTTCTGTCTTTCAAAACGTTTCATCTCATCGCTGAGATTAGAGCTGTCCACCATTTGCCCCAGCCGCACCACATCCTGCAATCCATAGACCATCCATGCCTCAGACGGAGCACCATCGCGCCCCGCACGACCGGTTTCCTGATAATAGGATTCTACGCTTTTCGGAAGGTCCAGGTGCGCGACAAAGCGTACATCCGGTTTATCAATGCCCATTCCAAAGGCAATAGTGGCCACAATAATGATGCCCTCTTCCCGCAGGAATCGCTGTTGGTGGTGAGCGCGCAGTTCAGCAGGCAAACCGGCATGATATGGCAGGGCCTGATACCCCTGCTTGCTTAACCAGTCAGATGTGCTTTCCGTTTTATTCCGGGACATGCAATACACGATGCCAGCCTCTCCCGCATGCCCCTGCAGAAAACGTAATAACTGACGCCGGGCATCCTGTTTGGGTGAAACCAAATAACGAATATTGGGGCGGTCGAATCCACCAATCAGCACTTCCGGCTGATGCAACTGCAAGCGTTCAACAATCTCTGCCCGGGTACGTCCGTCGGCGGTGGCAGTCAATGCAATCAGGGGAATATCGGGAAACCTCTGCTTGAGTTGCCCCAGCCCCAGATAGTCCTGTCTGAAATCATGCCCCCATTGGGAGACACAGTGCGCTTCATCGACGGCGAACAGAGCAATATCCAGGTTTTCCAGCAATGCCAGCGTAGCAGGCTGCAATAGCCGTTCGGGAGCCACATACAGCAATTTGATATCCCCATCCCGGAGGCGCTGGCTGATCGCGGATTGCTGTTGAAGAGACAGCGTGGAATTCAGAAATTCCGCCTCGACCCCGAGTTGCTGTAACGCAGACACCTGATCTTCCATCAGGGCGATCAGCGGGGATACCACGATCCCGACCCCTTCTCTTACCAAGGAAGGAATCTGATAACACAGGGATTTTCCGCCACCGGTCGGCATGATCACCAGGGCATCCCGGTCTGCCAGTGTGGCCTCAATAGCTGCGGTTTGTTCGCCGCGGAAGTCGTTATATCCATATAAATTGCGCAGAACTGCGCGAGCTTCGTCCATCATTGCTCGACTCTTTGAAGTTTCAAATTGGGTAATTTCAGCTTGGTCTGTTGCAGATTGGATAGTTCCAGATTGTGAGGTAGCTGATTGCAAACAGGTGTCCGGGGTCGACTTAAACATGGCGGCCATTCTGGGATTATTGATGTTTCGGCATCGCACCCTAACAAACCACAATTCCAATCGCGAGGTTTTCCGGTACACACAGCCACGACCGATTATATCGGTTTGAGCAACATATTAAAAAAGTCTGGAAAAAATGAAATTGAAAAGCCGTGAGGAAAATAAAAAAAGGTGGGACAAGCCCACCGGAAAAATTGCGAGGAGTAGGTCTCGCAGGTCGAATCAATTTTCAATGTCGGTTTTCACTACCAGTGCGATAGGTCAAAGAGCAAAGCACTTAACCTGCTGTCGTAAAGCCTTCAAAATTCGCGGGTATATATGACAATGGAATAGGGCGGCATTGTGACCGACCCAGAGCCAAGTTCTGCCCCGGACACATGATAGGTAAACGCCTGTTCCCAGTTCTCGTTCAGACCACCATAGTGGGCGGTTGCCTCTTTACGCCCCAGATTGACGATGACCAAAGCTTCCTGACTCTCGGTCTTACGAGTGAATGTGAGCAGACTGGCAGCGTCCTGGCGGATATTGGCGAACTCACCTGTCTGCAAAGCGGGAATGCGGTTACGGGCGTTAATCACGTTGCGATAAAAACTCAGCAGGCTTTCCGGGTCTTCGCTCTCATCAGCCACATTATGCGTCGCCCGGTTTTCCGCTGGCAGTCGAAACATCCTGCGAGCGGTGGTGAAGCCTGCTGTATCATGATCTCCTGTCCAGCTCATCGGCGCCCTGAGGGCATGGTCGCCAAAGGCTTTTTCGCCATGCCCCATCCCAATTTCTTCGCCATAGTAGACAAACGGAATCCCCGGCAGGGTCATCAGCAGAGTCGCTGCCATTTTATAACTGGTTTCATCTCCCCCAACCTGCTTGATCACCCGATTACCGGTAAAGGCATCATGATTGGCCAGCATGATGGCCATCTCATTGTGCGGAGCCCGTTTTACCGCGCCAATCAGATCCCGGCTCGGCCAGCCATAGGTGGCACTGGCCATTAACTCTTTATGCATACCAAAATAAAAAGCACTGCCACAGGAGTCTTTTTCACCGACCTGGAGCGATCCCGTCGGATCTTCACACACCATGTACCGGTTATCGAATTCAGCCAGGGTTGCCTGAAGTTCCTGCAGAACCTGATCATTTTCCGGCTGGCTGAACATGGCACCGTTGCCGTTCTCTACAAGAGATCCCACGGCATCAAAACGAAAGCCATCCACACCAAGGTTCATCCAGAAACGCAGATTGTCTTTGTGGAATGCCATGACTTCCTCATTTTTCATATTGAAGTCCGGCATCTGCCCCCAGAATACGCCGTAGTAATATCCGTGCTTGCCCTGATGCCAGGTGTTCTCATAATCCCAGCGCGGCCAGAAACGCTTTTCGTCCGTCCAGATATACCAGTCTCGTTTGTCGCTTTCAGGATGCTGACTGTCTTTGAATAACAGATTCAGGGCGGCACTGTGATTGACCACATAATCCACAATAACGCCGATATTTCGCTTATGGGCTTCATCCAGCAGGCGTTTGAAGTCGTCGAGCGTGCCGTAATCCGGCTCCGTTGCACGGTAATCAACCACCGCATAACCGTGGTCGTTATCCTGGCTTTTCATCATCGGCATCAGCCAGATACCACCGATTCCCAGTTCCTGCAGATAATCGAGCTTCTCAATGATGCCGTTGAAGTCACCAACGCCATTGCCATCACTGTCCTTGAATCCACGAACATAAATTTCCATGAATACCGCTTTGCGGTACCAGTCTTCCGGCAAAACAGATGCTTTGTTTTCCACCGCCACCGGCGATAGATCGAGGTCATCACTGAAATGAGTGACGGGCCCCGGTTGAGACAGAGGCTGAGACACGCAACCTGCTAGAAGCCCCCCAAGAACGCAAGCGGAGAACAGAGAACGGACAGAAGACATCATATGCATACTCGTTTTTGTTATCACAATTCTGATGTCAGAAGTCTGACCGTAACCGGTTCAAGAAAAATCCTCCCTCGCCGAAAAAAAGGGGCGGAGGTAACAGGAGGGCGTCTTTACAGCCAGTTCTGAAAACTGTTTGTTAAAACCATTCAGGCTGCATGGACAGACAAGTCTCATCCAGGTTCTGCAACAGACGCGCATCACGCTCAGTAAGAGGAAGCTCCCAATGGTAAAAATACCGGGCTGCCTGCAGCTTGCCCTGATAGAACGCCACATCCGAACCTTGGGCCTGGGCAAGCTTGTCAGCAGCCACATTGGCCATGCGTAACCACATCCAGGCAACAATCGTGTGTCCGAAGAGATTCAGGAAACAGCTGGCATTGGCCAGAGTGACATCCGGCCCCCGGATTTTCATCGCATCAGCCAGAACCATAAAAGTTCGATTCACAACTGTCAGGGTGTTCTCCAACTGAGTCGCCATCGTTTTTGTCATCTCGCCACTGGCTTTGATGTCTTTGGCGATTTCTTCCTGCAGCAGCATCAACCCCTGACCATTGTTCAGCCAGACTTTTCGTCCCAGAAGATCCAATGCCTGAATACCATTGGTCCCTTCATGAATGGGGTTCAACCGGTTATCCCGCCAATACTGCTCCACCGGATATTCCCGAGTATAACCGGCACCACCCAACACCTGAATCGCCAGGTCATTGGCCTTGGTGCAATACTCTGAAGGCCAGGCTTTTATCACTGGCGTTAACAGATCCAGCAATAATGACGCCTTCTGACGATCTGATTCGTTTTCCATCGTGTGCTGATCATCAATCAGGGAAGCGCCATACATACATAGTGCATAACCGCCTTCCACGTAGGATTTCTGTGCCAGCAGCATACGCTTCACATCTGTATGCTCGACAATGGCCACTGGTGGTTCTGCTGGGTCAGCCGCGGAAGGCAGGCGTCCCTGAGTTCGCTCTTTGGCGTACTGTAGTGAATATTGATAGCCCTGATAGCCGATGACCACCGAACCGAAACCCACTCCCAGACGAGCCTCATTCATCATCTGGAACATATACCGGAGTCCCTGATGCGGCTCCCCTACCAGATAGCCGATACACTCATCATCATCGCCAAAACTCAGCGCAGTGGATGTGGTACCGCGATAACCGAGTTTATGGATCAGGCCGGCCAGACTGACACCATTGAACTCACCAACCTGCCCTGAACTATCCACTCGTTTTTTCGGCACAATAAACAGCGAAATCCCCTTCACTCCCGCCGGAGCTCCCTTAATCTTGGCCAGCACCAGATGCACGATATTATCGGTAAGTTCGTGCTCCCCCCCGGAGATATATAGCTTGCTACCTTTGATACTATAGGTGCCATCCTCTTTCGGCGTGGCATTGGAACGTATATCCGCCAGCGATGAACCCGCATGAGGCTCGGTCAACGCCATGGTGCCGCTAAAACGCCCGTTCAACATGGGTTCCAGAAATCGTTCTTTCAGCTCATCACTGGCAAAGGTACGAATCAGATTTGCTGCCGCCATGGTCAAAAACGGGTATCCGGTGGTAGCAGGATTGGCTGCGGTAAAGTAACCCATCGCCGAGGTCATCACCGTTTCCGGCAATTGCATCCCACCTTCCTCAAAGCTCAGCCGACCACGAATAAAGCCCGCCTGGGCAAAAGCATCAAAGGCTGCTTTCACCTCCGGAATCATGCTGACTTTCTCGCCATCAAATGTCGGTTCATGTTTGTCCGCCTGCATGTTATGCGGCGCAAACAAATCCGTCGCGAGTTTCTCCGCAGTATCCAGAGTTGCCTCAAATGTTTCCCGGGAGTGCTCACTGAATTGGGGTCGTCTCGTCAGCTTGTCGGTATCCAGTACCTCAAACAATTGAAAACTGACTTCGCGACGGTTAAGAACCGAATGGGACATGATGCTTTTCTCCACATGACATGGCTTGGCTTTGATCCGCCTGAGGGTATCAGGGAAGTTTAGTCTGACAGGGAGAGAGAATGTAGAACACTGGCAGCTATGACACAGAATTGGTGGATAGAGACAGAGAGATCAGATATAACACCTGACCAATTACACAGAAACTCGGATACTAGCAGGCTACCGAAGTTGGCAAATCAAGACACCCAACGATTTCCTGTAAAAATCCAAGTAAGGCGAGTTCAGCGAGATGGAAATAATTTATAAATTGCCCCTAATATCTATCAGTTTGCTAATGATGTCCTGCGCCTCCTTCCAGACGCCAGAGCAACAAGTTACAGACGTCTATGTCGAAGATTTTCAATCAGACGATATTGACGCCTGCCGACCATCCGATGTCGATTTAAGCCATCAGGAAGCAGAAGAATTCTTTTCGAGATCCGAGAAAGTGGAATATGAGGTGATACACGACCATTACAATGTTGCACCGTGCTACATAGAAGGCGTGCTCAAATTAGATGGACAAATCTGCGACTGGAAAATTCAGGCTTCTGCCATTGGAAGCATCCGTTGTGATGACGAAGTTAGCGACTTTGTCTGCGATTCCTGCGAGGATTTGTTTGATTAGGCTTGGCTACAAATCAAGGTGTCTGACTCTGCGAGTCTGACACCGCCTATCTGAGCTCAGGTTCGTACGGGACCAACGGGTCAGACTCGTAGAGTCAGACCCGGAATAGCGGCAAAGTTCAAGGGGTGAATTTGACATTAAGGCGTATGGGCTGTCTGAAACGCCAGTAGCTTGATAGGCTCTCTAAAGAACAACCAAACTACACGGTAAAACTATTCAATTCCCTCACTGAGGTGATTCTATAAATATTTTTCCCTTGCCCACGGGATTGAATTTTTTCAAACAACTCAGGCGTCCAAAACCTGGGAGACAGTCGCAGGAACTTCCAACTGGCCAGTGTGCCTTTTAATACTGAACTACCCTCAGGCCACCCTTCAGGCTTTGCAAATATGCTCTTGAGCAGCCTTTTGGTCACCCACCAGTAGTGCACAGGATATGGTAGATCAACATAGATCAGCGTATCTGCGGCATCAATGCGAGACCAAAACGACTCTAACGTACCAAGACCTTCGATAATCCAGCTATCTGCGTTAATTAGTGCGGCATGTTTTTTGGAATACTCTTCTGGCGAAATTCGTTCGCCATTTTTCTGGTACTCAATTAAATCTAACGCCCAGAGTTTGATGCCGGATTGGGCTGATAGCTTTCTGCTCAGGGTGGATTTTCCGCCTCCTGGTTTCCCAAATACTGCCACTTTTTTCATTTTGGGGTGAGTCCTTGTGTTTGGTATTGGTATCAAATAGCCGTAGGTATTCAACAACGGGTCAGACTCGCAGAGTCAGACCCTTTTCCTTAATCTAGCGATCCCGCTGTTTTATGGAAATTGACTGAACCTCTCGAAGATCTACAGATTGCTTTTCAGCTTTCTGAAAGGTGTATAAAAGATTATCGTAAAATAAGAGGTCTTCTTGTATATCCAATCTCTCATCATCATCCAGTTCTCCTGAATCGACATCAGACTTCAGCAGACCAATGTAGCCCTCCAGGGCTGCTCTGATATAAGATATTTCTTTATATGTCAGGTCTCTATTTTTGCTCATAATACAATGCTCATTTGGCTGCCAATTTCCGCTAACTTTTCTTTAAATGAAGCCATAGGCATATCGTATTCCGGTTGGAGAGCATCATGGAAGTGTCCGTGCTGATCAGGGTGAACATCTTTCGCAATAATAATTCCGGACGGAATTTCTGCAGATTTAGGCAAGAAAAACCAGCAATCGTTAACCCCCATCTTAAGCTTTGGGCTCATAGCATCAAATAACGAGACACCTCCAGATTTCCCAAGAACAAAGAGCTCACGCCCTTCCGAGTAGGTTATAATCTCATTTCGCTTGCTGACAAGCGCCTTTGTCCGTCTATTGACACTGGTCATGGGCCTATCATCTTCATGATGTCGGATTCTAGTTATGCGAGGATTATCCTTATTCCCATCCTTTTAGGTAGATTACTGATTTAGCGGTCTTGATTTGCTCCCTATAAACAGATTCGGCTTGAGATTTGGTTAAAGTGGTATCCAAGATGGCCATATTACCTCCTTTGTACTAGTGCTGCATTGAGACAACCATTTTGCCTAACGGAGAAAATAAGGACCAAATCGACTTTGGTCAATCACTAAAAGTGTATAGGCTTTGCTTAACATTAACTGTAAGGCCTATGTTAATCCATAACCCCTAAATACTAACCCTTATAGAATGATACAAAGTGATCTCATAAGGTTTCAGGGAAGCTCGCAGGCATATTGGAAAACAGAGTAGCATGGTGTGCTGGCACACCAGATAAAAATGGCAATTATGTAGTAGCCATTCTCTACAAAAATGGTTTGGGAACGATCTCGACTGATAGATTCCAGGTGGGAAGGGGCTGGTCTTCCGATGACAACATTATTGCCTACATTCCTTTTAGAGATGTACTTAATGCGGCAAGGATCGAATGGCCAGAAGAACTAACGCCTGATTCCAAAAACTCCAACGAAACTCTCTAGCCACAACACATGAAAAAATTCCTCCACGGGCTAATTGAATTTCTCCTTGGCGGAGTCGCCAGTGGGGCAATCATTTATGCTCTGGCAGTGCTGCTGGGAAAAATCCTGCTTATCATTGCCGATGGACCTGTATTTCAGGGAGAAGATGAGTTCTCGCGGAACTTTCTCATCTTCTCTGTGATGTTTCTTATCGCTGTTCTCGTCGGCTCTATTGTCGGTTGCCGATGGGCGCTTCGGCGGTGGTAGGCTCCGTCGAGAAACAACTCGACGGAATCCAGCACCTCGGTCCCTTATTCTGCCAGTTCCCTCAACACATAATGCAGAATGCCGCCATGGCGGTAGTAGTCCCATTCGACGGCGGTATCAATTCTGACCTGCACGTCAAATTCGGTTTCCTGACCATCTTCACGGGTAGCGGTGACTTTGAGGGTTTCCGGTTCGCCCTCCAGGGCTTGGATGTCGAATGTTTCATCACCTTTCAGGACAAGGGATTCGGCGGTATCGCCGTTGAGGAACTGCAGAGGGAGTACGCCAAAGCCGACAAGATTGGAGCGGTGTATACGTTCAAAGCTCTCCGCAATGACCGCCTTGACGCCAAGAAGATTGGTTCCTTTTGCGGCCCAGTCTCGGGATGAGCCGGTGCCATATTCCTTACCTGCCAGCACAATCAGAGGGATGCTATCTTTCTGATACTGCATGGAGGCTTCGTAGATGGACATTTGCTTTCCTTCTGGAAAGTGCCGGGTCCAGCCGCCTTCAGTGCCCGGCGCCAGACGATTATGCAAACGTACATTGGCAAAGGTTCCCCGCATCATGACTTCATGATTCCCCCGCCGTGAGCCATAGCTGTTGAAGTCTTCGGGGGCTACACCCTGTTCCTGAAGATACTGGCCCGCAGGGCTGTCCGGTTTGATGGCACCGGCAGGTGAAATATGGTCGGTGGTAATGGAATCTCCGACCATTACCAGACAACGGGCTTTTTTGATTGTGGGGACCTCATCGACATCCATGGACATACCATCGAAGAAGGGAGGTTTCTTCACATAAGAGGATTCCGGCCAGGAATAGATCTTATCCTCGGGTACCGGCAGTTTTTTCCAGTCCTCGGTACCGGCAAAAACATCTTCGTATTTCTCTTGAAACAAGCCTGAGGACACTGCTCCGGTCACGCAATCCGCCACTTCTTTTCGGGTGGGCCAGACATCCTTCAGAAAGACTTCATTACCATCTGAACCAATCCCCAGCGGTTCCGATACCAGATCCACTAACATGGAACCAGCCAGAGCATAGGCAACTACCAATGGCGGTGAAGCCAGATAATTAGTTGGAACGTCCTGATGAATCCGGCCTTCAAAATTACGATTACCAGACAGTACCGATGACACTTTCAGATCACCGGCCCGGATCGCATTCTGTATCGACGAATGTAAGGGGCCAGAGTTACCGATGCAGGTCGTGCAACCAAAGCCGACAATATTGAATCCAAGTGCTTCCAGGTCACCCAGCACATCAGCTTTTTCCAGATAGGCAGGCACGACCTGAGACCCCGGAGCCAGAGAGGTTTTCACCCAAGGTTTTACAGTCAGCCCCAACGCCCTCGCCTTTTTTGCGACCAGTCCGGCGGCCATCAACACAGTAGGGTTGGAAGTGTTGGTGCAACTGGTAATCGCGGCTATCACGACGGCGCCGTGACGCAACAAATGACGCTCGCCATCCAGTTCAAATGCCACCGCACCCTGTTCATGGAGGTTGACGTTATCTACTGCCGATTGACCGCCCTCGCCTTCAAATCTTTGCTGGTCTTCGACCCGTTGGCTGGCAATAACACATTGCTCCTGCTCCAGCAGATGACTGAATTCGGCCTTGGCTTCTTTCAGCGCGATCCGATCCTGAGGACGTTTGGGACCGGCAATACTGGGCTCCACAGTGCTCAGATCAAGCTCCAGCGTGTCTGTATACTCGGCTTCAGGACTGCCGGTCTCTCGCCATAATCCCTGTGCTTTGGCATAGGCTTCCACTCGAGCCAGTATTTCATTGGATCGACCCGAAAGCTCCAGATACCGCATGGTTTCCTTATCAATCGGAAAGATGCCGCAGGTCGCTCCATATTCCGGTGACATGTTGGCAATGGTCGCCCGATCCGCTAACGGCAGCGTATCCAGACCATCCCCGTAGAATTCGACAAATTTGCCCACGACCCCTTTGGCGCGCAACATCTGGGTCACTGTCAGCACCAGATCTGTCGCGGTCGAACCTTCCGGAAGTTCACCGGTAAACTTAAACCCGACAACCTGTGGGATCAGCATCGTGATCGGCTGACCAAGCATGGCGGCTTCCGCCTCAATACCGCCAACCCCCCATCCCAGAACACCCAGCCCATTGATCATGGTGGTATGGGAATCCGTACCGACCAGGGTATCCGGCAACAGCCATTGCTCGCCGTCACGCTTTTCAGTCATGACCACCTCGGCGAGATATTCCAGGTTGACCTGATGCACGATACCGGTGCCCGGTGGCACGACCCGGAAGTTGGAAAAGGCCTTTTGCCCCCAGCGCAGAAATTGATAACGCTCACCGTTGCGCTCAAATTCCTTTTCGGTATTCAGCTTCAACGAATCCGGACGCCCATAAAAATCCACCATCACCGAGTGATCGATCACCAGGTCTACCTGGCTGCGGGGATTAATCAGCGAAGGGTCAGCCCTTAGTTGCGACATGGCACCTCGCATGGCGGCAAGATCAACCACTGCCGGCACACCGGTAAAGTCCTGCAGGACAACTCTGGCAGGCGTAAATCCCACCTGATAGGAAGGCTCTTCCTCCGGCTGCCACTGACATAGCGCTTCGATATCTTTGGCAGAGACGTTTAACCCGTCTTCTTTCCGAAGCAGGTTTTCCAGTAGAATTTTCAGGGAGTACGGCAGCCTGTTGAGGTCAAACCGGGAAGAAAGGTTCTGAAGATTATGAAAGTGGTAGGACTGATTCCCCACTGTCAGTGTATCCCGGGTGTTGAAGCTGTTGCTCATGTTTCCTCCCTTCCGATTCAAAAAATCGGGATGATCCCATTAACAGATCCTGCAGTTTGGTGATTGTTGTTATTTGCCTTGGTTATTTATTGGCATAACCAATTTATATTTACGCAATCAACTACAAAATATTCCAGTATCTCTTCAAAATAACAGGAGAAAAGGAAAAATCTCAACCTTCGCAACAGTTCATTATTCCTGATTGCCAGGAGACAGGTTTGCCAAAATACCGTTTTCCTAATATACCGGTTTATTCAGGTGAAGATTTATTCGAAATAGATTTGTTTGGAATAGCTTTATTTAATTTAGAGAGTAAGGCATTAACGATGTATATCGGCAAGGTTTCCCAACTGACGGGAGCTTCCCCCAAAGCAATCCGGCACTATGAAAACCTGGGCCTGTTGCCCGGAACAAAGCGTAGAGGCAGTTATCGGGTATATGGGAATCAGGAAGTACAAATGATTCGTTTGATTCGCCAGGCTCAGACGCTGGGATTCAAACTATCCGAAATGTCCGCTGTCATGAATCATAATTCGGCCATCCCTTCCTGGCAGCAAATCAAATGCATCATTGACGCAAAAATCCAACAGGTGGAAGAGGAAATCCTGCAACTGCAGATGCGCCGGCAACAACTGCTGAAGTACGCCGATGACATTGATTCCTGCCTGCAGAATGATCCCGAATGCGCTTCCTATCCTGATCCGACCTACCGCTCTTGACTCTGCCATTAGGGGCAAGGTTTATCCTGTGGCAAAAGCCAACGACAGGAGAAACCTATGCAGGCACTGCTTTACAAGACCTTACTTCCACTCAGTGTCATCCTGAGTCTGTCGACATTCTTATGGGCGAGACAGACAGGCGGTCACCTGGAAATGATGGTGTTCATTTCGGGGATTCTTACCTTCGTTTTGGCTCTGATACTGGAAGCTGTATATCGATTACCTCAAATAACTGAACCGGTAGCAGACAAAGAGCGTGTGACGGACTGGATCAGTCTGGCAGTGATTCTGGGAGTTATGGAGCCATTATTGAAAGCAACCATGCCGCTTATGGTCATCGGCGCCGGTGCTGTACTGCTGCCTGACAGTTTATTGTCGTTGTTTCCGGATCATGTGCACTTCGGCTGGCAGGTTCTGATCACACTCCTCACTGCGGAGCTGCTGTTTTACTGGGTTCACCGCCTGCACCACACTATACCGACACTTTGGTGGCTACATGCGCTGCATCACAACCCCACTCAGGTCAATACGGTTAACGGATTCCGCCTGCATCCATTCAATCATCTGATTAATTCGATGATGGGAATCTTCCCGTTATTGCTGATAGGTATCCCTCACGAAGTACTGTTGGCATACGCGGCCATCACCCAGCCGATTATAATACTGCAGCATGCTGACCTGCCTCTGCAGCATGGCTTGCTGAATCACTTGTTCAGCACCAATCAGGTTCACCGCTGGCACCATTCCAACCGACAAGAAGAAGGCAACAGCAATTACGGCAGAAGCCTTATTATCTTCGATAAGCTCTTTGGTACCTTTTACCTGCCGAACCAGCAAAAACCAGAGGCCTACGGTCTGTTTAGTTTAAGCCGCTACCCATCCGGACAAAGTTACTGGAAACAGGTCATGTCTATCTTCAGACCTGACTGCTGCCAGTGACAGCTATTGATCCGCTCGCGGGGAAAGTTCGTCAGGCGACTTCCCCGCGTTTTTCATAGGTTGGGCTGATACCAAAGTAACGTTTGTAATCCCGGCTGAACTGATTGACGCTTTTATACCCCACTGCGCTTGCTGTCTGGGTGACATTCAGCTCGTTTTGGTTGAGTAGCAATTGGGCTTTGATCAGACGCAGACGTTTAAGATATTGCAACGGGGAAGCCCGGGTCACCTGTTTAAAGTGTTGATGAAAAGTCGACACACTCATGTTGGCTTGACGCGCCAGTTGATCCACACTGATCTCATCGGCAAGCTCAGAACGCATCTGGTTCAACACCCGGACAATTCTTGAATAGTTCCCCTGATTGTGTACCAGAGCCCGCATGGCCTTTCCCTGTTCGCCCAGCAACGCCTCATAAATCACTTCCCGCACCCGTCCTTCACCCATCAGTTTCGCGGTCTGTGGATCATGCAGCGCTCTCAGCAAACGCATCACCGCTTCGCGCATACTTTTCGTCATCGCAACGGAATCCATGGGCTTGGGGCAGCTTTGCTCATCTTGCGGATACTGCTGCCCACCAGTTTCCATTACCAATTCCGCAAGCACCGGCGCATCGAGAGTAACGGCAATACCAAAGAGTGGATTCTCCTCGGAGGCATAGGTTTCACATTCAAACGGAAGCGGCAAGGTTTGCACCAGATAGTGACCGGAGTTATAGGGGATGACCCGATCTCCCAGAAACCCTACTTTGCTGCCCTGAGCAATAATACAGATGCTTGGCTCATACATAATCGGTGTTCGGGGTTTTGGTTGCCGGGAAGAGAATAGGCACACCGATGGGACCAACGTTTTGTAGAATCCGTCAACTTGTGCCAAAGGCTCAATCAGTTCAAGCATTTCCGGACAGTTCATAATCAGGCTCCGTATCCTTTATTACCAGGGGCATTACAGCATAGCCACATTATGCCTGCCAGCGCTCAGCATCCCTAGCCTCCTTCTCTGATCTCGTAGAAATTGGCAAAAACTCCGGAGATTTGTGAATGGCACAAATCACAGAATCAAGCACAATAAATCTGTCTCCGGGTTTATTGACGTAACCCCCTATCGTTACTCAACCCCGCCAATTCATATTCATAAAAGGATGATACAGACCATGACAACAGCAAAAGCTTACGCGGCCCAATCCGCCACTTCCGGCATGGCACCATTCAGTCTGGAGCGGCGCCAGCTCAGACCAGATGATGTGGCAATAGAAATCGATTATTGCGGTGTCTGCCACACAGATATCCATTTTGCGGAGAATGACTGGGGGTTCACCATTTACCCGGTTGTTCCCGGTCATGAAATTATCGGGCACGTTGCCCGCGTCGGAGACAAAGTCACAAAATTCAAGGAAGGAGATATCGTCGGGGTCGGCTGCATGGTGGACTCATGCCACACCTGCTCCGCTTGTAAGTCCGGTCTGGAACAGTATTGCCTGGAAGGCATGGTGGCGACCTACAACGGACAGGATCGTGTGGACCAGAGCGTCACCTACGGCGGCTACTCGGACAGCATTGTGGTAAAGGAGGAATTTGTCCTCTCCATTCCTGAAAAACTGAATGCCGCGACCGCCGCGCCCATTCTATGCGCCGGTATCACAACTTATTCACCGTTAAAACATTATGGTGTTAAAGCCGGCGACAAGGTTGGTATTCTCGGTATGGGCGGTCTGGGTCACATGGGCGTCAAATTTGCCAAGGCACTGGGAGCGGAAGTAACAATATTCACCCGTTCGGAAAGCAAAGTGGCCGAAGCCAAAAAACAGGGAGCGGATCATGTCATCATCTCCACCGACCCCGACCAGATGGCAGCAGCGGCAGATTCCTTCGACCTGTTGCTCGATACCATTCCGGTGCAACACGATCTCAATCCCTACCTGGCCTGCCTGAAATACGATGGCAAACATATTCTGGTTGGGTTACTGCAGCCGGTAGAGCCCGCTTTACAGGCAGGAGAGCTGGTCATGAAGCGCAGAGTTCTGGCCGGCTCGTTGATCGGCGGTATTCCCGAAACCCAAGAAGTGTTGGATTTCTGCGCTGAACACAACATTAGCTGCGATGTGGAAATGCTGGATATCCGCCACATTAATGAAGCCTATGAACGGATGAAGAAAGGTGATGTGAAGTATCGCTTCGTGATCGATATGGCGACACTGAAAGGTCGCTGAGAGGTCAGAATGATTCTTACTGACAACCAGTCTGAAAGATAAATCAGAAACGAAAAAAGGGGCGCCAAAGCGCCCCAACTTACAGGCTACCGTCTAATCGTAGAGACTTTGAATTTTGGATTCTTTGCTTCTGCGATTCTATTTCTCAAATGACGAGAACCATCGCCCAGAAGCGATCCTAGAAAAAGCCCAGCGGATTGGTATCATAACTTACCAGCAGGTTCTTGGTTTGCTGGTAGTGTTCCAACGCCACCTTGTGAGTTTCACGTCCGACGCCGGATTTTTTATAGCCGCCAAATGCGGCATGAGCTGGATAATGATGGTAACAGTTGGTCCATACCCGACCTGCTTTGATACCCCGCCCCATGCGATAGGCAAGATTGATATCCCGGGTCCAGACACCAGCTCCCAAGCCATATTCCGTGGCATTCGCAATTTCCAGCGCTTCCTCAGGCGTCTTGAAGGTTGTCACGCCCACAACCGGCCCGAATATTTCTTCCTGGAAGACACGCATGGTGTTATTGCCTTTTAACAAGGTCGGCTGAATGTAGAAGCCATTCTCAAAACCCGCTCCCAATGATTCGATTTCGCCGCCTGTGAGCACTTCAACGCCTTCCTGCTTGCCGATCTCAATGTAGCTGAGGATCTTGTCAAACTGTTCCTGTGAAGCCTGAGCGCCAACCTGGGTGTCCGTATCCAGAGGGTTCCCGCGTTTAATTGCACGAGTACGCTCCAGCACTCGCTGCATAAAGTCGTCGTAGATATCTTCCTGGACCAATGCCCGGGAGGGACAGGTGCAGACTTCTCCCTGGTTGAAGAAGGCCAACACCAAACCTTCCACACATTTGCTGACGAATTCGTCTTCCTGCTTGATGATGTCATTGAAGTACAGGTTCGGCGATTTACCGCCAAGCTCCACCGTGGAAGGAATAATATTGTCGGCAGCACACTTGAGGATATGTGAACCGACTGGCGTTGAACCGGTAAAGGCAATTTTGGCGATACGCTTACTGGTGGCCAGTGCCTGACCGGCTTCTTCGCCAAATCCGTTGACAATATTGATCACGCCGGCAGGAATCAGGTCCTTGATCAGATCCATCAGAACCAGTATGGATGCGGGAGTCTGTTCTGCCGGCTTCAGCACCACACAGTTGCCCGCCGCCAATGCCGGAGCCAGTTTCCAGGCAGCCATCAGAATGGGAAAATTCCAGGGGATGATTTGCCCCACCACTCCCAAAGGTTCATGAATATGGTATGAAACCGTGTTGGCATCCAGCTCTCCCACACTACCTTCCTGAGCCCGGATACAGCCGGCAAAGTAGCGGAAGTGATCCACTGACAGAGGGATATCGGCCGCCAGCGTTTCCCGAACGGCTTTGCCATTATCCCAGGTTTCCGCCACGGCCAGGGCTTCCAGATTCTGTTCGATACGGTCTGCAATCTTCAGCAGGATATTGGAACGTTCAGTGACAGAGGTGCAGCCCCAGGCGTCAGCGGCCTTGTGAGCAGCATCCAGCGCCAGATCAATATCCTCGGCACTGGAACGGGGAACTTCGCAGAATGTTCCTCCGTTAACGGGAGAGGCATTCTCAAAATAGCGACCCAGTACCGGAGCGACCCACTCACCGCCGATGAAGTTTTCATAGCGGGATTTGAATGACACAACGGCACCGTCTTGTCCGGGTTGAGCATAGATCATGGTCAGTTCCTCATATTGTTGTTATTGGCATGTTGTTTCTGTTTATCTATCTAGTTTCTGTTTATCTATCTAAATACTAGGTTTCGGAACCCCTGAATGCGCCAACACAAATAGAGAGGATTAAACGAAGGCAGATCCCGGTTCCGAGTTCTTCCCACGGTATACTTGCAGACAAAAGATGGCTGCTCTGCCAGTACATATCACTTGACTGAGAGTCCATATCGCCGCAATCTGCCTGTAGTTCTTCTAAAAACTCTCTCTGAAAAATAAATACAAAAACAGGTATCGTGGAGGTGGCAACATGATGAGCACCCGTCGAGAACCCCGTGAACTGGTTGAAAACCGGGTTTCGTTTGCTGGTCCGAATTCAGAACTCAGCGTCTATGACACTTACCTTCCGGCGCAGGATGTCAATCTAGCTGCCGACGAGCTGCTTTATTGCGGTATGATCACCGGGAAAAAAATTCTTCATGGCGCCGGCGATTACACTGCCGAATTCCTCCCTCAGGAATCCTTCGTTATGGCACCGGGAGAAGAAATCCAGATCGACTTTCCTGAAGCAACCATGGAACACCCCACCTCCTGCCTGACCATTGAGATCTCCAGAAACCGAATGGATCAGGTCTGTTCCCATATGAACAAAGTCTCCCCTCTGCACCGGGATTTTGAGGAATGGCGTTATCGTCCTGAGACAGTCTTCCACACTGCTCATACTCCTGCGACTCAGGCACTGCTGGAAAGACTTGTTCACACGTTTACGGAAGAGCAAATGGACAGGGATCTGCTGATTGATTTCGGCATCAGCGAACTGATTGTGCGCATGCTTCGCCATCAAACCCGAGACTTTCTGCTGAGTGCCTGTGCAACCACGCCAGATGCCAATGGTTTAAGTGCTGCAATACACCACATACGCTCAGAGCTCGAGCAACCTCTGGATATTGATCAATTATGCAAGATGGCCTGTATGAGCCGCAGCCGCTTCTTCAGCGAGTTTAAAAAACATCTGGGAAGCACACCTGTAGAGTTCCAACATCAATTACGCATGCAGATTGCGCGGGAAAGATTAGCCCGGGGTGAACCAGTCACCCGAGTCTGTTTTGATGTAGGGTACTGTAACCTGAGTCACTTCAGCAGACGCTTTCAACGCCAGTACGGAGAAAGCCCGAAACAATTGCAGCTAAGACTGCTTTCGAAAATCGCCTGAACAGACCGTCTTTCCAGGAGGCCAGTTCAGACGATCAGATATATCCCACTACTCCAGGCTAGTGACACATTCCCCGGCAGTCGGCTCATGATGGCAGCGGACTTTTTTCATCAGTTTCAGTGCTCTAGCATCATATAGCCCATCGTTCATAAGGCTGATGCGTGAATCCCGCATGAATTCGTCATACTGATCCTGTTTTTCCGCCGGAATGCTCACCCAATATTGCTGTGGAATCGCCGCTTCCGCTGTTTGCACCATATTTACCATTTCATCAAACCGGCTTTGAACGTAGCGCCGCATTTCCTGACCGAAACCTTCTGGAAATTGCTCCCAGGCAATCAGAATCTGCATGGAGGTGTGCAGCAAAGGATAAGTCAGAATACCTCCCTCTTCGCCTACGCCCTTGTATAACTCCAGAGTTTCATAGGCTACTGCCGGTGCAAAGATAATATCGACACCACCATTGTTAAAGTATCCGGCAAAATTACTCAGACTCGCGCCCACGACAGAACCGCCAACCCTGCGCACCATATTCACAGCGACCGGATCATTATCCAGAACTGCCATCTTCTTACCCTGAAATTTTTCAATGTTATCGATGGCACGATCACGCACAAAAATGAATACTGATCCCACCGGAATAATTCCAGCGACTTCATAACGCCCTTCCCGCATTAGCTTTGCAGCTTTGGGAGCTGACAGAGTGGAAAGTACTGTTTTCAATTCTCTCTGGCCGGGTATCGCGCCCACCGCACCAAGCGTTCCGGTAAAAGAATTGAATTGGCGGGCGGTCACTTCGGTGACCAATACCGCGTCACATTTCCCGGCTTTGAAGTCATTCGCTGCAATTTTGTCATCCGTGTAGGCTTCAAGTTCCAGATTGACGCCCCAGGCCAGTGATTTGGGCTTGGCATCATTCATCATGGTAACAACCGGTCCCCCGGCCCCAACAGGGTCCCACACACAGAAGTGCCGGGATGGAATTTCAGCAGAAGCACCTGCAGGGATCAAAAAGGAGAACAGTGCCAGCACCAGGACTGACAATAAGGGAGGTAACAGACGGTTCGGCCTGTACATGAGCGTATCCTTTGAGGTTATTTATTATCAGGTGGCCCAGACGGTATACGACCAAACGATCTTAGGGCCACACAATCTTATGTGATCGTATTCTTTTAGGATCATATTGTGCCAAAAGCGTCTGTAGGAAAACGTGACCTGTACCACCCCGTTTTTATTTACT
The DNA here is from genome assembly GCF_000376785.1 of Hahella ganghwensis DSM 17046. GTDB lineage: Bacteria > Pseudomonadota > Gammaproteobacteria > Pseudomonadales > Oleiphilaceae > Hahella > Hahella ganghwensis. The sequence goes on from NZ_AQXX01000131.1 coordinate 44,648, forward strand.
TCCGGGTCGGCAAAAGCTTGTTTTCATGGGTCAGCGATACCCCCAGGGGACTAACCAGATCATTTCTAGTTGGGTCGTAACGATGAGCTGAGCGAAAGACTAGGTGAGCAGATCAGAACACAGATCCGTGATCTGTGGATCAATGAGGCGGGAATCGACTTTCGAAACCACATCCAGCCAATCCAGATGAGTCAGAACCCGATAAAAATCACCACTGAACGGTGCACTGATGGATAACACTTCCTGACTCAGCGGATGGGTCAGCGTCAGATTACAGGCATGCAACAACAATCGACGATTACCGAATTTTTCCGCAAACAACTGGTTATGACGCCCTTTACCGTAAGTGGTGTCACCGACAATCGGATGAGAAAAAGATTTGCAGTGACGCCTGATCTGGTGACGCCGCCCCTCTTCGAGGGTAAATTCTGCCAATGAATAACGGGATGTGGGGTACCGATCCACAGTGTAAGGCAATTCACAGGTCGCAAGACGACGGTATCTCGTGGTGGCACTCTGAGCTTCCTTGTCAGGATTCACCATCTTGTCACCGTACTTATCCCAGGGCTCTTTGAGCGGTTTGTCGTAGACCCCACTTTCTTCAATAATCCCCCGGACAACACCGATGTAGCGTTTGGAAGCCGTCGCCCAATTAGTAGAAACGGTTTTTGCCAGCTCGCTGCTCAGAGCAAAGCAGAGAACACCTGAGGTCGGCTTATCCAATCGATGCACCGGATAGACATAACAACCTATCTGGTCCCGTAACATCTGGATGGCAAAACGGGTTTCATGGCGATCAATTTCACTGCGATGAACCAGTAACCCGGAAGGTTTATCAATCACCACGAGCGCCTCATCCCGATACAGAATTCTCAGCCCGGAATCAGTTCCTTCACCATCAGTGATGAATTCTTGCCCCTCCATTAAAGCTCCCGGGTGTATCGGCGTACAACCTGATCGGTTTCACCATCAATCATCTGATTGATTTTGTACTGCACATAAAATGCATTGAATAAAAACGTCAGTAGCGCGTTACACCAGTAGCGATGCCCTCGGGTGACTCCCATCACAAGATGTAGACGATTTCGGATCTTGAAGATCCAGACGAGGAAAAGAACCTGGCAGATGAGGGCAAATATATTAGTCACCATCAGGAGATCGCCGCGTTCAGGATTGGCCTGAAAATAGAAATACACGCCCACATACACAAAGAACGCTGACACCGCCAAGTTCATCAATCCCAAAGAAATCCCTGCAGTACCCAACTGCCTGTTCAGTATCTGAGATCGGGTAAACATCCAATACACAAAATACATGCTGAATGACAACATGGTTAAAGCAACAAAAAGAGCCACATTGAGTCGGGGAAAATCCGCAATACCTGGTGATTGATTCTGTGGATCTACCGGGGGAGTTTCCGGAGAAGGGGAAGGATCATTATTTTGCATAGAAACCAATATCAGTAGATAAACAACATCGGAATACTTTGGACGATACGCCCACAGCTGACCGAGAACAGCAGTTTAACGAAAAAAAACGCGGCGGCCTACTTGGCCGTCGCGTTTTATTAACGCCATAGATTTTTGCACAGACTGACGGCGTTTTACCGACAGCCTTCAGATTGCCATAGCCTAACTGGAAGTCGATGCCCCAGACGGCGCACCTGTATCTGCCGCAGTTGCTGTCGCCGCCGGCTCAGCCGGTTTCTTAGCGGCGGTTTTTCTGGCAGCGGGTTTCCTGGCTGTGGTTTTCTTGGCAGCGGGTTTCCTGGCTGCCGGCTTCTTGGCGGCAGTGGTTTTCGCTGCTGGTTTTGCTGCGGTGGAAGAAGCCTTCTTCGCCGTTGAAGACTTGGCGGCAGTAGTTTTCCTGGCAGCGGGTTTCTTAGCGGCAGGTTTCTTGGCGGCAGTGGTTTTAGCCGCTGTAGACTTCGCTGCAGTAGATTTGGCTGCAGTCGTTTTTTTGGCTGCTGGTTTCTTGGCGGTAGTTTTTGCTGCCGTTTTTCTTGCTGTGGTTTTTGCCGGTGCTTTCTTGGCAGCTGCGGTTTTGGTCGCAGGCTTTTTAGCCGTGGTTTTGGCCGCTGTTTTCCTGGCAGTGGTGGTTTTTTTGGCAGCTGTTGATGTCTTCGCCGCCGTGGTTCTTTTTGCAGCCGGTTTTCTGGCGGTTGTGGCCTTGGTTGCGGTCGCTTTCGTTGCTGTTGCCTTCGTACCAGGCATCACCGCATCAAGCATTTGCTTCTGAAAATCCAAAACTGCGCCAAAGCGTTTTTCAACGTCCTGTTGCCATTTCTGCATGTTTTGAAGTTGTTTCTGCTGCAGCTCTTCCATGCGCTTGAAGATTTTCTGCATTGACTCTTCCACCTGAAGTTCTGCTTCAGCTTTGGAGATCCACTGATTAACCTGTTTGTTGAGTTTATCCTGAGTACTTCGCATTTCGGCGATCACCTTATCGAAGATACTCTCGAATCCAAGTTTGCTTCTCTTACTTTTAGCGGTTGGCATAATTCCACCCCATTTTGTTCGCCCCTTCGATAGAAGTCACATAAGAAGTGATTCATCTTCCCTATTTAAATGTAACCCTTATCGTGAAATTGTCTAGATATTGAGCAGGAATATTTGTACTTAAGTGCTTGCCCCGTACCGCTTTTGGCCGATTTCTTCCAAAAATGTGACGATGTTTTTAGGCAGTAAAACCCGTATAACATCACCAAAGCAGGTTGATTAGCAGCAGATGAAAAGAGATTATCGACCGGCTACACCGGTCGAAATCGTTAAAATAAGAAGGGAGCATTCGATAACCGTTTCATGAAAGAAAAGTCGGTAGAGTTCTTAAAAAGCATTACTCTTCAATAGATTAAATCAATAAAGATAACGCCATAGTTAGCGGCAAATACACTGTTTCTTACCAACATTTCTCCAGAGGCTTCCACTGTAATCACACGCCATCACCCTTCATCAGTTTCAACAGCCCGAATACTGTAGCGACATATGACACTTCTACTTCCGCTATTTAAAACATTTTCACGGGCAATAAAATTATTTCCTTTTGCAGACAAAATTTATTGCCCCTTTAAAGCGATTCAAAGTCTTTTTTCACTTAACCACATATTGATATTCGCCCTGACAACAGACTCACCGTCTGTATTTTTTATGTCGACAATGACATGGCAATCGCCGGGCTGAAAATCAGTCTGACGCAGATCACAAATGCCGGTGAGGTCTGTCGTGGCCTTTTTCAGATATTCAATATTCATCCCTTTCGGAATCCATCGCAAATGAGTGGGCAAGCTCACTTCCATCGCGGTACCGGCACAAAGTTCAGCAAGGTTTCCCATCGCCAGAGCATGGACCGTCCCCAAATGGTTATGAACACCACGCCGGTTCCTGATTTTCCATACCACTTTTCCGGGTTTCAGAGTTTCAATGGCGGGTTTGATGGAGCTGAAGTACGGTGCTTTGAAGCATAAAGCTTTAGCAAATAAATACTGCCCCATAGGCCAGCGATTCATTCTGTTGTATAAACGGACCAATGGAGGAATAAAATCTTGTGAATAGACAGCTGCCTGTGACATGATGCAAAACCTCTAACGTTATTAGAATTTAATTCTAGAATATTATTCCATTATGCCAAAAACAAGTACTGATTCGAATATTCGCTCACTCCCTGCCGGAGAAAGCCTCCCGCCAAAAACCGCCAAACCAGTGCGGGCCAAAACACTCAAAAGAAAGGACCAAATTCTGGAAGCGGCCTTACGCTGCTTTACCGCTCATGGGATAGCAGCCACAACCATCGACTTGATTCGAAGCGAGTCAGGTGCCAGTGTCGGTAGCCTGTATCATCATTTTGGCAGTAAAGAAGCCATTGCTTCTGCCTTATATATGCAAGGCATGGAAGATCACTTCCTGCGTTTGCGCACGGCTCTGAATGACTGTCATTCTGCCGAACAGGGCGTGAAGGCGATTGTCAAAACCTACTGTGAATGGATCAGCGAGAATCCCGATTGGGCGCGATTTATTTTTGGCTCCCGGGGAGAGGCGCTTTCCGAAGAACAGGAACAGAAGTTACGCCAGGACAATAAGGCTCACTTCACTTATCTACAGGATTGGTTCCGCCCTTACCTGGATGCCGGTGAACTGAAGGACTATCCATTTTCCATCTACCACTCGTTGTTGGTAGGACCTGCACAGGACTATGCCAAACATTGGCTTTCCGGTCGCCAAAAGAAACCATTGAGGGATTACATTGAGCTTTTCTGTGAGGCCGCCTGGAAAACTTTGGCGCCCTGACCGGCATAACGGAAAACGATCGCACCGCATCCGCCCGAACCCGGGGAAGAATTCCGAAGATTGGCTACACTATTAATATCACTTGAGCTGATAAAATAACTAAAGCTGATCCAGGAGTTCATCGGATGCCCCCTTTCGACGATCGGAATGCTGACCGCCAGCAACGTGCTTTGGATATGCGAGAGCAATCCATCAAGCGCAAGGAACAGAATCTGACACGCCAGGAAGAGCAGTTTAAACAAAAACAGAAGTCCAACGACGAAAAACTTCAGCAGCTTAGGGAAAAAGAGCAGGATTTACGCAAACAGGAAACTGACCTGCAGCGTCAACAACGAGATATGGAAACTCGTTTGCGTGATTTGGAAAACCGCCAGTCAGTCCAACAGGCCGAGGCTGAAGCCCGCAAGAAAGGCCAGGGGTTTCATTTCACGCTGGTCGCCACTACGCTCTTTGTCATTGGGTTGGCAGCTTATTTTTACTACTCCACGAATCAACACCAGGAAAGTATCCGCAACGAGTTGGTCGACATGTTAGCCCAGGCTCGGAAGCTGTCAGATGCATTGGAAGACTCCAGCCAGAAAAACCAGCAACTCATTGAACAACTGGACACAAGTAAACAGCGTGTGACGGATACTGGTGAGGAACTACAACGCAGCCAACAACAGAACACGACTTTAAGTCAGTCTCTTGCCGACACCAAAAGTCAGTTGGACAAAGCCCTGACGTCACTCAATAACACACGTAGTGAGCTGGACCAATCAAAGCAAAAATTGGAAGAACAGACCGCCAGAATTGAAGAACTTTCAGCAAATCAGTCCAAACTAGAGCAGCAGATTAGTGATGGCAGCTCCGAGGCAGAAAGCCTTCGTATAAAACTGGAAGAGCAGAATGGCCAGCTCGAGTCTCTGACGCAAGAGGTCACCACACTCACCGCCGATCTTGAACAAAGTTATCAGACCGTCTCGGAACAGACTGAGACCATCAATCGCCAGACGACCACCATTGGTGAGCTGGAAAGTGCAAGAGAGGATCTGAACTCCATTATCTCAGCCCAGTCCGATGAGATAATGGATCTTAAGAAAAGCATGACCCTGGCCCAGGAAAAGCTGGTCGATATTGATGGGCTCAACAATCAGCTGACAGCCAGAGACGATCAGATTAAAGAGCTGAATTCAGATCTGTCCTCTACCCGGATTGAACTGAATGAGCTGAAAACCAGACTTTCAGAACTGGACCAGCAAAACAAATCCCTGAAAGATCAGTTAACCAGCAAGCAACGGGATATCGATCAGCAAAAACAGCAGGTGGATACCTTAAACCAGGAACTTGAAACCCTGAAACAACAGACTAGTGACAACCCTGCACCGGAGGCATCAGCCACAGATACTGCCCCTGCAGTCCTAGCTCCTAAAGTCGATCAAGGATGATCGGCTTTTTCTGCAACACATACTCTTCTAGAACACATGCTCTGCGCAATTTCATGACGGACAACAGTTTTCTGCATGAATGCCGAATAGATCAATCTTTCTGAGGGCAAATTAGGCTAGTCTACCCAAAAAAGCGCACACCAGATGCCGCAAAAAAATGATAGAACGGACCTGAAGCGGTTCCGGACAACAACCTCATAACAAATAAAATAGAGGCGTGGATATGCCTTCATCAAGTAATGTGTTCAGAGCTTTGCTTTTGACTGCCATGAGTACCACTTTGCTCGCATTCTCAAATCTCAGCTTGGCAGGCTCTTCCCCCATCGACCACAAAGTACTGAAACCCAGTGCAGCCCCTCTTGCAGAAGTGCAGTTTATCAGTGCATCAGACGGCGCCAGGTTGGCATTTCGTCTTTACCAGCCTCGTGATCCTCAGGGCGTACTACTGTTTTATCACAGCGCCGGCCTTCACAGCGCTATCGGGTACCCCAGCCTGGCCTACGAGCTTGCCCGAAATCACCGCATGGCTGTTTATATGGCAGATCTCAGGGGGCATGGCGAATCTTCCGGTGATCGTGGTGATTCTCCTTCCGTGGATATGTTCTGGGAAGACATTGACACCATGCTGGAATATCTCCATTTTGAACACCACGATTTACCCATTTATCTTGGTGGACACGCGACTGGTGCAGCACTCGTTCTTAACTACATTAGCGAAAATCCCAAAGTACCGGTCGATGGTATGGTGTTCCTGTCTCCCAATTTTGGTAATGACGCCAATCTGAACCGCAGAACAGATCCCGCATTTATGGAAGGGGACGCGACCACCGGGATATACAACAAGGCGACATTTGGCCTCGCCTGCAAGCATTGTGTGGCCCTGTCTCTGAATTATCCCCACTCTTTGAAGGTCAACTATCCCGGAGTGGTCACTGAACTAAGCCAGACGACTCTGCAGGCCATGACACCAGAAAATACAGCTCTACAGATCCGGAAAATTCGTAAACCTTTTGTGGTCTTTACCGGATCTAAGGATGAGTTGGTACAGGGAGGCCGCACCAAAATGTTTATCAAAAGAAATGGCCGCGATCCCTGGTTACAGAAGAACGAATTACTGAAGAACGAAACGCACTTATCGATTCTGCTGAATGCGGCGTCTCATGTAGGTAACTGGCTGAACGGCCATAGTCAACAACTGGCACAGAACTGAATGACATCTGACGGAGCAAGCTTAACGTAAGGACCAGTATCCCATTGCGCTCACCAGTACCAATGCCGGTGAGTGCAACTCTCTCGGCTGGGTCACAAAGTATTCAGATACGGTATTCATGGTATCGTACATCAGCACCTGTTGCTCCATGGACAAAGGCATGACAGCCGCCTGACTGAATTCAATATTCCTTGCGCAGCTCTGGTAGCGCCCGCTGTAGGACTGACCACATTGATCCAGATGCAGTGTGGCTTCACGCAGACTGCCGTTGATATCAACAGAGAACAGCACTTTGTCAGAATCGATCAGACTGCTTTGAAAACGGATTTTATTACCATCTACCAGATAACTGCCGGTAAAGGCCTCTGCCGTATCCTGATCCACCGAAAATCGTTCCTTGGCAAATGCCTCATAAGATAAAAGAATTGCCAGTAATATTGCGATGATGATCATCCAACGTTGCTCTTTCACGTAGCCCTCTCTTTCAACTTCCAGGATCTATTTGCACTTAGAAGCTCTTTCTGCACTTCCAGGGCTTGATACCAGGACATTGCGGTTCATTCATCAATCCCGCAATTCATGGAACTGCCAACATTGAAACACAAGTTTAATACAAACGTTTCAAACATGTGTTTTAATTTATGTAAAAGAACGTTAAACAGCCGGCCGAATATGAATCAGCTACACTATGTCAGCATGAGATTTAAGGACTACACTTACCTCATCAATCAAAATCCAGAACCAAACTCATCCCAAACACATCAGTCACTGACAGGACAGTATGGAAGTAAAGATCCGCATCGCCACCGAACAAGACCTGCCTACAATCGTTGATATCTACAACTCTACGGTGGGATCCCGTAAGGTCACAGCAGATATCGAACCCGTCTCAGTTGAAAGTCGCAGAAACTGGTATCACCGACACAGCAAAAAGCGGCCACTTTTTGTCATGGAACAGGAAAGCAAGGTTATCGGATGGTTAAGCTTCGAGGACTTTTACGGTCGTCCGGCTTATTCGGGGACTGCCGAAATCAGCATTTACATGCATGAGGACAGTCGGGGGGCCGGCCATGGGGATTGTCTGCTGCGCCATGCAATCAACAGCGCTCTGCAGATTGGTCTCAACAGACTGGTGGCATTCATATTCGCGCACAACGAACCAAGTATCAGCCTGTTCCAGAAATACGGCTTTGTGAAGTGGGGCGAATTACCGGATGTGGCTGAGATCGATGGAGAAAAGTACAGCCTGCTGATTCTGGGGCTGGTTCTCTGACCCGCCCCGGAATATCGAAACCCACCTTAAAGCGAGCGAGCTACGATCTCTTTCATGATTTCATTGGTTCCCGCATAGATTCTCTGCACCCTGGAATCCGCCCAGGCCCTAGCGATCGGATATTCCCACATATACCCATAACCGCCATGTAGCTGCACACATTCATCCATTACTTTACATTGCAGGTCCGTTGTCCACTGCTTGAGCATAGCCGCCGTAGGAATATCCAGTTTCTTTTCCATATGCAGCTCCAGACAACGATCCAGAAAGCAGCGGCCTGCGGTAATTTCCGCTTTCAGTTCGGCCAGTTTGAACCGGGTGTTCTGGAACGCCATCACCGGTTTGCCGAAGGCCTGTCGCTCCTTGCAATACCCGATTGTCCAATCCAGGGCCGCCTCGCAACCGGCAATCGCCGAGATTCCCACCAGAAGCCTTTCCTGAGGCAGTTCGTTCATAAGCGCCGCAAATCCACTGTTTTCCGCCCCCAGCAGGTTCTCTGCGGGTACTTTGATATCCTGAAAAAACAGCTCGGAAGTATCCTGTGCCTTCATCCCCACCTTTTCCAGGTTTTTCCCTTTGCTGAAACCTTCCCAGGCAGTTTCCACCAGAAACAGACTGGTTCCCTTCGCGCCTTCTTTCGGATCCGTTTTGGCAACCACTATCACCAGATCCGCAAGTTGCCCGTTGGTGATGAAGGTCTTCGAACCATTCAGGATATAATGATCTCCCTGCTTGATCGCAGTACTCTTCACCCCCTGCAAATCCGATCCAGCACCAGGTTCGGTCATAGCAATGGCGCCAACCATTTCTCCCTTGGCCAGCCTTGGCAGATACTTCTCTTTCTGAGCCTCGGAACCATAATGCAGGATATAGGGCGCCACAATGTCTGAATGAAGACTGAAGCCAATCCCTGACAGCCCGTATCTTGCAATTTCCTCCGCCACCACAGTGTTAAAGCGGAAGTCTGTCTCTGCTCCTCCGTATTGCTCAGGCATATCAGGGCACAAAAATCCCATTTCACCAGCTTTGGTCCATAGAGCACGGTCTATCTGTCCGTTCTTCTCCCATTCACTGTGGTGCGGAACCGCTTCCTGTTCCAGGAATTTTCTGAATGCGTCGCGAAAACCTTCCGTATCCGAATCAAATAATGGCCGTGACATCATAAAGTGCACCTCGCTTTTATTATATTGGGCAATACGACTTCTAGTGTCCTCTCAACCTATATTTTAGCCAATGGTGAAAACAGTCATAACGACTGACGAAAACAGTCATATACAGGACTTGTGAGATATCGGGACTGGGGTTAACGTATCGGCACTTTCGACCAATAATACGGAATCCTCCATGCCAGAGAATCCACACCAGCCAGGCAATCCAGAAATAAGGGAAGAAATACTTACTCTGATTGACCGGCTAAAATCTCTTCAGATGGCCACACTCAACGCTACAGGCCAGCCTGAAGCCAGCTACACCCCATTTGTCTATCAATCTTCGTGCTTCTATATTTTCGTCAGCGCACTCGCGCCCCACACGCGCAACCTGATCGAGCGGAAACAGTGCGGCATCATGCTGATTGAGGATGAAGCCCAGGCCCGAAATCTGTTTGCACGTACCCGTCTGATGATTGACGCCGGAGTGGAATCGGTCCCGGCTGACGCAGAGGAATATGCTGAGATATTGGAAGTTATGGAGAACAGGCTTGGAAATACTGTTGGAATACTGCGGAGTTTACCGGACTTCAGTCTGCTCCGGCTAGTTTTCAGATCAGGAAGGTTTGTTAAAGGCTTTGGCGCCGCTTACAGCATCAATGACCCGGAATTCAGGGACATTGTTCAGGTGACAGGAAAATAAACGAGTCCCATTGATAACAAGTCAATACTTTCCAGACACATCGTTATCAATGGGATCAATCAGGGATTATTTAATTTCTTTCTTCAACACCCAGGTACCGGACGGGGTCTTAACGTATTCATTCGGACCGGCTTTGTTGATCAGTTTCTTGGCGGCCAACTCCCCAACTTTGTCCACTGCCACACCGTTCTTCTGGCCGATTCGGGCATAGGCTTTTGCACGTTTGCCGTTGATATCCGCGACTAATGCATTAACCTCAGGAGATGGCTTCACCGCACCAACATAGCCGTCAGCCTGCTCACCGACCAAACCTTTGGCTTTGGCCTCATCCAGTTCCAATGCCAGAGCGCCCCCGGCAAATAACAGGGTCACAACAAGTAACAGGGCTTTAAATTTCATCATGGTTTTCTCAAATCCGTTCATAGCTCTCACCTTCAATTCTCGACCTTAGCCTTCAAATACCAGCTTTCAAAAGTCCCACCGGTTAAAAGATCGCGTCTTCTTCATCAAACAGATCTTCCAGGTCTTTCTCCACTTTCACCTTGACCTCATGCTCGATTTTGACGTTGAGATTTATGGTGATAGGCTTATCAGGAACTGCCACCTCCACCCTCGGCGTGCAAGCCGAAAGTAAAAGCAGAATCACGACGCCCGAAAATACTTTTTGCATATTCAATTAATCCCTGGTTCATCAGCCTGTGCTTGCGGCTGCATTTCTAGACTGCCAGCATTTGCTCTGACGACTGACTGTTTTTCTAAAACTTCTCTTTAACAAATACTAGCTTTCAAAAACTAGCCTGTTTAGAAAAAGGTGTCGATTCGACCGACCCTTATAATTTTCCATGCCCTTATACCATAGCTCATCTGTATGAATACAAGCTGAATCGGCCTTTCTGCCCAAATTACATGGAGCATACAGACGCAGCCTGAAGAGAGCCTGTTTCTAAGGAATTCAACGTAACAGACTATTGCATGTAACGTTCTTCCAGTCTCTTTATCAAGTCATCAGGAATTTCCAGACTCCTCAACAGAGAAATAATATTACTTTCAACGTTCAGGTTGTAGTTGACTGGCGTACCATTGCGAAAATCAGGATTAGATCCCTTCATGGCCACTCCCAGCATTAACTTGCCTTCTGGTGCATAGTCCACACTGCTGGTCAGCGATTGATAGTGAAAGTTTTGCAACGCATCCACAGCGAACATCACAGCCTGGTTTTCTCCAGCCATCTGACGCCACTGGGGAACATCCAGTAACTTGACAGTCCCCGGCGCCTGAGCAGCCACCTGACCGCCACTAATAGAGAACTGCCCCTGATGAATGTTGATAGGCAGAAAACCGGCAATTTTACCGGTGGCCTGGACATTTTCATTCTCAACCGCCACAAGTTGTCCCAGATCCAGATCCTTCAGCTGAATCGGCAAGAAGGTCGTCAGAGGGCAATCAATGGGCGCTTCTTTCAGTAACGTCAGACTCCCACCGAAAGTCTCCAGCCCTGCTGACATCAACTGCAGATCACAATGCAGTCCTTCTGCCCAGCGGATACTTCCCTTGAGATTCGACGATAGATTGATCAGTGGAACCGAAGCCAATGCATTATCGGCAGAAAGCTCCAGAGGCGAAACGAATCGCAGATCATTTTCAGTGAACTGAACATCGGCACGGGCGGCGATATTTCTCACATAGCGGGGATCCATCTCAACTCCCCATTTCTCCAATTGCCCCTGGGTTCGCCCTTGAATCATAGGAGACCGCTGCAGATCGATATTGATAAAACTGACATGATTCAGGCTTCCCGGACTGACTTTCAGCTCTTTTTTCCATGCAGGAACCCAGGATTGAATCCAGGCCAGATTTTTGAATGTGCCATCTCCCTGGAGTGACAACCAGCCTTTCTGTTGTGCCAGATCGTAATTCGCCTCAATCGTCTGTCGCAGCCCCAGACTATTCAATGTGCCCCGTCCCAATATCACTTTCCCTGGCTGGACATTGAGAGGTGCCTCAAGTTTCAAAGGAAGAGATTGCTGTTTGTGGGTTAGAGAAGCATCCAGTGTCACATCGCTGCTCAGATTCATCCCACCGGAATCTGCCAAATTGATGGAGAATTTCTTCAGCGACAGGGTCCCATCGGACCGCAGAGGCGAACGATTAGGATGATCATCTGATAGCGGAAATTCCCAGGCTCCCCAGTTGAAGGTTACAGGCCCTACTCCAGATACCTGTGTATCGGAGATGTGATCCAGGCGAACCTTGCCGCTTATACTGGCCGTTTTCGGAAACCGCGCCAGAGGCCGACTCTCGGACTGAGTAATCGCCAGTTCAAGCTGCAAAAAGCTTTCGCCCTCCGATAGTTTCACAGTCGCATCCGCTTCTGCAGCCAACGTGCCCCGATTTCCCAGCGAAGAAAGCTTCAGTGGTAGCGTCTGCCAACATTCTTCAGAAACAGGTAAATCACAGTCGAATCCTCTGTTTAGGGCCAGCTGCCATCGTTTCGCGATAGACTCAGCAGGCAGAAAATTCGCCCCTTGCTGAATAACTTGCAGCCATTCCTGAAGAGAGCCTGGGGCTAGTTGCACATTCAGCGTCGGAGGCGAAAGCTTAAAGTGTTCGGGGGCACGCGTACCATTCAAGATCACCTTTTGTTCTCCCTCTATTGTCATCTGCGGCTCAACGATTTTGCCCAGAACGTTATTTTCAACCTCCAGCGTCCATGGTGCGGAAAAGAGAACATCCGGCAGGGTCAACCTGAAAGAACCTTTTGCCAGGAGTGTCTCAAAGTGCCGCTTAAGAGGGACATCAGGCATGGTGAATATGGCAACTGTCGGGATGTCGATAAAATGGGCTCCCTGAAATTCCCAGAGACCACGATCCGACAGCTTCCCTTCCAGCGATACCTCTGCATTGGAAAAGCTGGCAGCTACCTGCATTTGACCGGGAAAGGTCCAGCTCATATCGGTTTCTATGAGTTGACCCAGATAATCGGTTTTGACAGTCAGCGCCAACTCCTGTGGTTTACGCTTCAATTCCATGCTTACGGGAGCATCCCATAACTTTGACCTGGAGGAAGATCCACCAGGGGACAGCTTATCCGGGGACTTTTCATCAAAGAGTTTTGTGCCTTCTTCATTCACACTGAACAACTCCATGGAATCGACTGACACAGAAAGAAATGGAATACGTTGATGCAGGGTTTGCAACAAGGCTGAAACGGCCACAAAGGACTTTGACTCTGACGAGTCGGAGGTCTTTACCAAGACTTCAAGATGCTGGATACTGGCAGAAAGTGATTGTTCCACGTTCTGGCAACATTTCCAGCCCAATACCATATCGGAAACCTGAAAGGCATTACCCTCGACCTCCAGTTGAAGATCACTAATGAGCCACCCTCCCCAACCGGGACGTCCCATATCCAGACGACGAATCTGAACCCCGGCCCGGTCAGCCAGTTCCTCCGCCAGAGGAGGTATCCATTGAGGCGCGCTCCACCAACTGGCGAGCAATGCCAGGACGATTCCCAGCAAGGTCCCCAGAATCAGGACATTTCGGATTCTGCTTCTACCGGAGGGGCTGCTTTTCGTCGTCGAGGCCCCTTCTATGGTCACAGTATTGTCTGGGCTATCACTCACTTTTCAACGCTGTTTTTGTAAAACTGGAAAGCGGCTCGTCCACTGCGTCCGCCACGTTGCAACGCAAACTGGATAGCATGACGATGCAGCTCTTTGCGATCGCCCTCATAATCCTGAAAGTAGTGATCGATTATTTCCAGATATCGATCCTGATTGAACGGATAAAACGAAATCCACAAACCGAACCGGTCTGACAGGGAAATTTTTTCTTCAATGGCCTCGCCGTGGTGAATCTCGGTATCCACCACCTGCGATGTCAGATTCTCCGACATGTACTCCGGCATCAGGTGGCGCCGGTTTGAGGTCGCGTAAATCAAGACGTTCTCAGGAGGTGATTCGATTGAGCCTTCGAGAACACTCTTCAGAGCTTTATAGGTCTTTTCGCCCGCTTCAAAAGACAGGTCATCACAATACACAATGAAGCGCTGAGGTTGATCGCGGACCTCGTCTACAATCTCAGGCAGGTAAACCAGATCATCCTTATCCACTTCCACAATACGCAGGCCCTGATCAAAATATTCATTCAACAGCGCTTTGATCATGGATGACTTACCGGTGCCGCGAGAACCCCATAAGAGAACATTGTTGGCGGGGAGGCCAGCAATAAATTTTTCCGTATTACGTACCAGGGTTTGCTTCTGATCATCGATCCCCAGGAGTTGATCCAGGCGAATGGGGTCTATGGTTCTGACGGCCCGCAGGGAGCCTTTCAATTGTCGCCAGATAGCCGCAGGCGTGTTCTTCCACTCAATACTCATCGTCATTCCAACATTATGTGTCTGTTTGCATGCCTACCCCCGAAGCCTGTCAGTCCGGTGTCGAACCTTCGCGGCCCCATCTTGGCATCAGTGATTGTTCAACCCCCAGATGGCTGAGAATCCTTGCTACGATAAAATCCACCATATCATTGACCGACTGAGGCTTATGATAAAACCCTGGTGCTGCCGGTAAAATCACGACTCCCATGCGGGAAAGTTTCAGCATGTTTTCAAGATGGATAGTGGAAAAGGGCGCTTCCCTGGGCACCAGAATCAGTTTTTTCTGCTCCTTCAAAACCACATCCGCTGCCCGTTCGATCAGGTTATTACTCGCGCCAGTGGCAATGGCCGACAATGTCCCGGTGCTGCATGGACAAACCACCATGTGTTCCGGCGAACCGGAACCGGACGCCACGGGCGCCATCCAGTCTTCACGTCCAAAGACCCGGATCTGATCAGGTGCTGCATTCAGGTTTTCAGATAACACCTGCTGCAACTTTGCCGCCTGCGCCGGGAGTTTCATGTCCGCTTCAGTTACCGCCACCACGTGAGCTGCTTTGGATACCATGACAAACACCTGATAGCCGGCGGCAACGAGCACTTCCAGTAAACGGTAGCCGTATTGAAAACCGGAGGCGCCGGTAACGGCAACAGTAAAGGTTCCCTTGAATGGTGTCCCAGGCAGTTGTGCGCCGGACATCAGGAAACCTCCAGTGTCAGGTCCAGATACTTCTTCAGCCTTCCCGGCAATCCCTGAAATCCGCCATTACTCATCAACACAACATGTGCTGGACCATTCACCGTCTTCAGTAAGCTTTCGATGCTGTCCACATCATGCAGGACCTGATGCTTGGCTCCGGCATTCGCTACCGCCTGATCCAACCAGTCATAATGGTCAAAATTGGCCCAGATAACCTGATCCGCCAACTCGGCAGAGGCCAATAAGGTGTCTTTGTGCACACCCATCTTCATGGTATTTGAGCGAGGCTCAATGACAGCCCAGACCGGCGTATTACCGACCCGGTTCCGCAATCCCTCCAAGGTGGTCTTGATGGCTGTCGGGTGGTGGGCAAAATCATCATAAGCCACAACCCCATCAGATTCGCCCAGTTTTTCCAGGCGTCGCTTAACGCCAGGAAACTCATTGAGAGCCTGAATGCCGTTCTGGGGTTTTACACCTATATGGCGAGCCGCCAACAATGCCGCCAGGGCATTCTGGACGTTATGGAGTCCACTCATTCCCCACGCCACCGTCCCGACTTTTTCGCCTTTCAACAACACTTCAAACCGGCTGCCGTCAGGTTCCAAACAGTTAGCAGATAAATCCGCCGAGGGATCATCGAGGGCATAGATGACCCGTGGACTCCACAAGCCCCGCGCCAATGTTTCTTCTATCGCTTCCACATCGCCGGGTGAAATCACCACCCCCTGACTCGGAACCGTCCTGACCACATGATGAAACTGCGTCTGGATCGCTTTCAGGTCATCAAAGATATCAGCGTGGTCATATTCAAGGTTGTTGATGATCAGGGTACGCGGGCGGTAGTGAACAAACTTGGATCGCTTGTCAAAAAACGCGCTGTCATATTCATCCGCCTCGATGACGAAGAATGAGGTATCCCCCAATCTGGCAGAAACGCCGAATCCAAGAGGAACACCGCCGATCAGAAAGCCGGGAGCCAGCCCGCATTGATCCAGAATCCAGGCCAGCATGGAGGTCGTTGTCGTCTTACCATGGGTTCCCGCCACAGCCAGCACCCATCGCTCCTGCAGGACATGCTCGGACAGCCACTGCGGGCCACTGGTATAGGGAATGCCTTTGTTCAGAACATATTCCACCAATGGATTTCCCCGACTCATGGCATTGCCGATAATCACCATGTCCGGCATCGGGTCCAGATGGGAAGGTTCGAATCCTTCGCGCAACTCTATTCCCTGGGACATCAACTGTGTGCTCATGGGCGGGTAAACGTGCTGGTCGGAACCGGTGACCCGATACCCCAGCTCCTTGGCCAGGAGAGCCAGACTCCCCATAAATGTTCCGCAAATACCTAAAATGTGAATATGCATGATGATTTCTTTACACTGATACCTGACGATTTCTTTAAATTGGCACCTGAACTCAGATTCTTTGGCGCAATACCTGACCCAAATGTACACGTAAAGAACACATTATTACTGAGGGGCTTGGTTCATGCCAGCCGGAAGCTGAGAAAATCAAACAGTTGCATCCTAATCTTGTAGAGCAATGATAAGTCGCATCTCTATCGTCGATAAATTGCGCGATTCCCGACATGAAAAGGCCGACATTTTCGCGTATGATGCGCCCGCAAATCGTACTGAGCCAGAAACACGAGAGGCCCCAGCCAAATGACGGTAAAAAACGCGTTCTATGCCCAATCCGGCGGTGTGACTTCGGTCATCAATGCTTCAGCCTGTGGGGTCATCGAGGCGGCACGGCAACACCCGGACAAGATAGGCAAAGTCTACGCCGGCCATAACGGTATTATCGGAGCACTAAGGGAAGAGCTGATCGACACCAGCCTGGAGAGCGACACAGATATCGCCGCGCTGAAACACACTCCTGGTGGAGCCTTTGGTTCCTGTCGTTACAAACTCAAGGATATCAAGACGCAAAAGGCCGAGTACGAGCGACTGATCGAAGTTTTCAAAGCCCACAATATCGGCTACTTCTTCTATAACGGTGGTGGCGATTCCTCTGACACCGCTTTTAAAGTCTCCCAGATCAGTGAAACTCTGGGCTACCCGATCACCTGTATCGGCATTCCAAAAACCGTCGACAATGATCTCCCGATTACCGATTGCTGTCCCGGATTCGGTTCCGTTGCCAAATATATCGCCACCTCAATTCGTGAAGCGTCACTGGATATTATTTCCATGTGCGAGTCGTCAACCAAAGTATTCGTCATGGAAGTCATGGGGCGCCACGCAGGCTGGATTGCCGCTGCGGGTGGTCTGGCTCAACACGAGGGGCAACCAGCACCTCAGATCATTCTGTTCCCCGAGGTGCCCTTTGACCGGGATAAATTCCTCAAACGTGTGGACAAAGTGGTTAAACGTGATGGCTACTGCTCAATCGTGGTGTCAGAAGGGGCTCAGTACGAGGACGGTCGTTTCCTGGCAGATGCCGGTGTGACCGATGCCTTTGGCCATACTCAATTGGGTGGAGTTGCTCCGTTTATCGCCAACATGATCAAATCAGAGCTGGGCTACAAGTATCACTGGGCGGTAGCAGACTATCTGCAGCGCTCAGCAAGGCACATATCTTCCCAGACCGATCTGGAGCAGGCCTACGCAGTCGGCAAAGCTGCAGTGGAGCTGGCTGTACAGGGCAAGAACGCCCTGATGCCTGTAATTGTCAGGGACCAGGACAGTCCCTATCTTTGGTCCATCGGTGAGGCTCCTTTGTCCCAGATTGCCAACGTGGAAAAGAAAATGCCACTGAACTTCATCAGTGAAGATGGCTTCGGCATCACCGAAGAAGCCCGGCGCTATCTGGCACCGCTTATCGAAGGCGAATCCTATCCTCCCTACAAAAACGGCGTGCCTGACTACGTCAAACTCAAAAACCAGTTAGTTGAGAAGAAGCTCTCTACCAGTTTCAGCATTTGAAAAACATACCACTCGGCCCATTCACTGATTTGAAGAAATGGGCCGAGTCTATGCCCCTTGTTCCCTTATCAGTTTATCAACGGCACTGATGCGCGACTCCCTTGCCAGCCCGGGAGACGGGCCTCACCGACACTTTGATCCTGAACTATAATTGAATCATCGTTGTTTTCTGGTAGTCATCTATGCCCTGGGTACCTATGCGTGACGGAAAGTCCGTCTATGTACGCATTATTGGAAAGGGATCTCCGGTAATTTTTCTGCACGGTTTTGGCATGCACTCCGGCCATTGGCTACCGTTTTTACTCCCGTTGTCACATCGTTATCGCTTCTACCTGCCAGACATGCGCGGCTTCGGAAAATCCGCTGCTGTCAGCCATAACTCTGATTGTGTGCTGACCAATTATGCCGAAGACCTACATGACATCATGGAACATTACCAATTGACGGGTCTTCCTCTCGCCGGCATCTCCATGGGAGCCTTTGTTGCCATGCAGTACTTCCGGTTGCACCCGGAAAACAAGATCACGGCTTATCTGAATATTGACCAATCTCCTTTTGTTCATCAAAGCTCTGATTGGCATTATGGAATGTTCGGCCGGGACGGCGCGGTGCGATTCAGGATTCTGGAAGAGTTGCATAAGACAGCCGCTGAATTCGGACCTGACTGCCTGTTTGCCGAGTTACCCGACGATTTCCAGCAGGCGTTTCTACATGAACTGAGTGAGTTTGTAGGCTATGCCGTCTCAAGCCCGGCCCAAAGACGTCTGGTCAGGCAACTTTGGCGCTTTCCTCTGCTGGCCAATCAAATTCTACCGGCCAGCCACTGGTTTGCTTACAACACCTGTCTGGGGGCCTATCTGCAACAGGATTACGACATGCGCCCGCTCATGGCATCACTAAATTTCCCCGTCTGGGTGTTGGCAGGAATGAAATCGGCAATGTACCCCTGGCAGGGTCAGAAATATATCGCCGACCAATGTACCCGAGGAAACTTTATCCCTTTCAAAAAGAGTGGCCATATGCCGATGGTTGATGAACCCGGAAAGTTTGTCCGGGTCACAGGAGCTTTTCTACAGAAGCACTGCTAGCAGCAAAGCCAGCAGGAGAAAGTTAAGGTGTGCTGTCAAAGAAGCGCCAGAAAGGATTAGTTTCCATCCCGTTTAAGTACGCCATGCAACGCCAACTGCAGGGAATCGATAATCAGGCTCTCATCATGCTGACGTTCAGTACATTGATACATACCGTCAATCCATAGGCTGGCAATACCATGGACCATGGCCCAGATAGAGTGGGCGATCAGGGATGCGTCCTGGTTAACAAACATTTCGGCCTGCACACCCTCTTCACAAATGGCCATGATGACCTTAAATGCCCCCTGGCCAGCCTCGGCAAGATCCGGATATTCCAGCGGACATTCGATGACAGGACCGAACATCAGTTTGTACAGCTCCGGGTGATGGCGGGCGAAATGAATATAGGCAAGCCCCGCCTGCAACATTTTCTGGGCTGAATCTTCACAATTCTCTGACGCCGCGAGAGTCGCCCTGGTCAATTCCTGGTATCCCTGAGCAGCCAAAGCTGCCAACAAAGCATTTTTATCTGAGAAATGACGGTATGGGGCAGTCTGGGAGACACCAATATCCCGCGCCAGAGCGCGTAATGAGACTTTATCGGGCCCAACCTGTTTAAGCTGTTCCAGCGCTTTTTCCAACAGCTCCTGGCGCAGGTTCCCATGGTGATAGCTTTGCTGGGTATCAAGAACGGCAGATTTTTCCAAGGCCTCACCTCGCGTTGAAATTGAATAAACCGAAGTATAGCACAGGCATGTTTACAATGAACACTTTAAGCATTATTACCTGTCACAGGATGGTTCCAGCGCAAGTTAATCATCACTCTAAAGTGAGCAGTCACTGGATTTCCTGTCAGTCTGTCTATACTTAATCATTAGGGCAGGATGTGTCCGCATGCGATCTGTTACAAGGCTTTGCTGATGTTTAGTCTGTAGTACAGGGGTTCTCGGTCAGCAAATTGTTACTGAATCAACTGCGTGCTGCTTTTCAGCCAGTTTTTGATTATCAGGAACAGGTTATGGACATCCAGTATTTTTGGCACGACGTCATTCTCGGACTCCTGTTTATTTTCGGGGTCATCGGGCTGCGTTTCAACCAATGGCCAATCAAAGAACAGCCTTTATACTCCGGCCCCCCAAGGGAGTATACCCATTTTAGCCGGTTTTCCGCCTTTTACCTGATTTATTCCAGTTCAATGACGATCGTAGTGTTCTTCCTGAGTTCCATGGGATCGATTCTATTCCAGTTTCTGGAAACTTATGCCGGCGATTTTTACAGCACCGTGCCTCTGCTCCATGGCATCCGTCTGCAGTTTGGTGACAGCAGCATTCTGGCATCGGCCATTATTGTGTACCTGATAATAAAAATTCCCACTGCCGAAACCTACGAGATCCGGTGGCGGACGTTTCTTCAACGCGCTGCCCGCATCCCCCAGGCGGTGTATGAAAAAATCGCCACACTGAAAGCCAACCCAAGATCCTTTACCCCTAAAGACCGGGACATTATTCCCATTCTGGATTATCTCAGGGAAAACAACATTCATCTCAAACAGGTTTCCCCCGAAGATTTTATTGAAGGCGCAGGTGAAGAAAAATCCGTTGAACACCTCTACGTCAAAATTGCCTATCTTCTGCAGAGAATTCAGACAGAGGCACCGGACAAACCCAAAGGGCTGGCAAATTATCTGCAAAACCTGGATGACAAGAAAAGAAGACTGAACGAGATCGGTCTGGCGCTATCCGTTGGCAACCTTGATGTCGTCACCGAAAAAACCTACGGAGATGAACTGAACAGACTCCAGGACATTATCTACGAATGTATTGCCCGTATGACCGTGATTCAATGTGCATCAGAAGAAAGCCAACGCCGAACTTTTCTGCGTTACAATCTCAAGCTCCCATACAAAGACACCCGCCCTAAACTGGAGGGCATACTCTGGCTGATGCTGGCGGGTATTGTGGGTCTGTCGATGCTACTGACCATCAGTTATGAAGTGGTTATCAACCTGTTTTCAATGACAGAACTGGAAAGAGTCAGTCCGGGCTCCTTTATGGCAATACTCTCCTGGGTGAAATCCACGGCCATCTTGTTTTTCTCAGCCATACTGACCGGCATCATGACAGAAAAAATGTTCGAGGAAGACCAATACGAAATCTCCGTCAGATCCTATGTCTGGTCGTTTATGGTCAGCTACCTGATCGCCTTCATCTACCTGGTCAGTCTGCGGGGAGAGCTCTTGCCGCAGTTCTACCTGTACTCCCTGTCACCTGCAACGGCCTCCACATTGGTCGTCTGGAACTTACTCAACACACAGTATTTCATACTCGGCAATGGTCGCTGGCAGGCACCGTTGAGGACTGCGACCCATCAGGCAGCCATTCTCGGCACCGTCACACTGTTAATCTGCCTGGGACGCTCAGTTCTGTTTCCCGCCTCCAACTTCACGTTTGCAGAAGCGGTTGGATTCACCTTTTTTGGAGGCCTGATCGGAGCCTCCATGGGATTCATCATCGGCTTTGTTTTCGCCCACGAAATCAGGGCGCAATTGGTGTGTCGGAACCGTCGTAGCCCCAGAGCCAGGTTTATCGAGCAAGTACAGGCTGAAGTTGGCCCGAGAAATGTTTATGCGGCAACTGAGAACATCTCCCTGAGCGGATTGATGCTGACCCTCAACGACAATGTCGAAGTGGGCCAGCATATCACTCTGAGGCTATCCTTTGCCTCCGTTGTCGGCCGGGTTGTCTGGCGGGCGGGGTCCAGGCTGGGCATACGCTTTGAGCACACCGACCAGTCCCTGAAACCCATCGAAGGTTTTATCCGCAGGCAGTTCGGCCCCCAGATGCTGTACCGGTAAACCGATCTGCCGAAGGCTATCCGATTTACCGACACCACATCACCGGGCCTACAGGACTATAGCTTCACCACCCGTGACTCACGCCGTTTTTTAACCTCATACACAATCGCCAGCAGAACTGTCGCCACAATCATCACCAGACCCAGCGCATTCACCGCAGGTGTCAATCCGGTACGGACCTTTGAGGCGATATAGACAGTGAGAGTGGTATCGTACCCCTTCACAAACAAGGTGGTGTTGTAGTTCTCAAACGACTGCAGGAACGCGATTACCGCGGCGGAGATAATCGCCGGTTTCAGATAAGGCAGCAACACTCTCCTGAAAGTTTGCCAGGGAGTCGCTCCCAGGCTCTGTGCCGCTTGCTCCAGCGTTCGGTCAAAACGCTGCAAACGTGCCAGAATCATTAGCATGACATAGGCTGCAATAAAGGTTGTCTGGGCGATGACAGTGAGAACGATTCCACCGTTCACAGACAATCCCTTCCAGAAGATCAGCGTGGAAATCCCGACAATCACGCCCGGAGTCAACAGAGGTGACATCATCAGGGAATAGAGGAATGATTTTCCCCGACCCTGCACAGTAGAGAGAAACAGCGCACAACACACCCCAATCGGAACAGCTACCAGCAGAACCCCAATTGCCACAATCACACTGGTCAGCAATGCATCCCACATGGCGCCGTCCTCTGCCAGCACCCCGAACCACTTCATCGTGGCGCCTTTCCAGGGAGAAACAGTCGGGAACCGGCTATCGTTGAAGGTGGCGATCCCCATAATGATCAGGGGAGTAAACAGGTAGAGGAAGAAAACTCCGATATAGAAGCGCACTCCCCAACGCAGAATTGTCTCTGACTTCATTTCGCGATATCCCCCAGCCCAACTTTAAATACTTTCATGATCAGAGCAATAAACCCGATACAGAGGATCAAGAGGAGAAACGCGTAGGCTGCGCCCTGATTCCAGTTGCCGCCCTCAAAAAACCAGTTATAGATGATCTGGGTAAACCAGCGGCTGCCCGGTGATCCCAGCAACGCTGGTACCGCATAGCTTCCCGCAGCAAGCATGAAGGTCATGATGCAACCAGTGGCAATCCCCGGTTTGGCATGCGGTATGATGACCCGGTAATGGGTTCTGATCCAGCCTGCCCCAAGGTTCCGCGCCGCCTTGATCTGGTTGATATCAAGGCTCTCGATTGCGTTGTACAAGGGGAAAATCATAAACAGAATATAAGCGTACACCATCCCAATCATGACCCCGCCGTCGCCGGATAGAAAGCGTACAGGTCGGTCAATCATCCCCAAAGCCAACAGTAAAGCGTTGAGGGGACCTTTGTAGGCAAGGATGATATACCAGGAGAACGTTCTCAGTATCTCGTTGATCCAAAAGGGAATAATCAGCAGCAGGATGCACAGGGCTGCCTGCCTTGGCGTTGCCACCTTGGCCAGGTAATAGGCCAGCGGATAACTGACAACCAAAGTCAGCAACGTGACCAGAACACTCGACCAAATGGTCTTGAAGAAAATGGACAAGTGAATGCTATTGTTAAACAGTGTTTCGTAATTGATCAGCGAATAGGTATCTTTCGGTCCACCCAGCTCTGCCGGAAGCAAATTGGGACGGAAAGAGTAATCCACCATCAGCAACTGGGGCAGAATCACCATACCCAAGAGCCAGACGGCGATCATCGCGATAATACCGGCGGCCAGCCCTCCTCCGAACCGTCCGGCCAGTTGCTTAAACATGATCACCTCCGGCAATCACCACCGCGTCCTCCGGCCGGAAAGACAAAGTGGTCTGAGCTCCGGGAACCAACGCTTCGGTATATTGCTCTGAGCTGATCTGCACAGCCAGATCACGTGAGCAGTCCGTTCGGGCATTCAATGTAAGGTAAGAACCTTCGAAATTGATTTCTTCGATGCGGGCAGCAATTTTCGCCGGGTGGTCCTGCTGGTCCAGGGAAAGCTGCTCCGGACGAATAAACAGCGTTGCCTGCTCGCCAACACTCAATGCCCCGACAGCCTTACCGGGAAATACGCCCAATGCACCACAGTCAATTACCGCCAGGCCGTTATCAACAGATTTGATGGTACCTTTGAGACCATTGTTCTCGCCTACGAATGATGCCGCAAAAGCCGTCGCGGGTTCTCGGTAGAGCGTAATGGGGTCCGCCACCTGCTGCAGTTTCCCGGCAGACATTACCGCCACCCGGTCTGACATGGTCAGCGCTTCACCCTGATCATGGGTGATATAGATAAACGTAATGCCGGTTTTTCGCTGAATTTCCTTAAGCTCAGCCCGCATATGCTGGCGAAGCTTCAGATCCAGCGCGGAAAGAGGCTCATCCAACAACAGAACCTGCGGTTCCACCGCCAGAGCACGAGCAATGGCGATACGCTGCTTCTGACCGCCGGAAAGTTCAGAGACTTTCTTTTTACCACTTCCCTGCAGAGCCACGAGCTCCAACAGACGGTCCGAAGCTTTTTTCCGCTCAGCTTTTTTCACCCCGCGGACTTCCAGACCAAATTCAATATTTTCCGCCACCGTCATGAGCGGAAACAGGGCCAGATTCTGAAAAATCATAGAGGTGGGGCGCTTATTGGCAGGCACCTCCCGCATATTACGGCCGCCGATGTGAACAGCCCCTTCAGTGGGATCGAGGAACCCGCTGATCATATTCAGGATCGTGGTTTTGCCACAGCCCGAAGGGCCGAGAAAACTGAAAAACTCCCCTGACTCGATTTTAAGATCGGTCTTCTGGACCGCCGTGAAATGGCCAAAGCGCATGACCACATTATCAAGATGAACACTGCTATCCATCATCTCTCCCAAACATCTCGACTAGTAGATAGCGGTACCTGTCTTCACCGGCACCAACATACGAAAAAGCCCCCGGACATCCCAGGGGCTTCGAAGGGTCGGTTATCAGGCCGACAGATAACGGTCCTGATATTCATTACGCAGGGCCACATACCATGGCTCCTGGATCGGCCACCACCACAGGTTCTTCAGATCCTGCTCGGTGTAGGATTCCTGGAAGAACTTCTTGGTCGCTTCAGGCAGCAGTGCATCTGCCCCCTTGGAAGTAGAGTTGTAACCAGTGGATTCCACAAACATGGCGCCCGCTTCCGGTGTGTAGTACCAGTTAATGAACTCATACACCGCGTCCACGTTGTTGGCGTTTTTGGGAATAACAAAGCCTTCCATCCACGCCAGGGCACCTTCTTTTGGCGCTCTGTAAGCAATCGGCTCACCTTCCTTCATCAGGTTAAAAGCCGTGCTGTCCCAGGTTTGTCCGATGACCGCACCGTTGGTTCTGAATGCACCCTGTGCCTCATTCTCGGTCGACCAGAACTGGGCGATCATGCCTTTGTGCTTCACAGCCGTTTTCAGGATGACGTCGAAGTTGGCACGCATAGCCTTTTCGTTTTTGTAGGAATCCAACAGCGGATGCGGCAGTTTACCCTGCTGCTCCAGCCAAAGGCCGATTCCCACCAACGCAGAGTGACCACGAACGGCCACGCCGCTATCATGTTCAGGATTCCACAGGTCCCCGTAGCTCAGATTTTTAGGGTCAACCTTGGCATATTCGGTGTGGAAACTGATGGCTTCTGTTCCCCAGTCAGATGGAGCGAAGTAGCGCTTGCCATCTACCACGCCGCCGACTTCCGAGCCGCTCATCGCGCTGTCGAGACATCCGTTCCACTTAATCCGTGAGGTATCCAGGGGCTGGACCAGATCGAAATCAACGTAGCCGGGAACCCTGTCCACTGTCGGCATGATGATGTCAAACCCGGTACCGTCGGTGGCACGCAGTGAGTTCATCAGCTCGTCATTGGTTCCATAGGGTGTGAAAGTGGCATTGATACCGGTTTTCTCTTTGAAGTCCGCCAGCATTTCATCGGTGATATAACCCGCCCAGGCATAGATCCTGAGTTCTTTGGAGGCAGCCAACGCCTTGTTGATATAAAACGGAGAGGCAGCTGCAGCTCCGGCCAACATGGCGCCTTTAACAAACTGTCTGCGAGAAAAGGACATAGTGGTTCCTCGTATCTTGGTGTGTTTGCCGGAGGTTACATCCGAAGACGACAGCAAAATGCGGCAGAGATCCGCCAACATTTGTTTCCGGCAAAGATTCTTTTTGTTCGGTTAAGTTTCAACCGAAACTGTTTTTATTGAATACACATTCAATTTTAAGCATAAAAAAACAACAACTGTCCAGTCATTACCGGAACAGTTGTTCGATTTTTTTCGCCTTGGAGGAAAATGGCGGCAGGATTTGGGAAGCCCCATTTTCCAGGGGCTTAGAAATCATAATACGATGACAGGATGATGACAGTTGGTGTGGATAGATCCGTGGCGATGCTCGTAATTTTTCGCCGGCAGCCGCTAAACTGCCAGGGTCGCTTCAATTTCAATCTTTAATTCGGGGTCAAATAATTTTTCAACCTTGAGCAACGAACTGGCCGGGAGGTGAGCCCCATAAACCGCCAACAGTGTCTTGCGCAGTTCATCCAGATGTTCCAGCTCAGTCACAAATACAGTTACTTTAATCAAATGCTCCAGCCCTCGTCCCTCTGCCGCAGCAATGGTATCAATTTGTCGAAAAATGACACTGGCCTGATGGGCGATTGAGGAATGATGCGCCTCCGTACCAAATGCCGTCAGCCCTGACAGAAACAGGGTATTACCATGTTTCACTGCGTGCACGTAGGGCCCAACTGGAGCTTCCAATCCTTCATAGTTGATTCTCCGCAGTTCCATAGTCTGTTTCCTTCTGTTTATTTTGATTTTCGATAACCCAGGTGGTTACCTGATGAATTCGGGGACCGAATATGTAGGAAATGGTGGCAGCCGCCGGCCAGGCAGTGATGAAAGCAGTCCCCCATTTCATGAGAAATCCATCGACAACCCCAAGATTGATCCAGGTCACCCAGGCTGTCATCAACAGGGACAGGACCAGCGACATAAACAAAGAAAAGAAAAAACGATAGCGAGTGCTCATAAGCAGACCTCCTCCAACGCGTCCAGTTTTGTCACCTTCAGGACATCCGTCAGGCCAAGTCCGAAATACCGCTTGGTATGCGGAGCATCCAAATGAGCCTGTAACCCTTCCTCTCCATTCCAGACTTCCCAGAGCCAGAAATCACCGGGGTGCTCCCGATCTTCCAGGAAGCGAAACTCAATACACCCTGGCTCCTCACGGGTGTGTTGCTGCAACAGTTTCAGTTCACTGCGTGCCACATTGAGTTGATGAAAGTTGATCACGCGTATGTGGGCAGTCAGGTAGTAGGCGGTCATGGTTTCTCCCATGGATGTCAATTTCAGAGTTCGTTCCACCGGTGTTTTAAACAACGAGTGTACAAACAAAGACTACCACCCTATTATTTATGCAAGAATAGCCATTTCCTTAAACCTATTTTACATATTTGCAAAATGCTTGATGAACTGAAGATTTTTATCGTGACGGCAGAGGAAGGCAGCCTGACCGCGGCGGCGGCCAAAATGAATATGACTGTAGCCACAGTTTCACGCAGACTCAGCAGCCTGGAGGAACACCTGAAGTGTCGCTTATTACATCGGTCTCCCCGTGGCTTAAGCATGACTCAGGAGGGGCAGACTTACTTCAACGAGTGCGCGGAGTTCATCAGATCTCTCGATCAGCGCATGGAAAGCCTTAACGATACGCTCAACAGTCTGGCAGGTCCGCTGAGAATTCTGGCACCGACCAATTTTGCTGTAGGGCCCCTGGACAACTTCTGGCACGAGTTCATCCAGGAATACCCGGAAATTGAACTCTCCATGGAATTAAGCAACGATTTCGTGGACATTAAACACGCACAGGCAGATGTTGCTATACGAATCGGACAGCAACCAGACTCAGCACTCATCCAGAAGACTCTTGGATATATCAATACGATACTGGTCGCTGCCCCTGAGGAGATTCACTTACAGACGCCCCCTAAATCAATTAACGAATTAGAAAACCGGCAAACTGTCGCAACACACATACTCAATCATTGGGAGTTGGTTCACCGGAATGGACAGCAGACCGTATTGAAGAAACCCCACCGCTATATCTCCAACGACCTTTCCATGGTGATTAATATCGTTAAAGCAGGAGGTGGAATAACGCTGCTGCCGCTCAGTGCCGTCTATGATGATCTGCAATCAGGCAAACTGGTGTGGGTCATGCCCGAATGGCAAGGGCAGGAAAGACACTTCTCTCTCGTCTGGCCCTACCGGCGCGCCGTATCTGTCAGGGCCAAAGCTTTCATCTCTGCCTTAACCAGATTTCTTCACAGCCAACCCTGGTTTAACGCTCCCGGTATGTAGCCAGCTGATTCAAATAACCGGAGAACAGTTCGCCAGCGCGGAAAGACCAATTTCACGAGAGCAGCCTTTACCTGGATTTCTTTGAGCACTTCCAACAGTGGCAATAGTAAATTGGGTGACCGCCAGATGACCTAACGGTAACCCTGCACCAATCAGAACAGGTTGTCGTTGTCTTCGGGTTCAGGTTAAATGGGGATTTAGGGATATTCGGCACAACCGGATGATGGAAAGCCACATACCACCTCTGAACTCTTCAGAGCTACTGACCACTCCCCGATACGGGGAAACGGAACAAAAGAACTTTTTTTATTTCGCCCTCGCGGCGGCACTTTGCCTGCATATACCGTTATTTTATCTGTCATATCCAAAACCTCACCATGTTCAGCAGACGACAACTCTGCAAATCGAAGTGAATACGGCGGCTGTTGGAGAAATCCACTCAGAGGTGGCAGCAGATACATCGTCAAACCTATCAACAGAAACAGCCACAGAGGTACCCATAAAAAACGCAGACAAAACGCAAGCCTCCGTAGCAGCCTCCTCTTCCTCAACAGAGGTTGTCAGCCCTTCCCCGATCGATAAAGAAAATACTCCTCCTTCGCAGGACCATACCAATACTGAATCATCACCTTCCCAGCCAGAACTGGCGGCAGACAGCCAAAAACCTAAACCACATTCAGGGATATCTCTGCTGGAAAGCGCGCTATCTATTGCCAGAGAAACTACCGATGATGAAACAGAAACGGGCACCGAACGTTTTGACCGGCGCTTAACCCAGGCGATAAAAGATGCGGAAATCTATAATCAGCCGGGGACATACTCTAACAATCAGATCACCAGCTACACGGACCATACAGGCCGACAGTTTGTCAAAGTCGGTAACAGAGGTTGCTTTGAACTGGTCGACGGTGACATCGGCCTGCAGGAAGGTAAAGTGTGGTATTTTTCCGACGAATGTCCTGGCCAACAGGACAAGCCGGTAATTTCTTTCGAGCATATCAACTGACGACATGCCTCAGCGGCACAATGTGCCATCGGTCTGGATGACAATGGACCGTCTATTGGTAAGCCGAGATTATCGCTGCAATACTGCCATCTTCAATACGCTGATCAATCAGACGATTGATGCTCTCAAGCAGGACAACACAGGATGATTCCCGCGATATAGATAGATGTACCGAATTCACGCTGACGGGGTTTCAAAACGGATACCAGGTCCTCATAACCCAGCATTCTGATTTTCAGATTCCCACTGTACAGGGGAAGAATCATCAAATTTCTGGCAAAGGCTGATGCCGGCCGGGATAACGCCTTTCCGGCCAATCAGGTCGGAAAGGGTCTGATACCGAAACTCCTCTCCCTTTCTGACATAGACAGGCACTTCATCCTGTGAAAGTCCAAGTCAACATTCACATAGGAATTATTGACCAACCTGTGGCATAGCACGCTGCAGAACTGTTTCCAGCTCAACATTCTGGTCAAGCGTGCCATACATATGCCCCCCTTCCCCCAGACGACTGTGAACAAAGGCCTGAGCCACCTCCGGAATGGAGTACTGAATCAAGGTGGCGCTCTGCCACAACAGGGCTGCGGATTCTACAACCCGTCTGAGCTGGGATTCCTGTAATTCATGCCCGGCAAGTCTTTGCTTGAGGGTATGCAATCTGGTATCGAACAGATCAAAGTGGCCTTTTGCTTTTTCCAATTCCTGGATTAGTGCATCCGCCACCCGAGGCTCACGTTCTATCGCCCGCGCCACATCCAGACATTGCACATTGCCCGATCCTTCCCAAATAGCATTAATCGGCGATTCCCGATAAAGCCGGGCCAGGACATTGTCCTCAACCACAGCCACACCACCAATGCATTCCATGGATTCATAGGTGTGTTGGGCAGCCCGTTTGCAGATCCAGTATTTCCCAATCGCCGTGCCAATACGGACAAGCAGTTGCTCAGATTCCTCTTTCGCATGATCCAGTGCATAAGCCAGACGCATACTGATTGCCAGCGCAGCCTCAGACTCAATAGCCAGATCAGCCAGGACATTCTGCATCAGAGGTTGCTGGTGCAGGTTTCTACCAAAGACTTCACGACCACTGGTGTGGTGAAGAGCCTGTGCTGAGGCTAATCCCATTATGGCGGATGAGCCAACCATACAGTCAAACCGAGTCATGGCGACCATTTCCAGAATGGTGCGGACTCCCCTCCCCTCCTCACCAATCATCCAGGCAAAGGCTCCCCGGTACTCAACTTCCGAAGAGGCATTGGAAACGTTCCCCATTTTGTCTTTGAGGCGCTGTATGTACATGGCATTCTTTGAACCGTCCGGACGCCAGCGGGGAAGCAGAAAGCAGGATAATCCGTTATCAGTCTGCGCGAGTACCAGAAAGGCATCACACATCGGCGCTGAACAGAACCATTTATGCCCGACAATCTCATAGGCTTGTCCAGGTCCGGGCTGGCCCAACGGGTAGGCGCGGGTAGTATTGGCCCGGACATCCGACCCCCCCTGTTTCTCGGTCATCGCCATCCCGATAGTGACCCCCTCCTTTTCATAAAAAGGAATATTACGGCCGTCATAAACGTTCGCCGTAATCCGCGGCAACCATTCTCTGGCAATATCTGGCTGGTGTTGCAACGCCGGCACGCTGGCGAAAGTCATCGTCAGAGGACAACCACTTCCCGGGTCCGCCTGGCTGTGCAGATATTCTATTCCAGCTCTCACCACATGAGCCCCCAGGCCAGGCTGAGTCCATGGCAGGCTGTGGTGGCCAGCCTGAATGGCTGACTGCATCAATTGATGATAGGCAGGGTGGTAATTCACCTGATCAATCCGATGACCAAATCGGTTATGGGTTTGAAACTCCGGCTTATGCTTGTTCGCATCAAACCCGGCGCGAAGAAGTTCATGACCGGCTTTATGCCCATAGTCCGCAAGTCTATCCTTGCCCCAACTGCCGCCAAACTGGTCAACATAGCTCTGTAGAACGCTATCAGCGGTATAGGCGTTGTAGTCTTCCAAAGCTGTCGGCTGGTTGAAAACATCATGAGTTTCAGCAATCCGGCAGTCGCCTGACACAAAGTAGTTGCCTGACATAAATATGCTCGCTCGGTTATCTCCTCAATTTCCAGCCATTATAGACTTGCCATCACAATAATTGAATATCAATTCACTTTTTAACCTGCCTTCCCCAGCAGGAAGAGGCCTACCATAGCGAGAGTCAGGGAAAATACGGTGGAATTTAGTGCGGAGGTGGAAATTAGTGCGGAGGCGGAATTGCTCTGCCAATTGCCGAGACAGCTTTGCTGGCAGAGCCTCAGTCTCAATACATGGGAGACATGCTTTAGTCTACTTTAGTTATTCCCCAATATCCTCATTCCATAGCTCCGGAGATTTCTCAATCAACTCATTCATCAGGCCAATACAGTCTTCATTCTGCAGTACAGAGACTTCCACTCCCCTGGAGCGCAATAGTTCTTCTTCCCCCATAAAAGTCTTGTTTTCGCCGACAATCACTTTGGGAATACCGTAGAGCAAAATAGCCCCGGAACACATGGGGCAAGGTGATAGTGTTGTGTACAGTGTGCATTCCTGATAGACCTTCGCCGGAAGCCGACCGGCATTTTCAAAAGCGTCCATTTCACCGTGCAGCACCACACTTCCCTGCTGAACCCTGCGATTATGGCCACGACCAATGATTTTTCCCTCATGGACGATGACAGAGCCTATAGGAATACCTCCCTCTTCGAGCCCTTTCCGGGCCTCATCAATTGCCGCCTGCATGAATGGGTCCATAGAATTTCTCCTGCTATCTGAAAATGTAGCGGTACTGAAAACACCGACCGCTAAAAAAGAATGGCAATAAAAAACCTGCCAACATTCAGTTGAAGTCAAAAACAAGGCTGAAAGTTGCAGGCACTTTTCTGACTTTAGCCCTATTCGACATTAAAACAAAGGATGATTTTTCGCGCTCCGCTTCGTATGCTTGGAAGCAGTCATTCCGCTATATTCGTCTCCTCAGGTAGAGAGGGAGACCAATCACGTGGGCTGGCTATGTGCTCTACAGTTACCCTAGGCTCTACACTTACCATGGACAGCTAGATATCCCATGCCATTTTCCCCCTCCCCCTGGTTACGAAATGCTCACTTGCAAACAATGTGGGCTCCCCTGTTCCGCAAAACACCTTTATTGCAGCGTTCGAGAGAGCGCCTGACTTTACCCGACACCGATTTTCTCGATCTTGACTGGTTTAATTCAGCCTCTGGTCCGAACGCCGGTGATATAGATCACCGCCCTCTTGCCGTTCTGTTTCATGGACTGACCGGCTCAAGCAACAGCCCCTATATCCTTGGCCTGCAGCAAGCATTAAGCGAACAGAACTGGTGCTCTGTTGCCGTTAACTTCCGGGGGTGCTCTGGTCGTCCCAACCGCCTTCCCCGGGCCTACCACTCAGGAGAAACCGGGGACATTCATTTTGTGTTGAGTACTTTGAGACACCGCTTTCCCACTCGTCAGATTATTGCAGTCGGTTATTCCCTGGGAGGAAATGCCCTGTGCAAATGGCTGGGGGAGCAAGGAGAGCAAGCCTGTATCAATGCTGCCATAGTGGTTTCAGCCCCGTATCAGTTAGCCAGATGCGCAACCCAATTGGACCGGGGATTCTCTAAAGTCTATCGCACGCGTCTGATACAGGAATTGACAAGCAGCATCGAACAGAAGAAAAACCTGTTTCTGCATACCGGGCAACATCATTACTGGAAAGCCCTGGACGACCTTGGCCCCTTATCAGATCTGAAAAGTTTCTGGCAGTTTGATAACCAGGTGGTGGCACCACTGCACGGATTTGTTTCAGCAGAGGATTACTACGAGCGCTCAAGTGCCCGGCAGTATGTCCCCTACATTGCAACGCCAACGCTCCTGATTCATGCTATGGATGACCCGTTTATGCCCAACGATGTGGCGCCAACTTCCGACGAGTGTCCCGATAGCGTCACTCTCGTGCTGACTAAGAGTGGTGGTCACGTGGGTTTTGTGACAGGAAGTTGGATTCCCTGGAAAACCGAGTTTTGGCTTGAGCAGTATATTCCTGCCTGGCTGGCAGGAATGATTAAAAGCTAAACGATACAGAACCTGGCCAGCGACCCCGTTACCAAGAACCAAAGTTCTCCATAGATGCCCATGGCTCCATCGGGGCCAGAGGTTCACCTTTCTGCAACAGCTCAATTGAGATGTTATCCGGCGACCTGACAAACGCCATATAACCGTCCCGGGGTGGACGATTGATTATCACTCCCTTGTCCATCAGTCTCTGACAGATGTCGTATATGTTCTCTACGCGATATGCCAGATGCCCGAAGTTGCGACCACCGGTGTATTCTTCCGGATCCCAGTTGTAAGTTAGCTCGACCAAAGGCGCCTTGTTCTCCCGAGCCCGATCTTCATCTCCGGGGGCAGCCAGAAATACCAGAGTAAAGCGGCCTTTTTCGCTATCTTTGCGGGAGATTTCCACCAACCCCAGTTTTTGACAATAAAAATCCAGGGAGGCATCCAAATCAGATACTCTCACCATGGTATGTAAATATTCCATCAGAGACTCCATTTCAGTTTGCAAAGTGCCGTAGGCCAATTCATCGGCGACACCCTGGCATTATTTGATGATTCTATTGAGACAATCATCGACCAGCGTCTTTGAACCACCAGTGATACACAGGGTTATTTAACCCACTAAAAACAGAACTAACAGTATGCCAAGGGCAATTCCATGCTGTCGATAACCCGCCGCAACACAAAACTTGAGTGGACGCCACTGACGCCGGGTATACGAGTAATCTTGTTCAACAGGAACACATGATAGGCATCCATATCCGGTATGACGACTTTCAACATATAATCCGCATCCTGCCCGGTAATCAGGTAGCATTCCTGTACTTCCGACAACTCGGCCACACGACTTTCAAATTCCTCAAACCTCTCCGGTGTATGTCGATCCATACCGATCAGAATAATAACGGTCAGCGCCAGTCCGAGTTTTTTTCGCTCCAGAACCGTCACCCGCTTCAGAATAATGCCGGCCTCTTCCAAAGCTTTCACCCGCCGCAGGCATGGTGAGGCGGATAATCCCACTTTCTCTGCGAGTTCCTGGTTCGACAACCCTCCATCTTTCTGCAACAGCTCAAGGATACGACGGTCAATTCGATCAATCTTAACAAGCTTCTCTGACATAGAGGTATTTTATTTCACCAAACAATATTTTCTAGCAATTTAATGCCAAATATAGTTCATTCATAACAAACTTCGCAAACACTTTGCGCAGCGGTTTTCTTACACTATGCCTCACACTCAAAAGGTGAACTGAATCTAGCGATCTGATTTACAGATCAGGTCATTAAGATCGTGCCACGGCCAAAAGCCCGATGCACACCGGCGTGCAGATTTGCCAAAAGCATCCCTGAACGACCGAGGGGCGGGATGGAGCACCACCCGCCTGACATACAACGCCAAAAATCGTCAAGAGACCCTAGTGAAAAGCAGCCATTAAGGAAATCGTCATGAGCTTTGACCATCGCAAATACCGGGCATTTGCCCCCATTCGCAAAACTGACCGTCGCTGGCCTGATCAGGTGATCGAAAAAGCGCCGCTATGGTGTGCGGTGGACCTACGCGATGGTAATCAGGCACTGGTTAAGCCCATGAATGTACAGCAGAAGCAACGCCTGTTTGATTTGCTGGTAAAATGCGGTTTCAAGCAGATTGAAATCGGGTTCCCCGCAGCCAGTCAGCCAGATTTTGATTTCTGTCGTAAATTGATCGAAGAAAACAGAATTCCCGACGATGTGACAATACAAGTGCTGACCCAGGCCCGTCCGGAGCTGATCGCCAGAACTTATGAAGCGCTGAAAGGTGTGCCTCAGGCCATTGTCCACGTCTACAACTCAACGTCCACCGTCCAGCGTGAGCAGGTGTTTGGCATGGACCGCGAAGGCATCAAAAATATTGCCGTACAGGGTGCCCGTGAAGTCAAACGCCATGCTGAGCAATACCCGGACACCAGATGGACTTTCCAGTATTCTCCTGAAAGCTTTACCGGCACGGAGTTGGATTTCGCCGTGGAAGTCGTGGATGCCGTCAATGACGTCTGGCGCCCGGATCAGGGGCAGCCGGTCATTATCAATCTGCCTGCCACGGTGGAAATGGCAACCCCCAATGTATTTGCCGACCAGATAGAGTGGGTCTGTGACCGTATAAAATACCGCGAGCATGTAATCGTCAGTCTGCATACCCATAACGACAGAGGCTGTGGAGTGGCTGCCGCTGAACTGGGTGTGATGGCAGGAGCAGATCGTATCGAAGGTACTCTGATGGGGAATGGTGAAAGGACCGGTAATATGGATCTGATCACCATGGCCATGAATCTCTACTCTCAGGGCGTGGATCCAGAGGTGGACCTGTCCAACATGGCCGAGATT
This sequence comes from Hahella ganghwensis DSM 17046, assembly GCF_000376785.1. Lineage (GTDB taxonomy): Bacteria > Pseudomonadota > Gammaproteobacteria > Pseudomonadales > Oleiphilaceae > Hahella > Hahella ganghwensis. The sequence goes on from NZ_AQXX01000131.1 coordinate 80,433, forward strand.
ATCGATACCGTGGAGTCCTGCACTGAAATCAGCACACATCCACGCCACCCCTATGCGGGTGAACTGGTCTTTACCGCATTCTCCGGCAGCCACCAGGATGCCATCCGTAAATGCCTCCATCGCCGTAAAGCGGATGAGCCCTGGAATGTGGCCTATCTTCCCATTGATCCGTCTGATCTGGGTCGCCGCTATGAGGAAGTGGTGCGCATTAACAGTCAATCCGGTAAAGGCGGCGTCACTCATATTCTGGAACGGGACTACAATATCAGCCTGCCCCGCTGGCTGCAGATTGAATTCGCTAAAGTTGTACAGAAAACTGCGGAGGAAACCGGTGGGGAAATCGATTCACACTCAATCCATCGATTGTTTGATGAAGAATACCTGAATATTCCCAATGGTTGGCGTCTGCGGACTTACGATTTACACAGAACCGATGACGGCGTACAGGCACAGGTGGAATTTGGTGAGGAGGCCGTCGTGTCCGGTCTGCGTGGATTTGGCCACGGTGCAGTTGAAGCTCTGGCTGAAGCTTTGCAGAATCGATTCCAGATCACAATCAAGGTTGACGCCTATGACGAGTTTGCATTAAGTGAGGGCACTTCTGCGAACGCTCTCGCCTGCATTAAAGTAGAGATCAATGATCAGATCGTCACAGCCGCCGCCTTGGCTGAAGATACAACAACCGCAACACTTCAGGCTTTGCTTACCTCAGTGGGGCGCTATGAATCCAAATGGGAAACGGCGCTGGAACAAAAAGCCGGTTGAAATTTACCAGCCTGTTCCAAAGGATTTTTAAGACATAAAAAAAGGGCCGTACGGCCCTTTTTTCGTTCAAGCAATGAAACTTACTTGATCCAGTATTTACCCCAATGAGTTTTGTCGTAAGCGACCTTGGAGCTCATCATGCGGAACATGGTAGGCGCATTGGCTGCTTCGATTTCTTCATCAATTATACGGGTAGTACGAGCAAACCAGCTGGTCACGAAGGCTGCTGCATCAGCATTGATTTCCAGCGCTTCCAGGTTCAGGTTATTGATGTCGTCGCATGCTGCATGGTAGCAGTAGTCAAGCGCTACACCGGCATCACCGCCGTACTTCGCTGCCTGCTCTTCAGTTTTGGGAACTTCCGCACCGGTAAACAGACCACCGAATGCAATTCCCTCTTCGAAGAACTGAGCATAGTCAGAACGGAAGCTGATCTGAGTACCTTCAGAAGGTAGACCGCGGATTTTGAAGTATTCTTCAAACAGCATCTCCGTTGCCTTGGATCCTGGAGGACCTTCCAGATCGAAGTCAGAACCATCGCCATCATAGATCATGTAAGCAAAGTTAGGTGACGCGATCATATCGAAGTTCAGGTAAACCTTGATCTTCTCTTTCTCTTCCTGGGACAGATTCAGCACATAGTCAGTGGATCCCACCAGACCGGCTTCTTCAGCACCCCACCATGCGAAACGCACTTTGTTGTGCACGTGAGCTCTGCGCATCTGAATGGCCATTTCCAGGATAGCGGCACTTCCTGAACCGTTGTCGTTGACACCGGCACCCTCAAATACTGAGTCAAGGTGTGCACCGACCATCACCACATTGTCTGGATCACCGCCATGGGTTTCAGCAATCACGTTAACGGTTTCGGTTTGCACCCGGATCACGTCCGCCACCATTTGCATGGACAGATCTTTGGTTTCAGTCCAGGCAACGCCATTGTCATAAGTGGCGAAGAATACCGGAATACCACCGGAATAACCGTCACTCAGAGTGGCATTGATCAGACCTTTACGGTCATCAGAGTTGCCCTGGTTAAAGATAATTGCACCCACTGCTCCGGCAGCTGCCGCATTCTCAGCTTTTTGCTGGAAGCTACAGGCACCACGCTGAATCAGCGCGATATTGCCAGCGGTGAATCCATCGAAATCTTCTGGTTCACAGCCACTGGTTGAGGCATTGTCCGGACCCAGATCCAGGTCAACCGCTTCAACCATTGCAGTTACGTCACCACCTTCTGTCTGAGTCAGATAATTAAAATCAGCTTCAAACTCATACTCAGTTCCGGAGTCACCAGCGACGGTCTTAAGAATTCCGGGACCTTGTGGGTAGAACGCGTTGAATGGGAAGGTGTCCAGCTTTGGTTTATAGCCGGCTTTTTCCAGCGTACTCATGACGTAGTCTACTGAATCATCATATCCCTTGAGGCCAGCGGCACGGGTGCCGTTATTCGCACGGGCAATATCATTCAACATCTCAAGATGCTCTTTGATATTATCGGCCGTCATACAACGGGGCAGTCCAATGGGACTACTACCTAAACGTCCGAACTTGCACTCAAAGTAGGAGGGAGTACCACTCCAGTACTCATGTAGGAAATTGCTGCTATCTGAATCTGCAAAGGCACTGCTAGCTGTCGAAAGAAAGACGGAAGATAGAGCGAAAGATATATACTTGGACTTTATTATCATCAGTCGAACTCCTTTTTATTGCATGTTATGCAATGTGTTTTTTTTATTTGCCGGCTTTTGGCCAGCCTACTTCCATGGCCTGATACTTCGTCTAAACCTGTTACATCGCTGGTTAGACATCCAGGGGTGTTCATGGTGAACTGGCATTCTTTTTTTTAGAAGCTTTTTGGCATAAGTAATTACCGCTACTACCTTTCACCTATCCCGCATAAAAAAACGCCGGTATCAACCGGCGCCTATTAAAACAAAATATTTTGTATCGTTGCTACACCAAATCGTCGACCTTCTCAATGTGGTGAGTCTGGGTACCTTTGGGCATCGGCAGCACCAAGTTCAGCAGAATCGCAACCAGACCGCACAAAGCAATGCCCTTGAGACTCCAGTCTCCCTGGCCGATCACCATTCCTCCAATACCAAACACCAGCGTGACGCCGACAATCACCAGATTGCGCGCTTCACTCAGGTCCACCTGGTGGCGAATCAGAGTATTCATTCCCACAACAGCAATTGAACCGAACAGAAGACAGAGAATTCCTCCCATAACGGGGACTGGTACAGTCTGCAAGGCCGCGCCGAATTTACCGATAAACGCCAGCAAGACAGCAATCACTGCCGCCCAGATCATCACTTTAGGGTTGAAGTTTTTTGTCAGCATGACCGCACCGGTAACTTCCGAGTAGGTGGTGTTGGGTGGCCCGCCAAACATGGCGGCAGAGGCTGTCGCCACACCATCACCCAATAACGTTTTATGCAGGCCAGGCTTCTTCAGATAATCCTTACCCGTGACTGAACTGATCGCCAACACATCCCCTACATGTTCGATGGCGGGAGCAATGGCGACCGGAATCATAAACAGGATGGCACCCCAATGAAGTTCAGGCATGACAAAATTCGGTATCGCCAACCAGCTTGCCTCGACAATAGGCGCTGTATCCACAATGCCAAAGAGCGCAGCCAGAATATAGCCGAAGACGACCCCCACGAGAATGGGAACCAGACGGAATATCCCTTTCCCTATAACGGCAACTATCAGGGTCACAGCCAGTGCCGGCATTGAAATCATTAACGCAGTGCTGTAGGGAACCAGTTCAGCTGAGCCGTCGCCGGCCTTACCCATCGCCATATTTACAGCAACAGGGGCCAACCCCAGACCTATGGACATGATGACGGGTCCGACTACCACCGGTGGCAGAACCCGATCCAGAATGTCTGTCCCTTTGATTTTCACCACGGCGGAAAACAGCATATAAGTCAGACCGGCAGCCATTAGGCCACCCAGAGTGGCCGGCAACCCATAGGTGGTTTTTGCCGCAATGATCGGGGCAATAAAGGCAAAAGAAGAAGCCAGGAATATCGGTACCTGTCCACCTGTGATGATATGAAACAGCAAGGTCCCTAAACCGGCAGTAAATAACGCCACATTCGGGTCCAGGCCAGTAATCAATGGCATCAGAACCAGCGCACCAAAGGCCACAAAAAGCATTTGGGAGCCAGCCAGAACCTGCTTCCAGAGAGGGTCACTCATATGCGTGTCATGGCTAACACTATTATTGACCGGCGAATAATTTTCGGACTCTTTCATCGTTTAGACGTCCTTCTGTTTAGTCCCAAAAATCTTATCTCCTGCGTCACCCAGTCCCGGCAGGATGTAACCTTTTTCATTGAGGTGGCTATCTATTGAGGCGGTGTATATTTCCACATCGGGATGTTGTGCCTGTACCGCTTTGATGCCCTCCGGTGCAGCCACCAGTACAAGCGCCCGAATCTCTGCACTACCGGCTTTTTTCAATAGATCAATTGTGGCGTTAAGCGATCCACCGGTGGCCAGCATGGGATCTATGATCAGTGCCAGACGCTGGTCTAGCTCGCCGACCAGTTTTTCCAGATATGTGCTGGCTTCCAGCGTTTCTTCATTACGTACCTGCCCTACAACACTCACCTTGGCGCTGGGGATCAACGACAGCACACCATCCAACATACCAAGGCCGGCCCGCAGAATCGGCACAACGGTCACTTTTTTACCTGACAGTTTCTGTACCTCGACATCTCCCGCCCACCCCTGAATCGTCTCCGATTCCAGTGCAAAGTCTTTGGTCGCCTCATACGTCAGCAGGGCGGATATTTCCTGTGCCAGCTCCCGGAAATTCTTGGTACTGATATCAACCCGCCGCAGCAGACCAATTTTGTGTTGAATCAAAGGGTGTCGAATTTCGTAGACAGGCATATAAAATCTCCGGACATTTTCATTATTCAATCAGGGGGCATCAGCCGATTAACCGGCCATTCTGACCAGGAGGAACTATACTGTAATAAAGCCTCGAGGCCATCACTGAATATAAATCCAGCGATGGAGGTTGCGAATTTGGTTGATAGGAACAGCCTTATGCTTCGTATTAATAGCTATAGGCAGTCCAACTAGCCGGAGCCATCAGCGAGATTAACCCACTCACAGAGATCCTGCTGGAAGACAGCCTGCTCCGAAAACATACCGATCACCCTCAATGCGCCCAAAGAAGGTGCATTTTGCCGCTCCCGTTCTCTAATATCAGATAAGGAGACAGGCTATACAGCTTGGGTAAAGCCAATAATGCTCCCCACCGGCTGTATCAAGAGAGGTATTTTTTAAATCCTGACCAATTAGTCAAGGATTGGAACAAAAAATGCAGAAATGTAAGGCATATACGAGAGAAAGAATAAGAAGCCACGATTTACAGACTCGAGATGCAAATAAGGAGAGATGCAAAAAGCCACATTTGACGTCATGACAATGTCGTAAAAAAGTAGTACACCAATTAATCAGAACAAATTTTCAGGAGCAGTACAGGAAGCAATTAACCGTACCCGCAAGGGCAAGCAGTCAACCAATCAAATCGGTGAGGGCTCACCGAGTAGCTGAGGACAGGGCTATGGCAGTAAACCAACATATTCGTGCCATCTCATTAACGTCACACACCCACAGTGGCGTCAGACATCCTGTAAATTGGGGGGCACCGAACATCCAGGAGCGGGGGCCGGTTATTGGCACCATCACTAACCCTGCGGACAAAAACACTATAGGTTCCCATGCCGGTTCCTACTGTGTATACCGCGCCATGGCCGTCGCGAAAGGAGACCTCTCTCCTTTGCACAAGCCAGATCTGACCAATACTGAACCGGTGGTCGACATCGGCCCCTTCCCGCAATGGACCGAACAGGACAAGATTGTTTCCATTGATCCCTGGGGACACCGGGTTGCCTCAGACTTCAAACACTTGCTGGATCGGGGAACGGATATACGCCCGACGGTTGCGATTACCAAAGCGCGAATCACAATCCCGGAGATTCAGTACGGTGTCCGCCAGGGGCTGATCAAGGCAGATGGCAAAGTTCTTCTACAGACTGGTGAAGCCAATGTGACCAAGATTGCCCTGGAACCGGTCTGGTATTTACCCGGAATTGCGCGTCGCATCAACGTGGACGAGACCATCCTGCGTAAAGCCATGTTTGAGCACACCGGTGGCATGTTCCCTGAGTTGATTACCCGACCAGACCTGCCCATATTTCTCCCTCCGATTGGCAGTACCACCATTTACCTGTTTGGAGACCACACGGCGATTCAGGATCCGGCGCGGGAAGTGGCATGCCGTGTCCATGACGAATGTAACGGATCCGATGTATTCGGCTCAGATATCTGTACCTGCCGCCCCTACCTGACCCATGGCATTGAGGTTTGCATCCGCGTTGCACAACAGGGCGGTGTCGGCATCATTGTGTATAACCGGAAAGAAGGTCGGGCCTTGGGCGAGGTTACCAAGTTCCTGGTTTATAACGCCCGTAAACGGCAAGTGGGTGGCGATCGCGCTTCTGCGTATTTCCAGCGTACCGAGTGTATCGCCGGTGTGGAAGACATGAGATTTCAGCCTCTGATGCCGGATCCTCTTCACTGGCTGGGGGTCAACTGTATTGATTATATGGCCTCCATGAGCAACATGAAATTCGACGCTCTGACCAGTCAGGGCATACAAATCAAAAACCGAATTACGATCCCCGATGAGATGATTCCTGAAGATGCCAAAGTGGAAATCGATGCCAAGATGGCGGCCGGTTATTTTTCCGACGGCAAGGAAGTGACCGATGAAACTCTGAACAAGAAGTTCGGTCGGGATCTGGAGGCCTATTAGTTATGTTATTACCTGAGAAAACGTTATCCGCAGAAAGAACGATATCGTCGGATAAACCATCATTATCAGATAAAGCCACGAAGAATAAGATGGCTTACAGCACGGAACAACTTCATCTCTGGCGGGCCGAAACCATTCGCTCCCGTTGCCGGGAAGTGCTCGAAAAGGCCCGCCGGGGTGAGTTGATCGGCTATGAATATTATGCTGAAAAGCTCCCGACTGTTGCCGATTTTGTCGTCCAGGTCATCCGTGAAAGCCATCCTTCGCTGGACGTTCCACCACACAGTCGCTGGCGGCACTTCTCCGCAGGGGGCGTTGATCGCTGGTCGGAGATGTCACAGGCCATCGCCAGCGCGACCGAAACGTCAACCACAGATGCTCCGGCCGAATTACAACGCTGCGCGACTGAGCTGACCATCGTCAGTGTATTGCTGGATGCCGGAGCCGGTGCCGACTGGAAATTTAACGACATTGTGAGCGGCCAGACTTATACCCGTTCAGAAGGCTTGGGACTGGCGAGCCTGAAGCTTTATGCTTCTGGCCATCTGTCGGCAAGTGGAAAACCTTATCTGGTGGATGCCGCAGGACTGAAATCACTAACATGTAAGCAGCTCGCTGAATGTTTCCAGGTGTCAGAGAAGAACCCATTGATTGGCCTGGAGGCACGTCTGTCCCTGCTGCATCAACTGGGTCAAATGGTTGCAACCTGTCCTGCCATTTTTGGTCAGGAAGGTCGCCTTGGCCGCCTCTCAGACCATCTAAAAAGCCTGTCGGAAGGGCCTCTTTCCATCGACACCGCGTTTCACGAGCTATTGAAACTGCTGGCCGTTATCTGGCCCGAACGCATTTCCGGAGATCTCCCGTTGGGAGATGTCTGGGAATATCCCGGCGTAGGTAAGAATGAACCCGGCGCCAATCTGATCCCCTTCCACAAACTGACCCAATGGATGCTGTACTCCCTGACTGACGCCTGGCACCTGACTGGCCTGTCCACCACCGATGACCAAGTACTGACGGCTCTGGCTGAGTATAGAAACGGAGGTTTGCTGCTGGACATGGGTGTGCTCAAACCACGGCGGGAAGACTTTCCAGACACCGTTTTCTCTCCCTCAGACCCCGAAGTGGTCGAACTCCGGGCCATGACCGTTGCCGTGATAGATGAGCTTGCCAGTCTCATCAACGAGCGCCTGACCGGCCAGGGAATTACGTTAACGCTTGCGCAGGTTCTGGAAGGCGGCACCTGGACAGCCGGACGAAAGCTTGCGTTTGCGCGCACCCCGAGTGGCAATCCGCCGATCAAATACAAGGCTGACGGTACACTCTTTTAAAAGAACCTCTTTTAAAGGATCTTAAAGCGACGCTATTAAGTTACTGTTTTTAGAGTCTGTTAACGGTATCGCATACCGCGGCACCAGGTAATGGCAATGACATGCTGTGAAATGACATTGCCTAATCAAGAAAGAGAGCATGGATATGACGCAGACCACCCTGATTGAAAAATTCCCTGGCGTTTACGAGATCAATCATCCCTTTGTGCAACATAAACTGACCAGTCTCCGGGACAAGAATACGCCGACAAGAGAATTCAGAATGCTGGTCGAGGAACTTGGTATTCTCATCGGTTACGAAGCCACGCGCGACCTGGAAACGGAACTGGTGGAAGTGGAAACCCCCTTGGAGGTCGCCCAAAGCCCTACTTTAAAGGGCAAAAAACTGTGCGTCGTGACAATTATGCGAGCCGGCAACGGTATGACCGAAGGTGTATTGAAGCTCTCACCTTCTGCCCGTGTTGGGCATATCGGCCTGTACCGGGACCCACAGACCAAACTGCCGATTGAGTATTACGTCAAGATGCCACCGGATCTGGACCAACGTACGATCATTTGCGTCGATCCGATGCTGGCAACCGGACACTCTGCTACTGCAGCGGTTCATAAGATCAAGGACATGGGAGCTAAAGAGATCCGTTTTATCTGCCTGTTTGCAGCCCCTGAAGGACTCGCCCTGTTTCGCGAGGAACATCCTGACGTGCCCGTTTTCGCTGGCGTCATCGACAGTCACTTGGATGAGAACGCTTATATTCGTCCCGGTGTGGGAGATGCCGGGGATCGTATCTACGGTACCAAATAAAACTCAATATCGACCTGTTAACCCAGGTGACGGAACAGCACCTGACGCAATTCGTCCCTGGATACAGGTTTACACAGGTGGCCATTCGCGCCAGCTTCAAGAGAGGCCTGAATATCCGAGATCGAGGCATTGCCGGACAACATATAAATCGGCTGGGTGTATCCCTGTCCCCTGAGTATTTTCAACGCCTCCATACCGTCCATCACCGGCATTTGAATATCCATGATAATGAGGTCCTGAGGCTGACTGGAGGCAATGTTCACGGCTTCATCACCATTCACCGCAACTTTGATTTCCGCGTGTTCCGCAGCACTTTCCACTTGCCGCTTCAATAGCAACTGGTTGGTGGCATTGTCTTCAACAATCAAAATATTGCAGGACTTTGCATAGGTTTTAGGACGCAGATGCTCACTGATGATCTGGTAAAATACCCGCCGATTAATCGGTTTGGCGATGTAATCATCGAAACCGACACTGAGGTAGTCTTCAACCTGATGTTTCATGACATTGGCCGTAATGGCAATCAGCGGCACGCGGGGGTGGATTCTTACCAGTTGCCTGGCAGTATCCTCGCCCCCCATTTCAGGCATCTGGATATCCAGTAAGATCAGATCAAAGCGTTCTTTCTCCATTGCCTCAATCGCGGCCCTGCCATTGTTCACGATGCTGACATCCAGCCCGGCCTGTCCTAGCAGCCGGGATATCAGATGTTGATTATCCGGGTTGTCTTCGGCCAACAGGACCTTCCCCTGCAACTGGGGAATAATCAGATCAGCCTCAAGTGACGTGGTTTCGGTCGCCTGCTCAAGCTCTTCGTCACAGGTGATCCACTTCACCCCGATCATTGGTCCTGGATCTATCGTCACCACAAAGCAACTCCCCTGTCCTTTACTGCTGCTGGCTATGATCTGCCCGCCCAGCAATCTGGCCAGCTCCCGGGAAATATGGAGACCCAGACCAGTCCCACCATACTGCCGGGTAGTAGACGAATCCGCCTGAACAAAAGGCTCAAAAACCCGGTCCAGCTCTTCCTGAGTCATACCGATACCGGTGTCCTCAATAGCAAAAGACAGTAGATGATGGGCGTTATCATAGGCGACCCGGATATCAATTTTCCCCCGATGAGTGAATTTGATCGCGTTCGCACCTAGATTGAAGAGTATCTGCTTCAATCTTGTAGGATCTGATACAAAAGTTTTCGGGAGGGGGTAAACCGGCGTAATGGAGAAACTGAGCGCTTTTTCGCTGGCCCGCATTCCAAGATGTGAACGCAGCTCTTCCAGGATATTGGCAATATTAATATCAATCCGCTCAACCTCCAGTTGATCTGCTTCAATTTTGGAGATGTCCAGGATGTCGTTGATAATTGTCAGGAGATGGAATCCACTACGGATAATTGTACCGGCAAACTGACGCCTTTCTTTCAGGCTGATATCCTGATCCAGGAGCGATTCAGCATATCCCAGTATGGCCGTCATGGGGGTTCTGATTTCATGGCTCATATTTGCCAGAAAACGGCTTTTCGCCTTTTCCGATTCCTCTGCTGCATGCTGGGCCTGGGTTGCCTGCTCCCGCGCTACTCTCTCCCTCTCCAGCAATCGCGCGTTACGGATCGCCGTACCGACCTGGACCAAATAATCACCAATAGTATGAAAAGCCAGTTCGTCCAGCTCCAGCGGCTTTTCATAGTTGAAAATCGCGAATCCGCCAATCACCTTGTTTTCCACATGGAGGGGAAAATACGCGACCGATATCGGCGCTTTAAGTTCATAGAGCTCCATATCAATGGGAGGCGCAATGTCAGGATTCGGGCGTTCCGCTCTGGGAATATAGACTTGTCGATCCTTCAGCAGCGGCCATACAAAGATACTCTTTGCCTCCTCGCGGGTTGAAAAGCCGATCCCCACTACCTCACCAAGAATATCCCCGGACACATAATCACCATAACTCCTTTCGATATGCACCCATTGTCCATCATCGCTAAGGGAGGTGAGATAAACCTGCTCGAATGAGTACATCTGCCTAAGCGTTGCCAGGACAGGCTTCATAATCTCATCCAGCTCCAGATGGGTATTGACCCGCTGGGCCAGCTCACTGATATCCTGGAGCGTCTCTTTTTGTTGGGCCAGACGATTCTTCACCCGGATCAACTTCTGGTTCACCTTGTAGAACATTCCTCCCAGACTCAGCATATAGATATAAAGTGCCGAACAAACAAGGATGGTGGCGAACAGACTCAGATATTCACGGAAATAGAAACCATAGACGGCAGACACGATCACCATACCCAGCAGCATGCTGAAAGTACCAACAAACAACAGCCGCAATCCCCCTGCACTGAAATTGCTCATGGTCGCACTACTGATCATGGCAACGGTTACCAGGGGATTAAACCCCCATATGGCAATAGAAGCCCCGTAGGCGAAATTATCCAGCAGGATGTTTCGACGTTCGTCTTTTTCGGTTTTGGTAAAAAGATGAATCAGGTGGGGATATAACAAAGTGTGCAGCAACAGGATGGACCATAAGCCTGCGGATACTGAAGTTCCCAATATGGCGCAGTGCATGAGCAGAACTATCAGACAGGCCAATACCCGCAAAGGATGAGCGTGGACAACAGCCCCCTCTTTGCCGTGCCGGTACAGCGCCACTATTGCTCTAATCACCTATACTCGTACCTTTTTTTACCGCAGTCACTTACCAGTGTTTTAAAACGACGGCATCTCAACGCCAACTGGCGGGCCTCAGTTGATCTCGGCTCTCATTCTGCAAATAAGCAACATTTTATTATTAAGTGTAATCCCTTTATCCTGATCTGGCCTGAGAGTTGTGAACAACCTCTTAAAACAGGGATTTCATTGAGCCACCGTCAACCACCATGGCGGTACCGGTCACATAACCTGAAGCCTCAGAAAGCAAGAAACAGGCAGCCTGGGCAAATTCATCTGGCTGCCCATAGCGACCGAGCGGGATCGAAGACTCAGAAGACGCTTTCTGCTCAGCCACGGTAATTCCCTTCTTACCGGCAGCCGTCTTATCCAGCGCCTGAACCCTCGGTGTGTCTATTCGTCCGGGGATAATCGTATTCAGCCGTATTCCATCAACAGCGCATTGTCGTGAAAGACTTTTGACAAGACTCGTCACTCCTGTGCGCATTACATTGGATAACAGCAGCATATCAATAGGCTCTTTCACTGAGGAGGAAGTAATTACCACGATACTGCCGTTCCCGGCCTGACGCATAAGGGGCAGCGCACAGCGAATCATCCTCACACTGCTCATCATGGTAAGATCAAATGCTGCCTGCCAGGCCACATCATCAAAGTCGTCAAACTGCCCTGCAGGCGGCCCACCGGCATTGACCAAAAGTGCATCCGGAATGCCGAGTGATTCAACCGTCCTGTCAAACCAGCCCTGGATGCCTTCTGCATCCAGCGCATCCACCGGTTGAGCCAGCACCTTCACCCCAAATTCCTGACGAATACTGTCAGCCGCCGCTGCAATTTTTTCCGGGGATCGGCTCATGATGGACAAATTGGCCCCTTCCCGGGCACATTGCCGGGCAATGGCCAGGCCCAACCCGGAACTGGCTGCCGCGACCATCACCGTCTTACCCTGTAATCCAAGATCCATATCCGTTCCCCCGATTGCTATCGGCATCAGTGCGATGCGTTGTCAGTTTCCTCAGCAAGCTCTTGCCGGTAAAGTTGCGGAGCACGCCAGACCAGGATCAAGCCCACCACAACGCAGACGAGCATTAACAGTACTATAGGGTTCAAGGTCGAATCTGACAATAAAGTGGCCAGACCACTGACCAGACCACTCAATGTCATAGGTATCGCTCCCAGCAACGCTGAAGCAGTGCCGCTGTTACGCTCAAAAAAGTGCATATAGCTCGCCTGTATATTGGGGGCTACCGCACCTAAAGAGCCAACAGCCAGCATCAGTGCCGGAGCGAACAGATACAGACTCTGCATCCAGGTGACCGATACCAACAGAAGTATCACGGCCATGATCTGAATTGAAACACCCAGTTTGACAACCTGAACCGGCTCATAAAACTTCAGCATACGGCGCCCAAGAATATTCATGCAGGCCATGACCGCAATATTACCGGCAAACAGGATCGAAAATGTATAGGCCGTTAAGCCGAACCACTCCTGGTAAATAAATGAGGCATGCGTCAGAAATATCATCATGACGCTGATTACCATGGCCTGAATCACAATAAATCTGATCGCCATTGGGCGGGTAAACACACTCCAGTAGCTGCTTAAAAGTTTCTGCGGAGGTTTAGGGACATGAGGTGGCATACGCGAAAACAATCCAGTCCACAGGCAGATCGCCACGATTCCGCCATAAATTGCCAGGAAGATGAAAATGCCACGCCAACTGGTGACAGTCAAAATGGTGCTTCCCACAGTCGGTGCAATGGCTGGTGCAATGATCATAATCAGACCGATCATGGAAAATAACTTGGCAGCCTCCTTCCCCTTACAGCGATCCCGGACGATAGCTGGTATGGATACAGAGGTCCACCCGCCACCAAAAGCCTGGATCGCCCGCCAGAACAATAACGACTCCAGTGAGTCGCTCATAGCCAACATCAGGCTCGCCAGCATAAAGACCGCCAACCCCGACATCATTGCCAGTTTTCTGCCGTAACGATCAGAAACCGGGCCTCCCACGAGCTGGCCGAATGCCATCACGAAGATATAGATACTGATAGTCAGCGACACATCATGCAGTTCAATACCAAGAGACTGGGCGATACTGGGAAAGGCTGGCAGGTAGGTGTCAATAGTGAATGGCCCTAGCGCAACCGCTGACGCCAGAAGCAATGTCAGCCTGGTGCTGGAAACGGTCTTGTCTTCAGGAACTTGAGGATTCACGGACATTAAAAAGAGAACCTTTTTGGCGAGAATATGAAAAAAAGCATGAAAGAGTAGCGTCTTTCCCCATAAATACAATTCTGATTTATGAAACAGTCCTTTCGGACCAGGATGTTCAGATTGAAGGGACAGACACGATTGCAAGGTTTTGTTACATGGGAATTTAACCCACAGAATCTGCTAAGTGGTTATACTTACCACAAAATCTCCATCACCATGGGTCTCAATCACTCGTGTAGAATTATTGAAAGTTCAGGACAAGTGAGACCCTAACTGCAGAAACGGAAGCTCGACTATGCAAAGAATTCCCGTATGTCATAACGGCCCAACTTTTTCCCGATTCATTTATGGCTGGTGGAGACTGGCCGATTGGAACCTGTCTGCCGCAGATATTCAGCAGCGCATTGAAGATTGTCTGAGCAAAGGCATTACCACCCATGACCATGCAGACATCTATGGTGATTATACCTGCGAATCGTTATTCGGGCAGGCCCTGAAACAGGCCCCAAAGCTCAGGGAAAAAATGGAGCTGGTCACAAAGTGCGGTATTCAACTGGTCTCCCCTAACCGGCCGAATCATCAGTCCAAATCCTATAACACCACCAAAGATCACATTATCCGTTCGGCGGAAAACAGCCTTCGCGTGATGCACACAGATTATCTTGATGCTCTGCTGATTCATCGTCCTGATCCACTGATGAATGCCGATGAAGTTGCCGAGGCCTTCACTACGCTGCACACCAGCGGGAAAGTAAAGCATTTCGGCGTGTCCAACTTTACACCACGCCAGTTTGATCTGCTCCAGTCCAGGCTTGAGTTTCCTTTAGTCACCAATCAGGTGGAAGTCTCTGTCCTTCATTTGCCGCCACTGACGGACGGAACTCTCGACCAGGCCCAGCAACTGGGACGCTGCCCGATGGCATGGTCCAGTCTCGCGGGTGGTCGCCTGTTCAGTGATACCACCACCAGGGCATCCCATGTGCGTACCGCATTGGAAGAGGTCGGAAAGAATATGGGCGGAGCCCATCTGGATCAGGTGGCCCTTTCCTGGTTACTGCAACATCCCGCCAATATTATGCCAATTATTGGTAGCGGCTCTCTCCAACGAATTGAAAGCGCTGTTGCCGCTGAAGCCATGAAAATGTCCAGGGAAGACTGGTACCAGATCTATGAGGCCTCCGCCGGTCAGGAATTGCCTTGACCTGAAAAAGACACTGAAATAACTGAATGGATGTGCAGCCACGCAGGCACATCCTTACACCACCTTAATATCCTTCCAGCAATGATGGAGAAATTAACCTAAACTAAGTTTGTCGAAGGTAATACCTGCCAGAATTCACGGAAATAGCTGTTGTCGTGTAATGACTAATCAAATCAGAGTTGTGATTATCCTGTTTCTGGCTTTCGCCAGTGTGGCGCAAGCCTCCATTCGCATTGCCGTCATTGGTAAAACCAAGAATGACAGCTTCTACGTATCCTCACACAACGGCTGCCTGCATTTTGCGAAATCACATCCTGAAGTTTCCTGCCTCTACGATGGCCCGGCAGATTACCAGGACCCCAGATCCCAGGCGAAAGTGGTGCAGAGGATTATCGCCGAGGGAGTCGATGGCCTGCTGATATCGACAACGGACTCTGAGCACCTGGTAAAAGAAGCGCTTGTCAAAGCAAAATCAAAATCCATTCCAACCGTCATGTTTGATTCTGATCTGCTACCCGAGCATAGCCAATACCGCCTGGCGTATGTCGGGACCAACAATATCGATTTCGGAAAAGCATTGGGAAATTATGCCCATCGATATAAGCGCAAAGAGGAGCTCACCAGTTTTTGCATTCAAAGCGGACACCATACAACTCCCAATTTGAATGAACGAATTAAAGGCGTCCGACTCGCATTAAGTGGCGGCGAAACAGTCGCGCCACTCGACAATGTTAACGGTTGGAAAGAAAACAGCCGTTGTCCGCTCTACTCCGAAGGCAAAAGAGATACTGCAATATTTCAACTGGAACAAATGATCACGGCTTATGATCCACCTCCAGTCATTATTGCCGTGGCTGGATTTGCCCAGTTCTCAGAGAAATATATCGGGCGTATGCAGCGATTTAAATCACGTATTGCTGCCGATGAGGTGGTCATCATTTCAGCGGACACTGAGCCCTTACAATTGGATGCTTTGGCCGAAGGGCTTTCCACCGTCAATATCGGTCAAAGACCTTTTGAAATGGGCCGTCAGGGTACCGAATTGTTGTATCGATATATCAAGTATGCTGAAAAGCCGGACAAAGAATTATTCCACCTTGGGTACCATTACTGCACGCCGGAAAACCTGGATACTTGTATTGCAACGGAGTAGTGAACCAAGAATGCTCTCTGGAAACCCCACTATACCACTGAACCTCATCGGCCAAACCAACCCGAAAACCTAGTCCTAGTATAGAGTCACTGTCGTAAAGTAAATCACCACTGCATATCGCACAGCTTTGCCGGTAAAGGTTAACAGGAAAAACAGCCAGAACTTGACTCTCATGATACCAGCAATAAACGTCAGTGCGTCGCCTCCTACTGGTGCCCAGGCCATCAGCAAAGACCAGACGCCATATTTTTGGAACCAACTTTGGGCTTTATGGAGTTGATTTTCTTTAAAGGGAAACCATTTCCGCTTCTGGAAGTGCAACAGATAACGGCCCATGACCCAGTTGACTGCTGCCCCCAGTGTATTTCCCATAGAGGCAACAAACCAGATCAGAAACCAGGCTTCCGGCTCTTTCAGAAGTTGGGCCACCACCAGCACTTCTGAATAAAATGGCAACAGAGTCGCTGCCAGGAAGGCACTGAAAAAAATTAACAGATAATCAAACACGTTTTCGGCCCTTCATCGCCATGTTTTGAACTTCAGCTATAGAGCACTTCCGCTCGTGAACCCATAGCCTCATCAATCAGACGTTGAAACAAGCGACGTTGCCTGCCGATGTATTGCAGATATTCCGGGTGCCATTGAACGCCGACCAAATAGGGATGCAGGTCTGATTCTATCGCCTGCACAAAATCGTCCATATCACGGGCCACCACTCTTAACCCGCGCCCCAGTTCATCAACGGCCTGATGGTGCAGACTGTTAATACGCCACTTCTCTGTTTTGATCGAGGCATGAACTTTACCGATATCCGTGCAAATAGCCGTTTTGGATGGAAAAGGTGTGCGACGGTTGGATGTCAGGCTTCGTAGCGGTCTGATATCCGGATGCAGGTTTCCCCCCAGGACAACGTTAATCAATTGAGCACCACGACATATCCCCATGATCGGCAAATGGGTTTCCAATGCATGCTCAATCATTTCTATTTCAAAATCATCTCTGGGCTTATCAATTTTGCTCAGTCCGTTATCCTCGCCTCCATAGAGCGTCGGATCGATATCACTGCCACCACCGATAATAATACCTCTGAAGCGCTCTTTCTTATGCTCCCGATAGGTATCGGGTGTGAGACGGACAGCATTGCCTCCCGCCAATGCGACTGCCATACGCGTCGCCCACCAGGAAATAGGATACTTATCATCCGGGCCGGTAACACCTATGTCGGGACGATCAGCCATGTTTTTACTTTTTCCTTCCAGGGGGTCATGATCTCTTTGGACAACAGCTTATGATTGTAAAAATACCCTTCACAAACTTGCTTCAGACGGACCGGGTCATTGGCCAGTTCCTCCACCTGCCACCAATCATTCCAACACCGCCAGATACC
Organism: Hahella ganghwensis DSM 17046; assembly: GCF_000376785.1. Classification (GTDB taxonomy): domain Bacteria; phylum Pseudomonadota; class Gammaproteobacteria; order Pseudomonadales; family Oleiphilaceae; genus Hahella; species Hahella ganghwensis. Next base: position 97,812 of record NZ_AQXX01000131.1, read on the forward strand.
CCACTGAGGATTATCCACATCGGAATTGGGCAACCGGTAGTGAAGTGTCGGACGCTTTCGTAGCTTCTGACTTCCTATGGTGTTTATGACTCTCTCTTCATCAAGATAGGCAAATAGCGGCAACATATCCATCACCCGGTTTCGGGTTGGATTGAACTCCAGATAATCATCAATCAGTTCGGTAATCTTAGGCGCATAATGATGATCCAGCACCAATTCAGTATACTCACTGGAAAACGCCCGAATGAAGGGAGACAGTTTCCGGCTCAATACCACTTCCTCTTTTTCCACCAACCAGTCAAACAGGCAAAGAAAGGCTCTGAGATATCTTAGAATTGTCTGGCAGTGCAGATCAGGAAGCTCGGGGTTAAGGTGTACACCAAAGGCAAACAAGGCACTTTCCCGGGTGCCTTGAGCCCCAGCCAGTCGCAAACGCTCCATCAAGGTATCAAGTTCATGCAACTGACTGATTTCAATAGGTGGAGCAACCAGTTCACAGGGAACAATATTCTTGGCCAGAGCCCCCAGAGCATCGGAAGCAATCAACTCCAGCTCTCCAGCTTTATCCATCCCCGGAGACAGTCTCTCGCGCCCATATTTGGTCAGGTATCCAAAATCCAGTTCAACCTTGAATTTTCCGAATGCAGTGCCTTCAACATCGTACTCATAAGGCGATCGTTTATTGAGAGTACCGCCAAATTGCTCGACCACTTCTTCGGCAATTGTCACCAGCTCGATACCGGACATTTCTACCTCAACACCGACCCTGCGCTCGGTGCCGTCGGCTTTCTGCCATTGTCCCGGTTTTTTAAAGCTTCCCCATGTCATGATCATCCTGCCGTTGTCTTGATGAATGTAAGACTCTCGTGCGCGGCCCTGAAGGGCATTGCCCAACTATGGCGGTTTAGGTTATCAGGGTAACTTTTTTAGCCCGGTTGACCAATCAACCGGATCTATTTATGAATGCCAGCGGATCTATTTATGAATGCCACCGGGTCTTTTCATTAATGCCAATAGTTACGTCAAAAAGTATTTCGTGTATTGATTTAACCCGGATTTCTTGTGAGTTTCCAGGAGTTTCGGATGGCCATCGACTGACTGGCGTTAACACCCACAACACCTGGCACTATCCTCGACAGGGCCGGCAGACTGGTTATGTCAGCAGCATCCAAACGTCTGGATTAACAAGATTCAATACGGAAAATCGAGTGGGCAGGCGGCAATAGCAGAAATTGAAAAATGACCCTGAAGTTTCCCCCAGGGCCATAGGACTGATTAACCGGCCCGGGGAAGTCCGCGAGGTTCAGAGAACAGGGAATCCGGCAGTGAGTATCGCCAGATCCTGGCCACAACAGTCGACCATTGGCGCCAAAAACCTCCGGTGTTGTATGGCACCCCGTGAGCCACGCAGATTTGCCTTACCCTGGGCGCTATTTCCCGATAACGATGTGCAGGGATGTCGGGAAACAGATGATGCTCAATCTGAAAACTGAGGTGCCCACTCATAATGTGCAGCCACCGGGAGCCGGTAAAGTTACTCGATCCCAATAATTGCCGGTAATACCACATGCCACGACTTTCATTTTCATAATCCTGTTTACGGAAAGTTTGAGCCCCCTCTGTGAAGTGGCCACAGAAAATAATGGTGGAAGCCCATAGATTACGAATGAGGTTAGCCATCAAATTGCCAAGCAACACTTTTAAAGCCATAGGGCCAGCCAGTAGTGGAAACAGCACATAATCTTTGAGGACCTGATTGCGCGCCTTCCTGAAGAAACGTTTCAGAAAAGGCCACTTGTCGCGTAACCGGGTTTTTCCGGAACGGATTTTTTCCACTTCCAACTCATGCAGCCCCACTCCCCAGTCAAACAATAAAGACAGGAAGAAGTAATTGATGAACTGAAACAGATGTTTTGGTCGCCAGGGAGTTGTATTGGTCAAACGCAACAGCCCATAACCATAATCACGATCCATCCCCAGAATATTCGTGTAAGTATGGTGCTCAAAGTTATGGGTTTTACGCCAGGAATCACCATCGCAGATGGTGTCCCATTCGTAGGTCTGCGAAAAGAGCTTGGGATCATTCATCCAGTCATACTGACCGTGCATGATATTGTGACCAATCTCCATGTTTTCCAGGATTTTTGCTGTCGACAAAAGCCCCACACCGATTAGCCAACTGACAGGTGTCAGGCTGAAGTGAATTAACACCCGCCCCAGTATCTCTGCCATCTGCTGCTTACGGATAATTCCTCTGATGTAGTCAGCATCCTTTTGCCCCAAATCCCCCAGGACATCCTGCCGTACCTGGTCCAGTAAACGTCCCAGGCTCTCCAATTGCTCGGCACTTAACGAACGGGCCGGTGTTGTTGTCTTCATCATTGCTTTATCTCCGCTTATCTCGTGATAACCAGCATCGCGATTACCAGTTTTCGATAGTCACTGCCCCGACAGGGATTGAGATACAGGCCTGTACAAATTCCTGCTCTTCCGGCACCAGTTCGCCCGTCAGGCGATTAATCACCTGACCTCCGGTTTTGACACAGGTACACTCATGACACACACCACTGCGGCACCCAAATTTCGGCTGCAGTCCATGGGATTCCGCAATCTCCAGCAATGATTGCCCCCCCTGGCTTTCGATCTCCCGGCCAGACTGCTGCAGATGCACTTTGGCCGTCACCTTATCCATTGCCGGAAGCGGTGTTCGTTCAGCGAGAAACGGACCACCAAAATGTTCCTGGCGAATATCAGGCGAGCTGCTTCCCGAAGCCTTAAGCTCCTGAATCACTCTTTGCATAAATAGCTGAGGTCCACATAAATATACCGCAGAGGCTGTGATATTCGGGGAGTCCCGCAAGAGCTGATCACGGCTGGCACGCCCTTCCTCAGCCGTAAAGTGAAGATGTATATTCAGCCGGTGACATCTTTCTGATAATAGTTCCAGACGTTCTCTGAAAATGACCTGCCCTGAATTTCTAACGTAATAAATCAGCGTCATTGCCAGACCTGGTTGACGCTCTCCCAGACTTTCGATGATCGATATGATGGGGGTAATACCACTTCCCGCCGCTATAAAGACAATGTCACCAGGGGGATTGCTGTGATTGAGGGTGAAAGATCCAGAGGCCTCCCCGATATAGAGAATTCCCCCTGTCCTCACACGCTCATGGAGAAACCCGGACACCCTCCCATGCTCCTGGTGCTTCACGGTAATTGTGATCACCCCCTCGCGCAGGTACCTCTGCTGTGTTGAAGAGATAGAATAAAATCGCCTCATTCGCACACCGTTGACCTCGACCTCAACGGGAATGTGCTGCCCCTCAATAAATCCCTTCCAGCGAGACGGCGGACGGATAACGAAAGTTTTAACCTGCGCCGTCTCATCCAAGACCGCTATGACTTCAGCTGCCATTCGTTGACGACTGAACAATGGATCAATCTCACAGAGAGTCATTTCTATCCAGTTCTGTAAACAACCAGAAGACTGCCAAAACCTTTCACCAACCTCTCTTGCTCCCCCACCGATAATCCTAAACAGTGGAGAGAGCCGGGAGGTAAGTGAACTTAACGCATGATGGAATGTTGCCGTAAGGAAGGTCGTCATGATTGCCATCTTCAAAGTCAGTTTCAGTGAACACGTGTACACAAAGCTACGTGATCTATCTCTTTCAGTCAACACTTGCACACTGAAATAAATCAGCTATTTTTCGGCAAACATGTGACAAATATCTTACTTTTACTATAATTCTAATAATATCCCAGCTGTATTAACGTTGGGCTGAGATTGGCACGATAGAAGTTTCAGTAAACAAATGAACACACAAAAACAAACCAATAGCGCTTTACCAAAAGAGACTCGGGTAATGAGTCGGGATGAAAAAAAACAACAGACCAGAAAATCCTTGATGGATGCCGCATTGGATCTGGTTGGAAAAGGGGAAAGTCTGTCGAGTATCAGTCTTCGGGAAGTGACCAAGTCCGCCGGGGTCGTCCCCACCTCTTTCTACCGGCATTTCAGTGATATGGAAGAACTCGGCCTCAATCTGGCAGACGAGCTTGGAATGCTGCTGCGAAAATTGATGAGAGCTGCCAGGCAACCCGACCGCTCACCTCAGGAACAGATGCTGCAATCGATCGATGTCTACATAGATTTTGTACTGCAGCACCGTAATCACTTTGCCTTCATGTCCCAATGCCGGACTGCCGGGACACTGGCCTTGCGCAACGCGATTCGCAACGAACTGAAATTTTTCGCCAATGAACTGGCCTCGGATATTCGCCAGACATCCTTACTGGCCGGTATCAGCAGTCAGGATCTGGATGTCATGTGTCAGTTGATCGTGACAACCGTGGCAGATGCCACCGTTGACATATTGGACCTTTCAAATGGTTCCACAGACTTTCGCCAGGAGTTCTCCACGACCATGGTGAAGAAGTTGGACCTCATCTGGCAGGGTGCTTATGCCGCGAGGTCATCTTCTTCTGTGTCATCAGAGCCTAGCTAAATACAAACTCCTGCCCGGGGTATGTCATAAACAAGCGCTTTTCCGGCACTCTCCCCCGGTCCACCAGGTCCAGATAATGTTCACTCATGGACTCGATGGCGTGGCGGGCGCAATATGCGTTATTCCTACTGACTCACACAGGTGCGAGTCGACAAGTGCCAGAACTTCCTCGAAGGAGCAATGACTGGGAATCCGGTCTTCCATTTCATAGGTCTCCTGAAAATGTATTTTCACTCCACGGATCATGCTCCTGGCCTCGTCAGTGAGCTTACCATCTCCAGACACAGAAATAGAGCCTGATGCAAAGTCCAGGCGATACACAAGGTTGGTAATAGAGTGAACACTGGGGGCACTGCAAATAGCGATATCGCCAAATTCCTTTCGATCCGGAACATCCTCCTGAAATTCCTGATACTCAATGGGGAACTGGAAGTACTTTGATACGTTAGGATATCCCATCTGAAGTATCCCGGAGACATACTCCTCGACTCCGACGGGACCCCATATGTGCAATGGACGGGTTCTCTTTTCTTCCAGATACCGGACCAGAAGGGGGACAACACCGAAGGCATGATCCGCGTGGAAGTGAGTCAGCAGGATCAGTTCTATCTCCTCATGGTGACCGGCTTGCCAGAGTCGTGGTGGGACCTGGTAACCACAGTCAATCAATATTGCCCCCCGAAGCGTATTGAACAGAAAACAGGTATTGAAGTTCGTGGCGGAGAACGCTTCGCCATTGCCAATAATCTTCAGTTGATACATAGATATGGTCCTTGTCTGAGACACCTGACTCCTAACGGGCAACTAAAGCGGAATTAAGTGGCATGCAGAGTCATTTGCAGCCAGGCATAAATCAAACCCGCCCAAAATATTAGCGTTTATCTTCGGGTAACGATAAACAAATCACTACAAGAAAGTGTACAACAACGACAGAGAAGTCTCCGTATCGGTTCGTTCCGCACCGAAAGGTGGATCACTGCGATGCTTAACGTAAAAGGATATCTTCATCGACAGCCCTTCCATGATTTGTGACTGAACTGAAGACTCTGACTCTGCCACCACATCATTTTCCTCCAGCCCCATTTCAGAACTGACTTTCTGTCGAAACAATGCGGTATCCGAGAGTTCCACATCCAACTGCCCGGCAAGCCGGGCGATCGCTTCGTGAGCATTACGGCTACCCGTTTCTTCCTGCTTCTCTTCCAGCTTACTGAATTTGTATCCGCCACCGGCAGAAACATCCAGCACAGAGCGTTCACCATACTGCCACAGGCGATATCCCATCCCAGTAGTGGCAGACACTTCAAAATCATACCCGGAAAAACGCTCGTTGGCGTATGATTCCTGTATAAACCAATATTTCCTTTCCGTGTATTTGTAGTCGGTTTTCAATTGCGCGCGATATTTCTCAGCAGTGGTGCTGTTATCAGACTCTGTATAGATGACACGGGCATCAATACTGTTCCGCCAGGGAGCGTTATCATATTTCAGCGCCAGACGTCCTTTGACATTGGTCTGCTTTGTATTGCCGGAAGTCACCAGTACACCCAGTTCCGTTTCCCCCTCCCACTGACCTTGCTGAGCCAACACCTGAAAAGACATAGCCTGAACGACAATAACCAGGCCCGCCGTTAACAACCGCATAAGTTCTCCTTACCTGAAACCGCATGACCGACAAGACCGCTTGAACGGCCGAACGACAGTCATGTATCGGGAATTTTTTCCAATATAAGTTCGGTTGTACTGCCGGGAAGAATGACCCGGGCAGATAGATAATATTGATGTCGGTTGATGTCAGCTATTTCACTGGCAAGGCTGTGGTTTTGGATGCCCTGCTGGACAAACACCATAATCGAGGCAGCTCAGATAGTTAAGTGTCTTTTTTGCAATCTGTCGCATGAAACAACAGGCAATCGGCCCAAAGGCGACCTCAGAGTGAAGCGTTTACGCTCTTTTATAAGGTGCGGACACTTCATGACAATCAATCAACTATATTGAAGGCTTTTGCATTTAAAAAACGCTACAACCCAAGAACACTATAACCATTCACGTCTCTCGACTGCAGGATCCCTGTGGAAACAGTGACATTGAGCTATAGACAATTCTAAATCACCACACCCGGAGGTATTAATGGGACTCGGTGACAAAGTGTACAATGCCTATAACCACGTCGACAGGGAATGGTTCGACAGATCTAGTGTTGATATGCATAACTGGGGACACGTGAAAAGCGTTCACCGTTGTGATCATGCTCATGGGGACTGGGGGATGGCCAAAGCTGTAGGCAAAGGCCTGGTCTCAACAGGATCCGCCGCATTCAGCACGGCCACCAACACAGGCTTCACAACCCTGGCCTATAGTGCAGCAACCGGTGGCGCCGTTGCCTTGTCGGCCACAGGTATTGGGGCAGTTGCAACTGCCGGTGCCGTTGCTTTGGGAAGCTCCGTGGCCGCTGGAGTATCGTTCTGCAAAACACTGGATCATATCCGCAATCTGGAAAAGATACAGCTGCAGCGGGGCGTTAAATTCTGCGACGGTGACAATCAGCAGCACAAGTACCTCCTTAGTGTCGTGCTGCCTTACATTATCCAGCAGAAAAAGCGCAAGATGCGTCGAAAAGGTGAAGAATCTGTGCCGTTACTGGGAAGCGCCCTGACCACTGCAGAAGAAGGTGTGCGCAGTATATTCAAGCGTCTGAGCGGCAACCGAGGAAAACAGCGTCATCACATGGCCCAAGCCCTGACAGTGCACCTGGTTTCCTGCACCTGTAATCTGGCAGAAGATATCGTATCCGAACTCTGGAGCCCTGAGGAAATGAAAGCCATTCGCGCCATGGACAGCGATGAAGCCGGTTACTGGATCTTTTCCAAGATGGCTTCTACCTGAGGCCATTCTTTCACCATTATGGCGGTCAACCTGCACGGATGTCCGCCATATCCTCTTTCGTACTCACTTAGCCTCTCCCGTATCTACTCATCTCTTTTACTCATCTCTGCCTGTTCATCTAATTTTCATACCCAACCATCAAAATCTGGCTCGTTTCACATATTCTATTGGCTGAACGAGATTAAATTGATCAGGGAAATATCAGTGTTTCCTTAGGGTCTGCTCTCAGACTCAACACGAGCACCAAACAAAGTGTCTACAGACCCTAGCCAATACAACCTATAAAAACAGGCAAGGATACCTTCCATGAACAAAGCACTTACCATAGCAGCCTGCGGGCTGATCGCCGTCACCTTAAGCGGCACCTCGGTCGCGGAATATTGCCCGGATTACGGCAGTGTGACGAATACTCCCAACCTGCAGAAACCTCACCAGAAATCTTTTCGGCACTGGGGCAACAGATGGTTATCGTCCTGGCACCGTCCTTTTCATATGGTGCATGATCAGATCGTCAAAACCGGTACTGCCACCACCATGGTCGGAAAGTTCGATTACTCCAGTGTTTTTCACAAAGACCTGGAAGACGAGGATATCCATGTCTACATCTACGGTACCGGTATGGCTGACTGGGAGTATCTTGGCGAGTACCGCACCAACAGTGACGGCAAAATCTATGTGGATGTCAACAAGCCCGAAGGGGACTATCGGGTCAGAATGATTGTCGAAGGAGATCATTCCGAGGCAACCGGTTACCTGACGGTCGTTCAACCCGGCCGTAAAGCGGTATTGTTTGATATCGACGGGACCCTGACGCTAAACGACTTCGAAGCCGTAGGAGATTACCTGGGCATCGACTCCGCCGAGATGCATGGATATGCCTCCGATGTTGTCTGGAACTACGAGGAAAAAGGTTACCAGATTATCTACCTGACAGGCCGTCAGTACTGGATGGCCAAAACCACCCGTCAATGGTTCAACACTCAAGGATTGTTTCAGTGGCACCTGCGCACTGACAGCAACGCCGAGAACCCGGTAGACCCTCAGACCCAGGAATATAAAACCAACTACATCCGTTATCTGCTGAATGATGTGGAACTGGATATTGTCCGAGCCTACGGTAATGCCGATACGGACATCGCCGCTTATGCCGACGCCGGTATTCCAAAGTCGGAAACCTATATTATCGGCCCGGAAGCCGGCAATGGAGGAACCCAGGCGATCGACGGCGACTACGCCTATCATTACTCAACGAAGGTGATCGGCATCCCAAATTCCGGTTGTACCTGGCGTTAACGCCGACTGTGGCCGGGCGACAATCAGTCGTCCGGCACCATCACGACATCAGTACCATTATGACACTGGACAGATAGAGCGCGAGAGAAAGACTGATCCCTGCCAGGGGAATGCGAAACCAGTAGCGCCAGGCCAGGATAAATAATCCCACCAGCATCAATCCGCCGGTCAACAGCAGAAAAGCGGATTGAAACAGCAGCTCGCTGTGATAGAAAGCCAGATACCCATAGATCAGACCGAATAGAATGCCCGCCATACTGTGGCTTGCATTAAATCCAACCCAGGCTTTCCACATAGAGGTTTCACGCGTGATCACTGGTGAAACCCGCTCCATGTATGTCCTTAAGTCATGCTCTCTCGGCGAAAACTTATTGCTTGCAAAGGTGTAGAACAAGTGAACCAATCCCAACAATAAAACGATGCCAGCACTGAGTGCCATAAGAAGAATTTCAATCACGAGTAACCACCTGAGTCAACACAATCAACGAGGACTCTCACGAGTCCGTATATAACTATCCGGGATACCTTTTCGCCTTATGCGGTCCACATTCCAGTTGAGCCAATGACGCAACAGATATCGAAACAGCAGTCTTTTGGCTCCTGACAGATTTATACCATGTTTTCGATAGAAATCGTCAGGTTGGGCGAACACGCCATAGTCGTCCGCAATTCCCTCTTTCTGGATATAAGTGTCCTGTCCGCTCCAATCCACCTGAGGTTGGCTCAGACAGGGTGTGGCAATACCAAAACCACTGAACTGCTCACATTGACCGGCAAAAGTTTGCTGCACCTTGGTCAGGTACTCGCGATCAATAATATAACCTTCCAGATTCACCCACTGTCCATCCCACTGGATTTCCACCCAGCTATGCAATATCCGCGACGGCGCCAGCGGCATCAGGACTCCTGGAATCGCCCCACGCTGCAACTCATTGAATATGGTGAACCCATGAATCCTGGCCGGAATGCCTACCGCACGGAGTAACGCCATAAGCAGCGTGCCCTTGGTATTACACTGACCATATCCGTCCTTCAAAACCTCACTGGCCGGAATACTGTCATCCCGATTGTAACCAAACAGGATCTCATCCCGGACAAAGGCATAAACAGCACCAATAGCTTCATAGGGGACCAATCGCTTCCACCCCCTATCTTGAATCAGAGCCTGGATTTCCGGGTGATCAAAATCCAGCATGTGCGTTTTCATCAGATAACGTTCGTTGACCGACGTCATACCCATTCCCTCTCTTCTGCATTTAACAGATACTGAGGATATCCAGATCGAGCCGAACATAATTGAATAAACCAGCTACATTGTAAAATTCAGTTGCCGTTCAATAAAACAAAGAATCTGGAAAGCGATCGAATCCAGAACTATGAAAATAGACGAGAGGCTTCACGAATACTCATACCGAAATTCTGCCGAAAGCTGCGACTGAGATGGGCGCTGTCCGAAAAACCTGCCCGGTAGGCGGCATCCGTTGCCTTGGCTCCCATTTGCATTGCCATCAGGGCACAAATCAGCCGTCGCCATAACAGATAGGGCCGCCACGCCACGCCCATCTGTTCCCGAAATAAATGCAGAAACCGGCTTTCGGAGATCGCAAGTTCATCGGCCACTTCCGCCGCTTTCCAATGGGAGGGTTTTATACACTCTCCCTGAAGACACAGATCTAACCGGCTAATCAAAGATTGGATTCGGGTATCCAGCGGGACGGGAACCTGACTTTCTTCTGCGTCAGATCTTCCTGCGTTACTCAATATGCCAGTAGAAATATCGCATCCGGCTGCGCTGAATGGATCAGATGACTCGATCACCCGGTACTCCCGTTTACCCAGATAATCCATCAGTTTCTGCCCCACTACACTCTGGGGCTCAACCAAAACCACCAGCCCCTGTTTCAAGCGAAGTTCATGGGTGATATCAGGAGCAATCACAACATCCGAAGTAATAGTTTCACCATCAATCTGGCAGGTCATGACACTGCCATTTTCCTGTTTCACTACCTGAATAGCATGATGTGCATGAGGTGACGCATCAAAGGCTCCACCCCGGAAGGTGATCAGGCCTGGACGTATCGAGATAGTATTATTCATAAGCGTCTAATGCAGAGTTTTCTTATGAAAATACTACCATGGCAGCGATATCGCCATGCTAATAATCTGACAGCGGAAAAAGCCCGACGGATGGCTCAATCCGCCGGGGAGGTAAGTGATTATCAGGGGAATACTACAGTCCGTTACCCCTCACAACCAAGCTAAGCCCATCAATGTTCATACCGATCAACTCAACTCCGCCAAAACTACTGACCTGCTGGCCATCTATTTGAAGACCGTTATAGTCTTCTACAAATACGCCAAGATTGCCGACCCTAAAGTGAATATCAGAGTTGGCGAATGTAATCCCGATACCGCCGTCTCCTTCCGAAACGGCACCGCCATTGCCAATCACATTGGCCAGATCGGCGGTGGCATCAATGGTCATGTCCACTGACCCGGCAATGGAGATATCTTCAGCGAGGAAGCCCGCGTAAGGTGTTTCCACCAGACTGTCCTGCAATGGCAGCAATCGGGTGTTTACCCCCTCGTTGGTATCCTGATCCCAGCCACCTTCGATATCCACAATCCATTTGAATGCATCAATGGTGATACCGGCACCACTCCAGTCAATTCCGTAAAAATCCCCTGTTGCAGCATCAACGCCTGAGATCGAGCCAAACCCGGCTTCAATCACCAGTCCACTCTGACCAGTCACGTCGGCCAGGGTGGTATCGTCTATGGATTTAAGTTCGGCCTGTGCAGTCAAAGAAACCGCAGCGGCTGCCAATAATGCAATACTTTTATTCAGCCCTTTCATTTTTATTCTCCAACATATTGTTTTACTTGTTTTTTGATGCCTCGCCAAATGATCGGCTACAGCGCTGTCATACGGGGCAGTTAGGGATTCCCCGGATGAATTCCTTCATCGACTTAAAAAAACCGGCCGCTCTATAGGACTGATAAATCCAAATGGGAGTGATAGATCATCCTTAGAGCGGCCTCGGCCCTACAAAAGTTACCGTCCGTCCATTACTGTTGAGGGGTCAGGTCAAGATCGATGGTATTACCAGGTCCAGCCAGGAACTGGCTGAGAACACTTGTCAGCAGCCCACAATTCTCCAGTGCCGGAAGTTCATAGTTGCCTACCAGGCTGCCTCCTTCCAATGGCTGGAAAATTTCCCCGTCCGGAGTCGCCACACTGAAGGTCACAGGATCCATCGTACGGCAATCGTTCCCGCCACCGATGGGAATCGGCAAACCGAATATGTTCACAGTGACTTTAGGCACTTTGACATATGCCTGAGAGTTGGCCGTCAGAACACCGTTAACCAGACTGCCGGTGGTTTGACCCAGTTGTTCGAACTCAACATGAGCTGTTGCAGTCAATTTACGGAATAGCTGGGAAATGTGGAAAGTTCCGCTGGTTGGGTTCAGCATCAGGTCGGCAGTGATCATCCCTGTGGAAAGATCCAGAATACTGTCGATCGAGCCGGACAGCGGGAGAGAGTTATCTGAGGCCGACACATAAGTTGTCCCCTCAACATTCATGAAGATCTCCAGTGTATTGTCGACCGGGTCTTTACCGCTGCCACTGAGTGCGACGGTGACAGAAGCCTGATCAGGATCATTGGATTCAATGGTCAACACGTCACTGCTGGTGTCAGTCGAATTAGCGGTGTAGGTCATCGTCACGGAGCAATTAGCGTCCGGCGCCACAATGTCACAGTCAGTACTGGTGATCTGGAAGTCACTGTTGTTGGCCAAAGACACGTTGCTGATGTTAAGGCTGGCTCCACCGAGGTTGCTGATTGTCAGTGTTTTCTCGCTTGAAGTACCAATTTCAATGGCTCCGAAATCCAATGATTCATCACTCAGCACAATGTCCGAAACCGGTTCAATCAACCCGTTGCCAGTCAGAGCGACTGTGACGTTTGGAGTATCAGGATCATCAGAGGCAATGGTCAGGGTGGCATTCTGCACACCCTCTTCCGAGGCTGAATAGGTGACAACTACGCTGCAGTTTTCGCCGGCAGCCAAAGTGGTACAGTTATTGGTCTGAACAAACTGATCAGCGTCTGTGCCAGCGATGGAAACGCCATTGATGCCCAGAATTTCACCACCACTGTTACTGATAGCCACCGTCATTTGCTCAGTCATGCCCATTTGCACATCACCAAAGTCGATAGCCGTTTGATCAACTTCAATGTTTTGCGGAACGCTGACATCACCTTCAACAATTTCAAAGGTGTGCAATACGTTATTCTGTCCTTCCACCACAGTACAGTCGGAGGTAAATTCTCCAATGGGAGGATTGGCTGGTGTGCCGTCTGCCTTACGGTTAATCAGGTCCAGAATCAAGTCATCCACAGTGATCTGGGCCGTCCCCACATCGGCAACAGTAAAGACGACTGCAGGCGCATCGCCGACAGCTGGAACATCAAAGGAGCCGGATTCCTCTGGCACCGCCGTCGGCTCAACCGTAAGCAAAACATCATTGGCAATATCACGATGTCCCGTGGAAATAGTGGTAAAACTGGACGCCTCCCCTGTCACAGTTTTTGCCTGCATCAATGACAATCCCTGACGAGAGGTATCGTTAACTACGGTGATGGTATCAACGGCAAAGGGACCGAAGCTTTCACCGACAGTTACCTCTGCCGGATAGTCCGCGTTAATGGTTGCCAGAATCGGTTGATCACCGATCAGTGGGAAGGGACACATCATTTCCAGGTTCAATGTCACCGGATCGGCGTTTGCCATTCCATGAGCGGTCATCAGGACTGCACTGGCGATCGCTACACGTAGCCGGTTCCTTTGAAAGATAGTCTTTGTTGGGTTCATGTTTCATCCTCTCTTTTGTATTTTTTATGAAACACAGTAAGGCTGCTCGGTGGTTGTTAGCGGGAATGAGCTGCCATCTGCTGCGTGCCTCGTAGCGGCTACCAACAAATCAGACATGAGGTTTTGTCTTGATTTAACCAGACCAGTTCCCGTAATTAAGCCTACCGGGAGGGGGGCGGTCATTGACTTAAACGGCAGGGGATTTGTTAAAAGCGGAAACGGATAGAACTGAACGCCCGTTTCGTGAAACCGATCAAACTTTAAAAATGAAAATTTGAACAAAGCGCTTTTCAATTGATGAGTCGCAGCACTAGAATCCTAGCAGGTTGTTGAAAAGCATTGGCGAGGCAGCCAATGCAGAACAATAATCCCAAAGACCAGGACGACTTGAAAACGGAATTATGACTAACGCTTTGACCTATGATGTCCCGCTGATATCGACAAGATACGCACGCCGTTTCTTGCGTTTCATGGGAACAAAAGGTGTAAGCGCTGATGTACTCCTGTCCAACAGTGAGGTAGATGCTGCCACCCTGAACAACCCGGATGCCTTTCTTTCTGTCAATCAGGTCATCAGAACACTTGAACACGCGGAATGGTTGGTGGCGGACGAGCGCGCGGCGTTTCAATTTGGCCAGCAGCTGGATTTGATTGCTCACGGACTTTTTGGCTACGTACTGCTCAGCCAGGATGATTACTGCAAACTGGTGGAAATGGTAGTGGAACACCTGAGGGTCTGTCTTCCGCTGGTGGACATGGAAGTCAGTATCAGCGGTTCTGACGTGAGAATCAGACTTCATGATACCTGGCAAATGGGCAAGGCCCGTCCTTTCCTGGCGAAAATTTACATGGGAAGTATCTATACGGTAGCCTCCCAGATTTCACGCAACATGCAATTTGAGTTTGATTTCAGCAGCGAACTGAACGACGCTGCCTGGCACGCTGTGGCTCCTGACGCCAAGTGGCGTTTTGGAGCAGAACACAACCAGGTGACGCTGCCGATTATCGGGCGTCATCATCAGGACGACCATCAAAGGGTTGCCTACTCCCTGGCCAAAGAACGTTATCGCGAGAATGCGACTGTCAGCGAAGAAGCCAATGAAATTGCCACTCAGGTACGCGAACAGATTCTGAAATCCCCTGGCAGAGCCACACTGGAACGTACCGCTCAGCAACTGAATATGAGCGCACGCCACCTCAGAAATCATTTATCCCAGGCAGGAACCTCCTTTAGGGAAATGCACAATGAGATTCGGCGCAGTTATGCGGATCTTTATCTTGCTGAAACCCCTGTTCCCCTGGAAGACATTGCCCGCAAACTGGGATTCAGTGATCAGGCCAGCTTTACCAGAGCCTACCGAAGCTGGACGGGAAAAACCCCCGGGGATTACCGACGCCAGGCCAAGAGCGCAACATCCTGCAATTGAATCTGGTGGGAGGTGGGGTGAAGTCTTCTAGTTGTTGCTTAAGCGAACCTTGGACACATAAAGCTAAAGATTAAACATCGCCAGATGATAATTCGTATTTTGTCTAATTCTGTCGGTACCGGCATTGTTTCCTATCAGCACTCTATGTCGCCGTTCATCACTGAACACAGAGGACGCACCGCCTCGTTGATTGGATCAGGCTAAATCATCTAGTGATATTGAGTATTCGCATTCCTCTTCAATTTCTTCTGAACGGAAGGCGCCTTTACAAACTTTCCCGGTAGCCAGTGACTTCCTGGCTTCTTCACGAAGCTCATCATTGAACTCACCTTCGCCCTTCCACTCAGCCTCTTTGAATAGCAATAGTTTGGAAATTTCTTCAAGCTGCAGATTGTCGCTTGAAAGGACTTCTTTTGAGCTATCGATTGCCACAGCAATTTTTTGCTCGAAGCCAAGAGTCGAATCTACAGGTACGAATATTTCCACGTAATAGAACTCACATCCATCCATATCAATCGAGCTGCCTTCTAGGGCTCGAACTTTAACGGATAAAAGAAAAACATCCATTTGAGACATTCTGATTGACCTCCATCTCTAAGGATCAAAGGGAATCGCAAAGAAAATTTCTAATTCCTCAAAAGCCAAATATCGGCTCTTGAAATAGTATGACTTTTTTTTTGCCAAACTATAGTAGCGACACTCACATGAAAAAGCCGTCAAGCAATTTCACTAGCATGCGAAAGTGGACTTTAAATTGGGAAGAATACTGTGGTTGTGAAGTTTTAATTATCAGGATTTAAATTAAAGCTTTTAGCGGTAGCTAGAGCAAGGTCTTATTGTGAAATTCGAGGCTGCCTCCGGACCTCTTTGACTTTTCAGAAATGAAACTGCCAAATTCAATCTCGTTAGTCATCCTTGATTCTTCGAAGCTGTCATGCACTTCAAAGTCATCATCCTCATCCCATTGACCTGACGTGGTCTAATAGAACCTCTTTTTTGCAGTCTGTTCACAAAGAACTCGTCTTCGGGGATAGAATCTCCGTATGATGACGGCAGGATGTTAGTCCAGCCTTCAGCAGCAACAATCATCAAACCACATCATCGAAGAGAATTGATTATGATGGATTTCCGCAGCGATACCGTTACCCGTCCCACCCCGGAAATGCGCCAGGCAATGGCCAATGCAGAGGTTGGCGATGATGTTTATGCCGACGACCCCACCGTTAACTCGCTGCAGGAGTTTGCTGCGCAAAGACTGGGATTTGAATCCGCATTGTTTACCAGCAGTGGTACCCAGGCCAATCTGTTGGCCATCATGTGTCACTGTGAACGGGGAGAAGAATACCTTTGTGGGCAGTCCGCTCATAACTATCGTTATGAGGCCGGCGGTGCAGCAGTTCTCGGTAGTATACAGCCCCAGCCAATCGAGAATGATGCCGACGGAAGCATTGATCTGAATAAGGCCAAAGCAGCGATCAAACCCGATGACTTTCACTTTGCGGTGACCCGTATGCTGTCGCTTGAAAACACCATTGGCGGCAAAGCTCTATCACTTGACTATCAGCAGTCAGCCCGCGCATTTTGCGACAAACATCAACTATCGCTCCATTTGGACGGCGCCAGGGTTTTCAACGCTGCGGTTAAGAGCGGCGTTGACGTCACTCAGATCACAAACCTCTATGATTCGGTGAGTGTATGTCTGTCCAAAGGTCTCGGCGCGCCGGTTGGATCAGTGTTGCTGGGGAACCAGCTGTTTATCAATAAAGCCAGACGATTGCGTAAAATGCTGGGAGGTGGAATGCGTCAGGCCGGTGTACTCGCGGCTGCAGGTCGCATTGCGCTTGAGAAGATGCCGCTGCGCCTTCAGGAAGATCACGACAATGCCCAGCGTCTGGCTGTTGGTCTGGCTGATTTCCCGCAACTGGAGATTAACCCTGCGCTCACACAAACCAATATTGTCTATGCCCGCTGTAAATCGGGCCTCTCCAAACAACTTAAAGACTTCTTGGCCGATAAGGGCATCCTGATTACAGCCGGTGAGCCAATGCGTTTTGTCACTCATATGGACGTCAGCGCCAAGGATGTGGACAGGCTGTTAATGGCAATTCGGGAGTTCTACGCCTGAGACTGTAATTTATCCATTGGCTTTTTTTCTCATCCACTGCAGCTCTACCGGGATGCACTTCAGGTTGTCCCGGTAACAATGGGTTCGTTGTCGGCCCCGATCATCTGGTGATGCATTTGTTCACACCAATTCTACGGACTTAACGCCAATGAGTTATTCCCGGTTTCCTGACCCAGTGCCTCGCCGTTCGCCATCTCTCGGCTCACAGATCTGGGAGCGTCATTTGTAGATTTTCTAACGCGAATCCTTTCCCAGACTTTTTCATGGAAGAAATAGGCAACGGTGTTACATAAGGGTTCCACCAATGCAATAGCACCACCGACTACAAAACTGCCTGTCATCAGATATCCAACAGCAAAAGCAACACTGAAATGGACCGCTGCAAATGAAATTGTCTTGGCCATATCGGTAACCTCCGTTGGGTAATCAGACCGTTTTGTCATTAGGCAACTAACAAAGATTCCTCTCGAAATCTGTCTACCTATCAAATTAGAACAATCCTAACTTTTATGAAAATTAATCAATATCATAAAAATAATAGTTTTCAACAATGTGGAATATTACCTTTCATCGCACCATTTAATACAAATAGACTATGCTAAACTGCCTATAAGGTGTAACGCCCTTTGGGTGAATGAAAGCTTACCCCAAGGTTGCGACGCGCCGGGAATGCGGCAAAGGAGAGTAACCATGGAACCACTGCCCCGTATTTTAAAATCTCCACCCTCCTCCTGCACCGATCTACTGATCGACTTTTTCGCTTTGCTTGATATTCGCTACATATTTGGCGTCCCGGGAGGAAATATTGATCCTCTTTGCCATCGCCTGGCACAAAGAGCCAGTGAAAACATTCCCAAGTGGGTTCTGACCCGCAGTGAAGCCGGTGCGGCGTATATGGCGGACGGATACTTCCGTGAAACCGGAAAGATCGGAGTCTGTGGCACAACCTCCGGCCCTGGAGCCACCAACCTGCTGACCCCCATAGCCAATGCTTATGTGGACAATATCCCAGTATTGGCCATTACTGCCCAAACCCCGATCAGCACCTTTGGTCGTGGGGCCATGCAGGAAACCAGCGGAGCGGGTATCGACAGTATGTTGATGTTTGAAAGCTGCACCCGATATAACTCCCTGGTCTCCCACCCGGATCAACTGATCCACAAGTTGCATCTGGCACTCTCCAATGCCTTGGGCCTGACTCCGGGGCCGGTGCATCTGAGTATTCCCTCAGATATTCTCACGATGCCGATCAGTGCCACATTCAATGACTACCCCTACATCAACCGGCCAATGGAGGCGACCCCCGACAAACAACAGCTGAATCAGCTCAAAAACCTCATCCAGGGAACTTCCAAAGCCGTTTTCGCCCTCGGTCCCGGCGCAGAGGAGGCAATGTCCTATATTCTGAAAATCGCCGAGGCCTACAACTGGCCTATTGTGACATTTCCCATGTCTCGCGGTCTGATCAATGCCCAACACCCACTCTACCGTGGGGTCTTTGGTACGGCAGGACATGAATCAGCGAGAGTGGCATTATCCAGGGAAAGTGCCCCGCTGATTTTTGTCGTGGGGACGGATCTCGATGAAACAGCCACCTGCGGCTGGGATGGCTCCACCCTGCTGACTTCACGTATGATTCACGTCAGCAGTAACCCGGAACAGCTATCCCGTTCCTACATGGCAAGGCTGAACATTCTGGGCAGCCCGAGACTGGTGTTCTCTGCCTTGTTCAAAGAGCTGAAAGTTCCCAAACGATCAACACGAATGCTGACACCGGTCAAAATGAAATCATTGGACAAACCGGGTAATTTCTCTGTCATGCACTGGGATGACTGCATTACAGATGCCTCCCCCTTGAACCCTCGGCAGGTTTTTACCTATATCAGCAGCCAGATACCGGCTACGACCCGGGTTTATGTGGATACCGGAAACAGTTTTTACTGGTCTACCCACTACTGGATGCAGAATATTCCTGATAGTACAACTCACAATCTAGTGAACATTTCCATGGGCTTTGCCAGCATGGGCTGGGCGATAGGTGCCGCAATAGGCTGCAAGTTCGGCCATGGGGATGTCCCTGTCATCTGCATCACCGGTGATGGTGCCGTGCTCATGTCGAGTCTTGAATTCACCGTGGCCAGAGAGAACCACCTCAATGTGGTATTCATTGTGATGAACAACGGCAGCCTGGGCACCATTCGGCACGGACAGAAATTGAGGGGGTTCGAAGATACGGCCAATGCCTTGCCGGAGGTGAATTTTGCATTGATGGGCAAAGCCCTGGGGATTGAGTCCTATCGCATCATCGACATGGAACAGCTCCGCGACATTGACTGGTCGGCCATTCTCAACCAAAGAGACCCAGTGTTATTGGACATGGTCATTAATGGTGACATTGCGCCACCAATCGGGCAGCGCATCAACACCCTGGGACAGGGACAGCCCAAGAACCTATGACGGCAGATTCCCGAAGCTGGTCATAAAACAGCCTGCTTCACATATTCTGCGACCTAGACAACGTTTTTACACCGAGGCAGGTGATAACCTGTCATGCTCTGGTTTGTGATCAACTTGAAAACAAGCCAGCATAACATCAGAGGTCTGCGGGAAGTCCCGGACACAGCAAAAACGCCTGATACTCCCCGGCAGTCCATAACAATAACGAAGTTCCAGCTGGAGACGGTAAGGATGAAGTCTGAAGCCAATAAAGCAGTATTCGTATACAGTCGCACTTTCTCTTTTACTTGCCTCCGAGCACCCATACTGGTGCTGGCGGGCAGTTTATTCCTCGGCACGATGCAGGGTTGCAGCCTGTTCCATTCCCCTCAGCCTCAGGTTGTCGGGTCCTCTCAGGAAGAAACGCCCCCGATGGAAGAAAAAAACACTCAGCATGCTGAAACCGGCGAATCACTGACCCAGCATGAGGCATCAATAGCACGGGTATTAGCAGCATCAGAAGACTCACCAGCACTTTCCACGAACGGACAGGCGCCAGCCCTTGAAAGTTCTGCTGCAGTTTCATCAAGTATTGTTTCGGAAAAACCGGCAGCAGACAGGGCTCTCACGGCAGCATCAGAGGAAACCTTCAGTAAATCCTCCCATAGCCTCACGAGCGATCAGCTGGCCCTAAAGCCTAAAACAGCTGACGACGAGGAATCCCAGAAAACTGAAATCGCCAACGCCCCTTCCACTCAGACGGAAGACGGTGCGAAAACAAGCAAAGGCAGCAACATCATTGACGAGCTGAACAATGCTCCGGCTCCCGCTGCCGGTCAGGCAATCTCGAAAATGCCGTCCAATCAGCCGAAACAGGATGCAGCAACCGCGACAGCCGTCTCTCAAGCAGTCAGTTCCCGACAGGAAGCCCAACAGTCTATCGAGGAAGTACTCACCAACCTGAAACAACCCTCAAGACAGGACCAAGTCCTGGATACTTTTGGCATGTGGGAATTACGCCGTGTATGGAGTGGTGCTCAGAGCAGTTGCCGCCTCACCACCCATACACTTCAGGTGGACAGCGACAAATTCACTTCCCAGATCTGGATCACCGTTCAGCCCGAGCATTTGATTCTAAATGCCTCCTCTGAAATTCATCTGGATGCCAGCGGAAGTGGAATCCGTCTCGATAAAGGTCGTCTGATTCCTTTTACCGGCCAGGCCATTCCGTCACATGCCGTATTATCAGATGATCTTCTAAACCGCCTGACAAAGAGCCAAAAGCTTCATCTGTACGTAATGATTGGTGATCTGCAATCCAGGGTGACACATACCGAAATCAACCTGAAAGATTTACGGGCAGCCGTCGCAGCCTTTAACCAGTGCAGAACAAAATCCTGATGGCCCCGTATTCTCTGCCTACTGGCAGCGAGTTCAGGCTGGATAACGGCCGAGGCACTATATTTGGCAAAAACTAGACGAGCCGGGCAGCAGCTCGGCAAATCTGGCTTGAATAGAGGGTGGTGCCAAACTTAGATAGGGCATACCGGAAAATGATTTCCACGTTGTTGTGCACCTTTGGCCTTTGGGTGATGGTGAGAACCTGACGACCATAAAGATGCCGGGATGCAGGGTTATCAACGAGAAAAGCGATGGGAGGTGTGTCATGAATCGGCACTATTACATCAGCGATGACCTGGATGACCTGGATGACCTGGATGACCTGGATGACCTGGAAAGCGTAGAAAGTGAACTGGAAGCAAAAGGTATTAATACAGAGCAAATTCATGTTCTGAGCGAAAACGATGCCGAAGTGGAACAGCATCATTTGCATGACGTTACTTCACTCATGAAGAAAGACGTTGTTCACTCCGGTGAGATCGGAGCCATTGTCGGCGTCAGTCTTGCCGTTATCGTACTCGTTGGAGCTTACCTGACAGGCCTCACGGAAACCGCCGCAGGCTGGGTCCCTTTTATCTTCCTGTCTATCGTCATCCTTGGATTCTCCATCTGGGAAGGCGGGTTACGGGGTATACAGGAGCCAAACGAACACTTCCGCAAATTCCAGAAAATTCTCAAGGAAGGCAAACACATCTTCTTCGTGGATGTTGAGCCAGACCAGGAAGCCGTTCTTGATCAGGTCGTCAGCCATCATCGTTCATTGCAGGTTGCCGGTACAGGCCAGGCAGCGCCAAACTGGGCGGTCTTCTGGCAGCATAAATGGCATCAATTCAAACAGTTGATATAGGGATCTTGAGACCTTGCATCTGCCCTATAACATCGGCAGGCAATTAGTTAGCGACTCTTTGCCTGCCAGCACCAAATCCGTCGTCTGCTTGCTGCGTGCATATGAAGTTGTTGGGTGCATATGAAGGCCATGCTTCCGAGCCTCTCGGCCAGGCAGATCTTACATCCCGGAGTTTAGTCCTGACTCTCATGCTCTGATCCATATCCTGACCTATATCCTGCTTTACGGATGACCTGCAACGGCATCTGCGGATTGGCCGAAGAACAGCACTCGTGCCCAAAATATATAGTCAGCTTCTGCTGCCATCAGACTGATCAATACCAATATGCACAGTGGCGGCAGGAGAATCGCATAAATGATGGCCAGCCTCTCCCAGGCCATATGCATGAACACCGACACGATCAATCCGGCCTTCAGCAGCATAAAAATGATAATCAGCGACCACCGCAGCATACCCTGCAGGTGAAAGTAGTCCACCATGTAAGACATAGTACTTAATACAAACAACAGCCCCCAGATTTTCAAATAAAGGCCAATAGGATGCTGCTGTCCTTCAGTTTGTGACATGACAACTTCCTCCCCACTGCGTTCCTCGAAGACTCAGAAAACCAACAGGTTCATCCACCCGACATATCTACCTATTTACTTGCTTACTTACCTAGTTACTTAGGTCACCTCACCACAGGTAAAAGAAGGCGAAGATGAACACCCAGACCAGATCCACGAAATGCCAGTAGAGTCCGGCAATTTCAACGATCTGATAGTTACCTTTGCGTTCGTAGTCTCCTCTCGCCACTTTGAACGCAACAATCAGCAGATAGATCACTCCAATAGATACATGAAGCCCATGAAATCCGGTAATCATAAAGAAGCTTGCCCCGAACTGAGCGGCTCCCATGGGATTTCCCCAGGGCCTGACACCTTCTTCAATCAGCTTACTCCACTCAAACGCCTGCATCCCCACAAACGAGGCTCCAAACAGGGCCGTCATCACCATCAGTGCGGCCGTTTTACGGCGGTCTCTGCGATAGCCAAAGTTCACTGCCATCGCCATGGTTCCACTGCTGGATATCAGGATGAAGGTCATGATCGCAATCAGTATCAGCGGGATACTCTCGCCGGCGATGGTTAACGCAAACACCTCACTTGGCACCGGCCAGGGATCTGTGGTGGTCATCCTGACAGACATATATCCCACCAGAAAACAGGAGAAAATAAAGGTATCGCTCAGCAGGAAAATCCACATCATGGCTTTCCCCCAAGGCACACCTTTAAAGGCCTCCTTGTCTCCACGCCAGTCTCCGGATAACTGCTTCCAACCACCGGAATCTGACAATGCGGGTTCCAAACCAGTATTCATCGCCATAATTCACCTCAATCCACACAGTGCGGCAATGGTGGCGTAGGTTTCGGGAGAGCTCGTCAGCAGCGATACAAGCACCAGCCATATGAAAAGCAGGTAGTGCCAGTAAATGGCACAGGGTTCCAAACCGGCGTTAATCACCTGCATGGGAGACTTATGCCAGATTTTTTCCATGGAACGCGCCCAGGCAAGCAGCCCTCCCATGATGTGAAAGCCGTGCAGTCCGGTGAGCAGATAGAAAAAGCTGATAGCGGGATTGATGGCGACACCAAACCCGTACTCAACCAGTCGTCCCCATAGGAACATTTGGCCGACGATAAAGGCCCCAGCCAACATCCCGGCAGTCATGGTGGACACCATAACCAGCGTTCTGTGACCTTTTCTGGAAACCATGCGCGCCCACTGCAGAGATACACTGGCCAATATCAGTGCCAGTGTGTTCCACCACAGTATTGAGGTATCCGCCAGTGGACCAAGTGGCCCCGTCAGATTGAGCCAGTCGCTGAACTGAGAGCGGCCGATATATGTCACCAGAAACAGCATGAAGAGAGAGGTCACCACCGCCAGTAATATTCTGACCGCCACCTTGGTTGTCCGCAGCCGCCACTGAAGTTCACTTGCATGATCAGGGGAATTCCAGCCGCCTCCTGGCTCACCCATATCCAGCGTCCGCATTTGAGGAGTCAACGCCATCATGCACCTCCCTCGGGATTTGATTCAGGGGAACTCGCAGAATCCATTGCCGTTCGACTCAACTTGAGTTGGGTTAGTTCTTCCTCGGTACAGGTCTGCGGCAGAAAGTCCTGCTCAATCCCCGGTACGCTGTAGTCATAGGCCCAACGATGAACCACAGGTAACCGGGCTCCCCAGTTTCCATGGGCCGGCGGAGTGTCCGGTGTCAACCATTCCAGCGAATTGGCACGCCATGGATTACCACCGGATTTTTTGCCATGTTTCAGGCTCCAGAACAGGTTGAATAAAAACAGCACCTGACTCACGCCAACCACCAGAGCTGCAACCGTGATAAAGGCATTCAGATCATGGGCTGACTGCGGAATGAATTCATAATCTTCGTAGGCATAATAGCGGCGCGGCATACCGAGAAAACCGAGATAATGCATGGGGAAATAAATGGCGTATGTCCCAAGGAACGTAATCCAGAAATGGATCTGCCCAAGGGTTTCATTCATCATCCTGCCGGTGATTTTGGGGTACCAGTGATAGATCGAACCAAACACTACCAGAATAGGAGCCACCCCCATGACCATATGAAAATGGGCCACGACGAAGTAGGTATCAGACAAAGGCACATCAATAATCACATTGCCAAGAAACAGCCCTGTCAGCCCACCCACCAGAAAAGTGAGAATGAAAGCCAGAGCAAACAGCATCGGCACCGTCAGATGAATATTACCCCGCCATAGGGTCAGCACCCAGTTGTAAACTTTCAATGCCGTAGGAACCGCAATGATCAGCGTTGTGGTGGCAAAGAAGAAACCGAAATAGGGATTCATCCCACTCACGTACATATGATGAGCCCATACTACAAAGCTCAGCCCACCGATCGCGATGATCGCCCAAACCATCATCCGGTATCCGAAAATATTTTTCCGGGCATGGGTGCTTATCAGGTCGGAAACCAGGCCGAATGCCGGCAATGCCACAATGTAAACCTCAGGATGGCCAAAAAACCAGAACAAGTGTTGGAACAGTATCGGACTGCCACCTTCGTGATCGAGCGGTTGCCCCAGAGAAATGATGGCTGGCATAAAAAAGCTGGTGCCGAGAAGACGGTCAAACATCATCATAACCGCACTGACAAACAAAGCAGGAAAGGCCAGCAGAGCCAGGATGGTCGCGATGAAAATCCCCCATACCGTCAACGGCATACGGAACAGCGTCATACCATGCGTGCGGGCCTGAAGCACCGTGGTGACATAGTTCAACCCACCCATGGTGGCGGCAACAATAAAAATCGCCAACGAGACCAGCATGAGAATAATGCCCCAGTCTGCACCGGGCGTTCCCTGGGTAATCGCCTGAGGCGGATATAGCGTCCAACCGGCCCCAGTTGGTCCACCCGGAGCAAAAAAGCTGGCAATCAACACAATGACAGATAGCAGGTAAAACCAGTAACTGAGCATGTTGACGTAGGGGAATACCATATCGCGCGCGCCAACCATCAAAGGGATCAGGTAATTCCCGAAGCCCCCTAGAAACAACGCTGTCAACAGATAGATCACCATGATCATGCCATGCATGGTCATAGCCTGATAATAAGTACTCGCATCCATGAATTCCAAACTGCCGGGGAACCCAATCTGCATGCGCATCAGGCCGGAAAGTACAAGCGCAATTAATCCCACGAAAATGGCCGTCAGCGAGTACTGCACTGCAATCACTTTGTGATCCTGGCTCCAGATATACCGGGTGATAAAACTCTTGGGTTCATGAATTTCTTCGGATTCAGCTAGTTCTGCGTAGGCCATTGCATCATCCCCAAAATCAGTCACTCAACGATTCCAGATAAGCCACCAGAGCAGCCATATCGTTCTCACTTACTGTATAGGCGGGCATTATCGGGGAGTACCCTTCCACCACCTTGACCCCGGGGGCCAAAATAGACTCCTTCAGATAGGCTTCATCGACCGTTACTGAGCTGCCATCCGTCAGGTTTTCTGTTTTACCGATCATGGCTTTCCAGGTTGGACCCACTCCTGGGCTGCCATCCGTACTATGACAGGCAGTACATCCGAGACTTTGGGCCAACTCACGTCCCAGCGCTACCGGATCCGCCGATGACGGTTCTTCCACATTCTCTTCGTTACCGGATTTGCCACTCAGCGATTTGATCAGCGCAATCAGTGCCTCCAGATGTTCATCATCCAGACTGTAGGCCACCATTACAGGGGGATATCCCTGCACCATCTTCGCCTTGGGTTCCAGAATGGATTCTTTCAGGTAGGCTTCATCCACGATGATCGTGGATCCATCAGACAGGGTTTCGAACTTTCCATAAAGATCCTTCCATGTCGGCCCGAGGCTGTCACTGCCATCAAGACTATGACACGCCAGACACCCCTGGTTTTCAGCCAACTGCCGCCCCAGTGCCAGTCGGTTACTCCCGGCGGTGGCCCCCTGACGTTTCTGACTGGCGGCGAAAGTCTTGTGCCCGGCCTTCCATTGTTCATATTGCTCGGGCTCGTCCACAATCAGTATGCCTCGCATGTTGTAATGGCCGACACCACAGAACTCAGCACACAAAATCTCAAAACGGCCTGTTTTGGTGGGTGTGAACCAGAAATAGGACACCAGTCCCGGTACCATATCCATTTTTGAGCGTATCTGAGGGATGTAAAAATTATGAAGGACATCTTTCGAACGCAGCAGCACCTTAACAGGCTTGCCTACTGGCATATGAATCTCATTACTGACAATCACGAGATCATCCTGACCATCCGGATCTTCAGGATTCACCCCCAGCGGATTGGCAGCGCTGATCCACTTGATTTCGGATGTTCCCAGCTTTCCATCCTCTCCCGGCAATCTGAAAGTCCATTGCCACTGCTGACCAAACACTTCAACAACAGTCGCATCTTCAGGAACATCGACAAAGTCCTGATACACCACCAGGCCCGGCGCCAGCATTCCCATAATCCCCAGGGACGTGATAACGATCAACCACCATTCCAGTTTCCGGTTTTCAGGCTCATAGGCGGCCCGCCTTCCTTTTTTATGATGAAAACGCCATACCGCCACTGCCACAAAAAAACCGACAGCCACAAAGAAGACTCCTGTTATGACAATCGTTATCAGCAGGGCCTCATCAATAGACCCCCAATTGGATGCCGCCTCAGTTGCCTGCCACGGACTGAATATATGAAACAGCACCGAAGCGACTACCAGGATAATCAATATGACAGCGAGCGCCATGTCTGTTCACCTGAGGGTTATGCGTACACCTGCAGATTGAGTGTCTGGTATATCACTGGCTGAAAAGGTGTTTTTAGAGAAGGGCCAGAAGTAGAGTCCGGGCGTCCACTCAGGACCGCCTGCCGGAAAAGAATGTTGAGAGCTGGTTCAGGAAAACAGGTATTGAAACGGAAAAAGCGGAATGTATTGGTCCCCCCCCTTTCTGCCGGTTCCATACCGGTCAGCGGCAAGAGCCCACCCAGACACCCCATGCAGGTGTCTGGCAGCGCGTCAAAAACTTGTGCCAGACTACGAACAATGGTCATCGTCGTATTCACGACGCTCCCCCTTTCGCAGATTGCGATGTTGCATCCCGACGATCTATAAAAAGTCTAGGGAGAGTCTGAATAACCCCAAGGTTCTGAGGTAATTCAAACTCTCGACGATATATGGCCGAATATTCAGAGTGTTTTTCCGGCCATTTTGGATCTTCCCCCCCTGTGGGGCGTCATCTGGGCTCACTGCCCCTATACCTGCAGCTCTTTCCTTGCCATCAGCAGATTGCTGAAGGCCGCCAACAGATAGAGCCGGCTCTTGTTCTTGGCCAAGCCTCGATAGCGGACTTTGTCGTAACCAAACACCTGCTTGATGTATCTGAACGGGTGTTCCACTTTAGCCCGGA
>NZ_AQXX01000132.1 GCF_000376785.1 Hahella ganghwensis DSM 17046
TAAGGCGAGAAGCATCGATTGCGGCGGTAAGCTTTGATCGAGCCCCGTCTGACATTCGCTTCAAACCAGTGTGTGATTATATTGCTGTTCAGTTAATTGTGATGGCGGCTTCCAATCCGATATCTGGAACAGGTCGGCGCTTGTCAGAGTTAAGATCGGGAATTAGTAGTCTGTTTTTGGAGAGGCGTCCGAGGCCTACGACACCTCGGACGGTTAAGATATCAAAGACCCGATATCCAGTAGATCGCAATGCTGCTCCTCTTAAGTGAACAGCATTGCGTCAATCACGGGCTTTTTATCTGGCTTTATTACCTATTTGGCTTTAAGGCCATCCTTTTCAATTTTTCGAGTAATAACCCACTGCTGTGCAATAGACAGACAGTTGTTCACCAGCCAATAAAGAACCAGACCAGCCGGGAACCAAAGGAAAAATACGGTGAAAACAATTGGCATCATCTTCATAACTCTTGCCTGAATAGGATCCGGTGGGGTCGGATTCAGGTGCATTTGGAGGAACATGGTTGCCCCCATCAACAATGGCAGTATGAAGTATGGGTCCATAATGGACAGGTCTTGAATCCAGAAAAAGAATGGAGCCTGGCGTAATTCAACAGATTCCAGCAATACCCAGTAGAGGGCAATAAACACAGGCATCTGAACAAGAATAGGAAGACATCCGCCCAATGGGTTGATTTTCTCTTTCTTATACAGCTCCATCATAGCCTGAGACATTTTCTGGCGATCGTCAGAATATTGCTCGCGGATTCTCTGCAGTTCCGGGGTTACACGACGCATATTTGCCATGGAACGATAACTTGCTGCAGACAAATGGAAGAATATTGCCTTAATCAAAACTGTCAGGAGGATAATTGCAATCCCCCAGTTACCCACATAGTCGTGGATATAATCCAATACCAAAAACAGTGGCTTGGCGATTAACCATAACCAACCAAAATCGATGGTCAAATCCAAATTTGGTGCGATAGATTGCAGGGATTCAAGAATCTTCGGACCCACATATAAACTGGCTTCAAAGGTTTCCGTTGTTCCCGGAGCAACTGTTACCTCAGGGTCTACATATCCCATCAAGTAAAGACCATTTCTTACACGGGTCTGATAGGTATGAGTTTCCTCATTACGAGGAATCCAGGCACTAACGAAATAATGTTGTACAAAAGCTACCCAACCACTGTTGTCTTCGACCTGAACTGACCCCTCGTCCATATCGTCAAAATCGACTTTTTCATAAGGAGTTTCAGTGGTAGAAACGACAGCACCAAGATAAGAAACAGCGCCCATCCCAGCAGCTTTTGTGGGATCAGGGGAATTATCTCTTACCAACTTCGCAGAAAAGTTCGCTCGCCATGGATCTACCGAGTCGTTGTTAACCAGATAGTAGACCTTGATTTCATAATTTCCGCGGCTAAAAACATATCGTTTAGTTACATTCACACCATCACGGGTATAGTTCAAATCTACAGTCAGTTCGTTATTGTCTTCTGAAAGCTTGTAATGATTTTGCGAAGACTGATAAACCGGTAGAGGACCATTTTTGGAAGCATCAAATCCATCGCGTCCAATTAAACCACTTTCAGCAACAAAATAGCGTTCTGAGTTCTTCTGAAAGATTTCCAGTGGGGCAGGGTTATTAAGTGAAACCGGATAGTCCTTTAACGCTGAGTAAGTAAGATTACCACCGGTAAGATCGATTTTCGCAGCCAGGACGTCAGTCAAAACAGTGACTTCTCCGCCTGTACTCGAAGAACGTGAGGAGGCACTTACTTCCACATTTTGCTCTGAGCTCATTGACTCTGGAGTAGCAAGCTCTCCAGTTGTACTGTGATCAGAAGGAACGCTTGAAGAGCTGGTTTCATCAAACCCAGGGGCAGTTTGAGTAACAGCAGGACCCTGATCAGACGAGAAGTCTTTGTTCCACTCAAGTACCAACAGATACGAGACAACAAGTAAGCCAATAATAAGAGGTGTTCTTATATAGTCCATAAAATCACAAACTAAGATTCATGTAAGGATGAATGGCGGTGTCTGGAATGAGAACACTCGGGTACGGGATCGATACCGCCTGTTGACCAAGGGTGGCATCTTAACAGACGTCGCACCCCAAGATAACTCCCTTTTATTGCTCCATAACGAGATATTGCCTCGAAGGTGTAATGGGAACATGAGGGATAGAATCGACAATGGTTGCCCATCATGGGACTGATGGCATACCGATAACATTGGACGATTAAAAGAAGTGCCTTTTTAGGCAGTTGACGAACTAGATCGATCAGGTGGGTTTTTTTCATATTGTCGACTCAGTTTCGCCAATAATTTAACCATACACTGATGAAGTTCAGCATTGTCAATGTCTGCCAGAGGGCGACGGGCAATTACCACTATGTCGATAGCCGGTAATTGATACTGTTTTAAACGAAACTGTTCACGAATTATTCGCTTAACTCGGTTTCGACCAGTTGCAAATTTGATATTGCGCTTAGCAATTACTAAACCCAATCTCGCATGATTGCACTGGTTAGAACGAGCCAATAGCAATAATGCAGGATGCCCTGCCTTATACTCGGCTTGCTCAAAAACATTACGAAAGTCCCCTGGCCTCAGTAATCGAAGCGACCGGGGAAATTCGTAAGTCGACATCTAAGCGTTGAAAAAATTCAACGAATGATCAATTAAGCGGAAAGACGCTTACGACCTTTCGCACGACGGGCTGCCAGTACTTTACGACCATTTGCAGTGGCCATACGTGCACGGAAACCATGAGTGCGTTTACGCTTAAGGACGCTTGGTTGGAATGTACGTTTCATGTCCTACTCTCACAGCTAGATAACGTTAAAATGGACTATTCAAAAATAGGGACGCGAATTTTATGGAATTTAAGAACAAATAGCAATCGGAATTCCTGAAAAGATTTTTATAGCCCTTTCTCGAAAATTTTGTCCACACGCTAAATTAAATATAAATATGAATTTTTAAAGAAAGATTGTTGATTTAGTGCATTGTTAAGGAAGCCCTTTTCTGTGGATAAATCGATTTTATTTATGAAAAACAACAATCTGGGAGATTAATAATTATATGGATATCACGTTGGAAACACTGGGATAGCCTGGGTAATACCGTTGGAAAAACTGGTCACTTGTCCACAGCCGTTTTCATCCACAGGGATTTGCTCAGGTTATCCACATGGATATCAAAAGGTTTTCCCTTATAAGCAATGGTTCTAAATTTTTTTTCCTCGATTTTTTGTTAACAAGGCTGTTGACAAGTCAGTATATTTTTGATTTTTAAAGGTAAAGTTATCCACAAGGCATCTAATAAGCATGATTTTGGTGGTGGCATTAGGTGAAACTTCCCGCTAGAATCCCTCTTTACCTGTCCAAGCACCAAGGCGCGTTTTGTCATTTTGGGGGACAAGGCGGTGCCAAAAATAATGAATACATATTTTTATGCGGTGAATTTCACTGCAGGGGTATTTGTCACTCTGATTTTTGTCATTTGGCGATCCGCCAGGGAAGTTTTCAATAAACATGATGTCTGAATTGGGGGCAGGTAGCGGCGTATCCACTCGGAGGAGTGTTGCGTGTGATAGACAGATTAAAAAGCAAAATTCATAAATAACGATATCAGTAAGCTGGAGGTTTTGGCGTGGCTTTAGAACTGTGGCATCAGTGCCTTGGGTATCTGGAGGATGAGCTTCCTTCGCAACAGTTCAATACCTGGTTACGACCATTACAGGCAAGAGCATCTGAAGAGGAAATTCTTCTCTACGCACCTAATCGCTTTGTTTTGGATTGGGTGAATGAAAAGTATGTCAGCCGTATTAGTGAAATACTGCAGGAGATTTCTCATTCACAACCACCAAGAGTGTCTTTGAAAATTGGAAGTTTAAGTCAAAAGAAGGCAAATGGTGGTGGTTCGGCAGTAAGTAGGCCTGCTAATAATGGTAATGATGCAAAAAATAGGAAGGATACCGAACATTCTGTAGAGGCGAAGTCACCTGATCGTCAAGTATCAGTGGACGGAGCTATAAAACATGAGAGTTCCCTTAATCTTAACTTCACTTTTGATACTTTTGTTGAGGGCAAATCAAACCAATTGGCAAGAGCTGCCGCGACTCAGGTTGCGGATAATCCGGGCTCTGCCTATAACCCACTATTTCTATATGGTGGTGTGGGATTGGGGAAAACCCACTTAATGCATGCGGTGGGGAACTCAATTCTGAGAAAGAATCCGAATGCAAAAATTGTATATCTGCATTCAGAACGTTTTGTCGCTGACATGGTAAAGGCGCTGCAACTAAATGCAATTAATGAGTTCAAGCGTTACTACAGGTCGGTGGATGCATTACTGATCGATGATATTCAGTTTTTCGCCAGAAAAGAGCGTTCTCAGGAAGAGTTTTTCCACACATTCAATGCGTTATTGGAAGGTGGACAGCAGATGATTCTGACGTGTGATCGATATCCAAAGGAAATTGATCACATGGAAGAGCGTTTGAAGTCTCGTTTTGGCTGGGGATTGACTGTGATGGTTGAGCCTCCTGAGCTTGAAACCCGAGTGGCGATTCTGATGAAGAAAGCTGAGCAGGCAAATGTAATGCTTAGTAGTGAGTCAGCATTCTTTATAGCTCAGAAAATTCGTTCCAACGTTCGTGAACTTGAAGGAGCTTTGAAGCTGGTTATTGCCAATGCTCATTTCACAGCCCAGGAAATTACGCCACCTTTTATCAGGGAATGTCTGAAAGACCTTCTGGCTCTGCATGAAAAGCAGGTTAGTATCGATAATATTCAAAGGACGGTGGCTGAGTACTATAAGATAAGAGTGGCTGATCTATTATCAAAACGGCGTACACGTTCTATTACCCGTCCAAGACAGGTGGCAATGGCTCTGGCGAAAGAATTGACAACCCATAGTCTGCCTGAAATTGGTGAGGCCTTTGGCGGTCGTGACCATACAACAGTGCTTCACGCTTGCAAAGTCGTACTGGAATTGCAGGAAAAAGATCCGATGATCCGGGAGGATTATCAGAACTTTATGAGAATGTTAACGGGATAGTTGGCAATAGGTTTCCGGGAATATATCGTTCCCTCATTTATCGGAAAAATCATAGTCGCATCACGGGTTTAACATCGCTAACATACAGATGTTATAAGCCGGTAACTAAAGCAGGATACAAACAGGATAATCCATGAAATTCACTATTACGCGAGAGGCGCTCATAACATCCTTGCAAATGATTTCAGGTGTGGTTGAAAAAAGACAGACCATGCCTGTACTTGCTAACGTTTTACTTGATGCGAGTGAGGATAAGCTGACTGTTACTGGAACCAATATGGAAGTGGAGTTGGTCGCTCAGATTGCGGAAGTGAATATACAGCAGCCGGGAAGAATTACTGTACCTGCCAAGAAGTTTACAGATATCTGCAGATCCCTACCAGATCAAGCTAATATTGACGTAGAAGTGAAAGATTCCAGACTGAATGTCCATTTTGGAAAGAGCCACTTTGTTTTATCCACATTACCCGCTGATCATTTTCCTAATGTAGAGGAAGAAGCTGGTAGTATTAAACTTGAGTTACCGCAAAAAGAACTCAAGCGAATGATTGATGCCACGGCATTTGCAATGGCCCAGCAGGATGTACGTTATTATTTGAACGGCATGCTCATGGAGCTTAGCAATGATGGTTTAAAAGCTGTTTCGACAGATGGTCACAGGCTGGCAATGGCTGGTATCGCTACAAAGACTTCAGTGGAAGATAAGAGGCAGCCAATTGTTCCTCGTAAAGGGGTGCTGGAATTAGCCAGATTGTTATCAGATACAGAGGAAACCTGTACTGTGATATTTGGTGACAACCATGTGCGTGCCGTGGTGGGTCATTATACCTTTACCTCAAAGCTAATAGACGGAAAATTCCCGGATTATCAAAGGGTTATACCACGTGGTGGGGATAAGACAATGATTGCTGACAGGCAGTTATTGAAGGGCGTTTTGCAAAGAGCCAGTATCCTTTCCCATGAAAGTATCAGGGGAGTTCGTCTTCAGTTTGAGCCGGGGGAGTTAAAGGTTTTTGCCAATAACCCTGACCAGGAAGAAGCTGAAGACAGTCTTGAAGTCGATTATGATTTCGAGCCTATGCAGATAGGTTTTAATGTCGGTTATCTGATTGATGTTCTAAATGTGCTTGATGATAATTTGATCAAAATGACCTTGTCCAATGCG
Organism: Hahella ganghwensis DSM 17046; assembly: GCF_000376785.1. Taxonomy (GTDB): domain Bacteria; phylum Pseudomonadota; class Gammaproteobacteria; order Pseudomonadales; family Oleiphilaceae; genus Hahella; species Hahella ganghwensis. The sequence goes on from NZ_AQXX01000132.1 coordinate 6,236, forward strand.
AATAGTAGTGCTTTGGTTGAAGGTATGGAAACCAGTGACGCATTGTATGTTGTCATGCCAATGAGGCTGTAGAATTACCTGAAGTTTCAACAGGTTCCAATGTTATTTTTGAAATGTTGGTGCCTGTCTAATAATAAGACAGGTTGCCGGAATTTTTTCGGCTTATCCAAGGTAGGAAGGGGTTTGATAGTGTAACGGAATTAAGACGCAGGTTAGCAAATGAGTAAATTAGCGATAGCTATAAAAAGTGCGTTCAGAATTGGTCAAACCGCAGCAGTTGTGACAAAAGCCGGTGCTGGCTGGGTGTTGGGAGATAAACTGCCACCGCCAAAGTTGCTTAGGCAAACTTTCGAGGAACTGGGGGCAACATATATAAAACTAGGACAGTTTATCGCGTCCTCGCCAACCTTTTTTCCAAAGGAATATGTTGATGAATTTCAACTCTGTCTCGATAAGACAAAACCACTGCCCTACTCTCAGATAGAAAAAATCATTAAGGATGAGTTGAAGCAACCATTAGGCGATATCTTTTCGTTTATCGATACGAATCCGCTAGCTTCAGCCTCAATTGCTCAGGTACATGCCGCAAGGCTTGTAACTGGTGAAGAAGTCGTCATCAAGGTGCAGAAACCTGGTGTTCGTAATATTCTTCTGACGGATCTTAATTTTCTCTATGTAACAGCTCGGGTTATAGAGTATCTGGCTCCGAAATTATCTTGGACCTCCCTCTCCGGAATTGTTGAAGAAATTCAGCGGACGATGATGGAGGAATGTGACTTTTATCAGGAAGCCAGGAATCTTAAAGAATTTCAGGAGTTTCTTGTTCGAACTGAAAACGAAATGGCAGTCGTACCGAAAGTATATGAGAGTGCCAGTTCCATGAGAGTTCTGACCATGGAGCGTTTCCATGGCGTGCCGCTGACAGATTTAGAAACGATACGAGAGTACTGTTCTGATCCTGAAAAAACCTTGATATCAGCAATGAATACATGGTTTGCATCGTTAACCCAATGTGAGTTTTTTCATGCTGATGTTCACGCAGGAAACCTCATGGTTCTTGAAGATGGACGAATCGGTTTTATAGATTTTGGAATAGTCGGACGGATTGGCGCCGGTACTTGGCAAGCAGTGTCTGATTTTATTACCTCTATAATGATGGGGAATTTTCACGGCATGGCAGACGCCATGGCGAGAATAGGTGTGACCAAGGTTCAGGTAGATATTGATGCGTTGGCGCGAGATATTGCGAACGTTTATAAGAAAATGGACGCAATGGTGCCCGACACCTCGATCTATTATGATCAGTCTCCAGAGGATGATGATATTAATAATATTCTTATGGACTTGGTTAGGATTGGTGAGCAGCACGGCTTACACTTTCCAAGAGAGTTTGCTCTCCTGTTAAAACAATTCTTATATTTTGATCGCTATGTCCATATCCTGGCTCCTGAATTGGATATGTTTATGGATGAAAGACTGGGCCTGCTTCAGTAGATAGAAATTGAAGATAAGAAAAAACCTGACAATGTGTGAGCGTTGTTGGGTTTTTTTATTGCTAAACTGAAAATATAGAAATTTGGCGGATATCAAGAGACTGCTATGGAAATATCCTCAGCGATAATATTGTTGTTAGTGGTAATGGATCCTTTAGGAAATATTCCTATATTTTTAAGTGTTTTGGATAAAGTTGAAAAATCCAGGCGGTTTAAGGTTCTGTTGCGTGAGCTGCTAAGAGCTTTGGTGATACTGCTTGGTTTTTTGTTTGGTGGCAGTTATTTACTAAAAGTTTTCAGCTTGAGTCAGGAAGCGGTAGGAATGGCAGGGGCCATAGTACTGTTTGTGATTGCTATAAGAATGATATTCCCGGCCAAGCGTGACTGGTTGGAGGATCTGCCAGACGGTGAACCATTTATTGTACCTCTTGCTATACCCTTTGTGGCTGGCCCCTCAGCGTTGGCTACATTGATTCTTATATCAACCCGAGAGCCCGACAGAATGGTGGATTGGGTGATTGTTGTTGTCGCATCATGGAGCTTAACGGCGTTGGTTCTGATGTGTTCAACAGGCTTGTATAAAATACTGAGAAAACGAGGCCTAATTGCGATTGAGCGTTTGATGGGGATGTTATTGATAGCAGTGTCCGTTGAAATGTTTATCTCAGGCTTGCAACCGCTACTAATTAAGATCACTCACAGTTTATGACAGTAGAAAGGATTTCTCTTTCCGGGATCAGAAATCTTGAAGATGTCGATTTAGAAGCAGATTCACGAATAGTATTTATCCAGGGTGATAATGGTAGTGGCAAGACCAGTCTAATCGAGGGATTGTATTTGGCTGGTCGAGGCTCTTCTTTTAGGAGTCATGATCTCGACCATGTTATCCATTATTCAAAAGATCAGTTTATTTGTTTTGCGAAACTTACTGGCCATCAGAAAATTGGTGTTAGTCGTCAGAAGAGCAATAAGAAGACTCTAGTCAAGATTAATGGAGAGCCTGCACGAGGTCTTTCTGAATTGGCAGAGATATTTCCATTGCTGTTAATTACTCCCCTCACTTTTGATTTGTTAAATGGAAGACCTTCCGGTCGCAGACGATTTTTGGATTGGGGGGTGTTCCACGTGGAACCCTCATATAAATTCGTTTGGCAAAGGTGGAGGAAATTATTATTACAAAGGAATAAATTGCTGAAAAATGGTACAATCTCCGGCTCGGAGTTGGCTCCCTGGACAAGTCAGTTTATTGAAGCGTCGGAGAAAATTGATGTCTTCAGAAATCAGTTTTACAGAGAGTTGATCGACAGATTGAAGAATAATCTTCTGGAAGGAGGTGTATTCAATCAGGATATTTCCGATCAGGTTACGATCAAATATGATCGAGGGTGGTCCGGGAATTTATCTTTGGAAGATCAACTTGAAAGATCGCTTGATTTAGATAAAAGACGAGGTTTTACTTCAGTGGGACCTCATAAAGCAGATCTAAAGTTTACTGCACACGGGATAGCTGCAAGGGAAGTATTATCCAGGGGGCAACAAAAGGTTTTAATCACCCATTTATTACTGGCTCAACTACAGCTGCTTAGAGAAAAAAGGCAGCTAGATTGTACAGTATTGGTGGATGATTTAGGTGCTGAACTGGATCAGGAAAATCAGTACCAATTATTGAAAACGCTCCTTGAGAAAGGTGCCCAGGTGTTTTGCACCATGGTAGACACCGAACAAATGTTAAGTTTGAACCAAAGGTTGAACGAAAGATACTACGCCAAAATGTTTCACGTGGAACATGGCCGTGTTACCCCGCTAAACCCAGGGGAATGATGGGTAGGAGAACTATATGTCAGATTCCGGAAATTACGATTCGTCTAGTATTAAGGTCCTAAAAGGTCTGGATGCCGTTAGAAAGCGTCCCGGCATGTATATAGGTGATACTGACGATGGTACCGGCTTGCACCACATGGTGTTTGAGATTGTGGATAACTCCATTGATGAAGCGCTGGCTGGTCACTGTAAAGAAGTTAAAGTCACCATCCATCCTGATGAGTCAATTTCGGTATCCGATGACGGACGTGGTATTCCTGTAGATATCCATGAAGAAATGGGAGTATCTGCGGCAGAAGTTATTATGACGATGCTGCATGCTGGCGGAAAGTTTGACGATAATAGCTATAAAGTATCCGGTGGATTACATGGTGTTGGGGTATCTGTAGTCAATGCCCTTTCCAAGGAACTGCGTTTAACAATCAGGAAAAACGGTAAAGTTTACGAGCAGGTATACCATCATGGTGTGCCACAGGCTCCTCTAACCGCTATCGGTGAGACTGATAATACAGGGACAGAAGTTCACTTCGTGGCTTCAGAGGCTACTTTCAACAATATTGAGTTTCATTACGATATCCTCGCTAAGCGTCTTAGAGAACTGGCTTTCCTGAACTCAGGTGTGCGTATCAATTTGACAGACGAAAGAAGCGGAAAGAACGAAGTTTTTGAATATGAAGGTGGACTGGAAGCCTTTGTTGCTTATCTCAATCAGTCAAAGAATCCTATCGCCAAACCGTTTCATTTCATCAAAGAGCGTGAGGACGGTATAACAGTAGAGGTCTCTCTGCAGTGGAACGACAGTTTTCAGGAAAATATATTCTGCTTCACCAATAACATTCCGCAGCGTGATGGTGGAACACACTTGGCTGGGTTCCGTGCATCACTGACTCGAAGCCTCAATAACTATATTGAGAAGGAAAGCCTTCTTAAGAAAACGAAGGTTAATACCTCTGGTGATGATGCTCGGGAAGGTTTAACTGCAATTATTTCTGTTAAAGTTCCAGATCCCAAATTCTCCTCTCAGACGAAAGATAAGCTTGTCTCTTCCGAAGTGAAGTCTGCGGTAGAGCAAGAGATGAATGTTGCTTTTAACGACTTTCTAATTGAAAACCCTACTGATGCGAAAAACGTCGTTAACAAGATGATCGATGCAGCGAGAGCCCGGGAGGCCGCTCGTAAAGCACGTGAGATGACTCGTCGTAAGGGCGCACTGGATATTGCCGGGTTGCCAGGAAAACTCGCAGATTGTCAGGAGAAAGACCCTGCCCTATCCGAACTATATATAGTGGAGGGTGACTCGGCCGGTGGATCAGCCAAGCAGGGCCGAGATCGTAGAACCCAGGCGATACTTCCGTTGAAAGGTAAAATCCTGAACGTTGAAAAAGCCCGCTTCGATAAGATGCTTTCCTCAGCAGAGGTTGGCACGCTGATCACTGCGTTAGGCTGCGGTATTGGGCGCGAAGAGTTTGATATCAATAAACTTCGTTACCATAGCATCATTATCATGACGGATGCTGATGTGGACGGATCACACATTCGTACGCTACTGCTGACCTTTTTCTTCCGTCAAATGCGCGAAATTATTGAGAATGGTTATGTCTTTATTGCGATGCCACCGCTCTATAAAGTGAAAAAAGGCAAGCAGGAGCAGTACGTCAAGGATGAAAAAGCCCTTCAACAGTATCTAACCCAGAATGCCTTAGAGGGAACAGAACTCTATACCAATGCAGATGCTCCCCCAATTTCAGGAACAGCTCTGGAGACTCTGGTAAATGACTATCGTACGGCTGTTAGCTTGATTGAGCGGATGTCCAGGGCTTATCCAAGATCCGTGTTGAATAAGTTATTGGAAGTATCACGCTTGGTTGAGGATGATCTAAAAGATGAGTCTAAAGTAGATAGCTGGTGTAAAGAGCTCGGCGAGACCTTGCACTCTGACAACCCTAACGGTGAAAGTATTCTCCTGAAGGTCATTGAAGATACTGAGCGGAATTTATTCCTGCCGCAGATTGAATTTATTCTGCATGGTGTAGATTACCGTTACACGCTGAATCAGGAATTCTTCACATCAACTTCCTATCAGAACGTTGCTACTGTAGCGGAAAAATTGGAAGGGCTAATTGAAGAAGGTGCTTTTGTAAAACGTGGTGAAAAAGAATTCCAAGTTCGCAGTTTCGATGAGGCTTTGACCTGGTTGATGAAAGAAGCTCAACGTGGTCAGAATATTCAACGATACAAAGGTTTGGGAGAGATGAACCCAGAACAGCTATGGGAAACCACGATGGACCCGGAAAGCCGTCGGATGATGAAAGTGACGATTGAAGATGCTATTGCAGCTGATCAGATCTTTACAACTTTGATGGGAGACGAAGTAGAACCCCGTCGAGACTTCATCCAGACCAATGCACTACAAGTAATGAACCTCGACGTTTAATTACTTGCTGCGAACGAAAAAAGGCGGCCTTCCCTTGGCCGCCTTTTTATTTCTACTCAGATACTTCCTGGTATACCCTCATGCCTCTTGCCCGATAATTACTTAATGCTCCCGGATGATCCAGGCTGCAGGTGTGAACCCAAACTCTTTGTGTATCCTTAAAACTCCAGGCATTGACCAATGCTTTGGTGAGTAGGTAACCACCTAATCCTTTACCAATGAACGCTGGCATCAGGCCAAAATAACTAATTTCTACATTACCCTCTTCTTGCTTCTCGAGTTCAAAATAGCCTGCTGGACTACCCTTGTAGTAACCTACGTAAAGGTGAAGTTCCTCTTTCTCGGCATAGTCTTTCCATTCGATATCAGACCATTGAAGCTTGTCTTTCCAGTCCCACTCCGCACCCACTGACTGATAAAAGAAACGGTTGTACTGATACTGCTTTATCTCTGCTTCGATAACTTTAAAGTGTTCAACTGGTGGCTTCTCTTTGATTTGCTTCGGGTCTGTTTGTTCTAAATAGTAGGTTATTACTTGCGTCATTGGCGTTTATCTTTTGGGGATTTTGGTATTGATTCAATACAGGAAACTATCGGTTAAAAAGCGTTGTGCTAGTCCTCAGATCAAAAACAACTAAATGTTTCCCTGCTCATTTCAACTAAGTATGAATGTAGTATCTGAATACTACCGAAAGCTTAATAGATCGTATTACACTTTTTGTTTTTTACAACAAGGAGAGAAAGAATAATGTCTGCCAAAGTTCTCGTGATTGCCGGTGATTTTGTAGAGGATTACGAATTAATGGTGCCTTTTCAGGCACTTATTGCGATGGGGTATGAAGTAGATGCTGTTTGTCCTGAAAAATCCAAGGGAGATACTATTGCGACTGCCATACATGATTTTGAGGGGGATCAAACCTATACCGAAAAACCAGGCCATAGATTTACATTAAATGCTACTTTCGCGGAAGTCTCTCCGGATCAGTATGATGGACTTCTTATCCCAGGTGGGAGAGAGCTCCAGAGTACCTGAGACTAAATGAACGCGTACTGGAAATTATCAAAGCCTTTAATGAAGCAAACAAACCAATAGCAGCCATATGTCATGGTGCTCAGTTATTGACTGCAGCCGATGTTATTCGGGAAAGAAAGATTTCAGCTTACCCGGCTTGTGCTCCAGACGTTCGCCAGGCTGGCGGAGATTATCAGGATATACCGGTTGATCAAGCGATTACGGATGGACACTTTGTAACAGCACCTGCCTGGCCTGCAAATGCTGAATGGGTGAAACAGTTTGCTAAACTATTGGGCTAACCGGCTGTGGATAAATAATGGTGCAGAGATGCACCATTATTTTATTTGCCTGTAAATAATTTCGTTAAGAAAAGTATTAAAGCAACTCAGCTACATCGTTAGAAGATGGTACGCTATCTGTATGATTAATCTTATTGATAAGAAAAGTCGTACAGGCAACTCTTAGTAGTGATGTGAAGTTGGGTGCTTCTCCATACCGAAGAACAACTTCATCATGAAGTGTTGTGATGAAATTGGAAACTGAGACGCCTTCTGTAGACGCCATCTGTTCGAGTATATCCCAGAAGCGGTTTTCCAGAGAAAGGCTGGTGACATGCCCATGTAAGCGAAGTGACCTCGAAGTTTTACCATAGGTATTGGTGTCCACACCTGCATAGACCTCACACATACACGCTGCCCTCCCCTATTCAAGTATCTTTAATGTTAGCGTTTGTCATCGACTGAAATACTGCCAGTAAACTACCAACCTTCATAACGATTCATATCATAGATTCCTGCCTGTTCAGGAGACTGCTTTTCCATATAATCTCTGAAGCTGTGGAAAACTTCCCAGAACTCAGGGTGACTTATGCGTATACCCCACTGGTCTATCAGTAAGCGACGTTCTTCTTTACTGTCTACATTGATCAACTGACTGACAAAGTCTTCCACATCACTGGCAGGTACCCTGAAGCTGTAATTCGGGTAGCTACCAATGAGTTCAGGTAATACGGTGATACTGTCTTTTTCAGGTTGATAGCGAAGTCCCTCGCCCAGCATGAAGGCAACGTTTGAGTGAGCCCGATTACGTATAAGGCTATAAACCAGATAGTCGGACTGATTTGTATCCACTCTAACAAAAGTGACTTCTGGTAGAAATTGTAGGCCTGGGAACTCAGTGTACTCAGCATTCGCCAGACGTCTAAATTGATCATCAATTTCATGCACTGACTGATTATTTGCTGGCCTGGAACATATATCCAAATGACAACGGTTCAGAGAATCACCGGAACCAAGTAGATGGGGATTCTCTTTAATGACATTCTGAACTAACTGATCTTTCACACTTCCTGTTTGATTGTAGTCCACTGAGGTAGGCGAACTGACATCAAGTTCGTGGTAGACAATGGCAGTCTTAATCTTACCGCTGTTTTGATACCAGTTTTTGTAGACAGCTTTTCGTTGGCCTGGTGGCAACATGCGTAGAAAGTTGGTTTCTCCGCCATTTCGAATCAGGTCAAAGTAAAGTCGGGTTTGAGCCTGATGTGAAATGCTTCCAAAGACATTAAAGCCGACGACCAGCTCATAGTAGGTACGCTCGAAAAGAGGATAATCCATAAGCCACAGCGTTAGAGGAAACTTTCCACGCCAACCTTTTGTCACAGACGCGCTATCGTGATGTCTGAATATGGTGAGAAATGCATTGGCATTGTATGTGTCGCCATCCCAAATGTGTTCAATTTCAGCTCCCTGTGGATAACGTCTTCTGTACTGTTTTTTTCTTTCCTCAAGGTAACGATTTCTCTTCTCCTTGTATTCAAACCATTCCGATCCTAAGTCACCAAGCTCCGAACGATGACCGGGAACACCAAGTAAGGGAGTGACTGATTGTTGGTAATCGATTGAATTAACAAACTGCTCCGATTCCGGATCCTCAAACATGACCCAGAACTGGTCCCGAATAACATCGGTGGCTATTTGTCCCCGGCAAACAGGGCCTCTGATAAAGGTGCGTGTAAAGTATTCCGCTTCATCCAGCATAAACTGATAACGTGATTTAGCTGGTATGGCAGAAAAAGTCAGAAATGGATTAGAAGCGTATCGTTCCTCATAACCAGGCAGTTCTGAAACATCCCAATCTGTATCCAGAAAGAGTTCCTGGTACCTTAGATACCGGGACTCATTCATCTCGTAAACGATATGAGTTTTGTGAACAATACTGTCTTCAAGCGGTTGGAGGCGATAAAAAAACGATCTGCCTGGATCGCCATTGGGTCGCACAGTAGCCACCGGTTCTATCGGGTAACCAGGGGGACTAAAAGACCTTACGAGCTTAAAAAAACGAAAGCGCTCTTTAGAATCAGAATCCCTAAATAGTAGGTGGGCAAGATAGAGGTGTTCAAATAGATACCTGGCTAAAAGCTTTTGCCGGTCAGTTGAGGCGTTAAAAAACTCCTCCCATTGAATGATTTGATGCTGAATATTTTCATTTAATGGTGTTCCAGATGGCTGGTCAACCATACCACCCTCTTCCAGCCATGTTTTTATTACCAGGTATTCTTTTTCAGTTAATCCGCTCACCGCGAAAGGCATCCCTTCTCTCGGATGGTCAGCCGCGTAATGATCGAACTCTCCGGGAGAAGGACAGCTGTTTTCGCGACTGATGCCCAGTTCAATCTCTTTATCCACAGGTTGATTTGAGGTCGTGGGATGTTGATAACCCAGGGTCAGCATTTTCTCCATCAATGAAGGGGCTGGAGAGAAAGCCTCTTCCTTTGAGTTGTCGGCAGCGATAACAGAGTAGAAACCTTTGGCCCTCCACTGTGACTCTGTTTGAGCATCCATATTCAAACGTGTTGGCGCAAGATCTTCCAACCTGCCGCCGTCATACACCGGTATTTTTGAAGCTCCCCTTTCAACGCCATTTCCCGAGCTTAGCTTTAACTGACAGGGGGCATCGTTACAGGCGTGGCAGGCAACACACTTGCGATCAAATATCGGCTGAATATCGCGCGAATAGCTATAGGTTTGAGTTGCAGAGACGGATCTGGGAATTACCTGATAAACAGGAGTACTGGCACAGGAAAGTATAAAAATAACTGAAACGCAGATTCCCCACTTAAATATCCTATTAAGCCTGTATTGTTCCATCGAATGTGCTTCTCCCGTCAAGAATAATGGTAGCCACATCTAAACTTGCTAGATGTGGGACAGGATAGCAATGATAGGGATAGTCTCCCCAGGTTTATATCAATCGACAGCAGGATCTGGTTTGTTACCTTCCGGATTAACCATCCTGATTTCCAATGGAGATTGTGTATCCAAATGAACGTCCCTTTGTGGGAAGGCGATCACAATACCGGCATTGTTCAGCTTCTCATAGATATCAAGGTGAAGCTCTGTCAGTGTTGTCAATCGCACATCCAAGCCACTGATATAAGCTCGAAGGTAAATAATCAGTGCGTTGTCTCCAAAGCTTTCAAAAGAAACGATTGGGGCAGGATCTGCCAGTACATTATGGTTATTGCGAGCGGATTCCTCTATCAGCTCCATTGCTTGTCGAGGGTCTGAACCATAGGCAATACCGATAGGTATGAGCAGCCGGTTAGTCTGGTCTGATAGGGTCCAGTTGAGTAGTCGGCTGGTGATGAATTCTTTGTTGGGAACCAATAATTCCTTCTGGTCCCAGTTCCTGATAGTCGTTGCCCTGATCTTGATCTTGGTGACAACACCGTCTGTATCACCAACGGTGACTACGTCGCCTACTCGGATAGGACGTTCAAACAGAATGATCAAACCACTGATGAAGTTGGCGACAATTTCCTGTAAACCAAAGCCGATCCCGACACTCAATGCGGCTGCGAGCCATTGTATCTGTGACCAACTGGCCCCTATCGTGCTCAGAGCGGCCAGAATGCCAATTGCCACGATAATATAGCCAGAGAGTGTACGCATTGCGTAAAGGCTGCCAGCGGCGAGCTGAATGCGTTGTAGCAGGATAAACTCCAGCAAGGCGGGTACTCTTTTCGCGGCCAGAATAGTCAGCACCACGACGGTGATCGCCAGGCCGATGTCGAACAGTGTGACCGGAACCTGCTGTTCTTTACCTGCAACGGACTCGGTATAAGCCCAGACTGAAATCTCTTCCAAGATACCGAAGGCCGGTAGGATTTCTGACCATATGAGCCAAAGTCCCATAGCCCCGATTAAGACCAGCACAGTATTCAGTAACTCACGACTACCTTTACTCAGCGCATCCAGGTCAACGGTCGGTTCTTCAACTAGGATTTCTGAGCCTTCACTTGTATCGTGGCCCTCCTCTGCCTTCTTCTGCCGGGCCAGATTTCGTTTCTCAATCGCATTGCGATAGGCAATCTTGCGTTGGGTCAGTACCAGCCAGCGGACAACAAGCTGATGAACGAGGAACAGACTGATAAGCAATACAATCGAATTCAGCAGATGTAGACTTAGTGTTCCTGCCGTATAGAGATAGCCTGATAGCGCCACGATAGACAGTATTCCAGGCAGGGTTATGGCGATTAGAACCAGTAATCTTTTCAGTAGAGGGGTCGCAACCTTAAATGAGCGGTTTTCATACACTCTAAGTGCACCATTCGGGTTTTTGATGAGTTTGAAGGTGCAAAAGCTGAACATGAGGATCGTCAGTACCAGAGCCAGATGGGGCAAGGCACCGGTCTTCAGATCAAAGCTGTAATCGTTGCAGAAATAGCTGATAAATAGTGTCGGAATAAAGTAGTGCTGATATCTACCTAGATCCCGGTAAAGATTGGTTACACTGTTTTTAGGCCACTTAAAGTGAAGAATACCCAGCCCGCTAGGAAGACAGAATCTTCTCAGGAAGGCAAAGCTGAAGAAGATGGGAGACAGGGATATCATCGCCTGTGCCGCGGAACTGGTTACCGGTGACATCGCGGGTGTATGAACGATAGCCCGGCCAATAACGTAGATAATGAGAGGCCAGGTAGCAGCGTATACAATCGTCAGAATCAAAGCCCTGATGGTATAGCGATACTCATCTGTTGTGAGCCTCTTAAGGGGTTCCGACAGGCGTTCCAGTTCACGCCGGAAAAAGGAGCGTTTGAACCCAATTACCAATAGTCCCAACATGATAAATCCGGATAAAGGGTTGATTCTTGCTGCGCGAATGAGGTTTTCAGTGGCATCAGGTATCTGGTTAAAGGTCAGCAGTTCTGCCAGCTGTGTTCCCGTGGCGCGCAACATTTCTGGGTTTACGGGAGAGGAGCTTCTTATCCACAAGAGCCGTTCAGTCAGAAATTCATTAAAGCTTTCAATCTTTTGAATAAACTGTCTTAGGGTAAAGTCCAGCTCTCCCAGAGAGCGTATGTAATTTTGATCGATCTCTATGGCCTGTAGTAGGAGTTCTCTTCTCTGCTCCGCCAGGTCAAACAGTTCTGTCTTGACTGATTCATCTATTTCGCCTGGAATACCTTCGAGTAGCTTTTCAATGTAATCCTCCATGTTGCGTAGATCCCGGCGCTCGTCTTCATGCTGTATCTGATGAAGTCCGGCTTCGGCAATTGCATCTCGTTTTGTTATACCACTGGTGCGAAGATTGTTGGTATTGGGAAGCTTTCGCTTCTCTTCTAAAAGAACCTGCCCCAGCGCTTGGCTTAAGCCTGCTATTTCAATCTTCTGTTGAGTGCTACGGAACTGTTCGGCCAGGTCCAAAGATCTCTGATTGGCATTATTTGCGCGGGTCTGAACTTCTTTAAGCTCCCGGCTGGTATCCGCAATATACTGGCTGAGCTCCGTGTTGCGGGAGGCCAGCTTCTGAACTACAGGGTGTTTATCCTTCAGTTCCTGTTCCTGTCTGGCAACGGTCTCCTGTGTTTGTTCGGCACTTTGGAGTCGACGGGAGGAGGCGGAATTTTGTAGTTGCTGAGATTTAAGATTGGAACGCCTTAACTGTAATTCCAGTAATGACAGTTTGGTTTTCAGATATTCCACTCGAGACTGATGGCTGAGAAGCTCCTGCTCCAGCGCCTTTTGTTTTTCCGTCAAAGCTTTGTTTTCCGCCTGCAGCAGCCAGTATCGGGACAGACTTTCAAGATCAGAACTGTCAGGTTCCGGAGTGGTGGCTAGCGCCGATTCGATTTTATCCTGACGTGATGAGAGTTCTCCCAAGGTACGGAGAATAGCAGAGGGGCGATCTTGTATGTTGGTGAGCTTGTGCTCTATATCACTGACTTCAGAGGTCAAGCTGTTCTGATTGGCTTCCTCGCTGAGAATCTGCTGCTCGATGGTTTCAAAGGACAGTTCTTCCAATGTATTGGCGGGTATGCTCGCGGGATTACGCTCCAGTCGCTTTATTTGCGTCTGTATTTCCTTTGTCAGGTTAGGCTGGGTATTAGTCGCCTTTGAATATCTTTGTGATTCCTGTCGACTCTCTTCCGCCTGGTCCAAAAATCCCCTGGTACTTTCGAGCAGCTCAGTCAGGGTTTTTTTTGTGTCCTCCGTTAAGAGAGTATTCTGTTCAACCTGCTCGAGTTGAGTTTCTACCTGTTTACTACTGGGAAGCGCGTGGGCGAGCGAAGTTGTGATGACGGATATCATGGTCACCAGGACTAGAAGCACCAGGTTTCGATATCGCCATTTGAACGCTGTGTTCTGAGACTCTGGCGAATACGAGTGAATAAGAGAGGGGTGTTCGCTTGCCTGATCTGGCATGAAGTACATCCTGGATATGATAAGATCGTTGATAGTTCTCATCTTAGTCAGAATCCATCATAAATGCAGTAGAACGAAAAGCGTATGCGGATCGTCCGAGAGCTGGACGTCGGCATACTGGGTAGCACCTGACATCACAGCGCAATACTTGAATGCCAAGGTAGAGTTATCTCTTTCGAGCCGATTTCCTTCGGCGGTTGATTCCTTCTAGAGGCCTTGATCGTCATTCTTTTATTTGGACGCGGACGCATACCGGCTCTTCAGTATTCTATAAATTCGAACCTATCGGTTAATGGGCCAAATAATATCGCCGTTAGCCAAAGAGGTTCCATTCTTATGTGTGAAGACGGCGGCTCCGATCCCAAGCGTCTGGTAGTGCTGACTCAATCAGGAAACACCTTTCCATCCGCTGAAAATCGCATTGCTCTTGATGAAGGGGATCTGACACTGATCGATGCAATCTATCCGGGAACCAAGGAAAACTTCGGGGATTCGGCGTGAGAGGATTCGATACGCGCCGTGCAACGGGTCCGACCCTGATGGTGAAACCATCATCAAGGTGGTCGGCGTGAGAGGATTCGAACCTCCGACCCCTTCGTCCCGAACGAAGTGCGCTACCAGGCTGCGCTACACGCCGACAGCAAGAGCCTTCAATCATAATCAAGGATGATCCGGCTCTGCAACCCTGGAAAGAAGTTAGATATTTTTCAACAGATTGTCAGTAAATGCGGCCAGATCATCAAATACCGGAACTTCTGCAAATGCTGTATCTGCCAGCTTTTCCAGTGTTCTCTGCCCCTTGCCCGAAGCGACTAGAATCGGATAACAACCCGCTTCCCTGGCGGCCTCCAGATCTCTCAAGCTGTCACCCACAAAGAAGGCTCCCTGCGCCTTGTGATGAAGTTTTTCCTCAATCTGATAGATCAAGCCCGGTGCAGGCTTGCGACAATCACAGTGATCCTCAGGACCATGTGGACAGTAGGCAATGGCATCAATGCTACCGCCTGCTTCCTCGACCAGATCCAGCATCTTTTTGTTCATGTCATGCAGAGTCTGTTCTGTGAAATAGCCGCGCGCGACACCGCTCTGATTTGTCGCTACAGCAACAAGGAAGCCCGCCTTTGTCAGGCGGGCAATAGCCTCAATACTTCCGGGAATGGGGTGCCATTCATCCAGTGACTTAACATAATCGTCAGAGTCCTGGTTGATGACACCATCCCGATCCAGAATGATCAGTTTGTTCACTACTTTGCTATCCACAAACAACAATGTTCTCAATTATGACGCTTTGGTTTGAAGCAGAGAAATATCGGCAATTTGCAGGAAGGTTTCGCGCAACTGGGAAAGCAAAGCGATCCGGTTATTACGAATTGCTTCGTCATCAGCCATGACCATCACCTGATCAAAGAAACTGTCCACCGGTTCCTTCAATTGTGCCAGCTCGGTCAGTGCGGCGGTAAAATCTCTGGCTTCCAGAGACGGCTTAATGGCTTCTGCCTTGGATTGCAGTGTTTCATAAAGTGCATTTTCTGCCGCTTCCTGGAACAGCCCTGAATTGAGGGATGAAGTCTCTGTCACCTCTTCTTTGCTCAGAATGTTGGATACCCGCTTGTTGGCAGCTGCCAATGCCTGGGCTGCTTCCAACTGAGCAAAAGCCGCAACAGCCTGTACTCGCTGATTGAATTCCAGTGGCTTGGTTGGGCGACGGGCGACCACACTCAGGAATACTTCAGCGGCCAGGCCTTCTTCTTCATACCAGGCACGGAAACGCTCTAGAACATAGTCAACAACAGTATCCTGTAGATTTTCTGCTGGCAGATTGCCGTGCAGCTCCTGGGCCCAGGCAACACACTCTGCCAGATCCAGGTCCAGTTCCTTCTCTACCATGATACGCAGCATACCTAACGCTGCACGACGCAGGCCGAATGGATCTTTGGTACCGGTTGGGGGTTGGTTGATACCAAATATACCCACCAGTGTATCCAGCTTATCTGCGATGGACACAGCACATCCGGTGGTGGTTGCAGGTAATACATCACCGGCAAAGCGCGGGAAATACTGTTCTTCCATCGCCGCTGCTACTTCTTCGGCTTCGTTATCCAGTTTGGCGTAGTAGCGTCCCATGATGCCCTGAAGTTCCGGAAACTCCAGGACCATTTCGGTCATCAGATCTGTCTTGCAAAGCTCACCGGCCCGCTTGGCCCATTCGCTGTTTCCACCGATTTTCTCAGCAATTTTGGCTGCCAGCTGAGAAACCCGTTGAGACTTATCATATAAACTGCCGAGTTGCTGCTGAAATACGACTGGCTGCAGACTTGGAAGACGGTCCGCAAGCGTTTGCTTCTGATCGGTTTCGTAGAAGAATGCAGCATCTGCGAGACGAGGACGAATCACCTTTTCGTTACCTTCAATCACCTGTTGCGGATCATTACTCTCAAGATTCGCAATGGTGATGAAGTACGGCAACATACGGCTGTCGTTATCCACAATGTGGAAGTACTTCTGATTACTCTTCATGGTTGAGATCAGGGCTTCAGCAGGTACCTGCAGGAAACGTTCCTCAAACCGACCGGTCAATGCCACTGGCCATTCGTTCAGACTGGCAACTTCATCCAGCAGGTCCTCATCAACTACAGCCTGGCCGTTGGTTTTCGCCGCAGCTTCGATAATCTGCTGACGAATTTTTTCTTTACGAGCGTCGTAATCGGCCATTACAAAGCCAACAGACTCCAACTTTGTTTGATACTCAGAGGGGCTGTGTATGGTGATTTTATGGGGATAGTGGAAACGATGTCCCTGGGTGGTATCCCCGGATTTAAGACCCAGAATACTGGCGTTCACGACTTCATCACCTAACAGCATTAACAACCAGTGAACAGGACGCACGAATTCCACTCGTGAAGCTCCCCAGCGCATACGCTTGGGAATCGGCAGTGCGGCCAGAGATTCATCCACAAAAGTTGGTAATAACTCTCGAGTGGGGGTTCCTGGTTGGACACTTCTGTATACAACCCAAGTGCCCTTATCGGTTTCCAGTTTTTCCAGCTGATCAACCGTTGAACCGCAGGAACGGGCAAACCCTTCCAATGCCTTGGTTGGATTTCCGGCGGCATCATAGGCAGCTTGAATTGCAGGGCCGCGGCGTTCGATTTGCTGATCTGGCTGTTGGGTGGCCAATTCTTTGATCTGAATAGCGAGTCGACGGGGAGCTGCAAAACTCTTTACTTCGCCGAATTCAAGATTAGCCTTGGCCAGACGCTCAGTGACGCCTTGAGTAAAGGCTTCTGACAGTTGTTTCAGTGCTTTTGGTGGTAGCTCTTCAGTACCGAGTTCTACTAGAAAATCCTGGGTGCTCATGACTTCTTCTCCGCTTCGCTGGCCAATACTTCTTCCCGAATCGAGGCATCAGCCAAGGGGAAACCAAGCGCTTTACGCTTATCAAAATAGGCTTTGGCCACTTCGCGGGCCAGAGTGCGCACGCGCAGGATATAGCGTTGTCTCTCCGTAACGGAGATGGCATGACGAGCGTCTAACAAATTAAAGGTGTGAGAGGCTTTCAGTGTCATTTCGTAAGCTGGCAGAGGCAGGCCTTTGGTTACCAGGCGTGCGCTTTCCCGCTCAAAGTAGTCGAAATGAGTAAATAATGTTTCAGTGTCCGCCTCTTCGAAGTTGTAAGTGGATTGCTCCACTTCATTTTGGTGGAAGACATCTCCATAAAGAACCGGCCCCTGAGGTCCGTTGGTCCAGACCAGATCATAGACGCTATCCACATCCTGCAGGTACATGGCAATACGCTCCAGACCATAGGTGATTTCACCGGTGACGGGGTAGCACTCCAAGCCTCCAGCTTGCTGGAAATAAGTAAACTGGGTCACTTCCATACCATTCAGCCACACCTCCCAACCCAGGCCCCAGGCCCCTAATGTGGGAGATTCCCAGTTATCTTCAACAAAACGAACGTCGTGAACGTTGGTATCGATGCCCATTTCCCGCAATGATCCCAGGTAAAGCTCCTGGAAATTGGCCGGCGAAGGTTTCATCACAACCTGATATTGGTAGTAATGTTGTAAGCGGTTCGGGTTTTCACCATAGCGACCATCGGTGGGACGACGGCTGGGTTGAACGTAGGCAGCATTCCAGTTTTCCGGCCCGATGGAGCGAATAAAGGTGGCTGGGTGGAAAGTCCCTGCCCCTACTTCCATATCAAGCGGTTGCAAAATGACACAGCCTTGCTGTGCCCAGTAATTTTGCAAAACAGTGATCAATCCCTGGAAGGTTTTGGCATCGGGTTTACTTATTTCTGTCACGTTAAACACCACTTGGTTAATCAAATTGCCGGGTCGGAAAAATAGAATCCGGTCACGTCAATATCCGGAATGGCAGCAACCTTTCACGGGTTGCAGAACCTTTTAGGTTAACAGGTTCCGACCTGGGCTGTAGAATAAAGCGCCAAATTATACAACTTGCGGGCACTTATTACAGAGTCGAGTGTGTCGGCTTCCATATTTTCCTGCTTTTTATTGCAGAAATCAGTCGTTATGGGGATTATCGCCTCGCAGACGGCCCGTGAATCACAATATATCTGTGCAGAAAAAGGACATCGATTGAGCAATTCAGCAAACAAGGCTCTCTGGATACAGCGTGCTATCAGGTTATTATCAAAACTCTCATTACCGGCCGCCCAAAGACTGGGCCGGTGGGTTGGTCATATTCTGTGGTGGTTTCAGGCTGGGCCGGCGAGGGTGACGCTGACTAATCTGGAGCAGTGTTTTCCGGAGCTGCCTGCCAGAGAACGTCATGCTTTGGCAAAACAAAGTCTGTTACATACCGGAATGGTGGCTGCTGAAATTGGCGCGGTATGGGAGTGGCCTGCAGAAAAGATCTTATCTCTGGTGAAGGAAGTTGAGGGTGAGGAGCTGATTAAATCTGCTGAGTCCGCCGGTAAGGGGCTGGTGTTGCTGGCACCTCATTTGGGGAACTGGGAAGTTGCAGGTCTCTTTTTTGCTGCCAGGTATAAGATGGCAGCGCTTTATCAACCGCCGAAAATCGAAGAACTTGATGACTATATGCGGAAAGTTCGTGAGCGTAACGGTTCCGAATTGGTTCCGGCAAACAAGCGAGGTGTGATGCGCCTGTTTCATATTCTGCGTGAAGGTGGCGTCATCGGCATATTGCCCGACCAGGATCCGGAGCTTTCCGGAGGGCAGTTCGCCCCTTTCTTTGGCATTGAGGCAAACACGATCAAGCTGGTATCCAAGCTGGTGGAGCGTACAGAGGCGAAGGTGCTTTGTGTCTGTGCCGAGAGATTGTCTGATTCCGAAGGTTTCCGGTTGGTGGTGCAGGAAGCGGATTCGTTGATTTATAGTGAGGACTTGCTAATCTCGGTAACAGCATTAAACAGGACTGTGGAAAACATGGTAAATCGCTTTCCTGAGCAATATCAATGGGAGTATAAACGGTTCAAGCGCCGTCCTGAAGGACAGCGCCATTTCTACAATTGAGCTGAATGCTTAGTCCAATTCCGAGGTTGAAATCAGAACTTCATTCGTGGTTCCGGATGACGAAATATTTTTCAGGGAATTGGAACGCCGGGTATTCAGATAGTAAATATCGCTGTTCTGGCCTTCTCCATCCGGGTCAGCATTATCAGTGGAATCCAGTTCCAGTGCGAGCAGGCCGTTGCCCTGCTCTGAAACTCCAACGCCGGTAATCTGCACTTCATTCCCAAGCGAACCAATAGATACCAGACGTAATCCGGTGCTGGTGTCATAACCCAGAAAAGTGGGGCGGTAGAAGTAGTCTCCATCGGCAGTGACGGAAATGGCCCCATCACTTTGAACCAGTATGGGGTAATATTCCACGCCGCGATCCAGGTTTTCCCGCATAAACTTCCATTGCGCATTGGTAAACTGTATACAACCAGAGGCGGCTTCACTGACGGCGCAGGTGTCTGCGTCACTACCACCGTTACAATCGGTGGCGGTTGCACAGTCCAATGCCGAATGAGTCAGATCCGCAATATAGGCGCTATCCGCGTCTGTGCTGAAATAGAGAAGATTATTACTGACGATATAGTCGTTGAGTGTATTCGTCGCAATGGAAACCGCGGTACCGCCCACTTTTTCCACCCGATAAAGCGTATTATCAGTGGCATGGACGACAAGATAGTCTTCAGATTGGGCAATGCGTCCGTCCAATGTACTGCCATTAACATTAATGGGCGTGTTTCCACCCGTCTCCAGATCAATTTTACGCAGTGCTCCGTCATCATTGATGTAGAGGCTTTCGGAGTCGACTTCCCAGTCTTGAGCCGTCAGAGCGGTCTGGTCAATAGAGGTTAACGTGGTGAGCAGAGTTCCAATACTGTCAACCAGCTCCTCCGAGGTATTCAGGTACAGTTCGCCGTTGGCATTTAATAGCAGGTTTCCGTCAGTACTGAGACGACTGATACTGAAGTCATTGCCAGCCAATCCTGTGAGTGTCCTCTCAGGAGTAAGTTCAGGGTCAATAATCTGGACGCTGTCTGCACTGGGGGGATGAACATATCCCTGAATCTCGAAAGCCTCGTTCTGAAGCGGCAGCGAAGTAAACAGTGTGGCGCTGATATTGTTTGGGGAATCTGAACCGTCAGACCCAAGATCAATCTGCTGTTTGAGGTCGTCTGCGGTGTTACAGGTTGAATCCGTACCCGCCGCTCTGAGTTGGAACAGGTATTCTTCATTGCCCAGCCCGTTCGCCATGAATTGGTATGTGCAGCGTTCTTTCAGTCCATTGGATAATGTGCCCATCTGGATCAGGCTCTGCTGATTGGGCTCACCCCGAAAGTAATTGCCGTTCTCCTCAATGACCACATAACTCTGTGTGAAGCGACCTTTACCCAGAGGAATATCCGTGGCAAATGCTTTGGCAGTCTGGCCACTACTCTGGCGCACAACACTGTTGGCACTAATGTCGTAGCTGTAGACAAAACCTTCAGGGTCGCTGCTTCCTGTGTCCTCTACTTCCTTGAAGTACAGATAACGGATAAACGGAAATGATACCTGTGGCTCTGTAATGTCCACCACTGGCGGATCTACGTCGGTGCCCTTGTTCGAGCGCGTGGTTTCATCATCGTCCTCCAGGCCAAGCTCTTCGCAGCCGCTAAAAAGCGGAGCCAGCATAATAATCAGAACTATCGCGCGCCAGTTTAACTCCATAAGAGACCTACATTAACCCAAAGCCTTGATTTACATAAAATACAAATGGACACACTAATTTACATGAATTCAACTGGCCAGTATTTGAACCAGTGCCCCATCCTGAAATTAATCGATCAACTGTCAGTAAAGCCACTATCCGCCCAGGCTATCAACAAGGTCGATCAAATCTCTGGTATAAATTTCTATAAGTTATTGTTCTTGAGGAAGAATAGAGTGAGGGTTACAGAACATGACGGTTAGACTTTCTTCCGCAGAGTGCTATATTTTTGTGATAAAAGTCACAAAAATAATTGAGTATGGTCGTGCGATTTCGGTATTGGCACAGGCTCTTGAAGGACTGTCCAGATCCCTATCAGGAAACCGGAATGACCCTGGGTAATGATTTATGGCCTTGAAAAACGCCTCGGAAAACTCTCAATCAATTGTGGGCAGTATTCGGTATTTGCCGGTGAGTGAGAAGCGGCTCATCAGCTACCGGGAATGGGGGGATCTGAACGGCTATCCGGTTTTCTATGCTCATGGAACACCGGGTTCCAGTTATGAAGGGGCAATGTTTCATGACAATGCCAAAGAGCATCACCTGAGATGGATTGTCATGGATAGACCCGGAATTGGAGAATCCTCTCTGGTATCTGAATATTCTCTCCTTGATTACCCCAAGGATCTTGTCAGATTGGCGGATAAGTTAAACCTGCCTGGGTTTGCTGTTGCGGGCTGGTCCAGTGGTGTTCCTCATACACTGGCTTGCGCCTACGTGATTCCGGATAAGTTGTCTTTTGTCGGAGCACTGGCCGGTTACACTAACTTTGCCGAAATGGCGACTGCCAAGAAACTATTATGGTCTGTGGATCAGCGGGGTCCGAGAATTGCTGATGTCAGCCCTTTTCTGTTTCGATCATTGATGAACATGATTCGGTTGGCGGAGCAGCATCTACCCAAAATTTATCTGCGTTTTATTGAAAGCTCCAGTACACAGGAGGACAAAGCACTGCTGCATCAACCAAAAGTTTTGGATGATTTTCTCGAAAGTCAGCATCTCGCCTTCTGCCAGGGGGCCGAAGGCGTTGTGAAAGATCTTCTTCTGCAGTACCGGGACTGGGGGTTTCGGTTGAAGGATGTTCAATTGCCGGTACATGTTTACCAGGGAATCAGAGATCGCTTTGTGCCCTGGCAATTTGGTGCACATCTGGCAGAACAAATGCCTTTGGTTGATCTGCAATTGCTGGAAAATGAAGGCCATATGTTTCCCCTCCGACACAGTTTCCAGCAGACTTTCATGGCATCCCTGGTGCAGGCGGTCGAGGGCTAACGCCGCCAGAACGTAGGAGTGAACAGGATCAACAGAGTAAATACTTCCAGTCGACCAAGCAGCATGGCAAAGGACAGTATCCATTTGGCCGCATCGTTTAGATCGCCATAATGGTAAGCCACAGAGCCCAGGCCCGGACCGAGATTATTGATACAAGCGCCCACTGCCGACCATGCGGTCACCTGGTCCAGTCCGGTGGCAAGTAATGCCATCAGCATGAAGACAAACATAAACATGTAAACCGAGAAGAATCCCCACACGGCTTCCAGAACCCGGTCGGGTACCGGCTTTTTACCCAGTTTGACCTGAATGACTGCATTCGGGTGAATGATGCGTTTGACCTCACGCATGCCCTGTTTATAGATCAGGAGCATCCGGATCACTTTCATGCCGCCTCCTGTTGAGCCGGCACAGCCTCCTACAAACGCGATAACAAATAGAAGAAACGGCAGTAAATGCGGCCAACTGGCAAAATCTGCTGTGGCGAATCCAGTGGTGGTGGCGACGCTGACGACTTCAAACACCCCTCTCAGAATGGCGTTCATGGGGTCGTAGGTATTGCTGAACATCAGAACCGAAACCGTCAAGAGAGAGACGGCGGCCAGTATCAGAGCATAGAAGCGGAACTCCGAATCTTTAAAGTAAACCCAGACAGAGCGCTGTCGCCAGGCAAAGAAGTGCAAGGCAAAGTTGACACCGCTGATGATCATAAAAACGATACAAATGATCTCTATCATAGGGTTATTAAAGTAACCAATAGAGGCATCGTGAGTGGAAAAGCCTCCAATGGCCACTGTTGCAAAGCTGTGACTGATCGCATCAAAAGCGTCCATACCGGCGAACCAGTACATCAGCGCACAGACTGCTGTCAGCGTGACATAGATATACCATAACGCTTTGGCGGTTTCGGTAATGCGGGGGGTTAGCTTGTTGTCTTTGACCGGACCTGGCGTTTCTGCCCGGTACAACTGCATGCCCCCGATTCCCAGCATAGGTAGTATTGCCACGGCCAGAACGATGATTCCCATGCCCCCGAGCCATTGAAGTTGCTGACGGTACCAGAGGATGGATTTGGGAAGAGAATCGATGCCGGTGATGACCGTGGCTCCGGTGGTGGTTAGTCCGGACATGGACTCAAACACCGCATCCACCAGTTCCAGATGTGGATTGTGGCTCAGGTAAAGGGGCACCGCCCCACTGGCTGCCAACACAACCCAGAACAGGACAGTCACGAGAAAACCGTCTCTGACCCTGAGATCTGCGGTCTTTCTGGCGACCGGCAACCAGGTCAGAATACCTGCAGAAAAAATAACGCCGAAGGCCGTGACGAAAGGTCTTAGATGCCCGTCATCATATATGAGAGATACCACCATAGGCGGAACCATGGTAAAGCTGAACAGCGTCATCAGAACGCCAAGGATGCGGGTGATCGCTGAATAATGCATTAATCAGGTTCGCTTTAATTATCCTACAGTGGTCTCAGGAAAAACTTGTGGTTTATCAGAAAAATGTCAGGCCGACCTGGAACAAACGTTCAATTTCCGCTATCCGGCGTTTGTCGATCACAAACAGGATAACGTGGTCGTCAGGCTGGATTCGTATATGATCATGAGCGATCAGCACCTCCCCCCGACGGACGATTGCGCCAATCGTGGACCCCGAGGGTAAAGCAATTTCATCCAGCCGTTTGCCGACGACTTTCGAAGATCGATGGTCACCATGGGCGATAGCCTCAATCGTTTCTGCGGCGCCTCTCCGAAGTGAGTGAGCGGCCACTACATCTCCACGCCTTATATGTGTGAGAAGGCTACCAATGGTCGTCTGTTGCGGCGATATGGCAACATCGATTTCACCGCCCTGAATCAGGTCCACATAATCCGGGTTATTGATCAGCGTCATCACCTTGCGGACGCCAAGGCGCTTCGCCAGCATCGATGCCATGATGTTGGCTTCATCGTCGTTGGTGACGGCGCAGAATACGTCGGTGTCTTCGATATTCTCTTCCAGCAGCAACTCTTTGTAGGCTGCGTTGCCGTGTAGCACAATCGTTTTATCCAGCTCCTCTGAGAGCTGGACACACCGGCCCTGATTATGTTCGATCAGTTTGACCTGATAGTTACTTTCCAGCATTTCCGCCAATCTTGCTCCGATATTCCCTCCGCCAGCGATCATGATTCTGCGGTAGGGTTTCTCCAGCGGCTGAAGCTCGCTCATGACCTTGCGAATGTGATCTTTGGCTGCGATGAAAAAGACTTCATCGCCTTCTTCAATCACAGTGTCTCCCTGAGGAATAATTGCCCGGTCTTTGCGGTAAATCGCAGCAATTCGGGTATCTATATGAGGAAGATGTGCACGCAGATAAGCTAACTCGTGACCTATGAGCGGACCACCGCGGCTTGCTTTGATTCCCACCAGACGTATCAGCCCTTTAGAAAAATCCAGAACCTGTAGTGCTCCAGGATTTTCGATCAGACGGCCGATATGCTCGGTCACGACCTGCTCGGGGCTGATAATGACGTCAATGGGTACAGCCTCTGGGCAGAACAATCCTTTGCGATCAAGGTAGGCGGCTGTTCGAACCCGACTGATTTTAGTCGGTGTCTTGAATAAAGAGTAAGCAATCTGGCAGGCGATCATGTTGACTTCGTCGCTGTTGGTGACGGCTATCAACATGTCTGCATCGTCGGCGCCAGCCTGTTTCAATACGTTGGGGTGAGAGGCCTGACCCTGTACCGTGCGGATATCCAGGCGATCCTGGAGACCGCGGAGTCGCGTGGCATCAGAGTCCACGATGGTGATATCGTTGGCTTCGCTGGCGAGGTTCTCCGCCAATGTGCCCCCAACCTGGCCGGCACCAAGAATAATAATTTTCATAGGAAATCCTATTGAAACTGAACTTTTCCGATAGCTTCAGCCAATCGCTTTTTCAAGCAGGGAGTAAAAGAAACCATCATGCCCCCCTGCCTTGGGTAACAGCTGGATATGCCCAGTGGGCGTGTCGTGAAATCCTCGAAGTTCCAGCGGAATGTGACGGGCATTCGGGGTTTCTCTTATAAACCTTTCAATTATATGCGTATTCTCTTGAGGAAGAATAGAACAAGTGGCGTAAAGTATCTGCCCACCGGGCGCCAGAGTTTTCCAAAGCGTATTCAGTAAGCTGTACTGAATCTCGCTAAGGTGGGTAATATCCTCCCGGCGACGAAGATGCTTGATATCCGGGTGACGACGGATAACACCGGTGGCACTGCACGGTGCATCGAGCAGAATGCGGTCAAAGGGCTGCTCGTCCCACCAATCGGAAAGAGTGCCGGTATCCGCCACAATCACGTTTGCTTTCAGTCCCAGTCGGCCAAGGCTGTCATGGGTCCTTTGCTGGCGCTCTGCCTCGATATCTACGGCAACCACTTCCTTGACCTTTGGGCACTGTTCCAGAATGGCGGTGGTTTTTCCGCCTGGCGCGCTACAGGCGTCCAACACTCGCTGTCCGGGCGCCAGGTTGAGAAAAGTAGCGGCCAATTGGGCGGCTTCATCTTGCACTGAGCAGCGTCCGGGCTCAAAAAAACCAGGAAGATCTTGCACATCGCAAGGGTGCGTCAATGTCAGACCATAAGGGGCAAGTTCTGTCGTCAGGCTCTCCAGTCCATTCTCTTTGAGAAGATCGGCATACTCTTCTCGGCTTTGCTGTAGGGGATTCACCCGTAATGTCATCGGTGCCTGTTGGTTAAGGCTGTCCAGCAACTCTTCTACCTGATTCGGATAAGCCTGAGTCAGTGTTTTAACCAGCCATCCGGGAAACGCAAAGCGTGTGGTGTTTCTGAGCTCTGCCCATTCCTCTAACTCTTTCTGTTTGCGCTGAAAGTTACGCAGTACGCCATTTACCAGCTTGGTCGCCCAGTTTTTGTTGAAATCCTGACAAGCATTAACTGTCTCGTTTATGACGGCGTGAGTAGGTTTCTGCATGTAGCCGAGTTGGTACATTCCACAGATCAATAGCATATGCACGTCCCTGTCCTTGGGCTTAAGCGGCTTATCCATTAACTGGCCGAGACAGCCATTCAGTCGGATATACCAGCGCACAGCTCCATAACAGAGAGCTGTGACAAAGGCTTTCTCATTTTCAGGGATCGCCTCAAGCCAATGTTCCATTAGTGGCGTCAGCGATTTTCCGTCATCAATGACGCTTTTTAGAATACCGGCGGCGATACCCCGACTGCTGGTGGCGGTGGATGGTTGATTCACTGGTGTCAGTCTCCTGACTCTGGGGAGACTGGATTGAATCGCTCACCGGGGAGAAGTTTACTCTGGTTGCCATTAACAAAATCTGTCACTGCCATGGCCTTGGCTCCGGGAAGCTGAAGTTTGTGTATCAAAAGAATATCCTGGCCGCAGGCAACTTCAATCCCGCCTGATTGACGACTGATAATTATCCCTGGGAGATGTTCATGAGCGGCGGAGATAGCTTCTGCCTCCCAGATCTTAATTTGGTCCTTGCCACAGATTCCGCTGGTTCCGGGCCAGGGATTGAACGCCCGGATGTTACGGACAATGCTCTCAGCAGACTGCGACCAGTCAATCGCTGACTCACGTTTATGCAGTTTACTGGCGTAGGTTGCCTGGTTGCTATCCTGTAACTCTGGCGTCAGCGTATCCAATTTGTTCAGAGCGTCCACAATGGCCTCTCCTCCCATGTCTGCCAGACGGTCGTGGAGACTGCCGCCGGTGTCGGAATCCTGAATCGGAGTGCTTGTTTTCAAAAGCATGGGACCTGTGTCCAGTCCGGCTTCCATTTGCATAATGGTAATACCGGTTTCTGTGTCACCAGCCTGGATCGCTCTTTGGATGGGAGCTGCACCTCTCCATCGGGGAAGTAGCGATGCGTGAATATTAAGGCAGCCCAGTGCAGGAAGGTCCAAAACGGCCTGAGGAAGTATCAGACCATAGGCTGCGACAATCATAATATCAGCCTTGTATTCCGCCAATCTGGCAATGTCTTCTGGGTTCTTAAAGGAAAGTGGCTGTTCCACTGGAATCCCATGTTCAAGAGCCAGAGACTTGACCGGACTTGGTGTCAGCTTTTGCCCTCTGCCCGCTGGCCGGTCAGGTTGGGTGTAGACAGCGATAATATTAAATTGCTGGTTGATCAGCGCCTGTAACGCTGTCGCGGCGAATTCGGGAGTTCCGGCAAAAATGATACGGGGGGAGGTCATCTTGTTCTCAATTCCTTTGGCGCTTGCTGCCAGAAAAACAAAAACCGCCAGAGCCTGGCGGTTTTGAAGTTATCTTGGAAAATGATTTGTCAGGCACGCAACCGCTGCTGTTTTTCCAGTTTTTTACGGATTCGGGTCCGTTTGATGGGGCTGAGGTAATCAACATACAGCTTGCCATTCAAATGGTCGACCTCATGCTGAATGCAAACGGCCAACAGCCCTCTGGCTTCCAGTTCGAATGGCTTACCATTGCGGTCCAGTGCATTGATCAGAACATGCTCTATGCGGGTAACGGTTTCATAAAAGCCGGGAACAGAAAGGCAGCCTTCCTGCATTTCCTCTGGCTCACCGTCCAGGACCGTTACCTCAGGGTTAATAAAAACCAGCGGTTCGGACTTGTCTTCCGAGATGTCTATGACGATGATACGCTTGTGCACGTTCACTTGGGTAGCGGCTAAACCAATACCCGGGGCGTCGTACATGGTTTCAAACATATCGTCGATGATAGTGCGAATGTCGTCATTCACTTCCTCGACCTTTTTTGCAACTGTACGCAGCCTAGGGTCAGGAAATTCAAGAATTTGGAGCTTACTCATAATAATTTTGTGAAAAAAATTCCATTACAGATTTAGGATCGCCTGCTACTATTATCTATTAGTGTATCACTGAGTACAAATTGAACCGGTTTATGGGCATTATAGCCCAACCCCATCTCAAACTGCCCGGAAAGACTTTAAGGGAATGAGACCATGAGGAAAATGCTGTCCTTGATGTTCGGCGCCATGCTGTTGGTTAGTCAGTTGGCTTTGGCGGCCCCAGAACTTCGAAATGATCACCCAGACCGTTATACAGTGGTCAAGGGCGACACACTTTGGGATATTTCATCGAGATTTTTAAAGAATCCGTGGTACTGGCCGGAAATATGGCACGTTAACCCACAGATTGAAAACCCTCACCTGATTTTTCCAGGTGATGTTCTGGCGCTGATTTATATTGATGGTCAACCTCGTGTAACGGTTAGTGAGCGTGGGGCTGCCAGCCGTACGATCAAACTGACACCGGAAAAACGGATTACGCCTCTGGAAAGTGCCATCCCTGCGATACCACTGGAAGCGATTCAGCCGTTCCTAACCAACAACCGTGTGGTTCAGGAAGAAGATCTGCTGGAAGCTCCGTACGTTCTGCTAGGCAAGAAAGGCAATCTTATAGTTGGTGCTGGCGATCAGGTATATGCCCGTGGAGAAGCCAAAGAAGATGAGTCTTATGGGATTTATCGTCGAGGGCAAGTATACGTTGATCCTGAAACTGAAGAGTTTTTGGGAATAGAGGCTCGTTCCATTGCGCTCGGCCGGGTTACCGATGCTGTCGATGAAGTGGTGACTGTTCAGATTCGCAGAACCTCTGAGGAAATCCGTCAGGGAGATCGCCTGCTGCAGGAAGAGGATCGTGAGATAAGCTCTACTTATTACCCCAGTAATCCAGATCGTGAAATTCGTGGACGCATGATATCCGTACTGGATGGAGTAAGTCAGATCGGTCAGTATGATGTCGTTGTCATCAACAAAGGTTCGGATAACGGCCTAAAAGAAGGTAACGTTCTAGCTATATATAAGACCGGTGAGCAAGTACGCGATCCTTACACTGACGAAATCCTTCAACTACCGTCAGATCGTGCCGGTATTCTTATGGTATTCCGGGTGTTTGACATGGTCAGCTACGGGTTGATATTGCGTGCGGAACGGCCGTTGGCGATTATGGACGAGGTAAGAAACCCGTAACCTTTCTCTCTAGCCTTTTGGCCGAAAATGGGTAAGCTATAGTATCCAGTCAGGGGCGCATGAAGCGCCCCTTATTTATTTCGACAAGGATGATCGATGAAATCTACTGCCTACAATATCTGGCTGAATCTGGCCACCCTTCCCGGACTGGGAACATCACGTCTGGCAAAACTTTCCTCTGTTTTTCGTCATGACCAGGTTGATGAAAAGCAATTGGATATTATCTTATCCCGGTTTCCCGGGGAGCTGCGCCGTCAAGTAGCCAGCTTGATATTTCAAAGAGATTTTGTCAGCAGCTCTGAGGAAACGGATCAAGCTCTACAATGGGCAGAAAAGCCCGACAACCATATACTCGCATTGATTCAGCCGGAATACCCGGCGTTACTTAAGCTGCTGGATAATCCACCCCCATTGCTGTACTTGAAAGGTCAGGTGGATATGCTCTACCGCCCCCAATTGGCCATGGTGGGCTCCAGAAGCCCAAGTCCACAGGGTCTGGAAACTGCGCGTCAGTTTGCCCGATCTCTTGGAGCTGGAGGTTTTACGATCACCAGTGGACTGGCTGCCGGCATTGATGGTGCCGCCCATCTTGGAGCAATTGATACCCTTGGATCGACGATTGCCGTGATGGGCTCCGGTATTGATGTTGTATACCCAGCCAAGCATAGACACCTTGCCGAGCGCATTGTGGAAAATGGGCTCCTGGTCAGTGAATTATCGCCAACTATGCCGCCGATGGCGCAGAACTTTCCCCGTCGGAACCGGGTCATCAGCGGATTGTCTCTTGGTACGATTGTGGTGGAAGCAAGTATGCGTAGCGGTTCTCTCATTACGGCCAGAACGGCACTTGAGCAGCACCGGGAGGTCTTTGCTATACCAGGCTCAATTCATAATCCCCAGGCAAGAGGCTGTCATCACCTGATTAAACAGGGAGCTAAGCTTGTTGAAAGTACAGATGATATCTTTGAAGAATTACCTGCACTGATGTCGTTTTATCAACAACAGCAAATATCCATGACGAATAATAACTTGCCAACAAGTATGGGGACTGCCGCCTCAGGTACTACTCCTTCGTTCCCTGGACTTGATCCAAAACCTTCGATTTTACAGAGTGAAAAAGGGAACCAAAAAGATCCGGTATTGGAAGCGGTAGGGTATGACCTGACCCATACTGACCAGATTGTGGACAGAACCGGGCTTGAGGTGGCTGATGTACAAAGTCGTTTGATGTTACTGGAATTGGAAGGGGTAATCCGCAGCGACCGTGGAGGTTTTGTCAGAGTTGGGTGAAGATAGATGGGCCAGGCGTCTTGCCTTGGTGTGCTGCATCGGTTAACTTGCGCCGGAATCTGTTGGCTAAGGTATGCTCTATACCGCAGCCGGTAAACGTCAAAGTTTGAAAGGGGCAAAAGGTGTCCTTTATCCATATTGCGCAAGCCTGTCACCATGTTCATCGTGGGGGGGTGATTGCTTACCCTACTGAAGCCGTGTGGGGCCTGGGATGTGACCCCTTCAACCAAGAGGCTGTTGAACGCATTCTCAAATTGAAAAAGCGCCCCTGGCAGAAGGGATTATTGCTGGTGTCGGGAGACATGAACGACTTCCGTTCTCTGCTCTCATTGATCCCTGAAGAGCGGGCAAACGAGGTCATAAAGAGTTGGCCCGGGCCTAATACCTGGGTGCTTCCCGATCCTGGTATATACCCGGATTGGGTCAGGGGGACTCATCGCTCAATCGCGGTGCGGGTGACTGACCATCCCCTTGTCTGTGAACTAACCCGTCAACTGGGGTATCCTGTCATCTCAACATCAGCTAACCCCGCAGGCATTTCCCCGGCACGGACTCTTCTGGAAAGCCGTTGTTACTTTGGTGACGAGCTGGATTATTATCTGCCTGGTGAATTGGGCGGACTGGATCGCCCCACCACCATCAGAGATGCTCTCACGGGCCGACTGTTCAGAAGTTGAAATCTATTCGAAGCAGAGAGGAAAAACAGGATTCCATGCAGGATTACACCAGTAAAGTTGAACGATACCTGAAGGGCTTGCAGGACAGTATCTGTGAGAATCTTGCCGGCCTTGACGGTAAAGCGGGCTTTGAGGAAGACAGCTGGATCAGAGATCAGGGGGGTGGCGGAAGATCTCGGGTTCTTTCGAATGGGAAAGTGTTTGAAAAAGCCGGTGTGAACTTTTCGCATGTATTCGGTGACCAACTGCCTCCTTCCGCCACTGCTGCCCGCCCAGAATTGGCTGGACGCGGATTTCAAGCGATGGGCGTCTCTCTGGTCATTCATCCTCATAATCCATATGTTCCGACATCTCATGCCAATGTTCGGTTTTTTATCGCAGAGAAGGAGGGTGAAAACCCTGTATGGTGGTTTGGAGGAGGATACGATCTGACTCCTTATTATGGTTTTGAAGAAGACTGTCGGCATTGGCACAGGACAGCAAAGGAAGCCTGTGACCCGTTCGGTCCCGATGTTTATTCTGAATACAAAGCTTGGTGCGACAGATACTTCTATTTAAAGCACCGGAATGAACCCAGAGGTGTGGGTGGACTGTTTTTTGACGATCTCAATGAATGGGGATTTGATCAGTCATTTTCTTTTCTTCAGTCCGTAGGAGACAGCTACGTGCCTGCCTATGCTCCGATTGTGGAAAAACGAAAAGACACTCCGTATGACGAAAGAGAGCGTCAGTTCCAGCTTTATCGGCGTGGGCGTTATGTCGAATTCAATCTGGTATATGATCGCGGTACATTATTTGGTCTGCAGTCAGGAGGCCGGACAGAATCTATTCTGATGTCATTGCCGCCCCTGGTACGCTGGGAATATAACTGGACTCCCGAGCCGGACTCTGATGAAGCCCGTTTGACGGACTATTATCTGCAACCCCGTGACTGGGCGTAAAGCGGCCAGCCTGTTCAAGAATTGACGTTTCAGAAGGTCCTATATCATGGATATCTATGCTGTTGTAGGAAATCCGGTGGCCCATAGTAAGTCCCCGAAAATTCACAATCTGTTTGCCAGTCAGACTGGACAAGGTCTTGAATACACGGCGATACAGGCTCCACTGGATGGGTTTGGCAATACGGTCAACAACTTCTTTGGCAACGGCGGAAGAGGTCTGAATGTCACGGTGCCCTTCAAGGAAGAGGCCTGGAAACTGGCAGAAGAACGAACCGCAAGGGCTGAACTAGCCGGTGCCGTGAATACGATGTATCGAAAAAATGGAATTTTATACGGTGATAACACCGACGGTGCGGGATTGGTTCGGGATCTGACAGTAAATAATGGCCTTGATCTGAAGGGTAAACGGATACTGATTCTTGGGGCAGGAGGAGCGGTCCGTGGGGTACTGATGCCAATGCTTGAACAGGGGCCGGAGTCTGTCACCCTGGCTAATCGGACCGTCTCAAAGGCTCAGGCGCTGGTTGAATTGTTTGCCTCTTATGGGCAACTTGAAGCTTCCGGGTTTGGGGAGTTAACGACCTCTTTCGATCTTATTATCAATGGGACCTCTGCCAGTCTGGCTGGAGACCTTCCGCCGATATCCCCTCAAGTTATCGGCAAAAATACCGTTACCTATGACATGATGTATGGAAATGAGGCTACAGTATTTAACGCCTGGGCTGCCCAACACGGTGCTGTGCTCTGCATAGACGGCTTGGGAATGTTGGTAGAACAGGCCGCAGAGGCTTTTACCGTCTGGCGCGGCATAAGGCCGAAAACCGGTGCAGTGCTTGAGGCTTTGCGCGCTGGTGACTAGTCCGGCTATCTATTCGGTTCATCTCTGCTCGGTTTAATACCCTCTATTGTCTATGCTTAACAAGCTGCTGTAGAAAAACGAACTGAAAAACTGGCAGCTATTTCTAATGTCCTATCCGTATGGGGTTTGGTGATGGATATATTGACCTTGATCGGTCTGGTGACTGGAATCAGTGTGGTTCTGGGAGCCATTGCGTCCGGCTCAAGCTTGTTGGATTTCTTTAACCTGCCCGGCCTGATGATTGTTGTCTTTGGCACTCTGGCGGTGACTCTAGTCAAATTTCGCTGGAAAAACCTGGCAAGTAGCTTCCGTCTTGCCTTTGCTACCGTGTTCACCGATAAGCTCGACGATCCTTTCGCCCTGTACATTGAACTCAGAAAAGTAGCTGATGTTATTCGTAAACAGGGCCTTCTGGGTTTGGATGATCTGGAAATCGAGCATGATTTCCTACGTAAGGCGGTGATGTTCAGCGCTGACGGTCATCAAATGGAATTTGTGGAAGAAGTGCTCTTGGAGGACACTCAACAGGAAATTGACCGACTACAGAAGGCGGAAAAAGTTTTTCGAGGTATTGGTGAGGCCGCACCAGCACTTGGCATGTTAGGGACACTGGTAGGGCTGGTGCAGATGCTGAACAACATGCAGGAGCCCTCCAGTATTGGACCGGCCATGGCGATTGCCTTGCTGACAACTTTTTATGGGGCCTTTATCGCACAACTGATTGCCTTGCCCCTGGCCGATAAACTGCTGCAGAAAACCCAGGATGAAATCCGTAACCGGATGATTGTGACCAACAGTATTCTCAGTATGTTGCGGGGACAGAATCCGCGAGTTCTCAAGGATATTGTTTCTTCATACATTCCAGGTCTGATGGAAATGCCTGAACCTTCCAGTAACGCGGCCTTTACGGCGACCCGAGAAGAATGAAAAGAACCCGCAAAAGTCGAGGATTGATTCCTGGAACTTCTGGGGCGCCTTCCTGGATCGTCACTTTCGCTGACCTGATGACACTGTTGTTGACGTTTTTTATTCTGCTGCTTAGTTTCTCCAACCTGGATGCGGAAAAATATCGGGCTATTGCCTATTCAATGAGTAAGGCCTTTGGTGTTCCCTGGGCGCCTGGTTCGCAGATCGACCCGGATCTGCCACCCGTGATTGTGGTGGACCCGGAAGGCACTTCTACCAGTGACGGGCCTCTGGCCAATCAGAACCTTCCCCCAGTACCGCCTGCCCTACCCCCATCGCTGGAAACCAGTTCCGAGATAATGGCCCGGGCCGCACTGGCGGAAAACGACGCACTGGCAACCAAGCTGATCGGTCGATTGGAACAGCAACTTGCGGATGATGAGGTGGACATACGTTTTGATGATAAAGGCGTTGTATTGACCTTCACTGAAAGAGCCTCTTTCGAATCCGGCAGCGCTGATTTGAAACAGTATATGCGTCCGGTGTTGATCAAGGTGGTTGATGAGCTGGCAAATTGTGAGGGGGATATTATTGTCACGGGCCACACAGATGACAGACCTATAGACTCCGCACGCTTTCGCTCAAATTGGGACCTGTCGGCTGCGAGGGCTGTTAGCGTGGTTCATCAATTGGTTCTCGACGGGCGACTGGATGCTTCCCGTGTCGAAGCGGTGGGGATGGCTGAAACACGGCCTTTGCTGGACAATGACACTGAAGGGAACCGAACCCGGAATCGTCGGGTTGAGATTGTGATTGAAAATGCCAAGTGCAATTTCCAGTAATAAAGGTTGGTTTGGTGTAAACCGTTGCCGGAAGGCGCTAAACTATGCGCCCGGTGGGATCAGAGAGCTCCCCATACCTTTTTTCATTTGATCCCAGTACCCATTTTTCAAATGAATCGTTAAACAGGTGAAGTTATGAGTGGTCCGTCACAACCGAAGGTGATTGGTGAAGATTGGAGTGATGACAGAGTTAAAGGTTTCCTGGATCTTAAACCATACGACAACCGTGATCCCGACTATCACGTTCTGCGTGAATCCTATGAATACATGCTCGCCGGAGATTATGCCCGTCTGGTGAAGTTTTTTGTGGATGCTGGCCGGAATATCAATGCATTGGGACCCGATGGTCAGACAATGCTGGATCGCGTTAGTGAGCATGCCAAAGGCCAGGAGTATGCGGTTCTACTCAAAGAGGCTGGTGCCAAGTCTGCTTCTGAACTCTGAACTCTGAGCGGTGTTGGAATTGGAGACTATGTGCCCTGATTCGGTGACGCACAGTCTCCATTAGTCCCACCTAACCCAACACTGATACCCTCTTGCTGCTTTACCTTTTACTACTTTGCCTTATCGGTCTGGTCAGTACTGGTTAGTGCAGATTAATCTCAATGGTTTTGGGTTGAGCTTTTTCCACCTTGTTCAGTTTCAGGGTCAGTAGTCCATCCTTGTATTCCGCCTGAATATTGTTTTCATCAACATTATCCGGCAGTTGGAAAGAGCGGGCGAAACTGCCATAGAAGCGCTCTATCCGGTGATGTTTCTTGTCTTGCTCCTCTTTCTCCAAATGGCGTTCACCCTGGATGCTCAGGATATTGTCCTCAACGGAGACTTTGACATCCTCTTTGTTTACCCCAGGCAATTCAGCCTTGATCAGGTAGTCAGTCTTGGTTTCAGTGACATCAACAGCCGGAGCCCAGTCCGCTTTGCGCATCAGTTCACTGCTTTCTCCATTACGGGTACCGGGCTGCACGGACCGGTTATAGCGATCCAGAATATCTTCAAATTCACGGAACGGATTCCAACGTGTAATAGTCATAAAAATTTCCTCCAAATGATCGGATAAACGATTGAAAAAACAACTATTTAAACTACATCCAGGGGTGACGTCTCATCCCGCTACGCTGCGTTGTAGAATATAAATAGTTCCCGTTTCGGAGGATTTCAAGGGGGACCAAATTCAAGTCAGAAAATATTTTGATCCAGATCAACGGCGTCTGATCAATCTATGGGCCTACCCCATTCTGACAGGTGCTGGTCCTTAAGTTTGACGTAGTTCGCGGCGGTGTAGGTGAAGTAGTTCATTTCTTTTTCCGTTAAAGGACGCGCCTGGCGGGCTGGACTTCCCACATAGAGGTAGCCGCTTTTCAAAACCTTTCCCGGAGGAACCAGGCAACCTGCTGCAATGATCACATTATCTTCTACCACAGCTCCGTCCATAATGGTGGCCCCCATTCCAACCAGTACACGATTTCCAACCGTGCAACCGTGTAGTAATGCCTTGTGCCCAATGGTGACATCATCGCCGATATGCAGAGGATAACCTTCAGGATTGTAGGGGCCGGCGTGTGTGATGTGCAGAACTGATCCGTCCTGTACGCTAGTCCGGGAGCCTATCCTGATTCGGTGCATGTCGCCGCGGATAACTGTCATCGGCCACACTGATACATCATCCCCCAACTCCACGTCGCCGATCACGACTGCTGTGGGATCAATCATGACGCGTTGGCCTGATTTCGGATGGTGGCCTTGAAATGGGCGGACAGACATAAGACAGCTCCGATTGGAATGGGTTTCAGATTAGCAGATTAAACTGGGTGCTATTTTAGCATCCGCGATCTGACTTGGTGCGATGAAAGTGCTTACTATTGGAGTCTCTCTTGAAAATCATTATCGTTAACCCAACATAACAAAGTTCACGTAATTGATCAGGATATGGCTGATGACAGATCCAGTGCTAGCAGACCCCCAACTCCCTGCCTTTTCTTCGATAACTCCGGAACAGATTAAACCGAAACTGGTTGAGCTGTTGGACAATAACCGCCAGCTCATAGAGAAATTGGTGGAAAATCCGGAAGCGAGTTGGAATTCTCTGGCGCAACCCATGGATGATATGTCTGATCAACTCAACCAGATGTGGTCTCCAGTCAGTCACCTGAATAGTGTGCTCAATAGTGAGGCCCTACGGGAGGCCTATAATGCCTGTATTCCGGAGATATCCCAGTACAGTACCGAAATTGGGCAGAATAAAGGGCTTTATGAGGCTTATGCGAAAATAAAAAACTCCGATGAGTTTCAAAAACTGAACGAGGCCCAGCAAAAGTCCATCACCAATATTCTGCGGGATTTCCATCTAGCGGGGGTTGATCTTCCTGAAGAAAAAAAGTCGAAATATAAAGAGATTTCGCAGAAGTTGGCCGAACTTAGTAGCAAATTTAGTGATAATGTTCTAGATGCCACACAAGCATGGAGTAAGCATCTGGATTCTGAAAGCGCACTTAGGGGGCTTCCAAAATCCGCCTTGGCGGGTGCCAGACAAGCGGCTAAAAGCCGTAATCTGGAAGGATATGTGCTGACACTGGATTTCCCGAGCTACTACGCTGTCCTGACCTACGCAGAGGACCGTGAACTGCGTCGGGAGATGTATGAAGCCTATAACACCCGGGCCTCGGATCAGGGACCTCATGCCGGGCGCTTTGATAATTCCAGAATCATGCAGGATATTTTAAAGCTGCGGCAGGAGAAGGCGAAACTGCTGGGTTTTGAGACTTATGCGCATTATTCCATGGCTACTAAAATGGCTAAATCCCCACAGGAAGTCCTGGATTTTCTGAATGATCTTGCGGAAAAGTCCATTGCCCACGCGCGTCGTGAGTTTGAAGAGCTTGAATCATTCGCCAGGGAGCAGGGCCATGATAACGTTGAAGCCTGGGATGTCAGTTTCTATGCAGAGAAACTGAAACAAGAGCGTTACGCCATATCAGAGGAAGAACTGAAACCCTATTTCCCTGCTGCCAAAGTGATCAACGGTATGTTTACTGTTGTTGAGCGCCTGTTTGGTGTGACCTTTGAAGCAGTGGAAGGTTTTGAAACCTACCATCCTGATGTACGTTACTTCAAGGTGATAGAAAACGGGCGGGAAATCGCCAGTATCTATATGGATCTTTATGCCCGGGAGAATAAACGTGGTGGCGCCTGGATGGCAGATTATGCAGTACGGCGTCGGTTGGATAATGGCAATATCCAGAAGCCTGTTGCGTTTATCACCTGTAATTTTGCTCCAGCTACGGATGATCATCCAGCTCTGTTGACCCACAATGAAGTGACCACGTTATTCCATGAATTTGGTCATGCCCTTCACCATATGCTGACTCAAGTCGATAGTTATGAAGTGTCCGGCATTAATGGCGTGGCCTGGGATGCGGTTGAGCTGCCCAGTCAGTTTCTGGAAAACTGGTGTTGGGAGGAGGAGGCTCTGGCAATGATTTCAGGGCATTACGAAACAGGAGAACCTCTCCCTAAAGACTTATTGGATAAAATGCTGGCAGCAAAAAACTTTCAGTCTGCGATGATGATGGTACGGCAACTGGAATTCGCGCTGTTCGATTTTCGCCTGCATCACGAATATACCGGAGAAGAAAACTTCGACGTTCTTGGTCTGATGAATGAAGTCAGAGAAAAGGTGGCGGTTATTAAAACCCCCGCCTTTAATCGCTTCCCTAACAGCATCAGCCATATATTTGCTGGCGGCTATGCTGCGGGTTATTACAGTTACAAATGGGCGGAAGTGTTGGCAGCCGATGCTTTTTCCAAGTTCGAGGAAAACGGCGTATTTGATGAGAGAACTGGACGTGAATTCCTGCACTGTATTCTGGAAAAAGGTGGCAGTCAGGAGCCTATGGAGTTGTTCGTGGCATTTCGTGGGCGTCCTCCGGAGGTGGACCCATTATTACGGCATAGCGGCATTCTTCCGGAGGCATCATCCAAGTGAGTGTGGTCAAACGCTTTATTGCCGGTGCTGTGTGTCCCCGTTGCGGGGCCATGGACCGTATCGTGTCATATGTTGACGAACATGCGCGGCAGATACGTGAATGCGTGGATTGCGGTTTTCACGAGAAGTTGCGTGATGCGGACACTCAGCTGCCTGGTGGACCTGAGGAACCAGAAACCCGTGTGACCCGGAAAAAGCCGGTCGCAGAGGTGAAGGCTCAGCCAATCAAATTTTTCCCCCGGATGCCGGGCAAATCCAAAAACGAGGATGAATCCGGTAACAAACCATAACAACCCATGGATATCTCAGGCCCCTTGCATAAAATTCAGATCGATACCATGGTTTTCCAGTAAGTGAGTCCAGGCGTCATTTACGGGTTGCCAGCGTGCGTCATTGGTCAGTTCCAGGTATTTGGTCAAATCCAGATGATAGTAGTCAGGCATGCTGACTAACTGCCTTAGAGTCACCTGTATTGCCTGATCAATTTCATTGGCAAAGGGTTCTCCAATCAGGTGGTGAGCCAGCAGATTTGCCTGAGTTGCCTGCAGCTCACATATGGGGCTGTTGCGCAGACTGTGATTGTTTTCGTACAACTCTTCAATCAGCCGATGAGCCTGATAGGCACGGATCAATAATCCATCCAGACCTGTGTGTCGTAACACTAGTACAGATGGATGTACAAAATAATTGATGGATAAGGCGATAAACGGCTGAAACAGTTTTATGGTTCGGCTTGACGCAGCACAATCAGCGACGCACTCAATAATACGAGGCGCCAGTTCGATATAGTGAACGACAAACTGTCCGAGATCGGCAACCGGTTCTGGCCCATTTAGCGTAATTACGCGATGTAGGGACTCAAGTTGATTTACCAGCCAGTTGGCGTAGTGGTTCGTCTTGAGTTCTGTTCCTTTGGCCTGGTTGATGATCCCGTATACTGCTTCTAGGCTCATCCGATGTCCATTTTCCATAGTGGCTGCTGACGTGTTGTCAGACGGCCAGCCCATTGGGTTAAGCATAAGATATATCCGTTCTCTGCTGTATTAAATTTATTCAAAGGCACTCAACTTCTCTCCTCGCGCCGGGTTGCTGGACAATGCCACCGACCCATTGCTGGACTCAATGTTGGGCGCCAGATGCAATCTCAACAGACCCTCGTGCCCGGTATTGACTGTTCAATCTGAGTCTTTGTTTACTTAATTTCTTCAGTGTAGACAACGCTGGGATAACCTGCGTAATTCAATTTGTGTTTAACCAGCGTTGATGCTGGGTTATGTGACGGTAGTAGCACCATTGAATCAGGCCTCTGCTGCCCAGAAAGATCGTCATGGATAGCCAAAGTCCATGATTATTCAGGGATTGGGTCAACCACCAGCAGGGCAGGAAGACACCCAGGACCGATAGCAGAATCGTATTGCGCATTTCCCTTGCCTTGGTCGCACCGACGAATACGCCGTCAAACAGATATCCCCATACACCGACCAGTGGGAGCACAATCATCCAAATGATGTAAGTAAGTGCTTGCTGTCTTACAGAGGGTATGTCTGTAAGTAAAGTTATAATCCATTCTCCGAGTAGCCAAAAGCTTATAGAGACCGCCATAGCGGTAAGAAGTGACCAGAAACCGCTGATTCTTACGGCCTCGTGGAAGTGGTCCAGGTTTGATTTGCCGATTGCTTCACCACATAGGGCCTCTGCTCCGTTGGCAAAACCATCCAGGGCGTTGGAGGTCAACATCAAAAAGGTTAGCAATACTGCATTGGCTGCCAACACATCTGCACCCATCTGGGCCCCCTGGGCGACAAAGAATGCGAAAGAAAAAAGTAGCAGAATGGTGCGTATAAACAGATCTGAATTGAATTTCAATAGCTGAATAAAGGGGTCAATTTGCCAGAATTCGCGATTGGTCAGAGTGTTGGTGATGATCGGCATTTTGCCCCGACAGCACAGGATGATGCCGATAATCGCTGAATAATATTCGGCTACCGTGGTGGCAAGAGCCACACCGTCAGCCCTCATACCGAATCCAACGACGAGAAGCAGATCCAGTATGATATTCACAATGTTCGTGCTGACGGCCAGAAATAATGCCGAACGGGTTCGCTGGCAGCCGATTAGCCAGCCCGTGATGGTGTACTGGATCAAAATGGCAGGGGCACTGAATATGCGTATCTGCGCGTACATTTCGGCTTGAGACCAAAGTTCACTGGAAGTCTGCATGAGTTTCAGACCCAGCGGCAAAATCCAGAACTGATTGGCAAACAACAGAAAACCAATGCCGAGCGCTATGATGCAAGCCTGTGCAAGGCCGCGATATAGTTTTTTTTCATCATCCGCGCCCCAGGCTTGTGCACTCAATCCCGTTGTCCCCATCCGCAGAAATCCGAATGCCCAGAAAATAAACGTAAACAGGTTCGCCCCGAGGGCAACGGCTCCGAGATAGACCGGTGATTCCAGATGGCCGAGCACAGCGGTATCCACCAAACCCAGCAAAGGCACGGTGATATTGCTAAGAATCAAGGGCCACGCAAGTGACCATAATCGAAGATGTAAGGACATTTAATTCCGTGAAAAGCCAGAAAAGACGCTGTGATTATGACAGGGCTGCGACATTTTTGTGCATGAAATCAATCTACTAGACATTTCATTTTGACACGAATTGAACATTTGCCAGCCAGCTTAAAAAATGTCTATACTGAGCCTGCACCTTGCATTCGACTTCCTACATAGCAGTTCGAATTGGGAAGTGTCTGGCAGTAACAATAACAAATAACACTGTGGAGACACCTATATGTTGTCAAGAAGACGCTTGATAGCGTTGGCTTTGCCATGTCTTGCTGTGACTGAATTCGCCCATGCCGATTGGCAGGTCAATATGACCAGGGGGGTGACTGATGTCAGTGAGTCTGTGTTCAACCTCCACATGACAATTTTCTGGATCTGCGTGATCATAGGGATCGTGGTTTTCGGAGTCATGTTCTGGTCAATATTTGCTCACCGGAAGAGTAAGGGGGCCAAGCCTGCGCAGTTTCATGAAAGCACCACCGTTGAAATCATCTGGACGATCATACCTTTCGTTATTTTGATTGGTATGGCCATTCCTGCTACCGGTACATTGATTCAAATGTACGATACC
Source organism: Hahella ganghwensis DSM 17046 (assembly GCF_000376785.1). Classification (GTDB taxonomy): domain Bacteria; phylum Pseudomonadota; class Gammaproteobacteria; order Pseudomonadales; family Oleiphilaceae; genus Hahella; species Hahella ganghwensis. Next base: position 47,835 of record NZ_AQXX01000132.1, read on the forward strand.
AGTGATTCTGAGTTGGATATCAAGATCACCGGATATCAGTGGAAATGGAAATACGACTACCTGCAGGAAGACTTCGGGTTCTTCAGCAACCTGTCCACCCCTCAGGATCAAATCTACAACCGTGACGATAAAGGCGAAAACTACCTGCTTGAGGTGGATGAGCCTGTCGTTATTCCCGTCAATAAAAAAGTTCGCTTCCTGGTAACAGCCAATGATGTTATCCACTCCTGGTGGGTTCCGGATCTGGCGGTCAAAAGGGATGCGATTCCGGGTTTCATCAACGAAGCCTGGGCAATCGTTAAAGAGCCTGGTATCTACCGCGGACAATGTGCCGAACTCTGTGGCAAAGATCACGGTTTTATGCCCATTGTGGTAAAAGCTGTGTCTGATGAAGAGTATCAGGAGTGGGTGTTGGCCAAGCAGGAATTGGCCCGCCAGGAATACGAGTTGAAAAACAAGCAATGGAGCTTGGAGGAACTCGTAGAACGTGGCGAACAGGTTTACAACAAAAGTTGTGCCGCCTGTCACCAGGCATCCGGCGAGGGACTACCTCCGGCCTTCCCAGCACTTAAAGACAGTGCAGTGGCTCTAGGGCCGATAGAAAATCATATCGATGTTGTTGTGAATGGTGTTTCGGGGACCGCGATGCAGGCGTTTGGTCCGCAGCTGAGTGAAGTGGATCTGGCTGCCGTGATCACCTATGAACGTAATGCCTGGGGTAATAACAAGGGTGACATGGTGTCACCACAGGAAATTGCCCAGAGCAAGTAAAAGGATTTGATTAGCGCCTGTGGCTCAATTAAAGCCAAAGCCTCTCAAACACGATAACAACAGACATTAGAGGAGAGTGACCATGAGTGCGGTAGTTGGCGAACATCACGACGACCATCATCACGGTCCGGCCAAAGGGCTGACTCGTTGGATATATACCACCAACCACAAAGATATCGGCTCCATGTATTTGTGGTTCAGTTTTATTATGTTCCTGATCGGCGGCACCATGGCGCTGGTCATCCGGGCGGAGCTGTTCGAGCCGGGGATGCAGATTGTTGATCCGGGGTTCTTCAACCAGATGACGACCATGCATGGTCTCATCATGGTATTTGGTGCGGTCATGCCCGCATTTGTGGGATTGGCCAACTGGCTGATCCCCATGATGGTAGGAGCGCCGGACATGGCGCTGCCGCGGATGAATAACTGGAGTTTCTGGATTCTTCCGTTTGCCTTCGCGCTCCTGTTGTCTTCTTTGTTCATGGAAGGTGGAGCGCCCAACTTTGGCTGGACTTTCTATGCTCCTCTCTCCACCACCTATGCGCCACCAAGCGTTACTTACTTCATTTTCGGTGTGCATATGATGGGGGTATCCTCGATTATGGGGGCTATCAACGTAATCGCGACCATTCTAAACCTGCGGGCGCCGGGCATGACACTGATGAAAATGCCCCTGTTCGTCTGGACCTGGCTGATTACAGCGTTTCTGTTGATTGCGGTTATGCCAGTACTCGCTGGGGTAGTCACCATGATGTTGATGGATATTCACTTCGATACCAGCTTCTTCTCGGCTGCTGGTGGCGGTGACCCGGTCCTGTTCCAGCATGTGTTCTGGTTTTTCGGACATCCAGAGGTCTATATCATGATTCTGCCGGCTTTTGGTGTGGCTTCGCAGATTATTCCAACCTTCTCCCGCAAGAGACTGTTTGGTTATCCGTCAATGGTATATGCCACAGCGTCAATCGCGATTCTGTCCTTTGTGGTCTGGGCTCACCATATGTTTACGGTAGGATTGCCGTTGGCCGGGGAGCTGTTTTTCATGTACGCCACCATGTTGATTGCCGTCCCCACCGGGGTGAAGGTATTTAACTGGGTGTCGACGATGTTTCGTGGTTCGTTGACCTTTGAAACCCCCATGCTGTTTGCCATTGCATTTGTGATTCTGTTCACCATTGGCGGATTCTCCGGACTCATGCTGGCGATCGCACCGGTGGACTTCCAGTATCACGATACTTATTTCGTGGTGGCTCATTTCCATTATGTTCTGGTGCCAGGCGCTATCTTCTCGATCTTTGCCGCTGCCTATTACTGGCTGCCCAAGTGGACTGGTCACATGTATGACGAAGCACTGGGCAAGGCTCACTTCTGGCTGTCCTTTATCGGCCTGAATCTGACCTTCTTCCCAATGCATTTTGTCGGTCTGGCGGGAATGCCACGCAGGATTCCTGACTATGCGATGCAGTTTGCCGATTTCAACATGGTATCCAGTATGGGGGCGTTCCTGTTCGGGACAACCCAGTTACTGTTCCTGTTTATCGTGCTGAAATGTATTCGTGGCGGTAAAAAAGCGACTGCCCAGGTCTGGGAAGGTGCTGATGGGCTGGAATGGACCCTGCCCTCACCTGCGCCATACCATAGCTTTAGCGAACCACCTCAGGTGAAGTAGCAAGCAGATCAGGCAGATAAGGATATTGAAAGGAGCCCGACAGTGACTGATGACAATACTCATACAGGTCAGAAAAGTAACCGGAAGGTTGTTATCTGGACGCTTGGTGTCGTTGTGGGCATGTTCGGTTTTGGATTTGCGCTGGTACCGTTATATGAGGTGTTCTGTGAGATCACCGGGTTAAATGGTAAGACTGGTGGCCGGTACGAAGTGTCCTCCACAATTGAAGTGGATGACACCCGGCGTATCCGTGTGCAATTCCTGACTAACAACAATGAGAACATGCCCTGGCAGTTCAAGCCCGTGGTTCGGGAAATCAAGGTACATCCTGGCGAACAGATGAAAGTGGAATTCTACGCCAAGAATACGACGGGAAAGATCATGGTGGCGCAGGCAGTCCCCAGCATTTCACCTGCTGAAGGTGCCGAATATTTTCATAAGACGGAATGCTTCTGTTTCAACCAGCAGACTCTGCAGCCTGGTGAGGATATCAATATGCCGCTGATCTTCCTGGTAGATAAGAACCTGCCAGACCGTCTGCATACGCTGACACTTTCATATACGCTGTTTGATGTGACCGAAAAAACAACAAAAACAAAGAGCTAACTGCCACAGGAGGACCTATGGCGACTCAGCAAAGTTATTACGTACCAGAACAGAGCAAGTGGCCCATTATTGCCACCGTCGGATTATTCCTGACCCTGGTTGGTGTGGGAACGGTCATGATGAACAACACTCAGGGGACCGACCCGACCACTGGCTGGTGGATGTTCGGAATCGGTTTCACTGTATTGATTTACATGTTATTCGGCTGGTTTGGCAGTGTGGCCAAAGAAAGTATGGCCGGGCTCTACAGCGAACAGATGGATCGTTCTTTCCGCTGGGGGATGAGCTGGTTTATTTTCAGTGAGGTGATGTTTTTCTCGGCATTTTTCGGTGCCCTGTTTTATGCCCGTTTTCTAGCTGTGCCCTGGCTGGCAGGTGAAGGCGATGGCGCCATGAATACGTTATTGTGGCCGGAATTTGAACGTGCCTGGCCATTGCTGAGTAATCCTGATCCCAACCTGTTCCCTGGACCGAAAGAGGTGATCAGTCCGTGGCAGATTCCACTGCTGAATACCCTGCTGCTGTTAAGCTCAAGTGTCACGATTACGATTGCCCATCATGCCATCAAGAAAGACGAGCGCAGCAAAGTAAAACTGTGGTTGGCGGCAACTGTTCTGCTGGGCGCTATATTCATGGGATTCCAGATTTACGAATATATTCATGCTTATCAGTATCTGGATCTGACGCTTTCCTCCGGTATATACGGTACCACCTTCTTCATGCTGACAGGCTTTCATGGCATGCACGTTACCCTTGGAGCCATCATTCTGTTTGTGATTCTGATGCGTTACATGAAAGGTCACTTTACCCCTAAGCAGCATTTCGGGTTTGAGGCGGCTGCATGGTATTGGCATTTTGTAGATGTGGTATGGGTATGCCTGTTCGTCTTTGTCTACATTATGTAGGCTCTGGAGAACAGAGGTAACAGATTCTGAATTGGCATCCGTTGGCAGATTATATGCCGAGGGTGCCAGAAAACGCTGCGAATCGGCAGCGTTTTAGTCTGGATTGAAAGATCTCGATTGAAAAGGATGTCAGTAGGGCGTGGGATTAAGTTCCAGATGGCCAGTGGCCAGGAGAATAATGACCAGTAGTATCAGTACAAGTGAAAACCCCACCCGAAAGGTCATGGCTTTGGCTGTGCGGTCGCTGCTGCTGGTATCCTTCACAAGAAAAAACAGTCCGCTGAACAGGCTGCCGATGGCGCCGATTAGCAAGAGCCCGATAAGTATTTTCATAGATCAGCCATGTAATTTGTTTTTTCATCAATATAGCAAACCTGCCGCTGACTCGACAGCGAAGCATGAGAAGTGCTGGATAGTTGTTTTTGCTTCACAAATGCTTTGCCTGAAGGTGCCAGTTTGAACTGGAAACTCTGGTGTCTGTTTGGAATATTGTTTCCTGCTCTTCTGGGAATGGGGGCGTGGCAACTTCAGCGAGCCGATGAAAAAAAAATGGCCCTGGAGCGTTTTCATGATCAAATTGACCAACCTCCCCGAGACTGGATGTCATTCCTCAACTCGCCCATTGATTTCGCTCAAGTTCGTTTGGAAGGAGGCTTTCTGGATCAGGACTGGTTGCTCGACAATCAGATAGAAGGGGGGCGCTTCGGGTATCGGGTATTTACCCCTTTCTGTCTGAACACGGCTACTCATGCTCCTCAGGATAGTAAGGAGTGTGTCCTAGTAGACAGGGGATGGGTCGCGGGAAATCTGGACCGCAACATATTACCTGCTATCGATCGGCCGGAAGGAAATTTGATTCTCCAGGGGCGGGCCGACCATATTTCATCGTCTGTCATTCTGGGTGAAAGCGAGCCTCTTGTGAATTCGCCCTATCGCGTACAACAAATCGAGATCGGCGAAGTCTCTGAGATGGCTGGCGTGCCATTGTCATCCTGGATACTGCGATTGTTGCCAGGACAACGAGGAGTCTATAAGCAGAACTGGCAGCCGGTAGTGGTAGGCCCCGAAAAACATATTGGATATGCTGTTCAATGGTTTGCCATGGCCATCGTGCTGGCTGGTTTGGTGGCTTGGTTGCAGTTCAAGCCGGAAAAAGCAGTCATGGATTCCTGAGTTGATGACTGAAGGAAGTGGTGTGCAGCACCTCGATTATTTCAATGGATGAATGATGTGTCTGAAGTTAACTATTTTGTGGCACCAAAGCATGTGGCTCCAAAGGTAGCAAAAGGCCTGAAGATAATAGTAGGACGTAGCGATGAATGAGATGTTGGAAGAACAACCCCAGACTCCCTCAAATGGCCGCCTGAAACTTTGGGGGTTAATTATATTAGCAGCAGCGCCGCTAATATTGGCCATGGTGATGTATTTCGGCAAGATCGGAATTCCCGGTGGCACAACTAACCATGGATCTCTGATACTTCCACCTGTTCCGGCTGAGGATTGGGGGGTTCGAGAGATACAACAGACAGATCCGGGCTTTATTCAATATGATGGTAAATCCAAGTGGGTCATGCTGGTGGTTGGAACCGGCATATGTTCTGACAGATGTGAAGAGGCTTTATACCTGACCCGCCAGATCAACATTGCCCTAGGTAAAGAAGTGGACAGAGTGACCCGCCTGTTGCTAGTACCGGAGGACATCAACGGGGTGGAACAGGCTATGAAAGGGCACGAATCTATGGTCCGTATGCGCTTTAGCAGCGATGAATTTGAAGGATTGAAGGAGACTCTTTCAAAACATGGTCTGGGTCTGAACGACTTCGATATTCTATTGATGGACCCATTGGGGAATATCATGATGCAGTACACAGAGAAGCATTCAGGGAATGATATTCTTGATGATCTGAAACGGCTTCTCAAAGTTTCCAAGATTGGTTAGAGTGAGTTTGACGGTCATCGTCAGTCATCCAGGGATAGAAGACTTCCGCGCAGGTTAAGAGAACCTGCTGGAGAATAAGAACAATTAAGAAAAATAAGAGGCAATGTGATGGATTATGTCGCGCCGCCCAAACAGGTTTATCCGCTAGCTACCCAGTTCCGGCTTGTCTGGTTGCGAAGGCTGGCAGTAGCCACAACCTGTTGGACTTTTGCTGTGATTATACTCGGGGCCTATACCCGATTGGTCGATGCCGGACTGGGATGTCCTGACTGGCCTGGATGTTATGGGTTTATCACAGTACCTAATGAGGCTCATGAGATTGCGGAAGCAGAAGCCCGCTTTCCCCATGCACCTGTTGAAGTTGCCAAGGGTTGGCCGGAGATGATTCATCGTTATCTTGCCAGTACGCTCGGCCTGTTAATTTTTGGTCTTGCAGCACTTGCCTATAAGAAACGTCCGGTAGATCAATCCGGCGTGATCGCCCAGACACTCCTGCCTAGAAAACACACGCTGTTCCTTGCCGCTTTGGTTGTTATTCAAGGGCTGTTCGGTATGTGGACGGTGACCCTGAAGCTTTGGCCGCAAGTCGTGACGGCGCACCTTCTCGGAGGCTTTACCACCTTCAGTGTGCTGGCGATTCTCTGCATGAGGTTGTTGGATCAACCGGTCAGGGTGTCGCAAAAACAGAAGTACTCCATTCAGAAAGCAAAACCCCTATTGGCCGCGTCTATTTTTCTGTTGGCTATTCAGATCACTTTGGGCGCCTGGGTAAGCTCAAACTATTCAGCTGTCGCCTGTACTGGATTCCCGGCCTGTAATGGTGAGGCATGGCCTGCAATGGATTTTAAGGATGGCTTCAACGTCATGCAGTCTATCGGACCAAACTATCTTGGCGGGATGCTGCATCATGATGCCAGAGTTGCCGTACACATGACGCATCGAATAGGTGCACTGGCGGTGACCCTCCTGCTGGGTATTACCTTGTTTTTTATTTGGTTTAGAGCAAGACAGACAGATTTGCGTATCCCTATTCTGTTGACAGCAGTTCTTCTGTCGATACAGGTGGGACTGGGCATCACGAACGTGGTAGCCGTCATTCCGCTGGCTGTGGCTGTTGCCCATAATGCCGTTGCCGCACTTCTGCTGGTCAGTTGTCTCTGGTTGGCATATCGGGTTTGGACACTGACAGCCCTTCGACAGGCACCACAAACAGAGGTAAAGGAGAACAAACCATGAAGCATACTCTATCGCTAACATCCGATACCTCCTGGCGAGACTACTATGAACTCTGCAAGCCTAGAGTTGTGGCTCTCATGATTCTGACTTCTGTTGTCGGAATGCTACTGGCCCAGGAAAGCGGTATTCCCTGGCACGCCCTGTTGTGGGGAAATCTCGGGATTGCCCTGATGGCATCTTCGGCGGCGGCGATCAATCATATTGTGGATCAGAAAATTGATGCGGTCATGGCGCGTACACGCAAACGTCCGATAGTCCAGGGACGGGTGGATAACTTCCATGCACTCTTCTTTGCGTTTGCATTGGCGATTATCGGTATGATCATCCTGGTCATGTGGGTCAATCCGCTAACTGCATGGCTGACGCTGGCTTCACTGATTGGTTATGCGGTTATTTATACACTGTTCCTGAAACGGGCCACGCCCCAGAATATTGTGTTGGGAGGGCTGGCTGGCGCTGCACCTCCTTTGCTTGGGTGGACCGCAGTGACCAATTCTGTTGACGGCCATGCACTATTGCTTGTGCTTATCATATTTGCCTGGACACCTCCGCATTTTTGGGCTTTGGCGGTACACCGCAAAGCTGAATACGCATCTGCTGAAATTCCCATGCTCCCGGTCACTCATGGTGAGCGTTATACAAAATTGCACATTCTTCTCTACACCATGATTCTGTTTGCAGTGACCTTGTTGCCATTCATCACCGGCATGTGTGACTGGATCTATTTTGTTTCGGCTGTGGTATTGGGTTTGAGGTTTCTGGACTGGGCCGTTGCCATGTGGCGAAACTCCCGTCCTCATGCGGCGATTAATACCTTCAAGTACAGTATTACTTATCTGATGCTGCTTTTTGTTGCACTACTGGTTGATCACTACGTACCGGTGACATTTTAGTGGTCCGTGCGGAAAACGGCTTAGAAGAAAGCGACTAAGTTTTTCCCACACCCCACTAGCGACGATCAATGCCTGTCTTTGTTTGAACTCAATATGATATGGAGATCTGCGCTGAAAAGTTGCAGATCTCCACATTTCTTGTACCAATCTCTCAATTTATAGTGATTGATCCTGGCCTCCCGCGTTAAAATTTTCTGGCGCTTTCAGGCAGTTTTTCTCTGCCTTAAATAAAATAATCATATGATCAAGGGCTGTTTATGTTAGAGCTCGTTCGCAGGCAGTTTAATCTGGCCGATATTTCGGAGCCTATGGATGCGGTGACGACAATCGACGAAAAGCAGGAAGTGGTTCCTGAGTGTGTTGACGTGACCAGAGAAGGTAAAGCCAGAATATGGAAGGCGGTCGAGCAGCTGTACCATACCGGTACGCAACCTGCGATTACGCTGTGTATCCGACGTAGGGGAAAAATTCTACTTAACCGTGGAATCGGTTTTGCAAAAGGTAATGGGCCCGGTGATCTGAAGCATGATCATACCTTACCTGCAACTACAGAGACGCCGGTCTGTCTGTTTTCAAGTTCCAAAGCCATGACTGCGATATTGATGCATAAGCTGGCTGAGCAGGGGGCTATCAATCTGATGGATCCTGTGAGTTTTTATCTTCCTGAATTCAGTAAACACGGAAAACAGAACATTACGATTCATCAGATATTGTCTCACCGGGGTGGCATACCCGGCCTGCCGACTCGGGTTCCAGTCGAAACGCTTTATGATAATGATGAAGTCTGGCGCTTACTCTGTGATGCCAAGCCTATTGCTGTCGACGGAGCGAAGCTTGCCTATCACGCCATTACCGGTGGGTTTGTTCTTGCACGCGTATTGGAACAGGTAACCGGAAAAAGTATTCAGCAGTATCTGGATACTCATATCCGCAAACCTATGAGAATGAAATACTTTACCTATGGGATCGGCAAACAACAGCGTCAACTGGTGGCTAAAAACTATGCCACAGGTCCTAATGCGCCATTCCCCGTGTCCTGGGCAATTAAACGTGCACTGGGGGCTAGTTTTCCAGAGGCTGCGGCCATTTCCAATCAGGCACCCTGGATGGATGCTGTGATCCCCGCAGCCAATATGTATGCCACAGCGGAAGAAGTCAGTCGGTTCTATCAAATGTTGTTGGATCACGGATGCTGGAATGGCAAACAGATTCTCAAACCGGTGACGGTACAGCGAGCGATTCAGGAGTTTGGGGGCTGTACATTTGATCGCACCATGATGATTCCCATGCGTTACAGCGCGGGACTAATGCTTGGAGGAGATCCGGTAGGGTTGTACGGCCCGAATACTGGGAAGGCTTTTGGCCATATCGGGCTAATCAATAAATTCTGCTGGGCCGATCCGGCACGTCAGATTTCAGTCGCCCTGCTCACGACTGGCTTGTCGCTGGTATCCCATCACCTGCCGGTACTGGCCATGCTACTAAGACAGATCAGCCATTACTGTGAACCTACGGTGATGAAATAGGACCTGGGGGCTTCCGACAAGTGCGATGCCTAATCCTGGTCGCCTGGTTCAGTCATCCCCAGACCATTTGTTGCTTTGTTGGTCGATAATGGTAATGACGCTTTTAAGTAGCTGTTTGAGTCTGATCTGGGTGGTTGTGCGCTCGACCACATGATCCACACTGCTCTGCAAGGCGTGTAATTTGGGGCTGACATAGCGAATGCCGTCAGTGATCATTTCGTAGGGATAGTGATGGTCCTGAATACTCAGTTTATTCAGTTCTGCTATTTCCTGATGGAATAGACTCAATACATCGTAGACCGTGTCTTTGTTTTCAATAGTCGATGCTTCCCAGTACGCATCGTCCAGCACGTCCAGCAGGCTCAGGAATATGCTACTGGCATCAGATATTTTGGCAGGCGTCATAAGGGCTCCTTCATTATTGTCCAGCCTCGGGCGCGTACGTTGACGATAAACGATTATGCTTATCAATAAGCATAGCAAAGACTGGAAAAATCGCTTTTTCTGCAATAGGCCGGCCTGATCACAACTGGATCAAAGAAGGGATTCATCGGAATTCTGGAGATTGTGGCTTTTACAGGTGGTTGAAAAATGAACAAAACGTTACACGAAAGTGTGAGTCTCCTCACAAGCAGAGTGTAAGATAAACAACTACAATGAGTTTCTGTCATTTAATTTCAGTACCATATTTTCACTCGGTAGACGGCATCGCAGTAGAAAGGATACCTGGTATGACAACATTAGAAGCCCAGCGCAGGAGATTGCTGGTAGAACTTAGAATTGCAGAGAAAGAACTTCAGGAGCTTTCAGCCATGCCAGTGGTTGAACCTACAATGGTGAATTTCTACGAAGACCTGCTTTCCTGTCATCGGGAGATGATCCGAATGATCGAAAGCCATCTGAAGGGCAATGACCAGTTCGACAACAGCGCCTTGGCTGGCTCCGCCGGCTGAACTTCATTTTCCAGGCGCGCTTAATCGCCCTATTCTGTCTCCGGTCAAAGTCCCTAATAACAAGTGACCCTGGCTCTCTTCCACGGATGTCACCTCAAAAATGTGTTGACCACTGGGGTCCTGGAGATTGGACACAACCCCTCCTTCCTCATTCAGGCCGATGACAAATCCATAGTGAATAGGTTGTGGTTGCATGAAATCAGGTAATTTGACGATGAGCTTTTTTAACAGGGGATAAGGATGAATGCTGTCAAGCTGGGAATTTCTGGGGGTCGCAAGAGCTACCCAGAATATTCCCCTACGATTTCCCGAGATGCCGTCCGGAAAACCCGGTAGATTGTCGACAAAAATTTCATGTTTGCCAGCCATAGGGCCTTCAAGCCAATAGCGGACAATACGATAACGCCAGGTTTCATTCACCAGAACGAAGCTCTCATCCGAGGAGAGTGCCACGCCGTTGGCAAAATACAGATTATCCAGCAATACTTCCACAGTGTCGGATACGGGGTCGTATTTTAGAAGTCTGCCGTAGGGTCTTGCCTCTATGGCATCCCAACGGTAATTTTCGATCGGCCAACGGGAGCTGGCATCGCTAAAGTAGACATTGCCGGCTTTATCAATGTCCAGGTCATCGGTAAAACCGAAAGGCAGGCCGTTTGCTTCTGTTGCCATTACTTCCAGCTGTGTTTCTGTGGATGAGTATCCTGCAATGGAGAGTTTTAGCAAACCATTCCTTGCATCGGCGATCCATAAATGGCCGTCGGCATCAAATTCCAGCCCCAGTGGACGGCCACCGGTATTCACCAGTACTTCCTTTTTGCCGCTTTTATCGATGCGCACAATGTCACCGTTCTCCAGTCCGGCAACGATGCGTCCCTCCGAATCCGCATCAACATCTTCTGGACCTTTGACCTGACCAAGCGCGATCAACTCACTCTGGGCGAGTTTGTTATTGGGGGCATAGGTATCGGTCAACTCCGGTGCCGGGGGAGGCTCATAGGCTACCGGATCGATGGGAGACGGTGAAAACAGGAAGTACAGAACAAATATGGTCAAGGGGATGGCTATCAGTATGCCGATTTTTTTCAATTCGTTTGCCATGCCTTGATTGCCACCATGATTACAGGGCCTGCCGACAGGCCCGGGATTAGCATTAATTACGGAAGTAAAAGTTTACAGGAGTATAAAAGGATACCCTGCATTGAGTGCCGGTGTCTCCGGAGGTGCGTTAGCGTTGACGTCTTCGGTATTTTCCTCGTTTTCGTTTTCGCTTTCCTCTTCTTCGTCATCATCAGAGCTGCCGGCAATATCATCGAAGACACTGCCGTTATCTTCTTCGTCCGGGATAATAAATTCCTGCTCCAGTGTATCTGCCAGAGGGGCATATATTCTCTCTTCCACCAGAATCAGTTCACCATCATTGGGGTTGAGGTTTTCCACGATCGCCGCTCCCTGCCTTCTGCGGGTAATCACCATGGCGGTCCTGTTCTCACTGTCGAGTAAGGGAAATTCGCAGAAATGGATATCGGGACCGGCCTCACCTGGGGTGGCGTTAATGTAGCGGCAGGTTACGGTCGGAAGATCATCCTGGTGAAACTTTTCTACAAGTTCGATATCCGGACTTGCTGCACAGGCGGTTGCCAAATCACCGGGGTCTGTCGAAAAAACTTTTATTGTGGATAAAGTGTCGTCTATGTAGCAGTGGTAGGTGAACTGTGAATCGTAATCGGAAGATTGCTCAAGCCTGGTCAATGCATAGGAGGTATCATAATCAGCCTGATAGTGTAGCTTGACCGTGGAAGACTCGGTGTCAGTGACTTCTGAAATACGAGTAGCCTCGTCATGTAGCATTTCAGTGTATGACTCTCCATCCGGATCCACATATAAAGCAGTCAACTCTGTTAAAGACGGGTTTTCGGGAAAGCGATGAACTGCAAGTCCGGCGCCAGCTTCTTCGATTTCCGGATCAGGATTCAAATCTTCCAGGACGACGCTTGATATGAGATCCCACTCTCCATCAGCTTCCAATATCTCTGTGGAAAAAAGTTTATGGAAAGCCCGAGGAATAATCACGGCCTCTCCACGGGACGGGACAGTGGAGTAGGTATATCGATTGTAATAATCCACTCCACCGTCAATCCGCGCCGTAGACACTCTTTCGTCAGCAAATCGGCTGAACTGAACATGTCCTGTCAGTTTGCTGTTAGGGATCAGGTCGGCTAACTCAGGTGCCTGGTAGTTTGAATCGATTTGGGCTGAAGAAGGAATGGGGAAGTAATAAGCCGTATTCAGAAATGAATCAGTCCTTTGTCTGCTGGTGGAGTTTGAAGAGACATACCATTTTTGTTCGGATAAGACTGCTGGGTTGTCAAAGCTTGTATCTACAAGCCCCATATGCTCCAGTTCGGTGCGAAAGTTATCAAAGTTCAATGCTTTGAGATCATCTTCGGACTGCAACAGCTGCCTGAGTGTGGTGACCTCCTCTGGACTCCCCTGCAGTGCCCACTCAGCAAACCCAGTGAGTGATTCTGCGCTGGCACGAAGAAGGTTGGCGGCAGTCATGTCGGCAACATCGCCGTCAACCTGGCTTAGAAGGTTATCTTCCACCACCATATTCTGGCCGTTGTACAGTTCCTGTTGCACAGTGATGAGAGATTTGGCCAGTGAATGCAGAACATAGTTTTCACTGGAGACATAGTCCTGCAGTAGATCGGATTCAAGCCCTACCCGTGTTCTGACTCTATTGTGGGCTGAACCATAAGTTGCGATCCCGTCACGTCGTTGAAGATAATCATATTCCGCCACGATCAGTGTCGTCAGGGGGGTAATGTAAGGGTTTCCTGGTGGGCTGCTCAGGATATAGCCTTCTTCGACTATACCAAGGGCCTCATTTTCACCCACCATATCATCCTCATCTACTGAAATACCGGGTAATACATGAGCCATCATTCGGTATTGTCGTGGTGACCCCAGGTCGCCCATCATGCTTTTGGTAAAAGAGAATCGACCTCCATCACGACTCATGACGTTAGGCTCGCCCTCATCCAACTGGAAATTTTCATTAATATCCAGCCATACGCGGGCGTGCCGGAGATAACCGTCCATGACCCTGCCATTAAGTGTACTGGCGGAGGAGCCGGTATTGCCCACCGGAGGCGTTAGCGTTTCGCGTTCGGGAATACTGGACTCCTGACCACCACAGGCCGAAAGTGTGTAGATGACTGTGACAAAGAGTGCGGATTTGTAAAGGTGCTTCGCCATGAGATTGTTTTCAACTTATCCTTATAGTCGGGCAACGTTAACCAAGTTTCAGGACATATTCGTTGAAGGGCTTAACAAAAGTTTACAGAAGTCATATCTGCTCGGAGCAGATGTCACAAAATAGCGTTAATCGATTTATTGAATTGAGCATTGGGAGTCTCTGGAGGGGCCACCTGTGGTGAGAGGCATTTTACAGTTGGTCGCGGTTCTGGGGTTGGGCGTGTTGCTTGGGTGGACCCTGATGAGCGATGCCCAGAAACGATGGTTGAAGCACCAGGCTGGACTGGAAATTCCGGAGCTTCCGGTGGTTCCAGTGCCTCAGGTTATGGAGCCTCCGTCCATACCGATGACTCTCAATGAGGAAGAAGGGCGCGAGCAACTTGACCTGCAAAGGATCGGAGAGCTGTTTCAGCAACATTTCAATTGTGTTCGTCCTGAAACCGGGAAAATTACAGAGCAGCCGCGAACGCAGATTTATTCCTGGGTTGATTCCGAGGGACGCAGGCACTTTTCTGATCAGGCTCCGGAAAAGACCAGGATCGAAGATTTAAGTCAGCAATACGGAGGTGAGTTGGCGTATTTTGATCTCAACATCAGCTCACCGGACGGAATTATTGCAACAGGCGTTAGAGATCGCCTGGAGACCGATGTCAGGGCAATTTACCGATACCTGACCAAGGATCTGGGTATTCAGCACATGCGAAAAGTCGCGTTGAACTTGAAAATCTATGTTGAACCCGGGCACTTTGAAAAATACCGGAACGAGCGGGCACCTGGGCTTTCTGGGGCGGCCGGATTTTATACCACTGATGGTAATGAGGCTGTTGTTCTACAACGTTCACCTGCCCATACACTTCGTGTTTCCAGACATGAGGCAACGCATGTCATCGTGGCCGGGCTCTATGGCAGGACTCCCATGTGGTTCAACGAAGGCCTGGCAGAGTTCTTCGCTGATTATGAAGCCAAAGCCATGAGTCGTACTCAGGAGATTCCTTTCTGGAGGGCAGAGCATTTGAGACAAATGATGGAAGGTGACCGTTTGCCTGATCTGGAAGGCTTTCTGAGAGTGACGCCGATAGAGTGGCGCAATGCCGACCCGGCCACAATGTATTCCATGGCCTGGTCTGTTGTGGCATTCCTAATGGCCACTGAGGATGGTCGCGATACTATGGTTAAGGTAATGGATCATCTAAATGAAAATCCCTGTTCGACTGTGCCCTCCAAAACCTGGATAGAGGATTATTATGCTGGTGGCTGGGATAAATTCGAGGATGGATGGCACCACTGGCTCAATAAACGGCTTTTAGGACTGGCGCGAAAATAAAAAAAATTGAGATCTATGAAATTGATAAATAAAAAAAGCCTCGATTCGGAAATCCGGCACGAGGCATAAGGCACGAGCGTAGAGGTAACAGTCATCGTACAGAAAAGTACCCTGACTATCGGTAAAGAAAGTGTCTGAAATGCAAGTCGGTTGCATGTCAGAAACACGATCTTCCCTTTAGGTATTGCAGTGCGCGTGCCAAGTCTGAAATAATTTTTTAAATTATTGATAAGTAAGAGAATTAACCGGGTTTTATAATCTTCTGAAAGATCCTGAAGAGAAGTCCTGATGCCCTATTTGCAACCTCTTCGCACCAAAAAGGGGCGCTGCAGAGCTGTCATCCGGCGGAGGTGATGGAAAGTTTCTGGCATGAGCTACAATCGAAATCTCACTCTTTTCCAGAGCCAGCCGGTTAATCCGAAATTTAGGGTCATCATCAATGCAAACCACCACTCGGTGGTATTTTCCCACCGGTCCTTGGCTGGGTTTTCCTGTGTCAGGGTCGCGCCGAGACTGACCAACCCGACAATCAGGATGCCTGAAAGCAATACCAGCATATAAGTGATTGGAGGGTAATGCTCTGCTTCAGGGTAATGCTTCAGTGATCGATAAAAAATCATCTGGGCCAGAGCTGTGAAAGTGAAATAGATAATGACTCCGTAGCGTCTCATTAACCGGTAGATATCACCTTCGGTTCCCAGATAGGTGGCATAAAGCACCAGAAAGATTGCGCCGGTAACCCCCAGGAAACTGACAATACGCCCATGAGCACGCTGTTTCACCTCGCGCCGGAGGAAGGCCTGGCATACCTGCCAATAAATTACCATGTAACCGGCACTGAATATCATGCTCGCTTTAAACAGGTAGATAGCATCTGAAACGCGCGCCGCTTTGCTGATTGAGACACAGCCGTCCCAATAGGGGTTGCACCATGGAATCAGTTGCAGTCCGCTGCTCCATAGCCAGCATCCATGAATGCTGATTAAGGGAAGAAAACAGATCAGGTACGCAATAGTGGTTGGTTGCATCAGATATGCTCCCCTGACTGGCAGGCCTATCATTAAATAGAACTGGTGACGGCCAGATGTGAACCTTAATTAATCAGATTGAAGAACTTCCCAGGTAAGATCAGTATAGTGTTAAGGTTTGTGGGCGATATATAAAGGACTATGGAGCTATTCATAATTCACTGTTTGTGAACAGCGGGTTGTGAATAAGTATTCGATGGTTGACTGCGACAAAGGCTTCAGCCCCGACTTTGATCGGGTAGTGACATGCTAATGATTTAGGGCAGTTTCTATCGATCATATCCGTCGGTTGATTTCTCAACTGACAATCAGTATCAATCAAATACTTCCGGAAGCGGCTATCCGGTAAATAAAGGGATGAATACAGAAAAGAGGGCATTATGCGTTCTGAACGTCTGGCATTGATGAGTCCATCACCCGGTACTCATCGCGAGTTGTTGGTATACAGGTTTGGTAAAGCGGGAACCGGTCCCAAGGTCTATATTCAAGCAGGCCTTCATGCGGATGAATGGCCCGGTCTGCTTGTGGTACAGCATCTTTTACCCTTGATATCAGAAGCTGAAATCCAGGGCCGGATCAAAGGTGAAGTTGTGGTGGTTCCCTACGCCAACCCTATAGGTATGAGTCAGAATGTTTTCGGGTATGTAACTGGTCGTTTTGATCTTACCGGAACAGGCAATTTTAACCGCAATTTTGGTGATCTATACCAGGATACCTACCGTCAGGTCGATGGTCGATTGGGGGCGAATGCACAGGATAACAAACAACTGGTGATTCAGGCCCTCAAGAATACCGTGGCCGACTTGCCATCCGATAATGAAGCGGCAGCGTTGAAGAAAATTCTGTTGGGATTATCGGTTGATGCGGATTATGTGCTTGATCTGCATTGTGACGATCGGACCAGCGCCCATGTTTACTGTGTTGATGTTCAACATGAAACGGCGGTTGCTTTATGTCAGCGACTGGGTTTCCGTTATCTGTTCACCGAAGACTTGAATGGTATTGTTGCTTTTGATGGCACGCATCTGCAGCCATGGCACTGGTTGCAAAAAGATTTTCCGGATGCCGGGCTGCAAATGCCTCCGCTGGCTGTCACTATCGAGTATCGCGGACAGATTGATGTGGAAGATTCGATGGCTGCGGATGATGCCGGAAAGCTATTCGGATTTCTGATGGACCAGGGCATCATCGCCGGTGACGCCGGAGCAGCTTCGAAGACAGAGGTCTGGGTAAGTTCTCTGCAGGCAGTGGATACCGTATTTGCTGAAGCTGCCGGTCTGGTTTTATATAGTCTGCCACTGGACACCTGGGTGAAGAGAGGGGATATCTTTGCTGAAATTGTGCTGTTGGATAGTGAACCCAACCAGCGTATCCCCATTCGGGCCAGGACGGACGGTTATCTGATGGGATTAAGTCATCGCCGCTTAGTTCGTCCCGGTGACCAGATAGCCAAAATAGCCGGCCAGGAACCGTTGTCACATCGAATTCCCGGAAATCTGCTGCAACTCTAAAGATCAAAAAACGTCAACGGACCCTAAAAGGAGGTTTATTTGCCTGTTTCAGGGTTGTGGGATAGGGTGTCACTGTTTTTCTTGTTTTCAGTCGTTGGCCAAATGAATAAGGAAGATCAGTGACTTTATCGGTAGTTTGGTTTAAGCGTGATCTACGCATTACAGATCATGGCCCACTTCGTTCGGCGGCGGCAGAAGGTCCGGTATTGCCAATTTACGTTATTGAGTCTGAGTATTGGCAACAGCCTGATACCAGTCTGCGTCAATGGCAATTTATTCGAGAGTCACTGGAAGAGCTGAATGATCAGTTGCATAAGCTTGGACAACCGTTATGGGTTGTGGAAGGCGATGTTGAGCATGTGCTGGAAGAGCTTTATGAACACCATGGACAGTTTAATCTGTTCTCTCATTATGAAGTGGGAAACCAATGGGTACGGGAACGGAACCAGCGGGTAGCTGCTTGGTGCCGTTCGAAAGATATCAACTGGGCTCAATCACCCAGTGACGGGGTATTCAGTGGCTGTAACGGACGGGCGGACTGGAATCAACGCTGGCAGGCCTACATGTCTTCGGATTTACTACCGGCCCCAGCCCGTCTGCCATTTATTACCATGTCACCCCTGCGCCCCGAAATCTGGCCGGATGAACTGGGCGCTGATTCAACACCCTGTGCTGGTCGTATACACGGAGGCCGTCGCAGTGCTATCGAATTGATCACGGGCTTTCTCAAACAACGAAGCCGGTTATACAAGCAAAACCATGAAGACTGCCTGTTGGCCAATAATGTCTGCTCGCACCTGGGCTCCCACCTGACCTACGGTACGCTGAGTATGCGAGAGGTTTTTCAGCAAACCCGCAAGGCTCATCGACATTATAAAACCAAAGGTGACGATGACTGGGCTGCCTCATTGATGACATTCGTTTCGCAACTCCTGCGGCGCTCTCACTGTATGCAGCTTTTTGCTGATGAACCGGATATTGAGCATCGCCCACTTCATGTTTCCTATGAAGGTCTCTATCCGGGCAAGCCGGATAAGCAGCGGTTAACGGCCTGGATGTTGGGTCGTACTGGATTTCCATTGATTGACGCCGGAATGCGCAACCTGCGCCGGCAGGGATGGGTGAATCAGCGGATGCGGCAGATTTTGATTTCCTTCGCCTGCCAGACAATCTGGACGAGTTGGCGAGAACCGGCGCTGTATCTGGCGCGTATGTCGACGGATTATGAGCCGGGGGTTCTTTATCCCCAGGTCCAGATGCAGTTGGGGCTGACAGGGATTCATCCCTGGAGTTTTGAAGATCCGGTCAATCTGGCCCAGAAACTTGATCCGGAAGGCCTCTATATCAAAGCAGAATGTCCGGAGCTTTCAGAACTTGAAGGACAGGAACTATTTCAGCCTTGGCAGTTAAGCGAGGCGCAACAGGTAATGATGAGTTGTCATCTGGGCAGCGACTACCCTGCCCCTGTGGTGGAACCGGCAACTGTTACGGCAGTGGTTCAACATTATCAGGACCATCTCAGGTCTCGGTATGATGCCGGAGAAACCCAGAGAATCCTGAAGCAGCATCGACACCCCACACTGGAGCAGAAACTGCCGGTATTGGCACTGTCCGGAGAAGAATCTGCCCAAGGATATGTGGAATGTCAGATGCGCGGGAGACGGTAACAGAAATCAGGACTCTGCTTCTTTTTCGCAATGACCCCGCATACCTTTGTGGCCAGATTCACCACGGTGTTTATGTGACTCCATTATTGCCTGTTGTTCCGGGGTCAGAACCTGTGCCATTTTGGCCCGGGTATCCTCTGCAACGGTGTGGTGTTGTTGGCGGCTTTCTTCCATGATTAACTGGACTTGTTGCTGTTGGGTTTCGGTTAATTGAAGTTCTTCCGTCATTCGTTCCAGTTTACGCTCATGACGTTCACCCGGTTGGGCAAGAACGAGTGCACTGACGCTGAGGGTTGCTGCAGTAATAGCGGCGACGAGGATTGAACGTTTCATAGGTAATCTCCTTTTGTTTGACAGGGTCAGATTAGAATCAAACTGTGCAAACAATATGGAGAAGGCGGGTAGATAGCGCCTATTTAAATTACATTTTCTTTATCTGTGTGAGATGCCATGGCGTCAAAATGTCCTGGCATCAGTATTCAAGCTTGTAACCGGCACCGTAGACTGAACGGATGTATTCCTGGTCTGGTGAAGCCTCGTTGATTTTCTTGCGCAACTTCTTGATATGACTGTCGACCGTACGATCACTTACGACCCGGCCATCTGAATATATCAGGTCCATCAGATGATCCCGGGAAAATATTCGGCCGGGCTCCTTCATTAACGTTTTCAACAGGTGAAATTCGATGGTCGTCAAGGTGATGAGTTGTTGATTGATTTTAACCTGCATCTTTTCATGATCAATATCGATGGGCCGTGACAGATCAGCAGGATTGCGGTGATAGCGCCGCAGAATTGCCTTTATTCTTGCAACAACTTCACGGGGACTGAAAGGTTTGCAGATATAATCATCCGCTCCCAGTTCCAATCCAAGCAGACGGTCGATTTCTTCCACTTTGGCGGTGATCATCACGATCGGAGTGTCTGAACTCTCGCGCACCGTCCGGCAAATAGTATAGCCGTCGGTTCCGGGCAACATCAGATCCAGAAGTATCAGCTCTGCGCGGTGATTCTGCAGCCAGGGAAGAACTTCATCGCCATGCTCTATACAACAGGTTTTGAACCCGCTTTGTTGCAGGTAGTCTCGCAACAGTGCTGAGAGTTTTGGTTCATCTTCGACAATTAAGATGGGATCAATATTGGTCGGGCTTTCTGTGTTAGTCATGGTTGTTTCCGTGGCAATCTGATTCTGATCAGCAATCCGCCGAGTTCACTTTGCAATGCTTCTATATCACCCTCGTGCGCTTTGACGATTCTTTGGCAGATCGCCAGGCCGAGCCCTGACCCACCGGTTTTGCGGTTACGGGAACCTTCAACCCGGTACAGATGATCAAACAGGTGGGGCAGAGACTCCTCAGGTACTCCTGGCCCTGAATCTTCCAAGGTGAGAATGACATATTGAGCGTCTACTTCAAGGGATAGTTTTACCTTGCCCCCTTCTTCCACGTACTTGGTCTCGTTAGTAAGAAGGTTGCCTATCAATTGCTGTAATCGGGCACTGTCCGCTGTAACCGTTACTTCCTGCGGGGGGATGTCGAGAATAAGCTCCAGCTTTCGCTCACTCAGAAGGCTGAGGTAGCGGTTTGTGGTTTCCTGTAACTCCTGGCAGAGGTCAACGTCTGACATCTGATAACGTAACGCACCGATGTCGGTATTTGTCAGTTGATAAAGGTCATTAACCAAGCGCTCCAGTTGAGTTACCTCCTGATGAAGTGAGTTCAGGTTACCCGGCTCCAGTGGCCTGACACCATCCTGCATGGCCTCGATTTCCCCCTTCACAATGGCTAACGGGGTACGGAGTTCATGGGAGGTATCGGCAATCCAGCGCCGCCTGGTTTGTTCGTTATCTTCCAGGGTTCGTGCCAGCAGGTTGAAATCATGTCCCAGCTGTGCCAGTTCATCCTTGCCTTTTGGTCGCAGCCGGGTTGCGTAGTCCCCTTTGGCCAGTCGTCGGGCACCTGCGGCCAGTTTCTGGATCGGACGAACAAATTGTTTTGCCAGTCCGGTGGCCACAATCAGGCTGATCAGAATCCCGGCCAGTGTTGCCCATAGCAGGGATTGGCGCTGGGACTCCCGAAAACTCAGATCGTTGGCTTCAAATAGATTTCGGCGTGAGGGTATGGCCAGCCATCCTACGGTGTTCTGGTCGACGTCAATGGGAATCAGGGTAGGATCAGAGAGCTTTTTCCCGACAACGGGAATCATCCTAAGGTCGAGCACGTGAAGCTTTAAGCGGCGTCCTGGGGGGCCTCTGTGCTCATGGGATTCGGGTGGACCTGGAGGCCTGAGATCGCGATAGACGAGAGGGTTCTCAAGTATTTGAAAAATCGGGGCCGGATCACGCCGAAGTGTTTCCCAGTTGCCATATTGTTTATAGAGAGACTGTAGACTCTGTAAGATGACCTGATGGCGTTGCTGTTCCCGCCGATAAATATAGTCTTTGAAAGTGCTGTCGAATCGCCACTGCAATAAACCCAGGATGGTGACCAACACCAGTGTTGTGGATATCAATAAGGCAGTGAATAGCTTGGTTCGAATGCGCATGAACAGACTGTCTGTGAAACACGGGAGATGAAGTATGGAAACACTCAACATACCCGTTTTTCTCAGATTGAGTAAGGCAAATTGTGCAACTTCCTAAATTTTTCCTTATTCTGTTCCACCCACAACCCGTTCACCCGGACTAGTAGCCTTTTATTGAGAACATGGCTGTTATTGCCAAAAGTAGTATATCGATGAATGGATTCACTTGATCCGAGATGGTGATCAGGTTGAGGCTATGCTGACTGTGGTGCTCTGATTGCCGTTGTTCCAATTGATCGTGCAGGCGCCTGTTTCAGCAGGTCAGAGACGCTGGCGCTGTGTCTTCTGATAAAGTTCAGCCATTCAAAATGCCATAGTTTCTGGCCACGCATTACTGCATGAGAGTTGTCCTCACATTGTGCGGACAGTCTGATTTCATCCAGAAAAACCTTGGCTGCAATGAAAAGATCAATAGCCGCATGGTAATGATGGAGAGACTCGTAGCAGTCAATGACATTGAAATAACTGATCAGAACTGAGGCTATGGCGTTGTCAGGCGCATCCGGGAACCTGCTATCAAAGGTGGCCAAAGTGACCTTCAGAGCTTTCTGATGCTGTTCAATGGCTTTTTGATAAGCCTTTTCCCTGTAGGCTTGTTTACCCTGTGTCGTTAATTTTTCCCACTCTTCCATTTGTGCTACCTCAGTCGTCATTAACGGGTGGCTGACACTGAATCAGTGCATGACTTGCGGACGGTCACTGATCATCTGATGCCATTGATACATCCAGTGATTAACGGTGCCTAGTGCATTGAAGGTGACTTCCTGTACAGGCTGAAGGTTAGTCTCAATCTGATGGCCCCCGGATACTTCCATGAGCCGGGATTGAATGACGTTGTAGAAATTGGCGGTATCATCTCGATGCAGACTGTTTCTTAAAGCGTGCATGAACTCGACCGCTGTTTGTACGTATCGATCCAGAGCAGTAACGCCGCTATTTTGCTTAAGCATGATGTCGGAAATTTCCAGGGCATTGCCGTAAAAAAGAACGGCTTGTTCCCAGGCATTGTCGGTCACGAATTCCCGTGCTTTTCGGATTGTGTGATGCCAGCTCCTGATCGCGTGAAGCGGGTCTTCCATGATTTTGGCTTTGTGTTTGTTGCACATGAATTTCATTGTGGTCTCGCTTTTTTTTATCAGACAGTGCAAGTAATCAGGCAGCACATGCCTGCTTGAACTCACCGATGATTTGATTAACCCAGGAATGAATCCGTTTGTCCGTCAGGTCAAATTGCTGATCCTCATCTATCGCCAGACCGCAAAACAGGCTTCCTTGCTGGATTGTCGCCAGAGAGGCGCTGAAGTCGTATCCCTCCGTGGGCCAGTAACCAATCATCCAGGCCTTTGTCTTCAGTAGTCGTTCATAAAGCCAACCCATGGCATCCAGAAAGTAATCGCCGTAACCAAACTGGTCTCCTAGTCCATAAAGTGCAGCAGTTTTTCCCTGCAGGTTCGTGACCAGAAGTTCGGGTTCAAACTCTTCCCAATCCTGCTGGATTCCACCAAAATCCCAGGTTGGTATTCCCATGATGATCAGATCAAACTGTTCGATGACTGCAGAGCTCGCTTCCGTGACATTGACCATCTGAACGTGGATGCCATGTTTTGCGAATTCTTCACAAATCCTTTCGCCAACTTCTTCTGTGTTTGATGTATCAGTACCGTAGATAAGACCAACGTTGGCTGACTCAATCATTTCCCTGTACTCTGCGTATGAATTAACCCAAATGATAATCATTATCATTTGTGTCTGCAATATTCTATATCAAGCAAAGTGGAGAGTTGTGAATTGGTCAGCCCAAAGAGCGCATACTCAACGGTGTAACCCGAAAGCAGAGAACAGAAGTGATAGAGGCACAAAAGACCGCATTTGCGGTCTTTTGATTGTGGGGTTGGTGGATCGCGCGTGTTGAGTACACGGCTGTTTCAGGTTGAGTCAGAAGTCCTTTTCTGCGAAGTCAAAGATCCCCTCCTATCACTTCGATGGCGTCCTGAACCGGAATTTAAAGGCACGGTGTTGCAGACACATTCTGTGCGTAACGCAGAAATAAACTGGGAACTGAAAGGTTCGCAACTGGCGGTAGATAATCCGCAGGTGGCGGCTTGTGGGTAAAAGGGCTTGGTGTGCAGCATACTCGACCTATTCTTTTTATCGTTGGCAGCCATTCGTGGTGCATACATCCTGTATGGCATCTCTGACCATATATAGCCAAGTTGACACCCAAAGTACAGGATATGAACAGTGTGCTGAGAAGATTTAATTTTGAACAAACCAGACTGTAATAAGCGAGCAGGCTCTCCACTGGCTCTCCAATAGGCAAATCGATACTTCGAATTGGCTATTCTTTCGAAAAAATCGAGCAAAAAGACAGGAAAAAGGTGATTTTTATTCGATAAATGAATCTCTATTCTCCATTTTAACCAAGGCATAAGCCTGAATTTCTGTTCTCTGGCATCTAAAAGGCGTTCTTCGGATGTTGTGAAATTGACGGAAATTTGAACAGGTTCACAAGTGACAATCGATTCGGAGAAGAGATATGGGATTGTTGGTAAAGGGGAAATGGAAAGACCAGTGGTATGACACTGGGAAAACCGGTGGTAAGTTTGAGCGGGAGCAGTCCCAGTTTCATGGCTGGGTATCCTCTGATGGTAGTGAGGGGCCTGAAGGCCAGGTTGGTTTTCCCGCTGAATCAGCTCGCTACCATCTGTACGTCAGTTTGGCATGTCCATGGGCACACCGGACCTTGATATTCCGAAAGTTGAAGCAACTGGAAGACCATATCAGTGTATCCGTTGTTCGTCCTGAAATGCTGAGTAATGGTTGGACCTTTGATAACTCGGCCGGATTTCCGGACCACCTGTATGATTCCGAATTCATGCATCAGGTCTATACCCAGGCCAAAGCTGATTACAGTGGCCGCGTGACTGTGCCCGTATTGTGGGACAAGCGGCAGAAGACCATTGTGAATAATGAGTCTGCTGAAATTATCCGCATGTTCAATCATTCATTTAATCAGCTGACCGGAAACCCGCTTGATTTTTACCCGAAGCCTCTACGCCAGAAAATTGATGAAGTTAATGAATGGGTATATCACCGCATCAATAACGGCGTTTACAAATGCGGTTTTGCAACCACGCAGGCGGCATACGAAGAAGCCTTTGTAGCCCTTTTTGAGGCCTTGGATAACGTTGAATCAATTCTGGAAAGGCAGGCGTTTTTAGCAGGAGACTACCTAACTGAAGCTGACTGGCGACTGTTCACAACACTGGTGAGATTTGATCCGGTATACGTGGGCCACTTCAAATGTAATTTGAAACGGATTGCGGACTATCCTTCTATCAGTGCCTATCTCAGGCAGTTATATCAGTATTCTGGTATTGCGGATACGGTCAGTCTTGAACACATCAAAACTCATTATTATTACAGCCACACCACGATTAATCCGACCCAGGTAATCCCCAAGGGGCCAGAGCTGGATTGGGAGCGTTCGCACACAAGGCCGGCTGTTAAAATCTTGAGTGAAGGCGAACAATAGCCCGTATCTGTTGCTTACAGTACGGGCCAGTTCGCCGTAGATGGCGAAAGAAAGGTTACTTTTTCTTCTTGGCCATGGGGTTCGGTAAGTCGGTGATCGTTCCTGCTGCGAGTTCACCGGCCAGACCAACGGTCTCATGAAGCGTTGGGTGAGCATGGATCGTCAGTGCAAGATCTTCCACGTCTGCACCGAATTCAATCGCCAGACTCAGCTCACCGAGCAGTTCACCCGCGTTAATACCGACAATGCCAGCGCCGAGCAGGGTCCCGTCAGGCTTGTGAATCAGCTTGGTCTTCCCTTCGCTGCGATCTGCCCCAATTGCCCGTCCGGATGCTGACCATGGGAAAACAGCCGTTTTGAATTCGATACCGGCTTCTTTGGCTTCCTTCTCTGTCATACCTGTCCAGGCAATTTCTGGATTGGTGTAGGCAATGGATGGAATCACTTTGGGCTCGAAGGCGGCTTTGTGTCCGGCGATAACCTCGGCAGCCACATGACCCTGGTGAGTTGCCTTGTGCGCCAGCATCGGATTGCCTTCGATGTCACCGATGGAATAGATGTGAGACACATTGGTTCGCATTTGCTTATCGGCTGGAATAAAGCCACGTTCGTCAACGTAGATACCGGCATTTTCTGCACCGATTTTCTTGCCATTGGGGGAACGGCCCACTGCGACCAGAATTGCATCGTAAGTCTGCTTGCCGTCAGGAGCATTCTTGCCTTCAAAAGTGACTTCCAGTCCGGCTTTCTTTGCTTCCACGGCAGTTACCTTGGTGGACAGCATGACGTTGAAACGATCTTTGTTAAAGCGGGAGTAAACTGTGATCAGGTCTTTGTCGGCAGCCGGGACCAACTGGTCTGCAAACTCCACGACAGACACCTCGCTTCCCAGGGCTTCATAAACGGTTCCCATTTCCAAACCGATGATGCCGCCCCCGATGACCAGCAGGCGTTTGGGGACTTCCTTCAACTCCAGAGCTGAGGTTGAATCCAATACCCGTGGATCGTCGTGAGGGATAAACGGCAGCTTAACGCTCTGGGAACCGGCTGCGATGATGCAGTGATCAAAGGTTACTTCGGATTGTTTTCCGTCGTTATCCACGGTGATTTTATTGGGTCCTGAGAAGGAACCGTAGCCTTGAATCACATTGACCTTACGACCCTTGGCCATACCGCCGACGCCCTGGGTCAGTTTTTTGACCGTGTTATCTTTGAAAGCGCGGACCTTATCCAGATCAATGGACGGCTTGCCGTAGGTCACACCAATAGAGCTTGATGAATGTGCCTCTTCAATGACGGCGGCGACGTGAAGCAATGCTTTTGAAGGAATACATCCGACATTCAGACAAACGCCACCAAGCGACGGGTAACGTTCTATCAGTGTTACTTCCAGGCCCAGGTCAGCCGCGCGGAAAGCTGCAGAATAGCCTCCTGGTCCACTGCCCAGTACCACCACCTGGGAGTGAGTTGTTTGCCCTGCCATAAGTACTCCTTAATCGTGTGCTGTTAAGTTATGGGAAACGTAGGGATAGGTGCCGGAATCAACCGGATCCGGCAAAAACAAAACTATGTCAAAGGGTAGAACGCTAATCCTATCAGCGATAGGGGTCAATAGGATGTTGGTCGAGACTTTGGATTCTTTCCTGTTCCCGGTAGGAGCGTGCTACAGTTGTTGCCTGTATTCCCTGCCCTTATCCCCTTAATCAACAGGGCTGGGGAAAGGTAATGCGGACAACAGGCTGCTGTCGTGGAGAATGGACTGACGTTCTGTTCCCGGTGTGGCTGAGGTCTTATTCACGATAAAGTGCACTGGCGCCGTATTTCAGTTCCAGGGCATTCCGCTGACCTTTTTTCAGGCTTTTGACCACCAGCCCATAGGAGTGATCGATCATGCGTTCAATCTCCCCGGTTGGAATAGAGCCGTCGAGCACGACCGTGTTCCAATGTCGCTTGTTCATGTGATAACCGGGAATCACCGCAGGAAATATATCCCTCAGTGCCAGCGCCTGTTCCGGGTCACACTTCAGATTCATACGTCCTTCCCCATGGTCACGACTGAGGGTGGCAAACATTTTATCTTCAACCTTGAATACCATCACCTCAGGTCCAAAGGGGTAATCCTCCAGAGCTGAAGGCCTGCTCAACAGATATTGGTGAGCCTTATTGAAATCCATGTAAATCTATTTCCTTTTGAATGATCAACTTCTTGCCTTGCCGCTACGCTCTGTATGCTGGTCAAGGGCGTTTGCCATAATTCCGGCCAGGGATCTGATCAATACTTTGTGATCGGAGTTCTGAACTGGAATGTCGGCGATATTGTCTGTCTGATAGATCAGACAGAGCATGCCAATCTTTCTGCCACGGCGATTCTCCAATGGGAAGGTGGCGGCTTGCAGTCGGTCTGCCCCGAGGTGATTCAACAGTGACTCATGAGTTCCTGTAGTGGAAACCCTTTCATAGTTGATCTCCAATAACTGGTCTTCGTCTTCATGAAATGCTTTCACCAGTTCAAGGTCCCGGTCATTGATGCCCAGACGAGGGAAACTGTGATTGGACTTGCATCCCTGTTGCGTGCAAAAACAGGATGGGATCAGTTGTTCGGCATTATCGTCCAGGATGTAGAGCAACGCTCCCTGTGCTTTGCTAACGGCACTGACTTCAGCGGTCATTTGCTCCAACAGCCTTTGCGGGTTCTCTTCCTGGGCCAGAGTTTTGATCAGACGTATTAATTGCTGAATCATCCCGCGCATGAATTCGCTTACTGAGGCCAGGGTCTGTATGTCACGAATCGATGACGTCACACTGATGCGGTGGTCAAAGTTCATTTTCTGCAGTGGTTGTGTCTGTTCAGAAAGCTGACGTAGCGGGCGTGCCATCTGGTTGGCGATAAACAATGCCGCCGGAATGGCCAGCAGGACGATGGCGATAGAAATCAGCATGGACTGATTACGAATGGTGTATGCCGTCTGCAACAGCTCATGTTCAGGAGCCACAATCAGCAAATGCGCGGTGAAACCGACCAGTGTGATGGGGCGGTTCACGCCTATCCATCGTTGTCCTCCTGAGTCAAAAAAGAAATGGGAGTTGTTAGGTTTAGGGGACTGTTGGAAAAAATCGCTGATGACTTTGCTGTTGAGATCCGACAATTTCAGGATACTGAGGCTGTCAGGGCCGGACTCGACCACAATATTGTCGGGACTGAGGCTGGCGATCACCTCTTCATCATTGGTGTAGATCAGCATCTGCGAGGATGGGCTGACTTTATTTTTGATCAGGGTTTTTGACAATGACTCCAGAGTAATATCGGCGGCAAACACATTCCCGGAATCTTTGTCCTGGTGCACGACTGTGACGCCGACTTTACCAATAAAGTAATACAGGTAGGGGGAAGTGGTGGTGACATCCTGAGAGTAAACCGCCAGCCGGTACCAGGGACGTATGGTGGGGTTGTAGCTCGTGTACCCCATATCCTTTTCGCCGAGTAAAGCCAGGGAGCTGTCGAAGTAAAGGCGGGTGAATACCGGTTGTCCATCCACGCGCTCAATATTGTCCACCACATAAGAGGCCGTGTCAGGCGCCCCGAATCGTTTGAGCATATAGTCGCTGTCGAGGCGTCGGATGATAAAAAATTCCGTATCGCTGTATCCTACTTCCAGAGCTGTCACTTCCGGCTGAGCTTCCATTACTGAAACCAGTATGGGAAGTCGTTTCAGCCGGCTTTCCATATCCTGGTCACGGATGATGGGGGATTGACTCAGCAGGCGCACGGTCGTGGAAACGGGGCTATAGCTGAAATAGAAACTGTTGGTGGTTTCCCGGGCTATCTGGTCAAACAGTTCCTTGGATGAGCTGAGAAAAATGTCACTGGTTTTCTGGTGATGAAACCAGCCCTGGACAGCGCCAAATATCAACAGAAGAGCGACAAACACCATCGCCAACTGAACCTGAATGGAGAAACGGCGGGATTTTGTTTTTGCTGGATCCACTAAAGTACCTTATTGCCTTAAATGGGGGCAGACTTTCCTTATAGTGTAGTTGTGATATTGACGAGTACACCCTGTAATCCATTCGGTATGTATTTGATAACCTGTCATTATCCGATTATAACGAGACTCTATTTATGGGTTAACCCCGGTATTTGAATCAGTTGTCCGGACCACTTGGCGATACTTTCTCCTGTATTTCCCGAGCCCACTCAGGTACTCCTTCACAGGCTGTTTTGCGAATAATCCTCGCTCCTGTCACATCGAGATCCTCACTGGGATCTATCACCGTGATGGGAACATCGGGCGGTACATCATGGATCAATGCGGCAGCCGGATAAACCTGCAGAGATGTGCCCACTATCAGGAAGTGATCAGCCTGTCTGCAGATTTCTGCTGCGTTTGGTAATTCCGGGACAGACTCTCCGAACCAGACCACATGTGGCCGTAACTGGCTACCCTCTTCACAATGATCACCGAGCTGAATATCACCTTCGTCAAGTGAATAGATCAGGTCTGGGTTGCGACTGCTGCGTGCTTTATTGATTTCCCCGTGAAGATGGAGAACCCTGCTGGAACCGGCCCTTTCGTGGAGATCATCGATATTCTGAGTAATCACTGAGACAGTGCAATACTGCTCCAGCTCGGCAAGCGCCTTATGAGCCAGATTGGGCTGTGCCTGACGAGCCTGCTGTCTCCTGGTGTTGTAAAACTCCAGTACCAGGCCGGGGTCTGCACGCCAGCCGTCAGGGGAAGCCAGATCATATACACTGTATTGCTGCCAAAGGCCTCCGACATCACGAAAGGTCGGTAAACCACTCTCTGCGCTGATTCCTGAACCGGAAAGAACAACGATATGCTGCATAGGAATTGAACAGCCCCTTTACATCTTGTAAAAAATTGAATTGGCTCTGTTTTACAGGAGTGGAAAAATCGGATCAACGTTTTCGATAATGCTTGAATATCAAGTGATTTTACATGTAAGGAAGGTGGTACGGTTGGTAAACAGAGTAAGTGATATTGATCAACTTCCGGTAATTATCATTCAGGCAGCACTTTTACCTGGGATAGTTAATCGTTAATCTGATTTGCAGTATCTAATTTCAACCGACGGCAGATCTCCAATGTTTCCGAATTCCCATATTCGCAATGTGATTAACTCGACACTGGCTTCAACCACCCGTTTTTGGCGAGGGACATCCGGCAGTAAAAAAACTCAGCAACCTGAACACCTTCCCGAATTATATGACCGTGAGGGGTGTCCCAAGTGCAGATTGGTCAGGGAAGCACTGACTGAACTGAATCTTGATGCAATGATTTATCCCTGCCCGGAAGGTGGCAGTCGCTTTGCTGAAAAACTGGAATCTCTGTCCGGCGACTGCAGCGTTCCCTTTCTGGTTGATCCCAATACCGAAACCCGTATCAGTGGGGCCCAGGAAATTATTGAATATCTCTTTCTGGAATATCGAGGGAGTGAACCTCCCAAGCAGATTTCTGAAACAGCACTTAATCTGGTCAGCTCGCATCTGACGACTTGGGTACGTGGACTTAAGGGCACACAGGTGAAAGCTTCTCTGGCCCCTTCTAAACCCCTGACCCTATATAGTTTTGAATCAAGCCCTTTCTCTCGCCCGGTTAGAGAACGATTGTGTGAGCTGGAAATTCCCTACAGGCTGATAAACTTGAGCAAGCAGCAGTGGGCAGATATGGGGCCGGCGGGTCATCGCCTGCATTTGGGGAAATATCGTCCGCTGCCGGGATCTAAGCGGGAGCTGTTTCTACAGCAGCATGGGGAGGTTCAGGTTCCCTATCTGGTGGACCCGAATCATCAGACTGAATTGTTCGAGTCGGTAAGAATACTCCGGTATCTGGATGATTATTACGCCCGGTCCAGTTCGTCAGAGTGATCTTTTTCGGTCAGAACTGCTTATATCTATATGACAGAGTGACACAAATCACTGGTTGATTAAGGATATTCACCAAATTGAGGGATGATTCATTATGGTAGATTCCAGAGAGGCACCAAAAAGTCGCATCGAAAAAGACAGTATGGGTGAAGTCAGTGTCCCCGGATGGGCTCAATACGGTGCGCAGACGCAAAGGGCTATTGATAACTTCAGAATCAGTTCGCTTACCATGCCGGCAACGTTTATTGAGGCCCTGGCCATGATCAAGCTTGCAGCTGCCCGCAGCAATGGTGAGCTGGGGCTTCTTGATGAAGCCAGGGCTGAAGCGATTGAGAAGGCTGCTGTTTCCGTTATTGAAAAACTCCCCCTGGAACAATTTCCCGTTGATGTCTTTCAAACCGGTTCGGGTACCAGTTCCAACATGAACATGAATGAAGTGATTGCGAGTCGGGCCCAGGCTCTTTGTGCGGAGCCGGTGAATCCGAACGATCATGTGAACATGGGACAAAGCAGTAACGATGTCATCCCCTCGGCAATACATGCCAGTGCTGCAATGGCTTTGGACCAAAATCTGATTCCTGCAGTGGAGTCGCTGATCAGCGCCATTGAGGAAAAGGCCAGGCAGCATACTGATGTGGTAAAAACCGGAAGAACTCACCTCATGGATGCCATGCCGTTGACCCTCTCCCAGGAAATGGGTGGCTGGGCTCAGCAACTCAGAAACGCGATGGAAGGTATACATTTTGCGGTTCGTCAGATTGAGGCCCTGGCGCAAGGTGGCACGGCGATCGGAACCGGTATCAATGCGCATCCGGAGTTTGCAGATGTGTTTTCACGGCACCTAAGTGAGCTGTCTCAAATGACTTTCCGGCCAAGCCCTGATTTTTTTGCCAGTATCGCCGGACAGGAAGCCGCCGTTTGTCTCTCTGGACAATTAAAAACCCTCGCCTGTGCCATGCTGAAGATCAGCAACGATTTGCGATGGATGAATTCAGGGCCCTTGGCAGGTCTTGGAGAAATTGAATTGAAAGCACTTCAGCCAGGCTCTTCCATAATGCCGGGGAAAGTTAACCCGGTGATTCCCGAAGCCGTTGCTATGGCTTGTGCCCAGGTGATTGGCAATGACGCGACCGTTACCGTGGCCGGGCAATCGGGAATTTTTCAGCTGAACGTCATGCTTCCGGTCATTGCATACAACCTATTGCAGAGTATTGAACTCATGGCCAACAGTGCAAAGTCTCTGGCAGAGAAGGCCATTGAAGGATTTTCAGTCAGGTCAGAGAACCTGGAAAAGGCGCTGGCAATGAATCCGATTCTGGTCACGGCATTGAACTCGGTGGTCGGGTACGCCAAGGCCGCAGAAATTGCCAAACAGGCCTATCAGCAGCAAAGACCCATTCTGGACGTGGCGGAGGAGCAGACGGATCTGGACAGGGCACGTCTCCAGCAACTGTTGGACCCCAAAGCTCTGACGAAAGGCGGAATTCCTGACTGAACAGCCTATAATGAGTAAAAAGCTTGTGAATAATCAGGGTGTTGCTGACAATATGCAGCATAGTTACCCAGGGAATCTCTTTTCATGAAAATGACTCAATCCACGAAATCACGCTCCGTCACCCGCTCGTTGGTGTCTTCGGTAGCGTTATTGGCGCTTATGCAGGGATGCGCCACAAACACCTCTAATAGCAGCGCTGGTGGAAACTCGGCCAAGCCTTCTACGGATGGCTCCGAGTATGGAATGTCGGTAGCGACTTCGGAAACTGGTACGTCCGCGCCGTCTACTTCCGCTGATAGTAAACCGGAAGACCAAACTGCCACACAGACGAAAAAGCAAGTGGCTGTTGCCGAAACGAAGGAAACAAAAGTAATAGAGCCGGTGGAACCGGCGCCCAAACAGGTGAAACAACCCGCTCAGACAACCAAAACAAAGGTTACTAAAAAGAAGGAGTCGGCAGCCCCTCAAAAAAAGGCGGAAGTAAAGGTAGAAACCAAGAAAGCACCTGTTGCAGCTAAAACTCAGGAAAAAACGGATAAGAAAGCAGCAATTGCCGCAGATGCCGCAACCAAATCCTCTGCTAAGGTAGAGGAAAAGGCAGCCACTGCTAAATCGGAAGAGGTTAAAGTCGCTCTGGCTGAGCCCGGTACCTCTGAATCGAATTTGTCGGTGGTTGAGGATGCCGTCAGCGGCGACTCAGGTGAGTTTTCCATCACCGCAGCAGATCTGCCTTATCGCTTTGGTACCTGGACACTGGAACGAAACTGGGACAATCAACACCCGGACACCTGCCGACTGGTGAGCAGTAACCTCAAAATCAACGACGGTTACGATATGACCAATTTCCAGGCTGAAGTACGGAAAGACGAAATAAACATCTATACTGGTTCCAATATCGACCTTACCTACGAGAATTCAGGTATTCAGATAGATGCTCTGTCATTGGTTCCCTATTCCAATCTGATTGGAGACAGTAGTGCAACTGTCAAAGGCGATTTTACGGGAATGCTGGCCAATGCCGGTGAGCTGAGGGTTAGTGTTGGTTTCTGGCCAACCTGGCCGAAGACCGAAACCCAGCAGCTGGTTCTGCCTCTGGAAGAGATGCGCGTGGCAATACCGGCACTGCTTAACTGTAATAACTTATAACGAATATCACAGGAAACCCAGAGAATGACGTTACGTATCAAGTTCAACCTGGTGCTGGGCCTTGCCTCGCTTGCCGGGATTGCGCTGGCAGCAGTATTGGTTTATGACCTGCTGCAGAAGAACGCGCGCGATGAAGTGCTCGATAGTGCCCGGATAATGATGCAGAGTGCTCTGGCGGTGCGGGGCTACACCGTCGGTGAAATCAGACCGCTGCTGGCATTGCAGCAAAAGCGTCAATTCCTGCCACAGACAGTTCCTGCTTATGCTGCTCACCAATATATCAAGCAGTTGCAACAGGAGTACGATGAATACAGCTATCGTGAAGCGGCTCTCAATCCGACCAACCCCTCGGACAGGGCGGCAGACTGGGAAGCGGATATCATCAACTATTTCCGCAATCATGAAAGCGATAAGGAATTGATTGGAACCCGTCATACGCCTACTGGGCCCTCTCTGTATCTGAGTCGACCAATAAAGATCAAAGACCCGGGCTGCCTGACTTGCCATAGTCAGCCTTCTGCTGCGCCACAGACAATGATCGATAGATATGGGCCGTCCAATGGATTTGGTTGGAAACTGAATGAAGTGGTGGGCGCCCAGATCGTAACGGTACCGATGTCCGTGCCGCTGGAGCGGGCGGACAACACCTTCAAGGTGTTCATGTCATTGCTGATCGGCGTTTTCATTCTGATCGCGATCCTGCTCAACATTATGCTGGACTTTGTCGTTATCAAGCCGGTGAAGAAATTGTCAGAAAAAGCGAATGAAGTCAGCCTTGGTGCTCTGGAAGCGGAAGAAATGGCGGTAAAAGGAAATGATGAAATCTCATCATTGACCCAGTCGTTTAACCGTATGCACCGTAGTCTGGCCAATGCCGTCAAAATGCTGGACGAAACCGTCTGATCCCCTGGAGGGTTGTAGGTTTTTCCTGCAACCCTTTGTCTTTTCTTCAGAAACCAGTCACAACTTTTACATACTCAGGTGTTATCAGAGTGTTGATGCCTGATACTTGCCGTATCATATTGGTCATAATTACGAATTCTTACACTCTTATGTTTCGGGAAGGACTACACTAGGGTCTGTTGTCGTACCAAAAGCGTCAACAGACCCTAGTGTTCATCTGCGAGTGACTGGATGGAATTTGCAGGTAACACAGAAGTCGTAACCGTTAACCTTTCTTATTGTGCACTGAATAATCACATCAAACACTATGAGTAGCCGACCGCCATTTGAAACGATAGGAAAATATAAAGTGGAATCCACCATTGGACAGGGAGCCATGGGGGTTGTGTATAAGGGATTTGATCCGGATATTGAGCGGCCTGTCGCCATCAAGATGTTGCATGCTCACCTGATTATGCATGAGGACGACGTAGGATTATTGGCGCGATTCCGCCAGGAAGCTCAGGCAGCAGCGCGCTGTCTCCATACGAATATCGTGACCGTTTTTGATTACGGCGTCATCAAGAAATCGCCGTACATGGTGATGGAGTATGTGGACGGTATTGATTTGCGGTCTTTCCTGAAGGAAGGTTCCTTACTGACCATCAAGCAGATTGGTGATTTGGTCATCCAGGTTCTTG
The DNA here is from genome assembly GCF_000376785.1 of Hahella ganghwensis DSM 17046. Taxonomy (GTDB): domain Bacteria; phylum Pseudomonadota; class Gammaproteobacteria; order Pseudomonadales; family Oleiphilaceae; genus Hahella; species Hahella ganghwensis. Next base: position 83,353 of record NZ_AQXX01000132.1, read on the forward strand.
AAGCCCTCGATTACGCTCACATGAAAGGCGTGGTACATCGGGATATCAAACCGGCCAACGTGTTACTGCTGGAATCCGGCCACGTCAAAGTGACGGATTTCGGCGTCGCAAAACTGGATACATCTGAGCTCACCAATGTGGGTGATGTTATCGGGACTCCCAGCTATATGTCGCCGGAAGCGCTTCGAGGTGATCTGGTTGACGGCCGCAGTGATCTGTATTCCACCGCAATTGTATTGATGGAACTGATTTCCGGTAGCCGGCCCCAGAAGGCTGGCACACATTGGACGGTAGAGGAAGTCAGCCGGATAGTGGCCAAGAGTTCAGTATTACCTCCCCAACTGGATCAGGATTTCTGTGAACTTCTGAATAAAGCCGTTGCCGCTGAACCTAAAGATCGTTTTGCCACAGGGCAAGAGTTCGCGGCCCGTCTCAAGACTCTGATATCGCCGGATCAGGTCTATGTACCGGAGTTGAATGACCTGGCTGCAACGGTCATTCAGAGCAAAATTACCTTTTCTGATCGAAAGGCTCATCAGCCGGGAACTGAGAGCCATTTATCCAGTCAGAGTGGGTCACAGATTGCGCTCTCACCGGAAGTCTCCCAGATACTCAGTCAGTCCCTGGCGCCATTTCTGGGACCGGTGGCGAATCATATGATCAGAAATGCAGCTTCCAGTTCTGGTTCATTGCAGGAAATGATCGAGCGTTTGTCGAAGCATATACCTCAGGATAAAGAGCGACGCGATTTTATTAATACTCTGAATCAGACCGGTATCCGCTCAATGCCCCAGGAAACAACGGGCTCAGGCGCTTCAAGGATTACCACGATCGGATCTGTGGATAACAGCCGCCAGGGAGGCACGATCAGCTCAATGACTCTGAGCGGAGAAACCGTGCATAAACTGACTCGGCTGCTGGCGCACCATGTGGGTCCACTGGCGTCCCGTATTGTGAAAAAATCCCTGACGCAGGCCAGTTCTTTGGAGGAACTGTATCAGCAACTGGCGAAAAGTATTCCGGACGAATCGGAGCGTACCCAGTTTATCGTCAAGGCCAGGAAGTCCTTGTAGGCCAATAAAGCTGGTGGCAAACTTATTTCCAGAGGTGACCTCGTGGAAAATAATCCCCAGCTTTCAAAAAAACACCAGTTTCAGAAATCCCATCGACACTTGAAGCCCAGTCATTTCTTGAATCCCAGCGATTTCATGAAACCAGAGTATGAATGGGTAGAACAGTCCCACGACGAATCTATCCATTTTATTGAGCACGGTGCTCCAAGCCCGCTCATCCGATGGCATCACCATAAAGAATACGAGTTACACCTGGTCAGACATACCGCCGGCAAGTTTTTTGTTGGGGATCATATTGGCAGTTTTCGCCCCGGAAACCTGGTTCTTGTCGCACCGAACTTACCTCATAACTGGATCAGCGATCTGGAACCTGGACAAACCGTGGAAATTCGGGATCAGGTGGTTCACTTTTCGGCGGACCTTCTTCAGGGATTGCGGTCACAGTTGCCTGAGTTAAGGTCCCTGGAGCCCATGCTTGAGCGGGCCAAGCTAGGCATAGAGTTTCATGGCCAGGAAGTCGTCAGGCAGGCAACAGCGTTGTTTGATGAGCTTTCTGGCAGCAACGGGATGAAGCGCCTGTTAACCTTTCTGACTTTACTTGAGCTACTGGCAACCACCGATCAGTACCGAACCTTGTCCAGTGAATTTCATCAGCCATTGATCGATAAACCCAATCTCGACTGGTTGAACAAAGCCAACGACTACATTCTCGAACATTACGAGAGCGATATTTCACTAGAGGATATTGCTCAGTATATGGGAGTCAGCCCTGCCTACTTTTCAAAACAGTTCAAGCGGGTATCAGGTCACCGATTTGTGGATTTTGTTAACCGTTTGCGGGTGAATAAGGCGGCGGAATTATTGACTCACAGTCGTTTGCCAATCACCGAAATCTGCTTTGAAGTCGGCTACAACAACATTGCCAATTTCAATCGTCGTTTTCTTGAGATCAAGGGCCACACGCCCAGTGATTACCGTCGATCATTTATCCACGACCTGAAACGTTCATAGCGTCCTCGCCTGTCGTCACCATGGTGACGACAATAAAATACATAACTTCGTCCACCGGGTATTTGTCGGTTTTTCGGTAAAAGCTTCTAATGATCAAATACCAGTCACGTCACTCGACGTTGATTTCTGGATTTCATATTTATTGGATGATAAGAAGCACTGAATACTATGTATGCACAAGCACTTGTACTGGAAAAAGCCGGCACACTGACGATCCGGGATATTGAACTGGACCAGACCATGGGGAGTAATGAGGTTCGTATCGCGGTTAGGAATGTCGGGGTATGTGGAAGCGATGTTCACTATTACAAGCATGGTGCAATCGGTCCATTTGTCGTGCGTGAACCTATGGTTCTGGGACACGAGGCCTCCGGTGTGGTGATCGCCTGCGGCGATAAGGTGACTCACTTGAAGCCGGGTGATCGTGTCTGCATGGAGCCGGGCATACCTGACGTGAATTCACGGGCAGTGCTTGAAGGTAAGTACAATCTTGATCCCGCAGTCCGGTTTTGGGCCACTCCGCCTATTCACGGTTGCCTGACCCCGGAAGTGGTTCATCCTGCGGCGTTTAGCTTCAAGTTGCCCGACAATGTCAGTTTTTCTGAAGGGGCGCTGATCGAACCTCTGGCAACCGGGATGCAGGCAGCGGATAAGGCTCATATACGTCCTGGTGATATTGCTGTTGTGGTGGGTGCCGGTACGATTGGGATTCTGACCGCACTGGCGGCGGTGGCTGGTGGTTGCAGTAAAGTGATTGTGGCTGACCTCGTTCAGGAAAAGCTGGAAATTGCCGGCAGCTACGATGCGGTTATTCCGGTTAATATAGCTGAGCAGGATCTTGCTGAGGTCGTTGCGGAGCAAACAAACGGCTGGGGAGCCCAGGTTGTTTTTGAGGCTTCAGGAAGCCCCCAAGCATTTGAAAATCTGTGTGATGTTGCCTGCCCAGGCGGCTGTGTCGTTTTGGTGGGCATGCCTCCAGAACCCGTGTCATTAGACGTTGTCTCTGTGCAGGCGAAGGAGATCAGGATTGAATCGGTGTTTCGTTATGCAAATCAGTTTCCCCGTGCGTTGGCATTACTGAGCTCCGGTCAGCTTGATATCAAGCCTTTGATATCAGGAATTTTCCTTTCAGGGAAAGTATTGAGGCATTTGATCGTGCAGCCAGTGGACGTCCTGGTGATGTCAAAATCCAGATCAGTTTTGAATGATGTCTTAATGGCTACTTTGAAAGGGCAGTCACTGTTTGGATGAGGTGTCTGAGGAAGAAACGAAGACAGCCAGATGTACAGATGTCCCAATTTGGGGTCTGATCTGGCTGCCTGGAGTAGGGGGTTGGAACAGCGTTGGGGTTATCGTCTGATCCAGACTTCAACCCGGCCATTGCGGCTGGCACCGGTCTGACCACCGCTTTGCGCGACCTGCATATATTGACCGTATCCGGTAAACGCTTTTACCTCCACGCCATTTTTCTTCAGAGCTTTCTGTACAGACAATGCCCTCAACTCTGAAATCTGCTGGGCGCGAAATTCATTGGTCTGTTGGTCAGCAAATCCAATCAACATGAGATCCCGGGCTTCCCGGTTACTGTCTTTCAGGTAATCAACAATCCGCAGGATGTCTCTTTGCGCTTTATTATCAAGCTTGGTGCGACCTTCAGAAAAGCGGAAGTTGACTGACAGACGCTGATAATTGGCTGTCATGCGTTTGAAGGATTCCGGAACTGAATCACCCAAGTTGGGTTCAACTGCCAGAAGGTTTTGTTCTACAAAACCGGTTTTCCCTACAACAGTCTGTCCTTTGCTGGACAGTACAAACTCAATGAAGTCTTTAACCAGTGGGTTTTTAGGCTCACCCATGGTGTAAAAAAACAGGCGACGGGACAGAGGATAGTCTTCCGTTGCTATTGTCAGGCGGCTGGGCAGAATTGCCGGTGAGGTATCACTGTCCGCGACAGCAACCGCCTTGCTCTCCCGAATGCTGGCGAAGCCGGCAAACCCTATCCCACCTACATCCTGGCTGACATCGTCAGATAGCTGATCATTGGATTCATAGCGTTTGGCTGAAGCTACCAGCTTTTTATCACCCAGCACCAGTGATTTGAAAGTATCCCAGGTACCGGATGCTTCATCACGGGCGTAGACGTGAACGGCCTGATCTCTTCCGCCAACCTCTTTCCAATTTTTGATGGCACCAGAAAAAAGAAGATTGATTTGTTCTTTCGTCAGTTTTTCAACAGGATTCCGGGGATGAATCAGAATCGCCAATCCATCAATCGCAATGACGTGTTCGGACGACATCGAGGTCAAATCAGCCTGGCCCTTGAAAGCATCAATTTCTTTGCTTTTGGCCGGACGAGAAGCTGCCCAAATATCAGCCTTACCGGCAGACATTGCCTTGAAGCCTGTGCTTGAACCGTGTGCCGCCACCAGGACTCTGCCCTGCTGACTGTTTAGTTTTGCCATGACATAGCGTTCGTTTTCAACACTGGTAGCGGCAAGCTCAGGCTGAGCGGCTCCCTGGCTATTAAGGTAGTCTGTTAACAGAGCTGGAGCGAGGTGGGCTCCGATTGTGTTGGAACCATGAATAGCAAATAACGCATCTGGATTGGACTTTAGGGCCTTCTCCAAAGGTGTTGCAGACAGTGCCGGGGTGGCAGAAAAAAGAAATCCTGAAACAATCATCCATGGTGTAAATCGCATCCAGCGGGGCAGGCCAACCACATGAAGCATACTAAAAAACCTACTGGTGAGAAGTTCAGCGCGCGATCATATAGTGTTAATGTGTCAGTCTCAATGCTGCGTGACGGCTAATTGCAATTGATTGCGTGAACGATTGTAAATATCCGGAGTTTGTGGGGGGCTAATTGCGTAAACGTCGAATAGTGATCCTCATACTCATCGTTATTTTTGGGAGCCTCATTGCTTTCTGGCTGCAATGGATAATGTCTCCTACTCTCTCCATGAGAAAATCCGAGCCTCCCTCTCCTGCCCTATCGGCTAAACCTTCAAACCCTGAATCTATGAGATCAGAAAATTTGCTGGTACAGGATCAATCAGGACCACAGCCAGAGCGATTCTATAAAGTGAATTATGACGGGGAGCTTCTCGAGCCAAATGCGGATTTCTGGTCTTGTGTCTATGACAGCTCGACGGGTCTGCTATGGGAAGTTAAACGCGATGATGGTGGCTGGCAGGATCGGGAGAACACCTATTCCTGGTACTTTTCTATAGGAGAAGGGTCTATAGGAGAAGGGCCTATAGGAGAAAGATCTATGGGAGCAGGACCTATGGAAGAAGAGCCCATGAAAGAAAAACCGATGATAGAAGGCGTCCAGGATCAGGGGGATTGCTATGGCACCCGTTGTGACACTGACGGGTATGTCGAGGAAATGCGTCTTGAGGGACTCTGCGGGACAGAGGATTGGCGGCTTCCGGAAGCACATGAACTCCGGCTCCTGGACCATCCGGTCAACTATTATCCGGATATCGATACCCGTTATTTTTCGCAGACGATGTCTGGACGGTACTGGACGCGTACCGAAGTGCCGGAAAGACCGAGTCTGGCATGGTCGGTAGACTTTCATAATGGTTTTCCCTATATCGCAGAGAAACGACTGACTTTTCACGTTCGTCTGGTGGCAGAAGCTAACTGGCTGAATGACATCTTTAATGAAGATCCCTAGACTGTGGTCTTGTTATCTTTAAAACCAGGCTGGCGACTTAATGACCTCAATATCGGGCAATCTACATCCTTTTGAATCCCTCACTCCCGAATTTATTCTTAACGCAGTGGAGGCGGAAGGGCTATGGTGTGACGGCCGTATATTTCCTCTCAACAGCTATGAAAACCGGGTATATCAGGTCGGTATCGAAGAATCTGTACCCTTGATTGCCAAGTTTTATCGTCCGGAAAGATGGAGTTATGACCAAATCAAGGAAGAGCACGACTATACCTTCGAACTTGAGAGTCACGAGCTTCCCGTGGTGACGCCTATCCGTAGGGATAATGGGGAAAGTGTCCGCTACTACGAAGGCTTCTATTTCTCTTTATACCCCCGCAAGGGAGGGCATGCGCCAGAATTGGACCAGCTGGATAATCTGTTTATTCTGGGTCGTCTGATGGGGCGCATTCATGCGGTGTCTGCGACAGCCGCTTTCCAGTACCGCCCGACCATTGATGTGCGTTCGTATGGGGAGGAATGTGTTGAGTATGTCTGCCAGAACTTTATTCCGAACAGTCTGAAATCGGCCTACGGATCATTAACCCGTGATCTTCTTGCGATTCTCAAAGAACGCTTGGGAGAGGAATACGCCGCCAGTTGTATCCGAACCCATGGGGATTGCCATATCGGAAATATGCTGTGGCGGGATGAACTGGTGCATTTTGTCGACTTCGATGATTCGCGCATGGCGCCGGCCATCCAGGATATGTGGATGCTGCTCTCGGGTGAGAGACACCACCAAGTACAGCAACTCAGTGAAATTGTGGATGGCTACAATGAGTTCTACGAGTTTCCGCTACAACAACTTAAATGGATTGAGCCTTTACGCACTTTGCGTATGTTGCATTACTGTGCCTGGCTGGCCCGTCGCTGGGAGGATCCCGCATTCCCCCGCAACTTTCCCTGGTTCAATACTGAAAGATACTGGGGGGAGCACATCCTGGAATTACGGGAGCAATTAGCGTTACTGGACGAAGCTCCACTGGCATTGCCGCTCTAGCCGATTATCTTTATTGAGACTATCTTTATAAAGAAGAGGTTCTTGAAAATCTGTTCCCTATGGAAGGCGAGAGAAATTGAGCGGCATAACCCGGAGATTTACCGGCAATAATGGTCGCTGTCCTGAAACCATGAATGACACCGGGTTGGCGGGAGATCAGAATGAGGTTTACGGCAATTATCCTTACCTTGGCTCTACTATGGTCTGGAGTCGCAGGGGCTGAAACGGTATTAAGAATATCCGTTGGGAACTGGGAGCCTTATATCGGCCAGGACCTCCCTGACGAAGGGATGGCGGCAGTTATTCTTCGGGAAAGTCTGGCCAACGTCGGTTATGACGTGGAACTGGTTTTCTGCCTTGGAAACGAGCCTTCGGGGAGGCCGAGGAAGGCCACTATGATGCCAGCTACCTATGGGCTGATCGGGAAGAAAGGCGCGAACATTTCTACTACAGCATTCCCGTTATTGTCACTTCCAATGTGTTCTTCTATCGTCGTGGAGGTGATTTTGACTGGGACAGTTATGATGATCTGAGCCGCTACAATATCGGCGGTGTCCTGGGGTACCAGTATTCAAAAGAGTGGGTGGAGGCTGTTGAATCAAGAAAGTTCCACCCTATTATGATTAATTCCGACAAGATCGGCTTTGATATGCTGAAAGTTGGTCGTTTGGATGCTTTTCCTGCCTCGTATCTGGTTGGACTGGATATTCTCAGAACGGATTTTTCTGAACAGCAAAGAAGCAACATACTGGTCCATCGACGAAAAATTACCGTACATGGCCTGCACCTTATCGTACCGCGGTCTCTGGCCAATGGTAGGGAAATCGTAACCGATTTTAATCGCGGTTACTCCAAGCTGGCGAAGGAAGGTCGATTCAGGGAAGTTGCCATTCAATACCTGAGTCTTGAAAGAGAAGACGGTACCAGTAATGTCCTGCCAGAATAACCTCTATAAATACTTATTCTGGGAATCTGGCAGCTTTTAAAAAGACAAAAACGCCTGATATTTGCTCCTCATGGTGTTAATTATCATTGTGAGCATCATGCTATGCCGACGGTTCCTGCTTATCATCTACCCCGCATGCATAAATTGCTGAAAGAGAGAGGCTTCTATCAGCAACATTCGAGTACCGTTGTTCAGAGGGTCCCGGCGGTGATACGCCACGCGATGTCGGCCTAGCAACCTGCTAGAGCTTCATAGATGTGATGTCGGCAATCCCAAAGGGCTTCTCTCATCCAGGAAATTAATACAGAATTCTGTCTAGCCGTCTAAGGTAGTCTGGACTGTTGTTTCTGGCCGGGATGAAGGATGGCCAGTGAAGCACGGCTTTCAACCTCCACGGCGCCACTGAAGAACGACTTGTGCTGCCGTTAAGGCTTCTAACGTTTTTTAGAAGTGTCCGCAGTATTGGGGTAAAACCTCTAAGGCAGCATTTGATAAGAAGGAATCGCTTACCATGGCTACGGCATTTTCTGCATTCAGCCCTTCATTTTTGAGTTTCTTTAACGACCTTGTCGATAACAATAACCGTGACTGGTTCAACGGAAATAAAGATAGATACAGGGAGGACGTGCAACAGCCTCTGGTCAGTTTTATTGAGGCAATGGAGCCGGAGTTGATGAAAGTGTCTCCCTATTTTGTCGCAGATTCTCGTTTGAACGGTGGGTCTATTTTTCGAATATACCGGGATACTCGATTTTCAAAGGACAAAACACCCTATAAGACTCATGCTTCCGCCCAATTCCGCCATCAGTTCTACAAGAACGTCCATACACCGGGTTTCTATGTGCACTTTGGTACTGACAAGTTGATATGTGGTGGTGGAATATGGATGCCGGAACCGAAAACCTTATTGAAGATCCGCGAACGAATTCGGGACAAGCCGGAACAGTGGGAGCAAGTATTAAGTAATAAAAAACTGTTGAAGGTTCATGGCGGTGTATCAGGTGAAAGTTTAAGTCGCCCGCCAAGAGGATTCTCGGTGGATGAACCTCATATTGAGGATATTAAAAGGAAAAGCTTTTTCGCCATGACGGAATATCCGGCAAATCAGGCAGAACAACCAGGTCTTGTTAAAAATGTTGCTGGCGCATTTGCGGCAGCTGGACCGTTGGTGCAGTTCCTGTGTGAGGCGATGGACGTGCCTTATTAAAAGACGGGTTCTGAGTTTAGAGTCAACGTTGTTCAGGGCATGACATAGACCTGGGGTATATCAATAAAAAAGGGCTGGAAGACCAGCCCCTTTTAAGGTGTGTCGAACAGACTCAGGTGTTATAACGGTGTTGAAGTACCGTCCTGATGCCATTTGAACAAGCCAAATTCGAAGCCTTTCAAGTCACCTTTATCGTCCCAGGTCAAAGGACCCATGGCTGTTTCGATTGTTTCGGAGCGCAGAACGTCAGCCACTTTGGTGGAATCGTCCGCACCGACTTTGCTCATTGCGTGGGCCATTGCCTGCACGGCGGCAACGCTGGTCCAGACGAATGGGCCTGTGGGATCCTGACCTTTGGCTTTCATCATGTCCACGATGTTGCTGTTACGTGGATCCAGGTCGTAACGGGAAGGTAGGGTCACAATCAGGCCTTCTGAAGCTTCACCGGCAATCGCGGAGATTTCTTTGTTACCCACGGCTTCAGGCCCCATAAATTGTGGGTTGAAACCTGAGGCCTGGCTTTGACGAAGGATCTGGCCCAGCTCAGGGTGGTAGCCCCCGTAGTAAACCAAATCAACGTTGTCTTTCTTCAGTTTGGCGATCAAAGAAGAGAAGTCTTTATCACCGACGGTGACGCCTTCAAAAGCCACCACTTTAACACCTGCTGTATCCAGACTGGCTTTTACGGCACTGGCAATACCTTCACCATATTGTTGCTTGTCATGAATAATCGCAACACGGTTGGGCTTGAGTTCTTCAGCAATATATTTTGCGGCGGTAGGGCCTTGAGCGGAGTCTAGACCAATGGTGCGGAAGATGTACTGGTGTCCGCGCTCAGTAATCGTCGGGTTCGTGGAACAGGTGACTGCCAGTACTCCTTCATCTTCATAGACATCGGTGGCAGGTTGTGTGGAGCTGGAGCACAAGTGACCAACGACGAACTGAAGACCGTCGTTTACCACTTTGTTCGCCACAGCAACGGCTTGTTTGGGTTCACAGGCGTCGTCATATTCAATGGCTTCGAGCATCATGCCATTGACACCTCCAGCCTTGTTTATCATTTCGATGGCAGCGTGAGTTCCATTGAACTGCATTTCCCCGTACTGGGAAACAGAACCGGTTTGTGGCCCGGCAATACCAATTTTAATTGTGTCGGCAGCGTTGACGGAAAGGCTGAGACCAATCCCAGCAACAAGAGCGGTTAAAGAACGCAACTTGAATGTCATAGGTTTATTCCTAAGTGTTATTGTTAACATAATGTGACGATCACCGAGTAAGCCGGTAAAAATCGCTCAGGTCTATAGCGTAAAACCCTTATATAATTTGTCTGCGTCAAGTGACTGCAGGATCAGAAAATGGTGGGGCGTCTTTTGCCGCTACATCATCGTGCTCAAGAAGGCCGCCAGTCTGCACTTGCCACTGCGACCAATAAGCTCCCCGACGTTCCAGAAGCGATTCATGATTCCCCTGCTCTACGACCCTACCCTGCTCCAATACGACAATATTTTCTGCATGGACGATGGTCGACAGGCGGTGGGCAATCATCACAATAGTGCGTCCGTGGGCAATGCGTTTCAATGAGCGTTGAATTGCGGCTTCGGTTTCATTGTCCACAGCACTGGTGGCTTCATCCAAAACCAGAATGGGTGGATCTTTCAACAAAGCTCTGGCAAGAGACAACCGCTGTCGCTGACCTCCGGAGAGCTTAACCCCTCTTTCGCCGACTGGTGTATCCAAGCCTTCCGGCAGGCGCTGAATAAACTCCCAGGCTTCGGCGGTTTTCGCTGCGTCAATGATCGCATCATCCTCAGCGCCAGGTTTGCCGTAGGCAATATTGTCTCGGATCGTGCCTTCAAACAGGAATACATCCTGGCTGACCAGACCGATGGCGCCTCGAAGGACTTTCAAAGGGAGTTGTTCAATTGGGATTCCATCGAGATCAATGTGGCCGGATTGGGGACGATAGAATCGCAACAATAGCTTAATGAGAGTGGATTTACCCGAACCTGTTGCACCAACCAGTGCCAGAGTGGTTCCGGCTTTGACCTCCAGATCAATTCCCTGCACGCCGCCTGCTCCGGCAGCGTATTCAAAGTTGACCTTGCGGAAACTGACTTCACCTTTAATCGGGTTTTCTGGTGTCTGGGTTCCTTCATCCCTGACATCAATGGGGGTTTCTATCAGTCCAAGTATGCGGCGTGTGCTGGCCATGGCCCGTTCAAACAAGTCAACGGTTTGTGCCAGATTGGTGAGCGGCCAGAGCAGCCTTTGGGTCAGGAATACGAGTACACCATAGGCGCCAACATTGAGGCTCCCTTCCAGGGCCATAAACCCGCCGATCGTAAATGTCGCCAGAAAACCTGCCAGGATGGCCATACGGATCACGGGGATAAACGCAGAACTGACAGCGATCGCCTTGCGATTAGCTTCTACGTAGCGCTCACTGCTGTCCCGGAGCCGTTCTGATTCCATTGGTTCTGCAGTGAAACTCTTGATTGTGGCGATACCGCCAATGTTGTTTGCCAGTCGGGAGGCAAGTCCACCAACCTGGTCCCGAACATCTGCATATAAAGGCGTCGCTTTGCGGAGGAAATAGAATGCCCCCCAGATAATAATGGGGATCGGTGTAAACGCCAGCAGAGCTATCACGGGAGACAGAACAAAGAATACACCGCCAACGGCAACGACAGTGACGAAAACCTGAATCAGATTATTGGCACCACCGTCGAGGAATCGCTCCAGCTGGTTGACGTCATCATTCAGAACCGACACCAGTTGCCCGGAACTCCGGGCTTCAAAGAACGACATATCCAGTTTTTGAATATGGTCATAGGCATCCTGCCGCAGATCCGACTGTAGACGCTGCCCCAGATTGCGCCAAAGAATCAGGTGCAGGTATTCAAACAGGGATTCACCCGCCCAGATCAAAAACGTCAGAATCCCCAGAACGATGATCTGTTCCTTCGCGCTGGTAAATCCCAATGCGGCGACGAAACTTTCCTCTTTGTTGACCACCACATCAATGGCGATACCAATGAGAATCTCCGGTGCAATATCAAACAATTTATTGATAATCGAACACAGACTGGCGGAAATTATCCGACGGCGGTAACCACGCGCGTAGCGCAACAGACTGAGCAAAGCCTGAAAACTGGAAAGATGAGCAGTGGACGACATGATAAGCTCTTTGAAATAGAGTGTGATAAGAAATGGCTAATAAGCTAAGCCTTTGTAAAATTTATGCAAGTGGGAATATTAATGATTACAGATTCTGGTTTGCATTAGTGCCAGAATTTCAGACGGCTCTCCTGATAATAGAGCAGGATTTCCGTCTGAAAATATTTAACTATTGAATAACAGTGTTTAGACCGCTTAATTAAAGTGTTATTCCACCATAATCGTTATCTCATCAGCGACCACTTCCGGACTGTTCGGTTGATGGAAGTGATCGGTGAGGAGTAACGTCAGGGTGTGCTGACCAGGAGTGAGTTTGATGGAAACCTGAGTTTTGCCATCAAAATAGGTCACTCCGCCGCCCATGGGTTGGGTCATGTCCGGCATTTTTCCGTCAATCAACATGTGATGATGTCCGGCCTTTAGTTTTTTTTCTCTTGCGTTAGCCTCTTCCAGTCCTTGTAGTCCGAGTTGAATTGTCACGGGAGAGGAGACGGTGGCGCCATCGACAGGTGAGATAATGTAGTATTGCGCCCCTTCTTCCACAGATGTGGCTGAAAAAGCGGTGAGAGGCAATGCGAGAGTGGTCAGAGATAAACCGGCGGCAAAGTATAAAACTTTGGTGTTCATAGCATAGTCCTTTAATCTGGTATAAATTCTGTCCATAAGCGGTAGAAAAAATCGAACCTCCTAAATGGAGCGCACAATATAGTGACACCGCAATGTTAAATCTAGGGTATACCCTAGGTAAATGTGAGCTAATAAATTCAACACTTTATAACGAAATAGGGCAAAAAATGATCCGTAAATATTGGCATCTGGGCTGGGTGGTATTCACCGTTTTAACTCTGAGTGCGTGCCAAAGTGCTTATTACAGCGCCATGGAGAAAGTGGGGATTCACAAACGGGATATTATGGTGGATCGGGTGGAAGAAGCCCGGGATGCACAACAGGACGCGAAGGAAGAATTTTCCTCAGCTCTGGATCAATTTCAGCAAATGTTTGGGAAACCGGATACTGATTTGCAGGATCAGTATGACCGTTTGAATGCCGCATATGAAGATAGTGAGGAAGCGGCAGACGATGTTCGCAAGCGCATTGATTCCGTGGAAGACGTGTCTGAAGCTTTGTTTGAAGAGTGGGAAGAAGAACTGGAGTTGTATACCAGCAGCAAGTTGCGTCAGGACAGTGCCAACAAGCTTAGAAATACCAAGCGCAAATATGCCACACTCATCAGTGCCATGCGTGCCGCTGAGAAGCGAATGGACCCGGTACTGAATGCCCTTCGTGATCAGGTCCTGTACTTGAAACATAATCTCAACGCCCGGGCAATTGACGGTCTCAAGGGTGAATTGAAATCGGTGGAAACCAATGTGGCGCGTCTGATTCAGGATATGGAAAAGTCGATTGCCGAATCTGAAGCCTTTATCGCGGACTTGCAGGAAAGTTAGGATTGCAGAAAAGTTAGGAGTAGTGCCGATAATGGCTGCGGATATTGAGTGGGATATGCCCATCCCCCATGTCATGGAAATATTGGTCACAGAAGAGGATACAGATCGTCTGGGCCATACCAACAACACGGCCTATCTGAAATGGATGGAAGAGGTGAGCTGGGATCACATTAGTCCGATAGGGATGGATTGGCAGGCCCACGAGGATTCGGGCAAAGCGATGGCCATTACCAGGACAGAAATCGACTATCTCGCCAGTGCATATGCAGACGATAAGTTAGTGATCGGGACCTGGATTACCGGGTGTGACGGTCGATTGACATCATCCAGGCAGTTTCAGATCGTGCGCCACAGTGATGGGCGCACTCTGGTAAGAGCCAAGTGCCGATATGCCTGTATCGACATGACCAGCGGTCGCCCGGCTCGTATGCCCAAGGCCTTTATTGAATGCCATCGACGGGCAATGGAGGCCCATGGCCTCCCGCAGTCATCCGAGTAAGTCGCCGAAGCTCACTCCTATAAGCGTTCAATGAAGCTAGGCGGCGCGTCTTTTCCGCTTAGATGAGGACTGCTGATCATAGAGGGCCCGCAGTACGTTACCCCGTGAGATCACACCCACCAGTTTGCCATCGTCGACGACTGGATATACTTTCGGCGTGTGGTCCTCCATGAAATGGGCGAGATCGATGATGCTGTCGTCAGGCTTCAGCGTCATGGCTTCCTGTCTCATGACATCGTTGACCGTTGTGGCCTCTTCTGCATGATAACTGCTGTTCAGCAGGCTTTTGATGCAGTCCTTCTCAGATATAAAGCCCAGAACTTCTTTTTTGTCGTTGATGACCGGTGCTCCTGTGACACCTTTGTTCAGCAGGACCTGCACAACCTTGGTAAGTGGTGTATTGCAGTAAATCACTGCTGGTTGGCGATCCATGAAGTCACTGACCAGAATGTGTTCGTTCATTGCCTATCTCCCTTTACATGGGTTGGGTGGGGTAGCAGAGCTACCCGGCCCGACACAGCTCTCAACTATGAGCATAGCTGAAACTGTGTATGACTAAAAATTGTACACCTTTATGCGCCTGGACCACAGTCCATGCATCGTTCGATGACTGCCGGACCAAGTTGCAGATTACTGTTGAGATCACGTAGAGCCGTTCTGACGCCTTCTTCTATCACTGGATGATAAAATGGCAGTTCCAGAATCTCGGAGACCGTCAGTCGGCGTTGTGCCACCCAGCTCAGCAGGTGGGCGATATGCTCGGCACCCGGTCCGATCATCTCGGCACCGAGGAATAAACCGGTACCCTGCTCGCCATAAACTTTCAGTAAGCCGACATTTTTTCCCATTACCCGGCTACGTCCCTGATCCTCAAATGAGACGTGCCCAGTGGCATAACAACTTCGGCAGCGTTCCTGTACTTCCAGAATCGATAGCCCGATGTTGGCAATTTGCGGATCGCTGAATACAACGCCCAATGCTGTGCGACGTTTTCCAGACCGAACATCAGGAAAGCGGCCCGCATTAGCGCCTGCAATGCGACCTTCATCCGCTGCTTCATGCAGCAGCGGCAAGTCATTGTTGGCGTCTCCCGCCATGAAAATATGTCCGGGAACACTGTTGCCGTCTTCTGTACTACTGCGGGTCTGCAAGGTGTATCGGTCAAAAACCGGGACTCCTCGCTCATCCAGTCGGATTCCCGCATTTTCGATGCCGATATTGTCAACATTCGGGCGGCGCCCTGTGGCTGCCAGCACATAATCAAAGGTTTCTGTGATCAAACCTTTCTCACGATGCTGATAAGTAATTTCAACCCCCTTTTCTGTTCGCTCAAGGCTTTCCACCTTGGCGTCCGGATCCAGGTAAAACTCCCGATTAATTACTTTTTCGGCGTAATCGCGGATTTCCGGGTCTTTGATAGGTCCAATCGCGCCACCGACACCAAACATGCGGACATCTACGCCCAATCTTGATAAAGCCTGGCCCAACTCCAACCCAATCACACCAGGGCCAAACACGGCGACACTTGTCGGTAGATCATCCCAATCGAAGACATCATCATTGACGATCAGACGATTTCCGGCACCGTGTAGAAAGCCTGGAATGTTCGGCCTTGAACCTGTTGCAATCACAATCCTTTTGGCTTCAACTAGTAAGTCTTCACCGACCTTCAAAGTATTAGGGCCCGTGAACTGGGCATACCCCATGACCTTATGTTCTTCTTTGAACCCGGCAACAGATTCCTTCACGAAACCTACAAAGCGGTCCCGTTCAGAACGTACTCTCTGCATGACTTTGCGGCCGTCTATCTCCGGTTCATTGGAAGCGACTCCAAACAAATCCGAGTGACGGTGGTGATGGGCTGCTTCAGCCGCTGCAATTAACAGCTTGCTGGGCATACAACCGACTCGGGCACAGGTTGTCCCATACTGGTCTCCCTCTATCAAAAGAATACTGTCTGTGTGTTCTCGCGCGGCACGGTATGCGCCCATGCCTGCCGTTCCTGCGCCGATAATGGCGACATCAACCTGTTTCGTGATCATGGGGAAGTCCTGTTAGCTGGTGTTCCTGTGTTGTTCGCGTTTCATCGACGGGTCTACATAGAGAGTAGACCCGATCAGAGGAAAATAATTCCCGATAGTATGCATAGTTAGCGCACGTAGATACTGTGGTCGTAATGTCTACGTAAAGCTGACGTCCCTGTCTTGCTGCCATGGAAATGTTTGGCTGGATGAGTCTTCTCAGGCGGAGAAGTAAGCTTCCAGATCATCTGCACCGCCTACGCGGTTACCATCGATGTATACCTGAGGTGTTGTACCCATACCGGTGACGGCTTGCAGAGAGCTGTAGCTGAGTCCGTTAACCCCCAGGGTGATGGACTCAAAGCTGATGCCACGATCCGTCAACAGTTTGTGTGCTCGGGCACAGTGTGGACATCCTGGTTTGCTGAACACGGTGACTCGCTGGGGCAGCTTGGCTTCCGCATTGATGTGGTTCAGCATGGTGTCTGCATCACTAACCTGGAATGGATCGCCAGGAACATCGGGCTCAATGAACATCTTTTCGATAATGCCGTTCTTCACCAGCATGCTGTAACGCCAGGTGCGTTTACCGAAACCGAGGTCTTTCTTCTCAACCAGCATGCCCATCCCTTCGGAGAAATCACCGTTACCGTCAGCCAGGAAATGAATGTTGTCGGCCTTCTGATCTTCCTTCCAGGCGTTCATGACAAAGGTATCGTTGACGGAAAGACAAATAATGTCGTCGACGCCATTGTCTTTGAATACCGGTGCCAGCTCGTTGTAGCGCGGCAGGTGAGTGGAAGAACAAGTTGGTGTGAAGGCACCGGGTAAAGCAAAAAGAATGACGGTTTTATTAGCAAACAGATCATCCGTGGTGACTTGAATCCACTGATCTCCGTCACGCAGGTTGAATGTAACGTCTGGGACTCTCTGACCTTCTCGATTCGCTAACATGCTGTACTCCTAAATGATTGTATGGATTGGTGTGTCCTGAAAATGTGATCTTGAAACCTGATCTTGAAAACAGGTGGAATTATAGGTATTACCTATATTTTTTATAAAATTGTTAGTTTCTAACTATTTAATAGGGATTAGCTATCAATATATAAAAATCGATAGATAAATGGTTGTCACATTCTGTCCTTCCTGTTCGTCAAAGATTAAAAAACCGCCGGAATGGATTTGTCCGGCTCGGAAGTACTTGTCTCAGTCTTATCATTCAGGAGAAGCAACTCGTGACAGCACAGCCTAAGAAGGTAAAAGTATTGGTATTGGGAGGAGGATATGCCGGCCTGATGGCAGTCAGTCGGTTAAGACAATCCCGGCAGCCTGTGGATATCACTCTTGTGGACTCAAAACCCTATTTCGAACAGCGCATTCGTCTGCACGAGGTGATGGCGGGTAAACAGGTAGACAGACTGGATTATCGGAAAGTCCTTAATCAGGCCGGTGTGACCTTTATTCAGGCCCGAGTCGTGGCAATCAAAGCGGAAGAAAAGCAGGTACTGGTGGATTCCAAGGAAGGCGAACGATCCAAACCCTACGATATTCTGGTGTATGCACTCGGAAGTTCAATGAATGAAACGGCGGTGCCCGGTGTGCAGGAGTTTGCCTATTGCATCAATACCTACCAACAGGCGACTGCGTTATCTGAAAAGCTGTCTGCTGTCGATAAGGTAACAGTGATTGGCGGTGGCCTGAGTGCTATTGAAATTTCCAGCGAATTGGCAGAAGCCTATCCTCAACTAACTGTGCAGATGGTATGTCGTGGCAAGGTTGCAGAGGATTACCTTGATGAGGCTCGTGAATATCTGATGGATCGATTTCGCAATCTGGGCGTCCAGGTATATGAAGAGCAGACGGTAGAAGAAATCCAGGCCTCATGTTGTCGACTCGGGAATGGGGAGCGACTGGATCATGGGTTGTGTATCTGGGCCGGCGGTTTTACGGTATCGCCTCTGGCGATGCAATCTGGCCTTGAGGTCGACGATATTGGGCGTGTTGTGACGGATCCCTGTCTCCGCGCTGTCTCAGATAACGCCATATATGCAGTGGGAGATGCTGCCAGAATTATGGGAAAGCACAATAAACCCCATCGCATGGGGTGTGTGACAGCCATGCCCCACGGCGCCTATGTCGGCGAATCGATAAAGAGGCGCTTAGCCAGGCGACCGATTAAACCATTTCGTTTTCGCTATGTTTTTCGCTGCCTGTCATTGGCACGGACAGGCGGATTAATTCAATTTACCGATGAATATGACCGGCCTACAAAACTATTTCTTTCCCGATTCCTGGGGCGCCGGATAAAAGAATGGATATGTCGGATGACCTTTTATTCCGTGAAGTGGGAGTTGTCCACAGGGTTGCCTTTGTACATGTGGCTGAAAGGTACGGCCTCTGGGTTGTATGAAAGCGATGGAATACCGCCAAGAGCCAATGGGGTACAATCCGGCACTATGGAGGAAGTCTGATGCGCATAAATTCTGAAGTCTCCGGTCATAGCACCGAACGGACAGATCACCATTTATTGTTTGAAGAGCAACGTTCATTGCTGTTTGCCATTGCCTATCGAATGACCGGCTCTGTCGTTGAAACCGAAGACATTCTGCAGGATGCCTATCTTCGCTGGCACGACGTGGATCTGTCTTCCCTTGAGTCACCTGCGGCCTATCTGAAAACTATCGTATCAAGACTGTCCATTGATCATTTGAGAAGGGACAAGAATCGTCAGGAATACATTGGTCCCTGGTTGCCCGAGCCTCTCGCTCAACCTGAGCCGGAATTACCCTGTCCTGCAGAAAGAACCGAGTTGTACCAGTCTTTATCCATGGCTTTTATGCATCTGCTGGAAAAGCTCACACCGGTGGAGCGCGCAGTGTTTGTACTGCGTGAAGCGTTTGGGTTTGATCATCTTGAAGTCTCCCGAATTGTGGAAAAGTCCACTGCCAACTGTCGCCAGATTGAGCGCCGTGCCCGGCAGGCGTTGAAACTGGATCGTTCCAGGTTTGAAGCGCCGACCGATCAACATCAGGCGCTCCTGAGTGAATTTGTCAGTGCTTTGGCTGGTGGTGATGACAAGAAGCTGCTTTCGATTCTGGCGGAGGATGCCATTCTCTACTCGGATGGTGGCGGTAAGGTGCTTGCCACCATTCGCCCACTCTATGGAGCCGAACGGATTCTGGAATTGGTCCGTATGGTCCGCCGTCGCACGACACCCGAAAATCGTTTTTGCATTCGAGAGGTCAATGGAGAGCCTGCTGTCCTTCTTTATGATGGCGACGAGATAGAATCCTGTATTCATTTGGCTTGGAGCGGTAATAAGGTGAGTAATGTCTATGTTGTTCGGAATCCGGATAAACTAAAAGGGTTAATGGCGGAATAACCGAGGAGCAAGATAAAGCGACATTTCTCACAAAATATTCCGGTACTTTTTTACTGAGCGACAATCGGGTGGCAGCTATTCTGTAGATACGATTCTGTTCCTGGTAGCGACATGTCAGGCTGCGGCACAGGCTGTGAACGAATCGTTGGTTGAAGCAGTTCATTCAAATCTACAGGGAGATGCAACGATGAAACGACATCAGGAAAACGTTCTTGAAGGCTGTTTGCCATTAAAGTCATACACCAATAAAAACACCACCCGGAAGCATCGCCTGCTGAATATTGCAGGCGTGGTTTTGGCTTCTGCTCTGACGGCTGGAACGGCAATGGCTGCCTCGCCATGGACTTCCGTTGGGTCAGCAGGCGTTGTGGACGAAGCAGATCTCAGCGAGTTTTACATGAGCGCTGGCTTTGCCGGTATTCTCCTGTCGGCCCCAGCCAATGCCACCGTCACCCTCCGCTATAACGTGACTGCCACAGCAGATCTGGAAAACGGTGGCGTCAATAAACGCCTGAGTGCGCGTTTCAGGGATAATGGCCCAGGCGCAAGAGTCAGATTGTATTTAAGGGAGTACAACTTCCTGACCGGTGTCACCAATACCTTGTTGACACTGGATAGCGACGCGGTTGCACCCAGCGGTTCTTTTCAAACCCATACCGTGAGCGATGGCTGCTACTCCACCAGCTTTAACTTTTCCCGCAATGCCTATTATGTTGAAGCGATACTAAGCCGGACGACTGCGTCAGGTATTCCAAACCTGGCTATTATTCGGGTTGAGGATGTGGATGTTTGTTAGAGAGGTATGCTGCGGGTTTGTGGAATGTGAGTATTAATACAAACCCGCTTTTTATAAGTTTGGGATCTCTACTATTTAAAGGTCTCACCACACTCTGAGCAGCCATATAACAAGACCTCCTCACCACAGAAAATCTTAGCCGTTCCTCCAGCCCTGATTTCCCACCGGCAGGATTGCTCATTCATATGCCCTGTCCCTTGAACATAACATGGCAGGTAAGAATAATCGTTATGTAGTTGATCAACGGAAATTAGCTGAGCCTGGTCGAAATATGCTTGAGCTTGTACAAGGCTAAGCCGGAAATCGCTACAAAACTCTTGGGTGTTACTGTCTGTGCCACTGCTGTTGACACTTGTGATGAAGAATGTGTCTTTCTGTCCCAGGTTGGCACAGGCTGACAGTAGGAATACTGTGACTAAAGTAAGGTGCTTCATCTGTTCACCAGGATGCTGAGCTGGCTTCTGAAGCCATTTTGTAGGAAATCTCAGGATGTCTGTAAACATCGGCTGTCGTGATGCTGAAGTGATTTGCCAATTCTGCTACCAGCCACTGAAGTGATGAATTCTGTATGGCAGAAACGGCTTCATAGGTTTTGGCCTTAACATTGTAGTTTCCAACGATTTCAATCCCCAGAGAATCTTCATTTATTGGATATCTGTCCGGATAGGACTTTGCTTTTTCGCTGCTGTGTAATTCTGAAACGCGGGCGGGGTAGCTTTTACTTTTATTAAAGAGAATTTTAGTTACCGTTTGCAGCTGGGCTTTTGAGCAAACCTTAAGTTCATAGCATTTCGACCGAACTTTACCTACGTGGTAAGTCTTTTTGTCCAAATGAGCGGTTTGAAATATGTTGCCAGCTTTATCAATTAGAAAGTGGGCACCATGGCCGCCTTTCGCATAGGAGTTGAAGGTGTGTTGAGCAGTAAGAGCTCCTGTTTGGTGTATAACGAGAGCATCAACTTTCTTGAGAATGCCCTTTTCAATTCCAGAATAGATTTTTTGAGTAACCCGTTTGTCTGTCAATATCCCTGCCTTTACAGCTGACATAGCTTCAACTCCCTGCACATCATTCCGTTAACAAACCATCTGGCATTCGTAATGATAGTAGTGTTCTGGAGTTAGAATAATCAATAGATTATGGAGACTAATCCACCTTATAACTATAGAAAATGAAGTTCAGCAGCACTCACAAAAAATTTATGTTGAATACTTGAGAAATGAAGCTCCAGCAAATATTTTGGAAAAGAAGATAACATTTCCCATATTCTGATGGTGCATTGAAACTGGCGCGGTTTATTGTGTTCTATACAAGGAAGACGTAATACTTTGAAGTCCATTATCTCGTTGTTGATAACTGTCATCTTGCTTGCCGGATGTTCCCGATCATTGGATTCAAAGATTGAAGATATGGTGGCGGCCAAGAACCAATGGCAGGAAGTATCTTATGGCAGAGCCTATAGATTCGATCTGGAAACCCAAATCGGCCCGTCGCGTGTTAGTCGGAGTTATGAGGCGATGCCCGGCAGGGATTCGTTGTCTCAGGCAGATGAGGTTACCTCGATTAAAGCGTTGTTTAATGCTGCGTTCGACTCTCTCAAGGATTCCGAATCAGAAGTCGACGTGAAATATGATGAGCAGTATGGCTACCCAGTGGAAGTTAGCATAACGAAACCCAATCGGGTTGATGCTAATATGACGATTACTGTTAAAGCTCTGATGTTTGTTGAAGATGCGTCAATGTCAACAGCAGAGAAATAGAACCAAGGAGTATTGCTGTGGATACCTTGAGATATGTATTGGCTGTCTGCCTCTTTTGTATTTCCTGCTACCTGGTTTTCGACCTTTTCATGTCCGGGTTTAATCTCTTTGTCCTGATTGGTGCGATTACGGGCTTTATTCTGACTCACTTTATCAAGCCCAGGCACAGCCAGCATGATGGAGATTTTATCGATATCCTGGATCTGATTATCGATTTACCCTTCAAATCAATTGCTCTAGTGCTGAGATCATTGGGGTCACTGTTTGGTCGCGGTGGTCTGGATTTAGACTAATCGCCTTCCCCCCGATGGAATCGTAGATTACAGGCCTGCCATTTGGCCTATTTCCCCCAAATTCTCTTCAAGATAAAATGCCACCTTCTTGCATGAAGCATAGCTTTGTTGATCAGGAAAGATCGCTGATAAGAACATAAATATTTAAATCAAACTATACCGCCTACTGTTGTTAGCAGCCGCTTCTTTCAAGTTGAGAATGAGGCCTGACAGCGTCTTTAAATTGCCAGACTCGGCCGTCGAATATACCAATTAACAAAGGACGGGTTCGGTATCAATCCAAGTACCAAAGACTGGTTTCTTTGAAACTTGCTAGAACTTTAAAAAATAGAAATTACAGGCAGCGAGATAGTTGCCAAATGAAACAAACAAAGAGATAACCCTACAAAAAAGCAAGGATAACTGATGATCCAGAAAGACTTTTTGCATACTTTCCGTTGGCTCGCGCCGGTGGGGGTCATGCTGTTATCACCATTCACTTTGGCTGCGGCTCCGGTTGCTGTGGATGATAGCCGAACGGTTCCGGTGAATAGAGATATAACGATTGATGTCCTTCGAAATGACTTTGATCCCGATGGTGACAGTATCTTTATTGATAGCAGTACTTCTCCTTCCCATGGAACCATCACGGTTAATGGAGATGGCTCAATTAAATACTCTCCGGATGAAAACTACATCGGAACCGACTCCTTTACATACACCCTGGTCGCTTCCGACGAAGAAGTTAGCGAAACTTCGGCCACTGTCAGTATCAATGTGGCCGATACCGTTGTGACCCCTCATACTGCTGGACGTAATGACCGAAGTGTCGCCAGTGCACTGGATGATATGTGCATAAGGCTGACTTCCGCTCGGGAGGATGAGCTGTCTGCGGGTAGCCTGAAAACGCGGGAGCGTTGTGAAGCTCTGCTGGAACTGAGCGCTACAGATCCTGACCGTATTGATGGAATCGTCAATAAAATTGGACCTGAAGAGACTGTTGCGCTGATGCGGAGTAACTCCGGGGCAACAGCCAATCAAAGCAGTGCGGTTGATCAACGTACAGCTCAATTGGTACGCGGCATCAACCGGTTTTCCATTAATGGTATTGCCATGAATGAGCCATTGACCGGAGGTGCTGCCGGAGATGATTCTCCTTCGCGCCTTGGATTTTTCGCGACAATTCTTCATGAAGGGGCCGAAAAGGATACTTCCGACCTGGAGAGTGGATTCGACTATGACGCCAACGGCCTCGCAGTTGGAGCGGATTACCGTGTCAGCCAGGACCTGGTCGCAGGTGGGGCTGTAGGCTGGACCCAAAATGACTTGGAGTACAGTGATGATGGTGGTGAAGTAGAGAGCGATATTCTTAACTTGATTGCTTACCTGACCTACCAAACCGGAAACCTCAGCCTGACCGGCCAACTGGGGTATGGCACCAGTAAATATGACAGCAAGCGCCATATTCAATATGAGGAGCCGACCAGCACACTTGATGTCACTGCAATAGGAGAAACCAGTGGGGATCAGCTCTACTTTAGTGCCTCCGCTGAATATCTCTGGTCCCATGAGGCTCTTACATTATATCCCTATGCCAGGGCAGCATATCTGCATAGCAGTATCGATGGCTATACAGAAAACGAATCCGAAGGATGGGAAGTAGAACTGGGCGAGCAGGAAATGGATCAGCTCACTTTGAGTCTGGGAGTGCAGGCTCAGCTACGAATGGGGGGTCTTAATGCCAACCGCTGATATCGCGCTGATAAGTGAAGCCTTTGCTGATCAAGGTAATGTCATTGGCCGTTTTGCTTTCGATACGGATCCCAATAATACCTTTGAGATTGAAGCTGACGAAGAGGATCAGTTTTTCTATCAGGCTGGAATCGGGGTGGTATCCGTGTTTACCAGCGGTCTGTCTACTTTTGTTGAAGCTCGTATGACCGGTGGATATAGGAATGACTCTGCATATCAACTGCTGACAGGTCTGCGCTATGAACTGTAATCGGGGAACTCAAAAAGGGAGGATTGATACGATGTCACAAATGATGCGATTAATGGCAGCGGGTCTGGCTCTGTTGCTGGGGATATTGGCTGTGGGGGGTTGTAGTCAATCAAGCAGCTCATTGGATTCAGATAGATATGAGTCGGAAACCAGTGGCGGCACATCAAATGAGCAGAACCAGGGCAATGAAGGTGAAGTAAGCAGTCTTCAGGCACTGGCTGTGGCACCTGTCCGTGGAGCTGAATATATCAGCGTGGATGCTGGCCGGGATCAGGTTGCTGACCCGAATGTTGTAATGTTCCTAAATGGAGAAGCTGCTTCCTCCATGGACGATATTGTGGCGGTATACTGGAATCAGCTGAAGGGGCCTGAAGTTACCATTGCGAATCCTGCGTCCCTTACTCCAGCATTTATCACGCCTGATATTGATGGCTCAGACATGTTGAAATTTCGACTGACCGTTCAGGATGCTTCCGGGAATATCAACTATGACACCCTTACTGTCAGAATTGAGCCGCTATCACGGTTGGTGACGGTTGTTGGGGTAGTCGTTGAAGAAAGTGAAGACTATGCACTGTTCCAGATTCGTTTGTCGCCGGCCCAACCCACAGACTTTATCGTTGATTTTAATACAGTAAACGGGACGTCTATAGACAGTATCGATTACGAAGAAACTTTTGGGACAGTTACCTTTGCTCCCGGAGAGACGCTTAAGGAAGTTCGGGTTCCGATATTGTCGGACGAAACCGGAGAGGGGATCGAAACTTTCGGGCTGGATGTCAGCTATAGCGTCGATGGTGAACCCTATGTTGCACAGGGAACTGCGTTGATATTTGACGGAACGGATTTAGGGGAAAATCCATCGCAGGATGGACTGGAAGGAGGCTCTGGTATTGTCCGGATAAACCTGGAGTGGCCGTCCGATGCAATTGACCTGGATATCCACGTGTATGATCCCTGCGGAAATCATATTTATTATGGGAACAGAACGGCTGTTTGTAATGAACTCACCGGCCAGTTGGATGTTGATAATGTTGATGCCGATGTCACTGAAGCTGTTGAGAATATTTTTTGGGATGAGTCGGCCCCATTGGGTAACTACAGGGTTGTTCTGGATCATTTTAACGGTACTGCCAGTCCATATGTTGTCAGGATTTTTTATGGCAATAACAGCCAGGAATTCTCCGGCAGCATTGGACCTGACGACGAGATCACTATTCTGGAGTTCGATTATCAGGGTAACTAGTGGGCAAAAAGGCGCGGTAGATCCGCGCCTTTTCTATAGGGGAATAATTCTATAACGCGAAGTTAGAGCGGCAATGTATTATAACAGCGGCTTATTTAACTTAAACGTATACAACGTATTGGCATCCACTTCATTGGTGGCTTTCAATACCTTCTGAATCACAGTGCCTTCCTTGTCAGCAGTCACGGCAAAGTCATCGTCGTTGATGACCCCAATTTCCCAGGCGCTGCGAACCCATAAACCTTCCAGTTTGTCATGAGGATAATTCAGGTCTGCCAGCACATCGGCAACGAGTTCCTTTGTTACTGGTGTGATTCCGGCCAGGGCAAGATCGTCCCAAGAGGATTGTTCTAGAGTTTTATTGCCAATCAGTAAACCCGTTGGAGCGGAGAAATCGCCGTTGACATCGGTTGCCGCAGTTAAGTCAATTCGATAAAGCCGCTTATACTCGGCCTTATCACCCAAGAAGCCACCATCCCTTTCAATTACTAGAAATTCATGGTCATTAATGGCCGCAATTTCCGAGTTGGAAAGATTGTCCGCATCTTGGTGGTACAGATATTGTTTTGTCAGTCCGCTTGCAATATCAAAGGTGACGATGCGGGTCAGCGTTTTATTACTGATCTCTTGTTTGGACGGATTAAACATCGTGGATTGCATGATGCCAACCAGTGTTTTTTCATCCGGGGTGATGGCCAATCCTTCCATGCCACGATTTGCCCGTCGATTTGCGAATACGGCGGGAAGCTTACGGTGCCCGGTACCACTGCCGAAGGGATTGATGCGTTCCAGTTCCACTCCCTTTGCGGAGTAGTGAACGATATGGGGACCGTATTCATCGCTAACCCAGAAGGTGCCGTCTTTCATGGCGACCAGGCCTTCTGAATCCAGTCCATAGGGATCCAGGTTGAGTACCTTTCCATGGTTGTCGTAAGGCACTTCACCGGTGGAGCCCATACCCTCGGGGTTAGGGAGCCCGGTGATAGGCCGACCGTCAGGAGCCTGTAGCAGAATGGTTCTAACGATATGTATAGAGCCGTCGCTATTCAGTTTAACTTCGGCAATTCGGGGAGTGTAATCGGGTGCGGAAAATTTCTTGCCTTTACCTTCTTTGCCAGTGAAATTTGCGTTGGGACCCCGATCAGTCAATAGATAGAAATGATCAGGCATCGTGGGGTGCGCGGTCATGGCCGATCCGTAACCACCGTTGCGAACCTCCGTGCCGTTATCCAGTTTTGTGATCACTGAATAAGATAACGAACTGGCGTCGAAATCACTGGCTAATAGATTTCCGGCAGAAACACAGATTGTCATAGCCAGGAGCTTTTTTAGTCCGGGGAGTTTCATAACCTGTTGTCCCAATGATGTTTGAAGGCATCCTATTGTTAATACAGCAACATGAAGAAACCATGACAGGACAGGAAGGCCATAACATCCGGATAGATGTTGGCCTAATCATAGTGCGATAAGTAATGCGAGGGAGTGATAAGTCGCAGAGTGAAACTGGGAGGTGATTCGGGGGAGAACCGGAACTCCCTAGAGCTCCGGTTTTAAGAACGTCAGTTGAGAAGCAGGCGGAGTCTGGGGCCGATCGCCGCAAACCCGTAGTCCTCATAGAAGCTGAATGTGTTGTCCCAGCGTGAACCTGCTGGAGCTCCCAGTTCCAGTCTCTCCCAACCCTGGGAACTGGCATAGCGGGAAGCCGCTGCCAATAGCCCTTGGCCAATACCCAGCTTGCGATGGTCCCTGGTCACGTAAAGCTCGGAGATTTCTCCGAACTCTCCGCCGGCATACAGGGCTGCACAACGATGCAGGGTGATTAGCCCAACGGGAATGCCATCTTCTTCTGCGATGAAAGCGACAATTCTGTGGCCATCAAGCAAAGTCTGGGCTGTGTTGGTGAGTTTGGTCTGGTCAATCTGTTCCTGGCCATGAAGGTCCAGTTCCGAGTAGAGTTGTGCGGCAAGTTCCGCTACAGTGCCGGCATCTTTTGTGGATGCGGTTCTGATTTTTATTTCTGTTAGAGTGGTCGAAGCCATAGCTCTCGTTGCCTCGATTATTGGTGTTAGTTCAGGATCAGTTAGAACTGATTTCTTTTCGTTATTGCAATTTATTTTTTGTCAGAAAGAACTGTATACCATAGCCAGAAGCGCAGGTGTAGCCTAACCGGCGCAAAAATTTCGGCTGTCGGACAATCGATTGCGGCTGCGATATGAGGTTGCCGTAACGTAAAGCGTCTCAGATTTTCAGAGGTATTTGTGCCCATCTCCCCTTCCCTAAAAGCTGACCTCATCCTTGTCCTGGTAACGTCACTGGCGGCTGCTGGCTGGATATTTTCCAAAGAGGCATTGATGGGATTACCGCCACTACTGTTCATCGGCACAAGGTTTTTTGGGGCGGGCGTTATTCTGGTTCTGACAGGGAAAACCCGGCTGAACTCATTGGACTCGAAGCAGCAAAAAGCTGCACTGCTCTCCGGTTTAGCCTTCTCTGCCGCATTATGTGTCTGGATTTTCGGCTTACAGTATACCCGCCATTTAGGGGTTGGGGCTTTTATCACCAGTCTTGCAGTGGTGTTGATTCCGGTTGTGGCTTATTTTCTCTACGGTGAGCGGCCGACCCGAAACAGTTGGCTGGCATTGCCAATTGCCTTGGCTGGACTGGCTTTGTTGACCCTGAAAAACGGTTTGCATCTGGATAACGGACATCTGTTCTTCCTGGCGGCGACATTGATTTTCTCTTTCCAGTTCACCTACACCTCCCAGATTGTCAGGCGAATGTCTCCCATTGCTCTAACCTCGATACAACTATTGACCGTTGGCGTTGTCGCGTTTGGACTGTCAGTGATATTTGAGGACTGGCCCGATGAAGTGGCTACTGAAATCTGGTGGTGGCTGTTTGCCAGTACGGTCATTGCCACCTGTATGCGTTTCTTCTTTCAGATATATGCCCAAAGTCTTGCCTCAGCCAGTCATGCTGCCGTTATCATGATTCTGGAGCCTGTTTTGACGACGCTTCTTGCGGCGATTTGGTTTGGCGAAATCATGTCGCTGTCACAAGCGTTGGGCTGTGGATTAATATTTGCTGCTCTGTTGGTGGCGCGATGGAAATTCGTGCGGGAGATGCTGAGCGGCGTTTTACGCCGCTAGCAGGAGTCTGGCGCCTATATCAGTCACAAATATTACGGAGCTTTTCAAGGAAGGGTTCCAGGTCAAGCCCTTGGCGGGCCACCCACTGATCATCGTAATAACTGTCCAGATACCGCTCTCCACTGTCGCAGATCAGGCTGACAACACTGCCGGTTGTTCCTGCCTGCTGCATTTCCTGCATTACTTGTAATGCGCCATAAACATTGGTCCCTGTTGATCCGCCGCATTTACGGCCAAGAATACTCTCCAGCCAGCGAATTGTGGCAATAGACGCGGCATCGGGAATCTGTAACATGCGATCGATGACATCAGGCTGGAATGATGGCTCGACTCGTGGACGTCCGATTCCTTCAATTCTGGAGCCCTTGTCGCTGGCGGTTGAAGGGTCACGGCTCTGGAAATAAGGGAAGAAAACGGAATTCTCCGGATCCACGACACACAGGCGGGTACGGTGGTAGTACTCTGGATTGAGTCTTATATAACGTCCGATAGTGGCAGAAGTGCCGCCGGTCCCTGCACTCATGATGATCCAGTCCGGCACCGGATGTGGCTCCTTGCGCATCTGTTGAAAAATACTTTCAGCGATATTGTTGTTACCACGCCAGTCAGTAGCTCTCTCAGCATAAGTAAACTGGTCCATATAATGCCCATTGAGCTCATTGGCAAGGCGGGTGGCCTCGGTATAGATATCCTTGCCGGGAACCTTATGACATTCCCCTCCGTAAAAACGTATTTTATCCAGCTTTTCCTTGGCCGTGGTTTCAGGCACTACTGCAATAAAGCGCAGGTTCAGCAGGCGAGCAAAGTAGGCTTCGGAAATCGCGGTGCTTCCTGAGGAAGACTCAACGATCGTCGTTCCCTCGCGGATGTGGCCGTTACATAGCCCATAAAGAAAAAGGGACCGGGCCAGGCGATGTTTCAGACTGCCGGTCGGATGAGTGGATTCATCCTTCAGGTAGAGTGTGATGTCCTCAAAGCAGGGCAGTTCCACCCTGATAAGGTGAGTATCCGAAGATCGGTTGTAATCGGCGTTGATTTTCCTGATAGCTTCACAGACCCAGGATTTATTGATCTCGGCGGCATCAGCATTGGTCGTTGTGGGGGATAAGGTGTTTTTGTTCATTAAGTGGCCGGAATTTTTGTTAGAGGTTGGCCGTTCATCTTACCCCAAGGCCTTCCGGGAGGGGAATGATGGTAAACCACCATGGCATTGGATACATTCCGGATCGGAAAGACCGTGAATAAAAGCGGTTACGAAATGACGCTTGAAAAAAGATGATAATCCATCTAGTTTTGCGTTTTCTATCGATTCTGGGAGCAAAAATGGAAGGGAATTCTGTCCATCATTACTTTGTTCGTAGCGCCGGACCTTTGGACCAGGACCCGGACTTAGTGAAAGACAGTCTTGTTCGACATCTGAATGTAACGGAAGATCAGGCCAAAAAAATTGTTGCCCAACCGGTAACGCTTAAAAAACGTTTAACCGAGGAGCAGGCCCGGCGCTATGTGAAAGTGCTTGGGAAACTTGGTCTAGTGGCTGAGATGCATCCTCACACGGCTGCAGCTGATGTTTCGCCTTTGGAGGGCCCCAAGCCCAAAGGGAAACCAGACATTCGCCAGCAACGGGCAGAAACCCAGCATTTGATAGAACTATTTCAGGAGACCTTTCGGGAGCCTATCCATCATCTTCCAGTCACACTGGCGTATAAGCTTGGTTTGATCTCGGTGATGATGATCTGCCTGATCGCCCCTCTCATCTATTTCTCCCTCGTCGTTGGAGCGGTCTATGCCACTTGGTCTTACGTGGCCTACCTACCAACGCTTTTTGCAAATAAAACCCCAAATGCGATTCAGTTCGTGGTTTTTCTCGTGCCCATCCTGATCGGGGTGATTTTCACGCTATTCCTGGCAAAGCCTCTATTTGCCGGTTATGGAAAGCGGTCTTCCCTGCTACTGGACCGAAACAAATATAAGCGATTCTATCGTCTCATCGAGTTACTGGCTGAGCGAATGGCAGTGCCCGCCCCCTCTGCCATTTATGTGAATGAGGCGGTGAATGCCAGTGTTGGACCTGAGAAAGGGTTCAGGAGTTTATTGAAGGGAGAGTTGGTGCTGACAGTGGGATTGCCCCTGGTTGCCGGTATGAACAGTCGTTTGTTCATGGGAATTGTGGCGCATGAGTTTGGGCACATGACCCAGCGCAATGCTCTGTTGGCCAATACCCTGGTGAATCGCGTCAATGCCTGGATGGAACAATGTGCTTTTGGAGAGGATAACTGGGACAGACGCCTGAACAAGTGGTCAGAATATTCCCCGATATTTGCCGCCGATATGGCGATCTTTCTGTGTCGGTACATGATCCGGATGACGCGGGTTCTAATGAAATACCTGTTTCTTTTTAACCTTCGGACGACTCGTTGGATGTCCAGGGAAATGGAATATGATGCTGACCGTTACGAGAGCTTGGTGGCAGGTAGTGACAAGTCCCGTGAAATAGCAGAAACCCTGCGGTTCCTCATGGCGGGAAGGCAATTAAGTGACCAGTTGGCCAGAGCAACCTGGAATGACAACAGGCTGCCGGATAATTTGCCGCAACTTGTAGCGTTAATGACAGAACAGCTAACAGTCGAGCAGAAACAGCATATTTCGGCTCAGATGGAGCAAAGTCAGACCCAGGTATGGGATACCCACCCTGCCGACAATGACCGCATAGCCAAAGCCGAAGAGAATAATTTCAAGGGCATTTGGCTGCATGATTTTCCAGCTTCCCGTTTAATCCCGGATTTTGACGCTCTGTGTAAAACGGTCACGATGAGATGGTATCACCAGGTCGGCCTGAAAGATGTGGAAAAAGCGGTCTCCCCCACGAAAGAGATTCTTCAGCTGGACCAACAGCAGAAGACGGCAGAGATTGCAGTCGGTACTTTCCTGAATGGTATGTACAGCCCTAGAGTGATAGCTTCGCATTAACCCGACAGCGACCTTGACCCTGGAAGAGGCCAGAAACAGCTATCAGGAAAGTCTGAAGAGAATAGAAGCCCAGTTGGAGTTGTTCTGGCAGACAGTGGAAAAATGCCGGGCTGCCCGCCAGGCAATTGGTTACCTGGAAGCCGGTTATGCCATCGATAATGAGGGCTTTGGTCTTTCTGGTGATACTCTGGATGCCGCCCAGGCAAATTATCAGCAGTTCTCGCGGGAACTTAAAGATCTGCAGGCGCGTTTGTCTGAAACCATGGATAAGGTTTTAAGTGATCGTATTGCTGTTGCTGTGGAACTGATGGAGCCAGAATTCAAAGCAAGGGCAGTCCTGCTCAGGCAGACACTAGTGCAGTTTCGGCAGGTCAATAGTATTTGGTTGGACTTGCCTGAGATACTGCGGGTACTGGAAAGTCTTTTGAGAGATCAGGGCCAGGAAGATACTCCGGATGGATTGGATATCGCCATCAACCAGTATGCACAGTATGGAAAAGAGTTACTGATGCAGTTTTCCCACATCGCAAAAGATGTGGAGGTGAACCTGGAAACCCAGGAACGACAGTCTGTGTTGTCCTTTGCCAAGGCTTGGGACGTGGACGTAGAGAGCCTGGAGGGCCTTGGTGCGGTTTCCATTTACCGATTACTGGACGGATGTTATCGGGTTCTGAACTTCGTGTCTTACCGGACCCTGGGAGAACTTGCCGCCCTGTGTATGAAAGTGGAAGCCGCTCATGGCATTAAGAATGAGGCAGATGCCATAGAAAAAGATCATGAAAGGCCAACCTCCAAAGACATGGAACATCAAAATGAGGGTGCCCCGGCCTGATTAAGCGGCTTCCAGATATTTGAGTAGCCTATTGGTGGTGTCTGTAGGGCCTTTAATAATGATGTCTTTGCCACTACTCCTCATAGAGATTGATGGTCATGTCACAGGCTTCGTCTCTCAGCGGAATAAGGGCTTTGTATTGATCTGAAGAGTAAAAGCGTTCAACGGCTGCTAGATCAGGATAACGAAACACCGCGGCAATATGGGGGTTTTCTTCCTTTCCCTTCATTGTGGATGAATAACTTCCCCGTGCCACTACTTCAACACCCGCTTTTTCCATCAGCGGAGCGGCGGCTTTTACATATTGCTGGAATTTATCGTGATCTTTGATATTTGCGTATGAAAAATTCAGTATCGGCATGACTTGTTCCCTTCGATTTCTTGTTTACTGCCACATCAACTTTTGGCATTGCGCCGGCCATAGAAATCATGGCCTATAAGGTGGGCGAACATCAATGATCTGGTGTAAGTACATTTGCCATATACTCTTCCATCGACCAGATTTATAAAGTACGCGCTTTTCCGGGGGACCAGAAGGATGTGACAAGAGTCCGAAAAGCGCCCCAGTCGACTGACCTGAATTTTGGGGGCTTTGTGAGTCTGTTAATTTCTACCTGGATAAAATTCTTCTTTCTGTTTGCGCCCTTCTTTGTGCTTTCCATGTTTCTGACCCTGACTCGGGGTGAAAGCCGGACTAGCCGTAATCAGATCGCACGGAAAGCGCTGATTGCCTCCGTTGCGATCAGTCTCGTGCTTCTTTTCTTTGGCCGTGATCTGTTTGAGGTTCTGGGTATTACTTTGGACTCTTTTCGGATTGGCTCCGGTATTCTGCTCATGATGTCAGCAATCAGCCTGGTGAAGGATGGTACCCGCACCCACGCGACTAATGTGCCACTTGAGGAGAGGGATGATGTTTCCGTGGTTCCACTGGCCGTTCCTTATATCATTGCCCTGCCACTATCGGGACGATTCTGGTATTCGGTGCGGAACTGCAGGGGTGGGATATGGTGATTGGCATCTGCGGACTGCTGTTGGCGCTGGCGTGCCTGGGGGGATTCTGTTTATGGCCAACTTTATTGAGGCACTCCTTGGCCGCACTGGCCTGAATGTGCTCAGTAAGATCACTGGACTGGTGCTGTCTGCGATGGCTGCCCAGATACTGATGGGCGGCGTGATGGGATTTCTTGCGCCCATTCAATAGATTGCCCTTTCCGTGTGCTTTTACGGTTTATTCAGAGTGTTCTAAAGTTTCCAGAGGATTGGCTGGAAATCGAATAAAACCTGGGAGGCTTCCTTGTACTTTACTGCTTATGTCACTGCCGTTCTGGCAATCATTTTAACTGCACTATCCCTGAATGTTTCCCGTCTGAGAATCAAACACAATGTCAGTTACGGCGATGGTGGCGTGAAGCCATTGACGGTGGGTATTCGTGTCCACGGTAATTCGCTGGAGCAATCCCTATTGTTTATATTTTTACTGTTCTTCGTTGAGCAGGCCGGTCTGGTAACCCTAACCCAGGGATTGGGCGTTAGTTTTGTTGTCGTCCGGCTTCTGTATATCTGGGCGTTGCTGGGTAAACAGCACAGATTGCGGCAAGTCTCCCATACGGTAACGTTGGTGATTCAGCTTGTGGCAGCGTTTTCGATTCTTTCGCAGATGGTGGCCTGACCTCTTGTCAGAGATGCCGTACCGGTAGAAGATAATGCTCTATTTGAATCAATACCGGGGAATTTCCATGCTGCGTCTGGATATCAAGCAGCTACGTCTGGTGAAAACCATTGCGGATACAAAAAACATTACTCAAGCCGCAGTCAAGCTGCATGTGTCACAACCTGCACTGAGTAAACAGTTGATGGAGTTGGAAAGTCGACTGGGTTTTGCTTTGTTTCAACGTACTCGCAAGGCCATGCTACTGACTGAACCGGGGCGAAACTTTTATCAGCATGCAGAAAAAATCCTTCGTGATATCCAGAGCATGGAGGAACACCTGTCGAAGTTCAGCAGCGGCAGAACCGGGAGTTTACGCATTAGTATTGACCGGGTTCACCAGAGCCAATGGCTAAGTCCCGTGATGGAGCGATTCAGGAAACTGTATCCGCACATTGATCTTGAAGTCGTACAGGTAAATCGGCTATTGGACAGTCTGGTGGAGCAGCGAATTGATCTTGCGATCCTGGGTGAGGCAATTCCCACGCCTGGGGTGCGTTATGAGCCCTTGAATGAAGATGAGATTATTGCCATTGTTCACGCCGATCATCCGCTCGCTGACAGACCCCATCTTGCTGTGAATGATCTTCAGTCCCAGGACTTTGTATATTATTTCAAACTGGAAGAAAGTTACCTGTATCAGCGGTATCTACAGCCAAATAAGATTTCTCTGGGCCGCTTCCACCGAATCCAGGATCTGGAGGCGCTCGTTACCATGGTGCAGTCAGGTGCCGGAATGAGCATCCTGCCCCGTAATTTGGTCACCAATGCGATCGATAACAAGCGTGTAAAAGAGGTTCAAATTGGTCATCGCGGTTTCCACTTCACCTGGTATGCGGCATTTCAGGATGATGCATCGAAACCCTATCTTCAGGACTTTGTGGACCAGCTCCTTCATTACCTCAATGGTATGGGGGAAGGCAAAACCCATGAAGTTAGTGACCTTCCCCTGGTGTAAGTCTCTCATATCTCCCGTTAGCTGGCAGACTTGCCAAACCAGCCTTTAAACGGGTAAAGAAACTGTCCAATAATGCCGTCTGGAATATCATCGGATACGGTGCCATAGCGGCTGGCCAGTTTTTTCGGCATGTAAGTGGTACGGAACAGCCAGTCATAGAGTGGCAGAAAGCCTGCGTAGTTTTTATCAATAGCGGCGTCTTCGGAGGAATGGTGCCAATGATGAAACTCAGGTGTTGCAATAATCCACCGTAATACAGGGAAGCGGAACCTGACGTTGGCATGAATGAAGATCGCGTGGAAAGAGACAAATACCAGATAGGCGTACACTGCCGAAGGGGCAAAGCCCAGAACAAAGATGGGCAGATATCCGGCAAAACGGTTGGCAAGTATTTCCAGCACATGCAATCGCGAGGATGCGAGCCAGTCCATGTGCTCTGTGGAATGATGCACGGCATGTATTCTCCACAGGGCTGGAATCTCGTGCATAGCCCGGTGAATCCAGTAGGTACCGAAATCAACCACCAGCAGGATTTCAAAAAACTGTAACCAGATTGGCTGGGCGGCAATAACTTTCTGGAATTCCCAGGTGGTGGCCTGATGCAGGAAAACCTGGATGGGGATAATGGTGAAGAAACTAATCAATTGGATGCCCAGGTGACTGAACATGAAGTATTTGATATCCGTCACCCAGCCTTTGCGCAGAACCTTTTGCTCTTTGACTTTGGGGAATGCGCGTTCCAGGGGAATAAACACCAGGGCCAATACCACCAGCGTCAGGATAAAATAATCCAATCCCACGTAAAGGCTCCGGGTATCGATTTCCGGTGCCTCAACACGGCCTGAGCCGATCAAAGCGGCAAGGATGGCGAGTATCATGCCGGTCAGGCCATATTTCATCGACTGGTTTTTCATCATGGCGTAAAGGCCAAAGCCGAAACCAATAGCAATGCTGATTTGGAGGGTGATCCGTAAAACCTCAGCGTTGTAGAAACCACGAAAATCTGGCGTGGTGAACAGGTCAGGGAGCAGAAAACAGAAAGCACCGAAGAGTGACAGAATCCCGATACCGATAGACATGGCAGCGCTGATCTTGCCCTGCCCTGGAGTTAACGCCATATCTTCGTATTTATCCCTTAGTACCTTACTCACAACTTTCTCCTTTCCTACACCAGGTAATTCGATAGCCTAGAAAGCTATCTGCCTGACCGAAATATCTCGGTGGTTCTGAAGCTTCCCCTTAAAGGTGCTTATTGGAGCATTTATCACGTTGCCTGACCACTATTATGATGGAGGTTTAGCTAGGTTCTGCCGGGAGTATCAGTAATTGCACCCTGTCGTCGTTGGTCAGGTGTTCCGCCATTATTTGCCATAATTGGGACCCTGAATTGCCTGCTTTATCTGCTGTAATCGCTTGGGGATAACAGAGGAGAACCCAGGTGAACGAACAAGAAATGACTGTAAAACATCGTCTGCGAGACCGTCTGACAGGATCACCGCTGGTGAAAGCGCTCATGGTGGCTTTTTTGATTCTGTTGCTACAGATACCGGTTGCCCAGGTGGAAGGACTGATATGGGAGCGGGCCAACCGTTATGACAGCGTGGTGGCAGAAATTACTGACAAGTGGGGCGGAGAACAATCTCTCACCGGGCCATTATTGATCATTCCAATTGAGACCAAACTCAAGTCCACGGGTGGAGAGTATTCTTCTGGTTATACCAAGCGACGTCATCTGCTGGTGACACCCTCCACGTTGGATGCCACTGTAAACATGGAAAGTGAGGTTCGTTACCGGGGAATATATGAAGTACCGTTATATCAGGCTAAGGTGGGGTTAAAAGGCCAGTTCAATATGCAGGAAGCGCTGGCCTCATTGCAGCCTCAGGACAGAGTGTTGTGGGAAGAAGCCGTATTGTCTCTGGAAGTTGGGGACGTACGTGCCGTTCAGAGTCCTTTGTCGATGGAATGGAATGGTATGCCGCTGGTACCGCAACCGGGTACGAAGATGAAGCATTCCAACGGTATCCATGCGCGACTGTTGGGTAAGTCGCCTGACGGGTTTGCTGAGGAAATGCCTGAGTTTGAACAGGCTGTTCCCTTCAAAGCAAGTCTGGTGCTGAATGGTAGCCGTGGCCTGTATGTTTCTCCTCTAGGACAGGAAAGCCGTGTGGAAATTACTGGTAACTGGTCCGATCCCAGTTTTCAGGGGGATTGGCTGCCTACCCGACGCAGCATTGACGAAAACGGGTTCTCCAGTGCCTGGAGTATTCCTTTTCTGGCAAAGGGGCTACCCGCTTCCTGGCTGTCAGATCAGCCTTTATGGACCCAGGATACTCTGCCTTCCGTTGGTGTGGCAGCACCCCAATACACAGGGACTTACCAGACGATTGAACGGAGCGTGAAGTATGCGATTCTCTTTCTGACTTGCACGTTTGCATGTCTGTGGTTGTTTGAAATGCTGTCAGGGACACCTATCCATGCCATGCAATATCTTTTTACCGGTTTGACGCTGTGCCTGTTTTACCTGTTGTTCCTGTCTCTGTCTGAACACCTCGGTGTTTGGCTTTCCTGCATCGTGGCCAGTTCCGCTGTTGTCTTTCAGCTTGGCTGGTACTGCAGTTATTTCTCAGGTAATCGATACCGCACCATGGGGCTGGTTGTGATGCTGATTGTGCTATATGGCTATCTGATGTCATTACTGCAGGAGCAGGATTTTGCTTTGCTGTATGGTTCTATCGGTCTATTTTTGTTGTTGGCCATCGGTATGTTTGCAACGCGTCATGTGGATTGGTACAAGCTGTCGGAAGTTCGTTTGAAAGCCAATCAACTGTCCACCTGACAACCAGCCTCCTGACACCTAGCCTTCTGACCCTAGCCTCCTGAACAGGAGGGGAATCACTCGGCAGGCCCGAAACCTGGCCTGCCAGTGTATGCCTGATCATCTTTCGTCCAGCCACTTTCTGATGAGTTCAACACATTGGCGCATCTGGGGGAAAGTGGCACTGGAAAACCCCAGCACCAATCCGGATTCTGGCGGCTGTTGATGCTCAGGATCCTCAAGGAAATGTGCACTGAGAGGGGCACTGCCAAATCCCTGGCTTCTGAGCCATCGGCACAATGCCAGATCGTCAACCTCACCCTGTAACACCAGGTGCATACCGGCGCTTTCGGCCACTGGTGTCAGCACACCTTGCAGAGTGGTCACTACCAAGGACTGGAACCTTTCCCATTTTTCCCGGTAAAGCTGGCGCATGCGACGCAGGTGACGGGCAAACTGGCCATCATGAATAAATTCAGCCAGTGCGGCCTGTACGAACAAGGGTGTTTCGCCGCTGGTAATTCGTTTCATCGCGACGAAGTCATCTACCAGGTACTCCGGAACCACCAGATATCCAATGCGAAGGGAGGGCATCATGGTTTTACTGAAGCTGCCCAGATACAGTACCGGAGGGTTCTCCAGGAGACCTTGCATGGCGGCGATAGGTTTATTGTAGAAATGGAATTCACTGTCGTAGTCGTCTTCAACAACCCAGGTATTGTTGCTGATAGCCCAATTAAGGAGTGTCAGTCGCTGGGACAGATCGAGAATACCGCCCATTGGATACTGATGGGTTGGCGTGCAGTAAAGCAGTTTGGCCGGAGCGGATGTCGTCAGGGAGCTAAAGTCCAGAACATGATTTTTCAGCGGTACAGGCGTCAGCTCGTTGCCATAGCGTCCTAAAGCATAGCGGGAGCCACGATATCCCGGGTTTTCGATTAATACCGAATCGTCAGCCTGTAGAAAGATATCCGCAATCAGCGCCAGGGCCTGCTGAGCCCCATTGGTGACGATGACTTGTTCTGCATGGCAGCGGACTCCGCGCGATGAACGGAGGTACTCCGCAATGGCTTCACGCAATGGGAAATAGCCCTGAACACCGTTGTATCCCATCAGAATTCGCCGATTTTCCTGATGGTGAACCACACGATTCCACTGTCGCAGAGGGAATTCGGCCAGATCAGGCAGCCCAGGCGTGAATGGAAGGTTGTTGTCCAGATCAGAGGTTCTGACCGGATCAATTCGGGGGGAATTGATTTTCGGCTTTGGCAATGAGGTTTGCTGTTGGGCGGTATTTCTCGATTTCTGCAAGGGCCTGATGACGGAAATGATATCCCTGTGTACATAAACTCCCCGGCCACTCTGGGTCTGCAGGAATCCTTCTGCTTTTAGCTGATCATAGACGGCCAGTACTGTATTGCGACTGATATCGAGATCTGCCGCCAATTGCCTGGACGACGGCATTCGGCTGCCTGGCTGAAAGCGTTGATCAATGATTCTCTGGGCCAGCTGCTGATAGAGCTGACCCTGTAGCGGTTGGGAATTATCGATTGTCAGATCTGTGGTTATCGCCTGGGACATAATCAACTGGTTCCATAAAAAATCATCATGTGGATCTTATGATGGTATCAGATATGCCGTTTAATGCATTGTGTTTGATCATGAATGGAGTGACGTCATGCAGTATGAACAGGCTGAAATCAACAAAAGCGAATCAGAGGGTGAGGTCAGTGCCCTATCCTGTTGCCCCCGGAGCAGGGTTCGCAGGGTCGCCAAGAGGGCCTCTTATGACCGTGAATCTGTCTATGCATTAATTGATCGCCTAAAGACCGGTCATATTGCTTTTGTTGAAGATGGCGAACCGCGGTGTATCCCGATCACTTTGTGGCGATACAAAGATGATCTCTTTGTTCACACGCTCAATGGCGGAAGAATGTCGAAGACTCTTGAGAGTGGCGAATTGCTCTGTATTTCGTTCGCGGTGACAAATGAATGGGTTTTAAGCAAGTCCGCATACCATCACAGTGCCAACTACGAATCCGTGGTGCTATACGGCAGGGCGGAGAGGGTTGAATGTAAGGAGATATTCAACGAAGCATTTAAAGCGGTGATAAATCAGATTGAAGAGGGGCGCTGGGAGCAGGTGCGTGAACCCAGCGAGAAAGAGCGCAAAGTAACTGCCCTGTTCAGAATTCCAATCGAAGAAGGCGCCTACAAATCGCGAACTGGCGGTCCAGTGGAAGAGCCGGAGGACATGAAATTGCCGGTTTGGCATGGAACTCTGAGTACCTGAGCGATTTTTCCGCTTGATAACGGGACATCTGGGAGATGTGGTGTACTGATTAGGGCGTGCTAGACTGTCATTAGGACAAAGGAGTTTCTCCACAGGAGAAATATAACAGGATTGCTATGTAACCATGGCTGCTCCCAAGATGAACGCAGGAAGTGCGTCAGCTCCCGACGTTGATGATTTTAATATCAATCAAGTTGACGTGTATGCAGAAAATCTTGCTGCAATGGGTGATAAGTATGGATGCACGGCAGTTGAGGATATCTACAGTGATTTTGGCGTTCTGCTGGTGGCAAAGGGCTCGCCGATCAGCCCTAAAACGGCCGAAAGACTGAGTGGGCATTGCCTACAGAACCCCCTTGATCAGGTGGCCCGCCTGGCGAAACATCTCTCCAGTCGAAGTCTCGTGAAAGCCTTTAATCGGGCGATTGACCTCAATAGTTTGATAAGCAAAGTCTCGATCTGTCTGGATATACCTCCCTTGATCCAGCATTTTTGTCTGGTTAAAGAGTTGCCCAGCGGTCCCATGCAGAAACTATCCGTCATGGCTCATGGATTTCCGAAGCTCTTCGAGCGGACTCTGTGCGGGACAGTGATGGTTGTGGCTGTCGGGAAAAAACTGGGGTGGGACTTGGTCACACTGCAACGACTGTTTTATGCCTCGTTATTTCGTGATCTTGGATTGTTGCACCTGGCTTCCGTCGGCATGAGTTCCCCTCCTCAATACAGTGAAGAGACTTTCTATCACAGCCATATCAGCGCCAGTATTCTGGGGATGGAGAACTTTTTTGATCAGGAGGTCATTCAACTGGTGCACGCCCATCATGAACGCCCTGACGGCAGCAGTTATCCGTTGGGAGAATATGGAGAGGAAGTGTCCCTTCAGTGTTATTGCATCAGCTTCTGCGATCACTTGTGGGGCTTGCTGGATAGTGGCTTTTCCCAATGGCTGATGCCTTATCTGAAAGTTAATTCGGTGGGGCGTGGTGGAGAAGTGGCTGTTGCCATGCAGAGCGTCTGCATTCAATGCGGCGTCGATAAGGAAGAGGTGAAGCTTCAGGAAGACAGGTATGAGTTGATAGATAAGCTCATTCACAAAACACTGGAAATTAACCGCATCTACGCTCATCTGATCGTCATTTATGAAACATTTACCAAGCGGGTTGATTCGAGACTTGAAAGAACGATGCTTGCGATCATTCAGAGTTTTTCAGCTTTGTTCGATCGACAGGATTGGGGGAATCTGAATTTCTGGGGATGCTGGCGACCTTAGAAGAAGACGAAAAAATATCAGACCGTGAGTTGCTTGAACTGGACCTTATTCAGGAGGAGTTTTTCTGGCGGGTGAAACGGTTTCTGTTGCTGGCCCATCGATGGCTGAGTGTAGAAACGGATTGCGATCCTGTTCATGTGGAAATTATTCATTCAATTGATGACATCTGGAAAGCCAATCAGGGAAAAAGTGTAATAGAATAATTTGCCAAGCGGCATACCCGAAAGGCCTGCTTTTGCAGGTTACTTGATTGTCGATTCAGTTAATTCTAAGAAAAATAATAAGTTCCAACAGGAGATGCACCATGTCAGGCCTACTACCCGATGTCGATCCTCAAGGATTGATGGAGTTTTCTGTCGTCTTTACCGACCGTTCTCTTAACCACATGTCGCAGACCTTTCAACAGGTCATGCGGGATATTTCCACCACACTGAAACAAGTTTATAACGCCCAGGGAGTGGCTGTTGTGCCAGGCGGCGGGACCTATGCCATGGAAGCTGTGGCCCGACAATTTGCCACAGCAGGTAAAACTCTGATTATCCGGAATGGCTGGTTCAGTTATCGCTGGACCCAGATACTGGAGATGGGCGGTCTTTCCAGTCACTCAACGGTGCTCAAAGCCCGCAGAGTGGATGATTCTCCTCAAGCACCATTTGCTCCGGCTCCTATTGAGGAGGTTGTTGCGACTATCCGGGCTGAACAGCCGGATGTAGTATTTGCTCCCCATGTTGAGACCTCTGCCGGACTCATTCTGCCAGAAGGCTACATAAAGGCAGTGAGTGATGCTGTACACGAGTATGGTGGTCTATTTGTACTGGACTGTATTGCATCAGGAACAGTCTGGGTGGACATGCAGGCCTGTGGGGTGGATGTACTGATCAGTGCGCCGCAGAAAGGCTGGAGTGCCTCGCCTTGCAGCGGGTTGGTAATGTTCAACCAGCACGCATTGGAAAAGTTGGAAGAAACCACCAGTACCAGTTTTGCCTGTGACTTGAAGAAGTGGCACCAGATCATGGCAGCCTATGAAAACGGCGGCCACGCCTACCATGCCACAATGCCACAATGCCACAATGCCAACCGATGCCTTGAGGCAGTTCCGAGACACCATGATGGAAACCCGGGACTATGGTTTTGCAAAAGTTCGAGATGAGCAACTGGAATTGGGCCGCAGGGTAAGAGACTTACTCGCGTCCAAGGGTATTGTCAGCGTCGCAGCGGATGGCTTTGGTGCTCCAGGA
The DNA here is from genome assembly GCF_000376785.1 of Hahella ganghwensis DSM 17046. Classification (GTDB taxonomy): domain Bacteria; phylum Pseudomonadota; class Gammaproteobacteria; order Pseudomonadales; family Oleiphilaceae; genus Hahella; species Hahella ganghwensis. Next base: position 126,148 of record NZ_AQXX01000132.1, read on the forward strand.
GTAGTGGTCAGCTATACGTCTGATGCGTAAGCGTCCGGTAACCCCATCTTGAGCGCGCTACCAACTGACTGGATAGTGTCCACTTATTTTTTAGTGGACACTTGTTATGATTGTCATAAGCGCACCTCGCTCCTCCAGAAAACGTCGCCAATATTCCGCAGAATTTAAAGCTAAGATTATTGCTGCCTGCCAACAGCCGGGGGTCTCTGTTTCTGCCATCGCTCTGGATAACGGGCTCAATGCCAATCTGGTTCGACGCTGGATCAGCGACGCGAAGAAACTCGGCTCTACCACGTCGG
>NZ_AQXX01000133.1 GCF_000376785.1 Hahella ganghwensis DSM 17046
CTTGCTTATCCGATTGTTACGAGTGATCGAATGCCGATTTTATCAGTGGCCTTGCGAAGGTAAGAAAGCAGGGTTGCGAAACGAACAAGCCAAGGCTTAGCAGTTTCGCCTGATGATCATAGCGAGCTGGAACCACCTGATCCCTTTCCGAACTCAGAAGTGAAACAGTTCAGCGCCGATGGTAGTGTGGTTCGTCCATGCAAGAGTAGGTCGTCGTCAGGCTTCTAATACATAAAGAAGGCTCATCCTAGCGGATGGGCCTTTTTTATTGGGGATATGAAAACCAAGACCTACGGGAGTGCCTGGGCGGGAAAAGGGCTTATCAACAGTTTGATAAGATCCCGGTCAGGCGGGTGAAGCTCTGCGTAGCCCCGGGTCGTCGTCAGGCTTCTAATACATAGAGAAGGCTCATCCTAGCGGATGGGCCTTTTTTATTGGTGGGATGAAACCCCCAACCTCTCCCCCTGGCCCTGTCCGGATACACTTTATTGTCTGGAAGGATATTAAACTGCCTGTCCGTGGCCTAAGAGGATATGTGTAGCCGCCTGAAAGCGCCTTTAAGACGGATCAAGGCCGAGCAGAACATGATCGATGAATCGAGCGCAGAGGTCATTGGCTTCCGGGGTTTCCTGGGCGACAGAGAGAACACTGTCCAGATGGCCATCATCGTTGGTGTAGTGTTCTTTATAGAAGGTGAGACGTTCAATTAGAATTCGTTTGTCTACTTCGGGATGAAACTGAAAAGCCCAGAATGGACTATTAATCACTTTAAAAGAATGATTGCATACAGCGGTGTGAGCCAGCGAAATTGTATTGGGTGGTACAGTCACGGATTTCTGTTTGTGAACTGAGACCGCCATGAAGCCGTCAGGAACCCCTTGGAAAACCAAGTCTCTACCTGCGTCTTCTGTTAGCGAGATTGGAATAGTTCCCATCTCGTAGATGTCCCCATCGTGGATAATTTCTCCTCCAAGGGCCAGTACGGCAAGCTGATAGCCAAAGCAGGACGCAAACACTGGTTGTTTCACGTCGACACATCTCATTAGCAGTTCCTGTGCTCGAGGAACAAAGCGGTACTTTTCAGGGTGAAGAACATTGGCGTCGCTGGCTCCCCCCACAAGTAGCGCATCATAACCAGCATTGCTGTTTAATGAGAAGTCAGGAGTGTCGAAAACGTTGAGAACATCAATCTGGTTGATGTTTAGTCGGCAATACCTGGCAAAGCTTTCCAGTTCCTCTCGGCGAACTTTCGGAGATTCTCGGATCTGTAGCAGAAGAAGTTTTAACTTATCTCTGCCTTTAGTCATGGCTGGCCCTTTTTAATTATCGCGATAGATAGGGGGGAATGATTCTATTAGCTTGTAACGACTTGCTGCGCTTGGCAAGTGTTCAGGCAATAGTTATAGTTGTTTGCATGCCAAAATTAGGTCATGCAGTGACGTTATCTCCGGAGCTTGCTTGATGCGTTCATACACATCAGAGATATGAAAGTGAAATGCTGCTACCTTGAAACGATCCCACGCTGGTAAAATGCTGCTAGAAAGAGAAGCAGTATATTCCTTCCACGAGTACTACAGTCAACGAGTCAGTCAGGATAACAATGATGTCTACCAATCATCTGGTAATTTTCGACACTACTTTACGTGATGGAGAACAAAGCCCAGGGGCTTCTATGACTAAAGCTGAAAAGCTGAGGATTGCCAAGGCCCTGGAGCGAATGAAGGTGGATGTTATCGAAGCTGGTTTTGCAATAGCGAGTCCGGGTGATTTTGACTCTGTAAAGGCAATAGCAGGATCTGTCAAAGACTCAACTGTCTGCAGTCTGGCAAGAGCCTTGGATAAGGATATTGATCGCGCGGCCGAAGCCCTGAAGCCGGCAAAGTCAGCGCGTATACATACGTTTATTGCCACATCTCCCATTCACATGAAGTACAAGCTCCAGATGGAGCCGGATCAGGTGGTCGAACAGGCTGTCAGAGCGGTCAAGAGAGCGCGGGGCTATACTGACAATGTGGAGTTTTCCTGTGAAGATGCCGGTCGCTCAGAAATTGATTTTCTGTGCAGGATTATCGAGGCCGCTATTGATGCCGGGGCCGGCACGATCAATATTCCCGATACTGTAGGCTATGCCATTCCTGAACAGTTCGGCGACACCATTCGAACGTTGATTGAAAGAATTCCGAATGCCGACAAAGCGATTTTCTCAGTACATTGCCATAATGATCTGGGTCTTGCGGTCGCCAACTCCCTGGCGGCGGTTTCACATGGTGCCAGGCAGGTGGAGTGTACTATCAATGGACTAGGGGAGCGGGCGGGTAATGCTTCTCTGGAAGAGATTGTGATGGCTGTCCGGACCAGAAAGGACTTGTTCTGTATCGATACTCAGATAGAGACCCAACATATTGTCCCGACTTCCAGGCTTGTCTCCACGATAACCGGATTTCCTGTGCAGCCTAATAAAGCTATTGTAGGTGCTAATGCCTTCGCCCATGAGTCAGGCATCCACCAGGATGGTGTTTTGAAACATCGCGAAACCTACGAAATCATGCGGGCAGAAGATGTAGGTTGGCACACTAACAGCCTGGTCTTAGGTAAACATTCGGGGCGCAACGCCTTCCGAACTCGATTGCAGGAACTGGGGCATGTCTTTGAAACTGAGTCGGAGCTGAATGAGGCATTTACGCGATTCAAAGAATTGGCAGACAAAAAGCATGAAATATTTGATGAAGATCTTCAGGCACTGGTAAGCGCCGGGGCCGGTTCGGACATTGAAGGTAAGTTCAAGCTGGTTTGTATGTCTGTTGCAAGTGAAACTGGGGTGACTCCAGTGGCCAAGCTAACGCTGGAAGTTGAGGGGGTTGAACACACTGTCAGTAGTGAAGGTAGTGGTCCGGTAGATGCTGCTTTTCGTGCGATCGAATCTATGGCGGAGTCCGGCGCCAGCTTGCAGCTATATTCAGTCAATGCAATCACCAGCGGTACAGATTCTCAAGGTGAAGTAACGGTACGTCTCGAACGAGGCGGCCGTATAGTGAATGGTGTCGGTGCAGACACAGACATTGTGATCGCATCGGCAAAGGCATATGTAAATGCTTTGAATCTAATTTCCCGGGAGCATACCAGACATCATCCCCAGGGGGATGTGTGAGTGCCAGGTGCGGGAGCGTTATAACGTGTTAGAGCAAGATAGGCAGCGATACCTGGCACAATTTGGTGTGACCCAGTGGTATGCTCGGGAGCTTATGCCCGGTGCAGCCTGTTCCCCCCGTTTCGAATTCGCTGAACCAGAAGAGGTCGTCAGCGAAAATCTGGCAGTCTCTTCACCTTCCTCCGCAAGCACGGGACTAAAGCAACAGCAGAAGCATAAACCGTCTTTTGAATCGTTTTCTGCCCAGAGGCCAAATATTGCGGATATTGCACCTGAACCGGTGGAAAAAACTGTAGAAAAAACAGCCCCGCTATCATCGGAGGACGTTCAGGCGGATGATTCAGAGAGAGATGAGAAAGCTGTTTGTTATGTGGGATATATGTCCAGCGGCATATCCTTTGTGGCAGAGATTGATGGGCCTGATCTACCTGAGCCGGTTATGCCCGAAGTGACGCTACTGAAGAATATTGTCACGGCATGTGTAAAAGGCAATCCCCCAAATCTGCAAACCTTTCAATGGCCGCCTCTTCCACATCCCGGGTTGCCTGGCCATACCTCTGAGAATAAGTCGTTAGCACTGTGTCGGTGGCTTGCAGCGGAAAATCACAATTCAAACTTCCCTATCGTGTTTTTTGGTCAGGTTCCAGAGAAGTTTCGTCAGCAGGGGAATGTCGTTGAGCAACCGGGATTGCGTCAGGTGCTTGATCAACCGATTCTGAAAAGGGATATATGGAACTCTTTACGTTCACTTCTAAGCCAAAAAACCAATGGTGACAATGACTGACCCTACCCAAATGATATTCCGCTATATGGATGAAGCGGATCTTACCAAGGTTCTTAACAATGAACGCAGTGCCTATTCTCACCCTTGGTCAGAAGCCGTTCTAAGGGAATGCCTGGGTGGTATTTCGGAATGCTGGGTTGCCTTGCTGGATGATGAGATCATTGGCCATGGTATTATTTCGCATGTCCTTGATGAAGGACATCTATTGAATCTGTGTATAGGAAAGAACTGGCAGGGGAATGGGTTATCCCATGTCATTCTAGAATTTCTGATCAGCCGATTAAGACAACTTGAGGTATGTAAGCTATTTCTTGAAGTCAGGATCAGTAACGAGGTTGCCGTGGCTTTGTATAAGAAGCATGGTTTTACTCAGATTGGTCTGCGCAAAGCTTACTACCCTGCCGGTCATGAGCGTGAGGACGCTATCGTCATGGCCAGAGAAATCGATTCGAATATCGCTCGCGCCTGAAGGTCATTTCAAATGGAATGTCTGGTGGAGTTGGAAGGGATCAACGCATGGGTATTGGCTGGTTGGGGAGCGCTGATACTGCTTCTGGCGGCAATACTCAGGGTTGGCGTTATCGCTTATCTGGTTCGTCACAGCGACCTTCAGCATCGATTCCTGGCTTCTATACTGCTGCTGTCATTACTGTGGCTGATTCGCTATGAAATTGATTTTGGTCCTGCCTTTCATTTTCTGGGAATGACTTTTGTCACTCTGATGTTAAGAGGGAATCTGGCTTTTCTGGCAGGCACTGCAGCCATGCTGGTCTTGGCGATATTGGGAAGGACTTCATGGATGATGTTGCCTTGGAATGTTGTATTAGCAGTATTACTGCCCGTGCTGATCACGATGCTCTGTATCAACATCGAGCGTTGTGCAAATTTTCGCAGCTTCTTTGCTTATATCTTTATCAATGCTTTTTTTGGTGCTGCACTCACTATCGCAGTTTCAATCACATTGGGCGTAACTTCATGTTGGTTGATTGGTGAGGAGAATTGGTCATCGGACCACGGACTGCTTCTGACTTATCTGCCTTTAATCATGCTGCCGGAAGGTGTGATTAACGGGATGTTGGTGACCGGCGTTATGGTTTATTTTCCTCAATGGCTCGGAACCTTTGACCAGAGCAGGTATAAGTAAAAAAGGAAGGGGGAGAGCCCTTCCAATCACTGCTGCAGAGCAGTTTGATAAGAGTGGATGACCGAGAGCTATTTCAACATCCACTCATGGGCAGGATCGTTATGAAATTTCCAGGCTCTTTTCGGGCCTGCCATCACGTTAAGGTAGTACAGGTCATAGCCGTGAGGAGCTCCTACAGGGTGATAGCCTTTCGGGACCAAGACCACGTTCTGATTCTCCACACTCATAGTTTCATCCAGGGATCGGTCATCTGTGTAGACCCGTTGAAAGGCAAAGCCCTGGCACGGGTTGAGGCGGTGATAGTAGATTTCTTCCAGAAACGACTCGTGCGGGAGATTATCCTCCGAGTGTTTGTGAGGGGGATAACTCGACCAGTTGCCCCCGGGTGTATATACCTCCACCACCAATAAACTGTCTGCGTCTTCGCAGTCAGGCAAGATGTCCTGAATAAAACGCGTATTGGTTCCTTGTCCCCGGGTCGAACATTTGCGCTCATCCGGTTCAATCAGCCGTGCTTTGTGGTTGCCGAATCCCGGCGCTTTGCAGACGGCAAGCTCCAAAGGTGTCGTCGCCTCGACGCGAAACTGGCTGTTATCAGGAATATAAGCAGCATAAGGTGGTGTCTTTTCGAACGGGTCCATTCGGTGTCCAATGTTCTTCCATAACTGATCACCAGTGCTGATGTTCGCTTTACCACCCACAAGTACGAGGCAAACTTCCTGGTCACCGGTCTCTTGTTCCAGTACCTGGCCAGGTTGAAGTTGGTAGACCTCAAATCCAACATATTGCCAGCCGGCTGTGGCGGGAGTAATTTCAATAATTCGCCCTTGTTCGTCTGGTTGTGTCGGGCGGACAAGCAGGTTTGACATGGGGCTCCCTCGCAATTGCTGTTTTTCCCAGCTGTACTTAGAGTCATCGGTGCCAGGAAATGTCATTGGAATCTATTTCCCTAATTTAAAGTATAAGGAATAAATATTCCACTTTGAATTTGAGAAAGTTTAAATTTTCCAACAATTGATGGCGTGAGCAAGATTCTGGGTGTGGTTAAACAATCGAATTATCTACGTTTTCGGATATAAACGGCTAAGAGGGGAGATAGGCTTGTGGAAGGAGTTGCTGTCTTTTGCCCTGCACTGAGGCCTAGCCAACGTTTTTCAGAGGCACCCTAACTTGACGGATAGTGCCGGGATTTGGCGCCTGATTCCCGGCTTTTTTGTATCTGGTAGTTCAGTTTAAATTCTTTCTTGCGATCAGGGACTCTCATCCGGATGGTCATTCAGGGGAGTAAAGGTGTGAAACAAAGTCCAGTAACAATAGGCTGTCATACCTGTGGCAATCATGCCCCAGAAAGGTGCTTGGGTCAGCCATTCCAACATCGCCCAGAAAGCACAGAAGACGGTTATTGCAACCCGACGCCATAAGGGTTGGAAAAAGGCCAGATCATTTTCTTTCATACTGTTGCTCTATCACTCAATTTTTCCGCTATAGGATGCAGGAATTTAGAAACTCCTGATTGATTCAGCATCTCTTCATCTATATATGCAGTTCTCTAATCGTAGAAATTATCAGGAATCATCCGGGTAAGGGTATTCGATATTTCGGTTTTATTCTGTGGTAAATGATGAACAAAAGGTCTGGGCGCGATAGCGAATATCACCTGAAAGTGCAGATGACCCCCGTGAGGTTTGGGAATTTCGATGGCCAATTCCTCTCGGGGGGAGTGTGCTGATTGGAGCAAGCTGAACTCGCCTATTTCATGGTAGGCATGGAGAACTCAGCGCCGGCTCGTTGTCCGGTTGGCCAGCGGGCGGTGATGGTTTTCATCTTGGTGTAGAAGCGCACACCATCCGGACCATGCATATGCAGAGGACCAAACAGTGAGCGTTTCCAGCCTCCGAAGCTGTGGAATGCCATTGGAACCGGAATAGGGACGTTGACTCCTACCATACCCACCTGGATATCTTCACAAAACTGGCGGGCACTGTCTCCGTCACGGGTGAATATGGCAGTACCATTGCCGTATTCGTGGTTGTTGATCAGATTGACTGCTTCTTCGTAAGTGTTGACCCGGACAATAGATAGCACCGGACCGAAGATTTCTTCGTCGTAGATACGCATCCCCTGTTTGACGTTATCAAACAACGTTGGGCCGACAAAGTATCCACCTTCATGTCCCGGGTACTGAAATTGTCTGCCATCGACAATCAAAGATGCGCCTTCCTCTACACCGGAGTCGATGTAGCTGCGTACTTTTGCTGCATGCTCCTTGCTGATTAGCGGGCCCATATGCGCTTCTTCCGACAGTCCGATACCCGGGCCGACCCGCATGGCATCAATTTCCTTGATAAGCTGGCTGATCAGATGGTTGGCAACCTCGTCGCCGACGCAGACTGCCACAGAGATCGCCATGCAGCGCTCGCCAGCTGAACCGTAGGCTGCTCCCATTAGTGAGTTAACAACCTGTGTTGGATCTGCATCAGGCATGATGACCATGTGGTTTTTCGCGCCACCCAATGCCTGGACCCGTTTACCATGGGCACTGGCGGTTTTATAGATGTATTCGGCGACAGGGGTGGATCCAACGAAACTGACGGCACTGATGCGATCGTCTGTCAGTAGAACGTCAACCGCTTCCTTATCGCCGTTAATGATATTAAATACTCCTGGTGGAAGACCGGCGTCTGCCAGTAGCTCTGCCAGACGATAGGTGGCACTAGGGTCTTTTTCGGAAGGTTTCATCACGAAGGTATTGCCGCAGGCAATCGCGATGGGAAACATCCACATGGGAACCATGGCCGGAAAATTGAAAGGGCTGATCCCGGCACAAACGCCAACTGGCTGCATTTTGCTGTAACTGTCTACCCCCCGTCCCACATTCAGGCTATGTTCGCCTTTCAAGAGATGGGGAATACCACAGGCAAATTCCACCACTTCCAGACCCCGGGTCAATTCACCTTTGGCATCGGAAAAGACTTTGCCGTGTTCTTTGGTAATCAATTCCGCCAGTTCATCAGCGTGATCTTCCACCAGCGATTTGAATTTGAATAAGATGCGGGCACGGTTCAGTGGTGTAACTTTGCTCCAGCTTTTCAATGCTTCTTCGGCAATGGTGATTGCCTGGCGGGTCTCCTCGGCACTGGATAAAACAACCTGAAGGTTTTGTTGACCGGTTGCCGGATTAAAAATTGGAGAGTAACGATTGCTTTCACTGGCTTTCGGTTCGTTATGAATAAAATTACCGAGAGTTTTCATGTTAGATTTCCTGTATTTTTTACCGGCGGCTAGTGAGAGAGGGTAAAGCCGGCGTCTTCGCATAGGCGTACGAGATTATCGTGTCCCATGGTGGCGTATGTTAATGGATGGGCTATGGCCGGGTCCTGCTCTGCTTCCACAACCAGCCAGCCCTCATAGCCTGATGCTTTCAGTCCTTTGAATATTGGCAGGTAGTCCACGCATCCATCTCCAGGCACAGTAAAGACACCGTTCAGGACGGAATCGAGAAAACTGAGATTCCGGTTACGGGCGTCCGCCAAGACTGAACGGCGGATGTCTTTGCAATGTACATGATTGATCCTGTCAGCGTGTCTTTGCTGAATGGCCAGAGGGTCTCCTCCTGCATAGGCCAGATGACCTGTATCCAGTAGCAGTCCCACAGAGTCTCCTGTGAGGGCCATCAGGCGATCAATATCCTCTTCCGTTTCCACAATGGTACCCATATGGTGGTGATAGACAATTTGAACGCCTTGCCCCAGAGTGTAATCGGCCACTTGAGTCAGGCGTTTGGTAAACTCTTCCCATTGGCTGTCGTTCATTCGGGGAGAATGTGATATCGGGGTGTTACGTTGTCCGTGGACGCAACCGGTGACTTCGCAGAATACCATCACCTTTGCGCCAAGCTCCCTCAGAAGAACTAAGTGATCCTGAATGGCTTTGATTTCCTCATCAACGCTCCTGGTCAGCAGTTCAGCGCTGTACCAACCTGATACGAGGCTCAGTTGGTGATGCTGGAGGATCGGGCCGAGTACTTCCGGTTTGCGTGGAAATTTATGACCTAACTCAAATCCGCTGAAACCCGCTTGTCGTCCCTCACTCAGGCATTGTTCCAGTGGCGTTTCACCGCCGAGTTCAGGCAGGTCGTCATTAGTCCAGGTCAGGGGATTGATGCCCAGTTTTACACTCATTACTTTTCTCCAGTAAGCGATCAGCGCTTCCAAATCATCGATGTCGAGTTCATCTGAAGTTCAAAGGTCAGTAAGTCGTTACATATTTTTAAACTGTCTTGCCTTAAATGTGTCATAACGCCTTCTTGCCTCTGCGACCTCGTCTCGGGGCGAGACTTCGGGAATGGCAACGTCCCACCAGGAACCACCTTCTTCAGTGGTGCTCAGGGCATCTGTGTTCAGGGCAATAACGTAAGTTTTATCTGAGGCTTTTGCCCGTGCTAACGCCTGTTCCAGTTCCCGGACACAGGTCACTTGCTCGGATCGGGCGCCCAGTGCAGCAGCGTGAGCGGCAAAGTCTGTGCGGGGGGCTCCGTCTTCTGCGCTTAAACAATCTTCGAGAAGGTTATTGAAGCCTGGCCCTCCGCAAAATTGTTGTAATCGGTGAATGCACCCGAAACCCCGGTTGTCCAACACCACGATGATGAGTTTGTGCCCCAGCATGATTGAAGTGGCTATTTCGGAATTCAGCATAAGGTAGGAACCGTCTCCCACCATCACAAAGACTTCGGAATCCGGCATCGCCATCTTGGTACCCAGGCCGCCAGCCAATTCATAGCCCATACAGGAATAGCCGTACTCCATGTGGTAGCCCTTGTCGAAGCGGGTACGCCATAGTTTTTGTAGCTCTCCCGGCAATCCACCAGCTGCGCAGACCACTATATCCCGCTCTCCGGCAGCGCGGTTGACTGCCCCGACGACTTCGGCATCTGTTGGCAGGTTGCTTCCGCGATCGGTGGTGGCGATATCGACGGTCTTGATCCATTGCTCACGCAGTTGTGCTGCTTTTTCGATCCACTGACCGTCTGGTTGCCAGCCATCCAAAGAGGATGTCAGCAGGGGGAGTGACAATTTAGCATCACCCACAAGGGCCTGACCCTTATGCTTGATCGCATCGAAGGAGGTGACATTAAGGCAAAGTAGTCTGGCATCCGGGTTGATCATCGCTCGTGAACCGGAAGTGAAATCTCCCAGGCGGGTACCGATGGCTATAATCAGGTCGGCTTCTGTCGCGAGGGTGTTAGTCGATGTTGCCCCAGTGACGCCAATACTTCCCATATTCTGAGGATGATCCCAGGGCAGAGCTCCCTTGCCGGCCTGGGTCTCTCCAGCCGGAAGATTAAAACGGCGCACAAAATCATCCAATTCCGATAAAGCACCGGAATAGTGTAGGCCGCCACCTGCAACGACCAATGGCTTTCTGGCTTGCCGGATTAGATCGATGGCGTCAGCCAGTTCATTCGAGTCAGGGGCCTGGCGGCGTAGCCGATGAATTTTTTCGTTAAATAAATGCTCAGGATAGTCGTAGGCCATGGTCTGGACGTCCTGGGGCATAGCCAGAGTCACTGGGCCACATTCTACGGGGTCGGTCAGAACGCGCATGGCCTGAGGTAAGGATGTCAGCAATTGCTCCGGGCGCGTGATCCGGTCAAAAAAGCGGCTGACCGGTTTGAAGCAGTCGTTAGATGTTAGTGTATAATCCTGAAAACTTTCCACTTGCTGAAGGACAGGGTCCGGCATGCGAGTGGCGAAAGTGTCGCCAGGCAGAAATAATACCGGGAGCCGGTTAACGTGAGCGACAGCTGCCGCCGTGATCATGTTGGTGGAGCCTGGGCCTGCCGAAGCTGTGCATGCCATCATCTGCTTTCGGTTCAGCGTTTTGCTGTAGGCAATTGCCGCATGGGCCATGCCTTGTTCATTATGAGCCCGGTAAGTCGGGAGTGTGTCTCGGACCTGATAGAGCGCTTCACCAAGTCCAGCGACATTGCCGTGCCCGAAAATAGCCCAGACACCCGCAAACATCGGTTTGATATCGCCGTCGATTTCTACTTTCTGGGCGGTCAGGAAGCGAATGACCGCCTGAGCCATGGTGAGTCTGATGGTTCTTATTGTTTGCATCGTTTTTGAATCCTCTTATTGTCACCTGCCGGAGGGATGCCACTCTTTTGTCTAGTTGTCACTGTTGCGGGCTTTCCAGTAAGAAACCAGTTCCAGATAGTTGGAGACGATGGCATCGATAAACTCTTTGTCTCCAATCTCCCTTCGTAACCATTGGCGGCTGGGTTCGCTGAATATGGTTCTCCCGACAGCGAAACCTTTGCAGACACTGAATCCTGCGCTGTCTGAGAATCCTTTTTGCAATTCTTCTGCAGGCGCATCAAGGCCCAGCATGACGACTCCCCGGCAATGGGGGGAACGATCATTAATGAGATCAGTGATCCGCTGCCATCCTGTTTTTGATTGTGGCGGGAGTTTCCACCAGTCAGGGAATACCCCCAAATTCAGGAAGCGTTTCATGGCATTGATGTAAACATCGTCACTTAAAGGCATATCCCTGGGAGGAATCAGTTCCAGCAGAAATTCATGCCCGGTCTGACAGCAAGCCTGAAAGAGCTTGATGACCCGACGCTCCTGGGTCAGTCGGAGACTTATTTCATCATCCGGATGGTAAAATATCAGGCATTTAACAATGTGTTCCTTGGGCCAGTTCTGGAGTTTGGCGGCAATGGACTGCCCACCTTCAAACTCGATAGCCCTTGAGCTGGGCTGCTCTACCGGACGTCCGATCCACCAGCCTTGTCCCGTGACGTCATTTAATGCGTCCTGTCCGTAAGTGTCATCGATCAAAACACCTACCTGACTGCTGCCGATCATGCTGGCACCCTGTTTCGTAGCTTTAACCAGGAGTTGTTTCAGGTATTTGATTCTCTCCGGATCAGCGCCGACTTCTCGGGCCATATCGAATAACTGTTTTCGGTGGTCGAATGCCAGAATGCAGAGATCCTGCCAGCTCTGATTCGAGCGTTGGGTCGTTACACGATGCAGATAGTTAAGTCGCGCATCTTTGTCCGGGAACCTGATACTTTCCGCCCGGGACAGGTAATCATCCAGTTCTTCAGCACTTGGAATTGCCGGAGCACAACCATGGCGGGAAACCACCAGGGCGCCACAGGCGTTGGCATAGGCACAGCTTTTTGCATGAGATTCCTCGCGCAGCCAGCCACGAAGGAAGCCGCTCATGAAGGCATCGCCAGCACCGAGAACATTGAGCACATCCACGCGAACACCGCTATGCACTTCGAATTCGTTTTCCGTGTCCGGAATTTTACCGTCGAGCACTGTGCAACCCTGTGCGCCAAGCTTCAGAACAATGGTGGCCGATGTCAGACTGCGGATTGTCTTCAGAGCGGCAATCGTATCTGTACTTCCGCCAGCAATATGAATTTCCTCTTCAGTTCCCACAATCAAATCCAGCTCAGGAATGATTGTTTGAAGATGTCTGGTGACACCTTCGTTGGAAATAAATCGGGTTTCGCCATCGCCCAAGCCGGTCAGTCCCCAAAGGACGGGCCGATAATCGATGTCGAGTATGACTTTCGTTCCAGCGGACTTGGCATATTCAATGGCAGTTTTGCTGGTGGTATAAGTCTGTTCAGTCGAAAAGTGAGTCCCGGTGATTAGCAGGGCTTTGCTGGAACCTATAAACCCCGGACTGAAATCGCTGGGGTCGATCGCCATGTCGGCGCAGTCATGACGGTAAAAGATCAGGGGAAATGTCTCTCTGTCTTTGATGCCCAGAATCACCAGACCTGTCAATCGGTGGGGGTCTGTTACCACATGACTGGTGTCTACACCGGCTCTGGCCAGCTCCTCACGAACAAACCGTCCCATATGCTCATCGCCCACCCGGGTCAACATGGCGGATTTCAGTCCCATGCGGGCTGCGCCATAAGCAATGTTGCCGGAAGAGCCACCAAGGTACTTGGCAAAGCTGCTCATATCCTCGAGGCGGCTGCCGATCTGTTCTCCGTATAAATCGACGGCGGCACGTCCAAGGCAGATCAGATCCAGTGGTTTGTTGTTGGTCATACAATTTCATCCTGTGTACTGCTTTGGAAGGAGAGAACCTCAAAGCTAGAGATGATCTGGTCGGCTGTCGGCGAAAGAGCCGGTGCTGACATTTCATTTTTAAAAATAATAGAATAAAAATTCCAAAAAAACAATGGTTGGAAACTAGGTTTCATATATAACCTATACCGATAAAGCGCCTGTTTTATATGGAAGTTTCAGCGCTTTGGATACTTTGGGAAAAATGTCTCTTGGAATAAATATTTCGAAATAAATGAGAAACAGTTATACCGGTTGGCAGTGGCCAATGAGTCATTGCCAACCGACAGTTGTTTTTGATCACGCGGTGATTGGTACCCAGCAATGCTTTGCATGGGATTGCTCGACTGCGTCCATAATGACATTGACCCGGTAAGCCGCTCGAAAGTCAGGCCATATGGGACTGTCGGTAGCAATACCTTCAATCTGAGCGGTTTTGTAGTCATCTTCAAGCAGCCATCTGAAGACATCCAGCTCATGGATCAGGGTATCGTGAATGGCCATTGGGGTAATATAGGTTTCAGGTACGGTAGGGTTTCGGTGGGCGGCATGAATCATAAGAGGTGTGCCGATTTCGCCGGCGTCGATGGCTTTTTTCAGCAATCGATAGCCACTGTCGAAAGGACGCATAAAGCCTACTTGTACCAGGCGTTTTCCGGCAGCGATTTCAGCATCCACGATGTTCTGACATCCCTGGGCTGTCGTGGCTAATGGTTTCTCGCAAAAAACATACTTGCCAGCTTGAATCGCAGCAACTACGAACTCTTCATGGGTGGGGCCCCAGGAAGTGACCAGAACAGCGTCCACATCGTCTGCCTTGATCAGATCATGTCCGCTGTCATATACCCTGGCATTCAGCTTCAGATTATCCACGACAGCCCGAGCCTGATCGGTATTGACGTCATTTACGGCAACAACTTCGCCCCCGGTAAGAGTATTGGTGATGCGCCTTGCATGATCTTCTCCGATAGCTCCGGTCCCTATAACGCCTATTCTTACAGTCATCAATCTTCCTCTTCTATGTTCTTAAAGTTGGGTTTGACCATCACGGTCGCCACGATGTCGATATGCCTGTGATTGGGCTGAATCACCATTGGATTAGCCCGCTATTTTTTGCTGAATATAACGGATGCTTTGTTCCACTGCTGCCATAGGGTCGTCGAGATCCCGGATTTCTTTGGCAAAAGATTCAAATGAAATAAATTGGTCATAGCCGGATGACAGTAGTTGCCTGATCTGGCCCACAGTGTTCAGGCGGTCTTTGGGGCCTACCAACAGTCGGTGGGCATCCTGCATGTCAGAGAATCCAATGGCTTCATCTTCTACGCCTGATATATGAACCAGGCCGGTGTGTGTGGCAAATACTTCATTTTCACCTGCGCCTTGATGATGAAAAGTGTCGTGAACCAGAAGAAACCTGTTTTCCAGGCTGCGCTCTTTGATCGTATCAACCACCTGACGTTTGGTCCGCAGTGAGGAGGCTGGGAAACCCAGAGGTTCCACGAATCCCTTGAGTTGGTGTGCGGCTAAAATGGCATTCAGGGCTTTCAGTGCCTTTGTCAAACCAATGGACTTTTCCTCGTCGCTGGCACTGAAATGTGCGTCCACCAGTGGGCAGAGGACAAGTCCCCGTGCACCGCAGGCGGCTGCCAGCATGGCAAGCTTTTCTGCCTGCTCCGCTCTTTCCTCATTCCATAGATTGAATGGATAGAGCGCATTGATACTTAGGATTTCGATTCCCTTCTGTTTGGCTAACTCAGCAATTGATCTGGCTCTGGATCGTTCCGTCAGACTGTTTTCACCGAGGTCATTGCGCAGCTCAACTGCTTTGATGCCAAGTCTGGCTGCCGATCCGATTAGCTCTTCTGCACTCATCTGGGGACAGGTCATATGGTTAAGGGCAAAATTTACCGAGAGCTGAGACATTGAGGAGCCTATGGATAATTTATTTTTGTTGCCCGTTATCACGAGATCGTTTCAATTTTGGAATAGATTAGAATTCAAATTCCAAAAACACAATGCTGGGAATATTTATTTTTTGATTCGATTTGATGAACGCTATAGGTCAAATATATCAAGCTGGCAATAGCGTTTTATAAACAGAGGGAAGGGACGGCCAATTAGGCTTCCGGTTGAGGGCCTCTAAAGACCTGTCAGACGCCTGATAGTCAAAACTTATGTAAAAGCGGAATAAATATTCCATCAAGTGATAAGGAAGGGGTTGACACGGTTGATGATGAAACGCAATATGGAACGTATATTCCATTTCGATAAAAGTTGGAAAAATGGAAGTGGTTTTAGATTCAGCCTGATCAAAAAGGACGTTGTCGTTGAGACAACCGGGCCAGGCACTGATTGAGTCTGAAATGGTATAGGAGAGGTTCCCTGCATGGTTATCACCCTTGACTGTGTGACCCGTTTATCGAGGCTGGAAGCTGTATAAAACCGGCCCTCACTAATAAGAAAAGTGATACCTCAGGTAGTCACTGATATTCGAGGAGACAAAAATAAAATGAAGAAACTGACTCTAACTCTCGCCTCAACTGCGTTTGCCGCGTCTTTAATTTCCGGAGCTGTATTAGCCAAGGAATTAAAGGTGGGTGTATCCATGGCTCTATTTGATGACAACTTTCTGACTGCCTTGCGAAATGGTATTCAGAGTGCGGCCTCCCAGGAAGGTGTGGACGTACAGATTGAAGACGCCAAGAACGAAGTGGGCACTCAGCTCAACCAGATCCAGAATTTCATTGCCTCCGGTGTCGATGCCATTATCGTAAATCCAGTAGACACCGATGCCACTGTTTCTATGAGTGATGATGCTGATGCAGCGGGAATTCCTCTCATCTATGTCAATCGCCAACCGATTAATGTCGACATGCTGCCGGATAATCAAGCATTTGTTGCGTCCAACGAAATTGACTCAGGCACCTTCCAGACTCAGGAAGTTTGTCGACTCCTTAAGGGCAAGGGGAAGGTCGTTGTCCTGATGGGAGAGTTATCCAATCAGGCCGCGATCCAGCGCACCAAAGATATCCATGATGTGATTGCAACTCCTGACTGCTCGGGTATGGAAGTCGTCGCTGAGCAAACGGCAGAGTGGTCCCGGACGAAAGGGAATGATCTTATGACGAACTGGTTAGCGGCTGGTATCGAATTTGATGCCGTGATATCCAATAACGATGAGATGGCAATTGGAGCAATTCAGGCATTGAAAGCCGCCGGCCGGTCTATGGACTCTGTTGTTGTTGCCGGCATTGATGCCACACCGGATGCCCTGCAGGCGATGAAAAATGGCGACCTTGACGTCACTGTATACCAGAGTGCAGTCGGCCAGGGTGAAGGATCTATCAAAGCCGCGGTACAGTTAGCCAAAGGGGATGATGTGGATCAGAAAGTCTGGGTTCCATTTGAGCTGGTGACGCCGGATAACCTGGGTAATTACATGAAGTAGACAGGTCTCCATTGGGTCTGAGCAGACCGCAGGATTGATAACAACCTCGGGTATGAATCTGTCGGGACAAGTAGATCGATCAGTTGTTCTATCGTGATACTGCTGCCCGACAGAAACTTGAATAAGAGCCCGAACAACTGTCCGAATCACAAGAATTACAACAAACTGACGGAGGGATTGCGTTATGAGTAGCGCATCACAGATGGAGGCGTTGGAGTTGAGCGACGCAGTTCCTAAGCCGCAGGACGAAGAATATGTCCTTGAAGTGGTCAATGCCCGTAAGGAGTTTCCTGGAGTCGTGGCCCTGGACGATGTTTCTCTGAGAGTACGTCCCGGTACTGTGCATGCCCTTATGGGCGAAAATGGCGCGGGAAAATCCACATTGATGAAAATCATTGCCGGCATCTATCAGCCCGATGAAGGTGAAATTCGCCTCCGTGGTCAAACACTTGAATTACCTACTCCACTAACTGCCCAGGAAGCCGGCATAGCCATGATCCATCAGGAGTTGCTGTTGATGGATTATATGACGGTCGCAGAAAATATCTGGATACGCCGTGAGCCTAAAACCCGATTTGGTTTTGTTGATCACGATGAAATGAGACGCAAGACTAACGAACTTTTCAACCGGCTCAATATTAATCTGGATCCGGATATGGAAGTCCGTGATCTGTCGGTGGCAAACCGCCAGATGGTAGAAATCGCCAAAGCTGTTTCCTTTAACTCTGATGTCCTGATCATGGACGAGCCTACCTCTGCGATCACGGAAAAAGAAGTCGCCCACCTTTTCGACATTATCCGTGACCTGAAAAAGCAGGGCATCGGCATTGTCTATATCACTCATAAGATGAGTGAACTGTTTGAAATTGCGGATGAATTTTCCGTATTTCGTGATGGCCGATATATCGGAACCCATGCCTCAACTGACGTTACCCGTGATGACATTATCCGCATGATGGTCGGCCGTGAAATTACCCAGATGTTTCCCAAAGAAGACGTTGCCTTAGGCGACGTTGTGCTATCGGTAAAACATCTGACATTAAATGGGGTATTTAAAGACATTTCTTTTGATGTCAGAGCTGGTGAGATTCTTGGGATTGCGGGGTTGGTGGGGTCAGGCCGTTCCAATGTGGCGGAAGCGCTCTTCGGTGTAACGCCAGCAGATAGTGGCACCATCAAGATCAATAACCGGGAAGTTAATATTGAATCTCCCAATGATGCGATCAAGCTGGGTATGGCGTTTCTGACAGAAGACCGCAAGGATACCGGATGTTTTCTCCCGCTGGATATCCAGGAAAACATTCAGGTCGCCGTGCTGCATGAGCAGTTTGTACGAGGAGGTTTTGTTTCCGAGCTTGAGCTGGAGACGGCAAGCCAGGAGATGAGCAGGAAGCTGAGAATCAAGACGCCGGATTTACAGGAATGTATTGAGAACCTGTCCGGAGGAAACCAGCAGAAAGTTTTAATTGCACGATGGCTGTTGACGAATCCAAAGATACTGATTCTGGATGAACCGACCCGGGGAATTGATGTCGGGGCCAAGTCGGAGATACACAGTCTGATTACCCAATTGGCACACAAAGGGGTCGCAGTTGTGATGATCTCCTCGGAAATGCCGGAAGTGCTGGGAATGAGTGACAGGGTGCTGGTCATGCATGAAGGGCGTGCCACTGGGATTCTTGATAGGGAAGAGGCTGACCAGGTCAGGATCATGGATCTGGCCGCCCAATAGAGCAACTGCCCCTTAGAAAAATACAGATTCGGGAAAGTATTGCGAGGTTATTATGAGTACTAGTACAGCGACAGCACCAGGAGGGGTTCCGATCATGGCGAGCAAGAAGCGCTTACCTCAGGAAGTGAGTATCTTCCTGGTATTGATCGGGATTGCAGCTTTTTTTGAAATTCTGGGCTGGTTTATCGTCGGACAAAGTTTTCTGACGAATGTCAGTCGGCTCCAGATCATTATTTTGCAGGTTTCCGTGATTGGCATCATTGCGGTGGGGGTTACCCAAGTGATCATTACCGGCGGCATTGATCTTTCCTCAGGGTCCGTTGTCGCGATGTGTGCCATGGTGGCAGCAACCTTTGCGCAGTCTTCCAACTGGCCGAAGATCGTGCATCCGTCTCTGGTGGATATGCCGTTTATTGTTCCTCTCATGATCGGATTGTTGGTGGGGGCTTTGGCTGGCTTCATCAATGGCTGGTTGATTACCAAAACAAAGATCCCTCCTTTTATCGCGACATTGGGCATGATGGTCACTGCGCGTGGTATCGCCCGTTGGTACACCGATGGAAGTCCGGTATCCGGTTTTACCGAAAGTTTCGCCATGCTGGGTAACGGATTGGATCGCTGGATGCCCGTTGTCGTATTTCTCCTTGTTGCAGCAATATTTCACGTCGTAATGCGGTATACCCGTTTCGGAAAGTTTACCTACGCCATTGGAGCCAATCCGCAAGCGGCACGGGTATCCGGTATTAATATTGATACTCATCTGATCAAGGTGTACATGATCGCCGGTCTGCTCACGGGACTGGCTGCGATGGTCGCTATCGCACGTATAAAAACGGCTCAGGCAGGTATGGGGCTGATGTATGAATTGGATGCCATTGCTGCTGCCGTCATTGGTGGTGTGTCACTTTCTGGTGGCCGGGGTCGTATAACTGGTACTGTGATCGGCGCTTTGATTCTTGGCGTAATGTTATCCGGATTTACGTTCCTTCGGGTGGATGCTTATTACCAGGATATTATCAAAGGTTGCATCATCGTAGCGGCAGTCGTTGTCGATCAATATCGTCAGGGGAAACGTAGCAAAAAGACCTGAAACATAACTCGAAATATGCGCCCAGTCAGGTTTTTGGGTTTATTAAAAAACCGCCCTCGATTCCGGAGGCGGTTTTTTTGATGATCAACCTTAGGTGAAAATGCTATTGGTTTTGCAGTCTGTAAGCCAATCCTATTGACAACGTCTGAGCCAGGCATAGAGAAGATGTCAGAGACCGGAAGTTTCTCACCTGAGCTTCCTGTACGACAAGGCAAACGGTAGCCTGGCGTGCCAGTGGGCTCAGTGGACTGTCTGTAATAACAATCAATGGCACGTCTTTGTTAAGGGCGATTTCCGCGACATCCAATGTTTCCTGGCCATAAGGTGAGAAGCTGATTGCAATGACGGCATCACCATGATCAATGGCTTCTGCCTGTTCTTTGAACATACCACCAATACCATCCACCAGATAAGCGCGCTGATCAACATGCCGAAGGGAGTAGGCAAAATAGGATGCAACGACGAAAGCTCGACGAACGCCGACAATGTGAGTGGATCTGGCGTTCTCAAGGATCGAAATGGCTTTCTCCAGGGATTCGTTTTCAACAGCTTGTTTCAAGTGATCCAATGCAATCGTATTGGATGTGGCGAATTCCTGCAGCAGTTGTACTGGGGAAGGGGATTCCGGGTTTCCCTGTTCCTGTTGTGCCAGGCGAATCCGATCGCTATAACTCGGAGCGGCCTCTATCAGTTTGCTGCGAAACAGGCGCTGCATCTCGCTGAATCCCTGAAAGCCCAGAGCGTTCGCAAACCGGATCAACGTCGAGGGGGTAACTTCTGCTTTTTCCGCGATGGATGCCACGGTATCCAATGCCACACCTCGAGGGTTTTCCATCAGATAACGGGCTACCTGCTGGAGACGCTTACTCAGGTCGTTATAACGTTCAGCAATGGTGTTTTCCAATTCTTCAAGATTGCTCGGTAGTTCGGTGTGAGACATAAAATTTCCGTTATTGTTTGAATGACCTCTGTCCTGATGTTTGTGATAGTTCATCAGCAGCGTTATGCACATGCTGACCATTATCCAACATTTATTATTGCTCTGGAATAAATATTCCACCATGTTCCAATGCTGTGATTATGTTCCGTTGTCTGTAGAATGGGACCTATAAGGCCATATATCGAGATACATCGGCGTGAAATAGGATACAAGCGCTTGAGGGTGTGGAGGCTTACATTTTGATGCCTTGGACGGCGATATCGTTTGTGGTGATTGAGGTTATAGTTGGTATATGCCAAAGAAAAGGTTATCTTATGTACAGCTGCCCCGTTCAGGGGGAGGTTTTCACCGGATCCGTGTGAGACAGAAACCATTAGATTTTATAAAAAAGTTCTGAAACTCATAGGGCCTTTTTCCGTCTAAGCATTCTTAGTGGTTCCCAGAAGTAAATAACAAATTAACCGAACAAAGCAGTAAGAGAATTTAGTCAACCATGAGCGTTACGCGATACTTGCCAGGAGAGCATCCCAGCGGATTCAGCGGCTGGAAAGTCTCAGTTTCCATTAATGGTAAACAGCATCAGCGATTCTTCAGTGATCAGTCTCCATCTACAGTGAAAGAACACGTTTGGTGTGAATACCAGGAGCTTAGAGCCCGCATTATTGATCTGCAACTAATGAAGCGTCATGCCGTGCAGCAATATTTAAATTTCATTCGGTATGATGATCCACGCACCAAGCCTGCCAGGCGTGTAGGAATGAAAGGTCTGACGGCTGACATTCTGAACCGCGGGGGGCGATGGTCCTGTGGATTCCGGGTTGGTTATGGTGCAGAAGTCCCGGTAAAGTTTTTTGAAGTATCCACCGAGCTCACTTTTACCGAGGCCTGGGAGCAGGCGGTGGAGCATTGGGGACAAATTTTTGGTATTCGCCAGCGGGATTGTGAGGAAAAGAGTGAGAATCCACCGCCCGTGGATATCTTCAAGCAGCTTAGGCGACTCATGAATGATGAAGGACATGATGTCCCTGTCTCCGTGCTTGGGCCAGTCTATGCTGAGCAGCGTTTGCAGATTGCAGGGAAAAAAGGAAATAACGCTCCTGCCAAAAAAGTAGATGTTAAAGAGTCCGACATTCTGCAATGGTTCCAGAGAGAAACCGGTTCAAGGGTCGCTTGATACTGTTCTGATGACTCTGCCGGTGTCGCCCTTATCCGGGGCAATCTCACAGATTAATGTGGTGACGTCAGCTCCGGACTAGTGGGCCTGTCACCATAGTTTCCACCCAACGATCTGATAAACAAAAATATCCATTAACCCGATTGCCTTTCCGATAAATGTCGCCAGGTAAATCTTCGTTGAGTATTAAAGTAAAACGACTTTCGGTGGGATTCAGTTCGGTTAGTCTGGCTGCACTGAATCCGAAGTAACTTCTGACTCTCGGGTATAGTGCCTTGAAAAGACTTTCTTTGGCCGAAAACGCTATGGTAACGGCCTTTTCAAAGGGGATGCTTTCATGGCGAAGCAGGCGTTCCTCGTCAAGGTTGATGATGCTGGCCTTTAGTGCCATGACCTGATCTTCTGAAAACCAATATTCCATGTCTATTCCAAGAAACTCCATTGCTGGCTGTTTTGATGCGCTGCATATCGCAACCTCTTGGGTGTGAGTAATTGAGCCAATGACCGGGCTGGGCCATATAGGGTTACGATGTTGTCCTATCCCCAGTGGGCTGTGCGGAACGCCTAAGGCATTGAGCGCTTTGGAGGCGGCATACCTACCCGCAAGGAACTCGGATTTCCTCTGGATGACCGATCTATTTAGTTCTTTGGGCTGCAATATATTGAAGTGTTCGAACAGCTCGTCAGAGAATTGTGTGCGATCATAGTGAATATGGACCGTTTGTATCTGGTTATCATGAGTGAAAGAGTGATTCTCTTTTAGCAGGAATGGATGGTTCTGCTTGCACATGGTTTTTTAATATTATCCATCATAATGAAGCGATTAGTGTTGCCTTTCTCGCATGAAATGGTATCAGCCTATAGGAAAGTCTAAATAATAGGTAAGCCTAAATATACGATCTCGTATTTAAAAGATTAAAGACCTTGGACCGGTTTCATGAATGAAGGTGGTTAAGTTCTTGTGTAGAAGCTCATGTCTGTTTACATAGCTGCCATTGCTTGGCGATATTATTTCATTTGATATGTTTCAGCTGGCTATTTCAGATTTTTTCCTCAATGGGCTCTGTTCAACGTGCTGACAAGTAAAAATTATGGTGCTTAGATTTATAGAAGGTCTTCATTCGGATACAATACCGCGCCTTTTGTGTTCAGAAGGGCCATTTTTATTCCAATGAGTTCAACGTAGAGTACAAATTAGGAAAAGCGGTATGGCTGATAGCAATCTATCCAACGAAATTACCAAGCGACGCACGTTTGCTATCATCTCTCACCCTGATGCCGGTAAAACGACGATTACTGAAAAAGTACTGCTTCACGGTGGCGCCTTACAGAAAGCGGGTACTGTAAAGGGCAAGAAATCTGGTCAGTTCGCAAAGTCCGATTGGATGGAGATGGAGAAGGAGCGGGGGATATCCGTTACTACTTCGGTTATGCAGTTCCCTTACCATGATGCACTTGTGAATCTGCTGGATACACCAGGGCACGAGGATTTTTCGGAAGATACCTATCGTACCCTGACGGCCGTCGACTCGTGTCTAATGGTGATTGACAGCGCTAAAGGTGTTGAAGATCGAACCATCAAGCTGATGGATGTTACTCGTTTGCGAGACACCCCCATTATCACCTTTATGAACAAGCTGGACCGGGATATCCGGGATCCGGTAGAACTGCTTGATGAAGTCGAGGATGTTTTAAAGATCAACTGCGCGCCCATTACCTGGCCGATTGGTATGGGGAAAGGCTTCAAGGGGGTGTACCACATCCTGCGTGATGAAGTCATCATGAACCAGACCGGTAAAGGCCACACGGTACAGGATGGGCGAATTATTAAAGGGTTAGATAATCCGGAGCTTGACGAAGCGCTTGGTCATGACGCTGCAATCCTGCGTGAAGAAGTCGAGCTGGTTCAAGCCGCATCACACGAATTTGACCGGGAAGAGTTTCTGGCGGGTACCATGACGCCTGTGTTTTTCGGGACGGCGTTGGGTAACTTTGGTGTTGATCATGTCTTGGATGGTCTGGTGGACTGGGCGCCGGCGCCACAAGGGCGGGAAACCGATAGACGCAGGGTGGAATCGACAGAAGAGAAGTTTTCCGGGTTCGTGTTCAAGATTCAGGCGAATATGGATCCTCTGCATCGGGATCGCATCGCGTTTTTACGGGTGTGCTCAGGTCGCTATCAGCAAAATATGAAAATGCGCCATGTTCGCATTGGTAAAGATGTTCGTATTGCTGACGCTCTTACTTTTATGGCAGGTGACCGTACTCGTGCGGAAGAGGCCTTTGCCGGTGATATTATTGGCCTGCATAATCATGGCACCATTCAGATCGGTGATACCTTTACGGAAGGTGAGGATTTGAAGTTCAGCGGTATTCCCAACTTTGCACCGGAGCTGTTCCGTCGCATCCGGCTCAAGGATCCGTTGAAGTCAAAGCAGCTTCAGAAGGGCTTGATCCAGTTGAGTGAAGAGGGTGCTGTACAGGTGTTCCGTCCTCTGAATAACAACGATCTGATCGTTGGCGCGGTGGGGATGCTTCAGTTCGATGTGGTCGTACACAGGCTGAAATCCGAGTATAAAGTGGATGCAATGTACGAGTCGGTGAATGTGACAACTGCGCGCTGGGTGGATTCATCTGACGTGAAGAAGCTAGAAGAATTCAAGCGAAAGGTGTCTGAAAACCTGGCATTGGATGGGGGGGATAATCTGACCTATCTGGCTCCGACCCAGGTGAATCTGCAGCTGGCGCAAGAGCGTCACCCGGATGTTACCTTCCGCAAAACCAGAGAACATTAATCGTTCTGGTGAAGCTTTGCCTGTAGTCCTGATACTGAAGGCTGATGTATGTTAGGTGTATGCCCTGAGCTGAGTCAGAGCATGGGGCGGTTGTTGTGCCGTCTCTGTACCACGACATTGAACATGCAGGGTAAAGTGGAATTTAGAGTGTGGAATATATAGATAGTCACTGCCACCTGGATTTTTCTGCCTTCGATGAGGACCGAGATCAGGTGGTTGCCCGCACTACGGCCAGCGGTGTAGGGCTTTTGGTGGTGCCTTCCACGACGCCTGAGAGCTGGCCGAATGTTTTGGCTCTGGCTGAACGATATCCATGTGTCCGTATAGCGCTGGGGCTGCATCCCTATTTTCTGGGAAACGTGGAATATAGTGCGCTGGACGAATTGCGAGACCTCGTCAAAAGCGAGCGTTCAAGGATAGTCGCAATTGGCGAAACTGGCCTTGATCGAATGATTGATGTGGATTATGGCAGGCAACAGAAGTTTTTTGAGCGGCAGGTCCGCATTGCTGAAGAATTTTCCCTTCCTGTAATCGTCCATTCCCGTAAGGCAAATGATCAGGTGGCTTCTATTCTTCGCCAATCTGCAGTCACTGATGGTGTCGTCCATGGTTTTTCCGGCAGTTATCAGCAGGCTATTGCTTTCTGGAATATCGGAATGCGGATTGGGGTTGGGGGCGTGATCACCTATGAGCGCGCTCAAAAAACACGGAAGACAATAGCTTCGTTGCCTACTGAATCTCTTGTGCTTGAAACGGATGCGCCAGATATGCCTCTATGTGGTAGGCAAGGTAAGCGTAACTCACCTGAGTATTTGTCCGAGGTGTTTCATTCCCTGGAAAAAATTCGTTCGGAAGGGCGACATCAATTGCGTAAACAGTTGATACAGAACACCCTTAAGCTGTTTTCGTTGAGTGATAGCTGTTAGTTGCCAATAAAGCTGGCATTTCCTTTGTGGCCACAGTATAATCCTGCGCCCGGATTTAACATGGAGTAAATTTTCAGCAACGCCCCGAAGCTGGAGATTGAAAGTGTTGTCCAGAATGAACTTCTGTCATCCAACCTGAAGTTCGATGTAAGTAATAGCCTGTAACTAATATAGATGGTAAGGCGGGAAATTAAATGAAAACGATCAGCGCAAAGCCAGAAACCGTAAAGCGTGACTGGTACGTTGTAGACGCGACCGACAAGACTTTGGGTCGTCTGTCAACTGAAATCGCCCGTCGTCTGAGGGGCAAGCACAAAGCCGAGTACACTCCTCACGTCGACACTGGTGACTACATTGTGGTAGTTAACGCAGAGAAAGTGCGTGTAACCGGCCGTAAGGCACAGGACAAAATGTACTATCGTCACACTGGTTATCCCGGTGGTCTGAAAGAAATGTCCTTTGAGAAATTGATTGATCATGCCCCTGAGCGCGTGATTGAAACTGCGGTAAAAGGCATGCTTCCTAACAATCCTCTGGGTCGTGCCATGCTGCGCAAGTTGAAAGTGTATGCTTCTTCAGAGCATCCTCATACTGCTCAGCAACCCATTGAACTGAAACTGTAAGGAAGGTAGGCAATGTCTGTTACTCAATATTATGGTACCGGCCGTCGTAAGACTTCTACCGCTCGTGTGTTCTTGCGTCCTGGTAATGGTCAGATTACTGTAAACTCCAGTCCTCTGGATGATTACTTTGGTCGTGAAACTGCCCGTATGGTGGTTCGTCAGCCGCTGGAGCTGCTGGAAGTTGTTGAAAAGTTTGACGTGCTGGTAACGGTTAAAGGTGGTGGTCCATCTGGTCAGGCTGGTGCGATTCGTCACGGTATTACTCGTGCCCTGATCGAATATGATGAAGCTAATCGCTCTGCGCTGCGTAAAGCCGGGTATGTTACTCGTGATGCGCGTGAAGTTGAGCGTAAGAAAGTGGGTCTGCGCAAAGCGCGTAAGCGTCCTCAGTTCTCCAAGCGTTAATTCGCTGGAAGCTCAAAAGAAACCCGGATATTTCCGGGTTTTTTTATGTCTGAAGATAATGTTGCTTAAAATTGATTTGGCTCCAAAACGCTTCAAAAAGGCGCTTTTGTGGGGGCTTGTGGGGCATCTCTCCTTGTATCCAATAGGTATTTTCATTAGTATGTCAGCCGGATTTTATGCCGGAAGAATGACAAGCAAAATCACTTGATTTTTTGGGCTGTTAGGAGAGCGTAAGCGCTCCAAGCGGATAAAAGTGTGGGTGAGGTAAATTGCTGCCTGATGGGAGAAACCTAATATGAGTCAAGGCGACGTGAACAAGAGCCGCCGTCGTTTTCTTGTAGGAGCTACTTCGGTGGTTGGCGGTGTGGGAGCCGTCGGCGCTATTACACCTTTTGTAGCCTCCTGGAACCCGAGCGCGAAAGCGAAAGCTGCCGGTGCACCTGTCAAGGTGAATATCGGTAAGCTTGAATCGGGTCAGCAAATGACAGTTGAATGGCGTGGTAAGCCGGTCTGGATTGTCCGCCGTACTCCGGAAATGTTAGCTGAACTGTCCAAGCATGAAGATGGTCTGCAGGACCCTGCTTCGGAAAAGCCTCAGCAGCCGGAATATGCCAAGAACTCTTATCGTTCCATAAAGGAAGAGTATTTGGTTCTGGTGGGAATCTGCACACACTTGGGCTGTTCGCCCCAGTATGTGCCTGAGGTAATCCCTGATGAGGCCTTTGGTGGATTTTTCTGTCCGTGCCACGGGAGTAAGTTTGATATGGCCGGGCGCGTACTGAAGGGCGTACCTGCACCTACGAATCTTGTGGTTCCTCCCCACATGTATACAGAAGGTCTCAATCTGACTATCGGCTTGGATGAGGAGAGCGCCTGATGCAAAAACTAGTTCAGTGGATCGATGAGCGTTTGCCGGTCGTCGAAGCCTTCGAAAAACACATGAGCAAATACTATGCTCCGAAGAACTTTAACTTCTGGTATTACTTCGGGGTTCTGTCAATGGTGGTTTTGGTAAACCAGCTGTTGACCGGTATTTGGCTGACCATGAGCTACAATCCAAGTGCCGAAGGCGCCTTTGCCTCAATCGAATATATAATGAGGGACGTTGAGTACGGGTGGTTGTTGCGTTATCTGCATTCAACCGGTGCTTCTGCCTTCTTTGTGGTTGTCTATCTCCACATGTTTCGTGGCTTAATGTACGGTTCTTATCAAAAGCCCCGTGAACTGATCTGGATTTTCGGGATGGCAATTTATCTGGTTCTTATGGCGGAAGCCTTTATGGGCTATCTCTTGCCTTGGGGACAGATGTCATACTGGGGGGCTCAGGTTATCGTATCCCTGTTTGGTGCTATACCTGTCGTTGGTGAAGATTTGGCGCAGTGGATTCGTGGTGATTATCTGATTTCCGGTATTACCCTGAACCGATTCTTTGCGTTGCATGTGGTGGCGCTGCCAATTGTTCTGCTTGGCCTTGTGGTGCTTCATGTACTGGCTCTGCATGAAGTGGGCTCGAACAACCCTGATGGGGTTGATATCAAGAAGAACAAGGATGAAAACGGTATTCCTCGTGATGGTATTCCATTCCATCCTTACTATACGGTTCACGATATTGCTGCTGTTGTGGTGTTCCTGTTTGTATTCTGCACGGTTGTCTTCTATTTCCCGGAAATGAACGGTTACTTCCTGGAAAAGCCGAATTTTGAACCTGCGAACCCGCTCAAGACGCCAGAGCATATTGCCCCTGTATGGTACTTTACTCCTTTCTATGCGATGTTGAGGGCGGTAACTATTCCGTTCCTGGGATTGGATGCGAAGTTCTGGGGAGTGGTTGTCATGGGTGGTGCAATCGCGATTCTTTTTGTTCTTCCATGGCTTGATAAGAGTCCTGTGCGTTCAATGCGCTACAAAGGGTGGTTCAGCAGAATCTGGTTGCTGATATTTGCCGTCTGTTTCGTTATTTTGGGGATTTGCGGTGCACTTCCGCCAAACGATCAGCCATATTGGTTAGCGCCGGTCTGTACGACTCTGTACTTCGCTTACTTTATTCTGATGCCGTTCTACACCAGGATGGAGAAAACCAAGCCGGTTCCAGAGAGGGTGACGCACTAATGAAAAGAGTTTTATTCACACTGCTATTGTCCCTGTTTGCTGCTCAAGGTCTGGCTGCGTCGGACAAAGTGGCTTTGGACCACGTTGACGTTGATATCTATGACAAGGCATCTCTGCAGTCTGGAGCGGCTTTGTTTACGAACTACTGCATGGGGTGTCACTCCATGAAGTATGCTCGGTACGAGCGTGTGGCTGATGATATCGGTATTCCTCATGAGCTTTATGTTGATAACCTGATCTTTGGTGATGCGAAGATTGGAGAGCTCATGGATATTCCGATGCAGTCAAAGATGGCCGCAGGCTGGTTTGGTGCGCCTCCTCCCGATCTGAGCCTGGTGGCCAGATTGCGTGGCCCTGAATGGTTGTATACCTATCTGCGTACTTTCTATAAGGATGAGTCTCGTCCTTGGGGGGTGAATAACGCAGTGTTCAAAGATGTGGGGATGCCACACGTGTTGATCGACCTTCAAGGGTTGTGTGCGGAAAAGCCACACACGGGAGGCAAACCGGGTATTGATCCTATGAGCGGTCAGGAAATTGGTGTGTCAGGATGTCAGTCGTATGCTGTGGAAGGTAGTATGACCCCGTCCGAATACAACGATGCGATGCGGGATCTGGTAAATTTCCTTGTCTATGTAGGTGAGCCCTCAAAGTTGCAGGCCAACTATATTGCACCATTTGTACTGATGTTCCTGTTTGTGCTGTTTGTATTTGCCTATTTGCTCAACAGGGAGTATTGGAAAGACGTGCACTAGTCTTTCGTGTATAATAAGTACCCTTTTTAAGACTCGCTCCAGCATTGGGACGCCAATGCTGGATTTTTCTGTTTATAGAGCAGTGTTTAATTTTTGACTGAGGTAGATCTATGGGAGTCGTGACCAAGCGGTCATCAATGACGTTTTTTTCTGATGCTCAAAGCCACTATAGCCACCGTGTAAGAATCGTGTTGGCGGAGAAAGGTGTGGCAGTTGAAGTAATTGATGTCGATCCGGATAACAAGCCTGAAGAGATTGCGGATCTTAACCCATATAACTCTCTGCCTACGCTTGTAGATCGTGAGTTGGCTTTATATGAGCCGAACATCATGATGGAGTACCTCGACGAGCGTTTTCCTCATCCTCCTCTGTTGCCTGTATATCCGGTGGCCAGGGCGCAAAGCCGTCTGTTGATCCATCGTATTCAGAGAGATTGGTGCAGCCTGGCGGACGTTATTCTTGAAGGGAAGGAAAGTGCCTCTAAAGTTGAGGCGGCTCGTAAAGAGCTGCGTGAGAGCTTGATTGCGGCAGCACCGATATTCTCTGAGAAGCCTTATTTCATGAATGAAGAGTTCACTATCGTGGATTGTTGCGTGGCTCCCGTTCTTTGGCGTCTTCAGGTCATGGGGATTGAATTGCCTGAAAAGCAGGTGAAGCCTCTGTTGAAATACATGGAGCGCCTGTTTAGCCGTGAAAGTTTTAAAGCCAGCTTGTCTGAGCTTGAACAGGAGATGAATTCCTAATTGTTATGAAGTCTAGTCGCCCCTATTTGCTGCGTGCATTGAATGAATGGATTCTTGACAGTCAACTGACGCCATATGTGGTGGTTGATGCATCTCTCCCCTCGGTGGATGTTCCTCGGGATTTTGTCAGTAATGGTCAGATAGTCCTGAACATAAGTCCCCATGCGGTCAGAGGTCTCTCCATAGATAATGAATATCTGGAGTTCAGCGCGCGGTTTGGTGGTGTTCCTCGGCAGGTGACTGTGCCGATCGTCTCCGTGTTGGCTATTTATGCAAAGGAGAATGGTCAGGGAATGGTCTTTGGTTCTGAGCCGGGCGGAGCTCCGGATCCTGAAGGCTCATCGCCGGATGGGGAGGCTCAGAAGAAAGAGGCTCCAAAACCTGGGGGCGGCAAGCCAAGCTTGAAGATTGTGAAATAAAAAAACGGGCTTAATGCCCGTTTTTTTATGTTTATTTGTGCTTGGTCGGTTCTAATTAGTCCGTTGGCCCAAATAGAGAGCGGTCAATGTAGTCGCAAAGACTGTGGATGGCCAAGAGATGAACCTCCTGTATACGGGCTGTAGATGTTGACGGAACCCGGATCTCTATGTCGTCCTGTGACAATAATGAGGTCATGTTACCCCCGTCTTTTCCTGTCAGAGCGACAACTTTCATTTCTCGATCATGTGCTGCCTGGATGCCCTGAATGACATTGGCAGAGTTGCCGCTGGTGGAGATGGCCAGAAGAATATCGCCTGCATTTCCGAGGGCTCTGATCTGTTTGGAGAACACCTCATTGTAGCTGTAGTCATTGGCAATAGAGGTCAGGGTGGATGTGTCTGTTGTCAAAGCGATAGCGGGAAGGCTGGGACGCTCTCTTTCAAAGCGATTTAGAAGCTCAGAGGAAAAGTGTTGCGAGTCTCCGGCGGAGCCGCCGTTTCCGCAGCATAGTATTTTTTTCTCCTCCAGGAGTGCGGATACCATCAATTGACCGGCAGCATCAATGAGTGGAGGTAAAACCTCTGCAGCCAATTGTTTGGTTTTAATGCTCTGTTCAAAGAGGTGGTTGATTCTTTCTATGCTATTCATGCTCTCTCGCTCTCTATGTGGTACGACTGCCATTAGCAGCCAAACGCATCTTTGATCCAGTTAAAGTTAACATTGGTCGATTGTTCGGGCCAGCTCTCAATAACATCAAATCGGCATGCCGGTTGGTTCTTGAGGGTCAGTAGATAGTTTCGGGCGGCCAGTATAATTCTCTGCTGTTTTCGGTGGGTTACAGTTTCTGCGGGTGTGCCGAAGCGATTTGACTTGCGATGCCTGACTTCCACGAATACCAGCGTCTCTTTCTCACGGGCAATGATATCAATTTCGCCACCCTTGCAGCGATAGTTCTGTCTGACAATGGCGAGTCCTTTCTGCCTTAGATATCGGGCCGCCTGTTTTTCGACAGATTGCCCGAGGCTTGTTGTGTTTCGGACCGATTGAAAAAGATTCATGGTGTAGTCAGAGTCAGCAGGGTCTTTACCTGTCCTTTTTCAAATGTTGCCCATTCAAGTTGCCGACGAATCTGGTTGTGTTCGTTAATGGCAAGATTGCCTGTCATACCCTGAAGCTGGCTGCTTGGAAATCTTTCCATCAAGGCCAGTCGAGGAGCTAGGCGATAGGCGTCAATGCCCATAGCGTACAGCCGTTCATACCGGTTTATGCCAGCCAGATATTTGATTTCGCTCCGAAGAGGGATGGTCTGACTTAGCAGCCAGGGTATCTCTGTAAATCGGACGTTATCCAGATCGTGGTCTTTATCCCTTTGCTGAAATCCTGCATAGATTTGAGATGTCGCATACACAGGGATATCTGAAGCGTAGTGGAAGGCTAGCAGGGGCTTTATCTGTCGTGCAATCGTGGGCGTAGCGATGAGTATGGCGGCGTCAATGTCCTGGCGTCGCCGTGGTTCAAATTCCAGTTTCCCCATCAGGTTTCTGAGTTCATTGTAGCGCTGGTCGCTGTCTTCTATATCCAATAGCGCTGATATGCCGTTTGAAAGGCTGTCTTCCTGCGTGTACTGATACGTCAGAAGCTGAAATGCCTCATTGTTTTGCTCTTTCTCCCTTAGGGCGTCAATCAGCTCCATGGCCCAGGGGGCGTCGGGGTAGATGGCTGCTACCCGGGATTTTTTCATGGCGTCCAGATGATTGAGAATCTGTGTGATTTCATCTTCTGCCGCGAGGCCATACTGGAACATTCCGGGGGTTGACATGCCAAAGGTGTCGGCATAGTTCAATGCCAGCACAGGGGGATTCATCTGCGGAAGCAGTGCCAGCTCCGATACCTGTTCCTTTTGGAGTGGTCCGACGACAAGATCATAGTCCTCGATTTGTAATTGCAGGTAGAGGTCCAGAATTGAGCTGTGTTGTTCGCTGTCGATGACATTGATTTCTGTGCTGATCGCGCTGACTTCTGCGTCGGCATGGAAAGCCGCAAAGAAGCCGTCTCTGATTGCCGCTCCGACTTTTTCAAGCGGGCCGGACAGAGGGAGTATTAAGGCAATCTTTTCAGGGCGGGTGTTGGGGAGCTCAATCAGCATTTGAAGTTCATCGGGCAGATGTTGGGCAGCAGCGTGAGCCGGCCAGTTATCTTTCCATTGGTTCAGGGCTTCCAGCTGCTGGTCAAGGCTGTGCTGGTGGAGGCGAATTTGATTGATGAGCTCCAGCCATCCCTGCCAGTCATAGTCCTGCGGCTGTTCCAGGGCTCGGCTCAGCTCCAGAGCCGGGGTGGCGCGCAAGGCGCTCCAGATGCTGTTGTGGTTTTCCCAGTATTTTTCACCTGTGTAAAGGCCTGCATTAAACGCTCTTAGCCGGGCGGCATCTAAGGGTCGATTGGCCGCCAGCAGGGCTTCGGCCCGCAAATCAGCTGCTTTCAACTGGGTTTCAAGCGGTGCCGTGGTAAACGCGACAGAGGGGGCTTCTTCAAAATAGGTAATTGCCAGTTCTGGCTTATTGAGCGTCATGGCAAGACTGCCGGCCAGTAATATGTAGCGCTCATACTGTGCCTGCGAAATCGTGGTGGTGTTGATTGCAGTTACCGTTCGTTCGGCGTTGCTATAATCTTCGCGCGAAAGATATATCTCCAGGGCATTTAGAAGGTAGTCGGCCCGTTCTGTCGAAATCGCCCGTTGTGCCAGCCATAACTGTTGTTCGGCTTCATCTTCAGGCATGGCTTCCGAAACTTCCGGACCGGTCTTGATGGTCTCTTTCGAGCCGCAGGCGGATAGGGTAAGTCCCAAGGCTGCGATAGCAATCAGAGATAAGTGTCCGGGTTTTCTGATCAGACGATGAATAAAAATAAGCATTGGCGAAGTTAATCGTTTTGACATCATGATTCCACATGTAGACTGGGCTGGCCGTTGGCGGCATTCTATCAAAGAGGTGGTGCCGGGCAAAAATGATTCACGGTTTCCCGCTTACAATGTTGTTAGTTTTCGTAACGCAGTTAGCGATAATGGTGTCCGGTGTTCAAGTTAAAGTCTCGAAATATGCTGTCACCGTTGGGCGGTGGCTGAATTTAGATCAGTCGGATCTATTTGTCGAATTACTCCCATAGCAAGGTAAAGATATGTCCAAACCTGCAAACCCCGGACGGTTGTATGTTGTTGCCACTCCTATTGGAAATCTGGAGGACCTCAGTTCCAGGGCGCTGGCGACGCTGAAGGAAGTTGATGTGATTGCAGCAGAGGATACACGCCATAGTGCAAGGCTGTGTCGTCATTTTGGTATAGGTACGCCGATGCTGTCATTGCACGCATTTAATGAGGCCTCCCGCTCGGAAGGGTTGGTGTCAAGGTTGCTCGACGGGGAGTCAGTGGCTTTGGTGTCCGACGCCGGAACACCGTTGATTTCTGATCCTGGTTACCCGCTGGTAAGAGAGGCGCGGGCGCAGGGGGTTCAGGTCATCCCAGTGCCGGGAGCCTGCGCCATGGTGGCAGCCCTGTCGGTGGCCGGGCTGCCCAGTGACAGATTTGCTTTTGAAGGCTTTTTGCCTGCAAAGGGCAGTGGGCGCCGAAAGCAGCTGGAAAGTCTGAAGAAAGAAACCCGTACGCTCATTTTTTATGAGTCTCCCCACAGAATTATGGATTTTCTGGAGGATCTATGTGCGATCTTTGAAGATCGGGATGTGGTTCTGGGAAGGGAGATTACCAAGACCTTTGAAACTTTTTTAAGCGGGTCAGCGAAAACACTGATTCAGCAATTACAGGAAGACACAGATCAGCAGCGTGGGGAGTTTGTGGTTTTGGTGGCTGGTGCGGAAGAGTCTGCGGAGTCTGATACTGATATCGACATCGACAGGCTCCTGATCATGCTGCTGAAGGAGTTACCAGTGAAAAAGGCGGCGGCGATTGTTGCGGAGGTAGCTGGGTTGAGTAAGAACGATTTGTATAAACGCGCGTTGTCTTTAAAAGAGGGCTGATTTGTCACCGGGTGTCTGGTTTTGGTTGCATATAAGCGCTGAAGTGGCTAATCTGCGGCCGAGTCTGCCAGGCAGCTGCTGTCCAGAGAAATGCCTACGTAGTAGGTGATTCTCTGGAGGGAGGAAAGTCCGGGCTCCACAGGGCAAAGTGCCAGGTAACGCCTGGGCGGCGCGAGCCGACGGAAAGTGCAACAGAAAATATACCGCCTAAGTGTTTTCGAACACCGGTAAGGTTGAAATGGTGCGGTAAGAGCGCACCGCATGGCTGGTAACAGTCCATGGCATGGAAAACCCCACTCGGAGCAAGACCAAATAGGGGTCCAACGGCGTGGCCCACGCTGGACCCGGGTAGGTCGCTTGAGGTGCACGGTGACGTGCATCCCAGATGAATGGCTGTCCACGACAGAACCCGGCTTATCGGCAGACTCACTATACTTTTCCCACTTTGATGGTCGCTTAGGCCGTCAAAGTGGGAAAATTTCCCCATAAATCTGAATCTCCGCTCACTCTTTTCGGGTGGTGGAAACTCCCTGGACTCTCTTCAAAAGCTTCTGTTTATCTGTTTTTTAGATCAAAAAATTCTTAAACGTCACAAATCTATTGAAGATAGATTTGTACCTTTATGAAAATTAAGCAATTTTGTCTCCTTTCTTTTCTCTCTAACTTCTCTTCATTCGGTAACTCTTTGTCTTTCAAGGGGAAGTGAACTTCATTACCGCTCTTTCATTGTCTTGAAAAAAACCAATTAGCTTTCTATAGTGTGCAGAAGTGGGAATTTGTGGATATTAGTGCCAGAAAGTGGAAAACAAAGGCGCAAAGTGGCAAAAGGTGTCTTTTGCTCCCCCTCAGATTCCCAGGCAGATACTTCATTGGGAGCCCGGCCGGCACACATGAGTTATTTTCAGGGTAGTCATTCCATCAATATGGATGCGAAAGGTCGCATAGCGATCCCCACGAAAGTTCGTGAGGATCTCCTGGCGCTATGCCAGGGGAATATCGTTGTGACTGCCCACAATGAAGAACCTTGCCTGTTGATATATCCGGAACCTGCCTGGGAAGAAATTCGTCCGCAAATCGAAGCGCTCCCTAACATGAATAAGGCCGTGCGCAGACTGCAAAGGCTGCTGCTTGGACATGCGACACCTTTTGAATTGGATTCCGCAGGAAGAGTATTGCTGCCTCCTACCCTGAGGGATCATGCCAAGCTCGAGAAAAAACTCAGGTTGATCGGGCAGGGCAAAAAGCTGGAGCTGTGGAGTGAAGAGCTCTGGAATGCCTGGCTGGAAGAGTCTGAAGATGATGGCGACATGCCGGTCGAAATGCAGCAGTTGGCATTGTGATGACAGATACGTCAGAAAATTTTGCACATGTGACGGTACTACTGAAGGAAGCCGTCGAAGCTCTGGCCATCAAGGAAGGTGGAAAGTATGTCGATGGTACTTTCGGCCGGGGTGGACACAGCCGACTGATATTGGAGCACCTTGGTACAGATGGGAAGTTGTTGGGAATCGATAAGGATCCCCGGGCTCAGCAGAGTGCTGAAGATCTGAAATCAAGGGATAGTCGATTGTTATTTTACCGCGGCAGTTTTGCGGAGATCCGACAGGCTATCGAAGCGCAGGGATGGGAAAGCGTTGACGGTGTGCTGTTGGACCTGGGGGTTTCATCGCCGCAACTGGATGATGCGAGCAGAGGGTTCAGTTTCAACAAGGAAGGACCTCTGGACATGCGGATGGATCCGGAGAGCGGTGAGTCGGCGGCAGATTGGGTAAACCGGGCCCCCGAAGAAGAGATTGCAAGAGTGATCTGGGAGTACGGTGAAGAACGATACTCCCGGCGCATGGCAAAAGCGATTGTACGTGAACGAGAGAAGCAGGCGATTGTGACGACCCAGCAGCTTTCTGAAATTGTGGCAGCAGCGCATCCCCGCTGGGAAAAGGGGAAGCACCCTGCTACGCGCGCATTTCAAGGTATCCGGATTCACATCAATAGTGAACTGGCTGACCTGGAAAAAGGGTTGGAGGATGCCTATGACAGTCTGGCGCCAGGAGGCCGCTTGGCTGTCATCAGCTTTCATTCGCTGGAAGACCGCAAGGTCAAGCAGTTTATGCGGGATAAAGTCAGAGGGCCGCAGCTCCCCAAGTGGGTGCCTGTAACCGATGACGGTGTCCCAAAAGCAAAGTTGATAGGAAAGAAGGTGCGGGCTGGCAAGGATGAATTGGCTGTCAATGTCAGGTCCAGAAGCGCGGTAATGCGGGTAATGGAGAAATGCGCATGATTTTGATTAGAAATGCTGGGCAGGCAACTCCGATGGTTCGCCGTAGCTCGTCCGCAAAAACAGTATCTGTCTGGCCGTCGTTGATGGAGTGGTGGAAGGAAACCTGCTACCTGATGGCTGGATTTATCAAGGGGAGAACCATTGTGACAGTGGGTTTAATGTTAGCCCTTGTGGTTTCAGGGATTGCCGCAGCTTATGCGGTTCATCTTAACCGTCAGTTGTTTATCGAATTGCAGGGGCTGCAGCAGCAGAAGGACCGCTATGAGCGGGAGTGGACGCAATTATTGTTAGAAGAGAGCGCCTGGAGTGCGCATAGCCGAGTGGAACAGATTGCCAGTAAACAGTTTGGAATGTCTGTGCCGCGAACAGGTCAGGTCGAAATCGTGAGATGAAACGTCAACCCAACGCCAAACTCCACACGTCTGGAGCTTCAAGCAGATCGCCTGCGGATCAGCAAATTGCTGCCGCGGGCGATTGGCGTTTTCTGCTGGTGCTTTTGGTACTGGCAGGATGCTTTGCGGCGTTGGCCTGGCGGGCAGTGGATTTGCAGGTGATTGACCAGGAGTTTCTCAGTGGGCAGGGGGACCTTCGGACCATCAGATTTGAGGACATTCCGGCTACTCGCGGAAAAATTCTGGATCGTCATGGTGAACCTCTGGCGGTCAGTGCGCCGGTTGTGACGTTGTGGGCGAATCCTCAGCAAGTGGATTTGACCAATCCCGGTTGGAGTGCTTTGGCTGAACTTCTTGGTGATGACGTTGGAGAATTGAAGGAACGCCTGGGGCAGAATTTCGAACGTGAGTTTATCTACATTCAGCGTCAGATGGCTCCTGAGCTGGCGGATGCGGCGATGCAGCTCAGTCTAGAGGGCCTGTACAGTCAACGTGACTTCAAACGCTATTACCCGGCCGGTGAAGTTGCGGCTCATGTGGTCGGCATGACAGATATTGATGAAAAGGGGCAGGAAGGGGTCGAGCTGGTGTTTGACCAATACCTACAGGATACCCCCGGGAAGAAAAAAGTGCTGAAGGACCGTCGTGGTTTTGTCGTTCAGGATCTGAGTCTTATCAGCGATGCGATCCCTGGCGAAGACCTTCAGTTGAGTATCGATTTGAGATTGCAGTATCTCGCATACCGGGAATTGAAAGCTGTTGTAGAGGCTCATCAGGCTCACTCGGCATCACTGGTATTACTGGATGTTAAAACCGGAGAGGTGTTGGCAATGGTCAATCAACCCTCCTACAACCCCAATAATCGGGGCAGTATTCAGGCTGCGGCATTGCGCAACAGAGCGATAACAGATTTGTTTGAGCCGGGCTCGACCATGAAGCCGTTCTCGATTGCAGCGGCGTTAGGGTCCGGTAAGTTCTCTGTAAACAGTGTGGTCGACACCAGTCCCGGATATCTGCGTCTGAATGGGCGCACCATCAGGGATCATCGCAATTACGGCAAGCTCTCTCTGACCAAGGTGGTAGTGAAGAGTAGTAACGTCGGAACCAGTCGTATTGCCTTCAAAGTGGGAGGGGAGTCGATCTGGGAAACATTTTTCAATGCGGGATTTGGTCAGGCGACTGGAATTGAGTATCCGGGTGAGGCCGTGGGAAGTCTTCCCAATTACAGTAATTGGAAGCCTGTAAGGTTGGCAACGCTTTCCTACGGCTACGGATTGTCGACGACCACTCTGCAGTTGGCGCAGGCATATATGGCAATCGCCTCCGGGGGAATAAGGCATCCGGTAAGCCTGATCAAAGGCGGGCAAAAGGGTCTGTCGTCCCAGCGAGTAATGAGCGAAGAGGTGGCCACCTCTTTGAAAAATATTCTCGAGCAGGTGGTTCTACAGGGTGGGACAGGAACCAGGGCTCATGTATCTGAATATCGGGTCGCCGGCAAGACTGGAACAGTTCATAACATCAGTGCGGGCGGCGGTTACGCTGAAGATGATTACACTTCTGTCTTTGCCGGGCTCGCACCGGTGGAAAACTCTCGTTTGGCAATGGTAGTGGCAGTGAACGGGCCGCAAAGTGGTGAATACTACGGTGGTGAGGTGTCTGCACCGGTATTTTCACGGGTAATGGCCAATTCTCTGCGTCTTCTCAATGTTGCACCGGATATTCATCCGGGGCTTATGGCTTCAGCTTCCAAGAAAGCGGAGCGGGGAGGATGAAAATGGCAGGAACTGCACAGAAAAAGCTTAGCGCTTTGTTGACTGGCTGGGTCAGTGTTCCGGCGGGTTTGGACTGCTGGGTAGCTGATATCCAATTGGACAGCCGGAAAATCACCCGAGGAGCACTGTTTGTCGCTTCAGAAGGAGTGAGCTCTCAGGGGCGGGACTATATAGATGACGCCATTGACCGTGGCGCCAGTGCGATTGTTTTGCCTGGCGATCAAGTACAGGTCTATGAAAGAAGCAATGTGATATTTATTGAGCTTGAA
The DNA here is from genome assembly GCF_000376785.1 of Hahella ganghwensis DSM 17046. Taxonomy (GTDB): domain Bacteria; phylum Pseudomonadota; class Gammaproteobacteria; order Pseudomonadales; family Oleiphilaceae; genus Hahella; species Hahella ganghwensis. The sequence goes on from NZ_AQXX01000133.1 coordinate 39,085, forward strand.
GAGGTTCGACCATGTGTCGGCCATATTGCTCATCGATTCTTCGGCCAGGTAACCGCGGGCATGACGGTTGTGGGAGTGACGGGCACCAATGGGAAATCGTCTCTTACCCACTATATTGCGGAAATGGCTGAATCGTTGGGAATTTCCGCAGCCGTCATTGGCACTTTAGGTGTGGGGAAACCCGGTGCTTTACAGGCTTCCAGTCATACCACACCTGATGCGGTGACGGTCCATCGTCACCTGGCAAGCCTCTATGAACAGGGGATTGAGCTGGTCGCGATGGAGGTGTCGTCTCACGCCATGGATCAGTACCGTGTTGCCGGTGTGAAGTTTAAAGCTGGAGTTTTTACCAATCTTTCCCGTGATCATCTGGATTATCACGGGACCATGGAAGCTTATGAAGAGGCGAAAAAACGACTGCTGATGCAGCCCGGAATTTCCAGGATTATCAACCTTGATGATGCAACAGGACGTCGCTGGGCTGTGGAAATGGTCGGAGAGAACACAGTGACTTATTCGTCCAGTAAAGAGAGAGTTGCCCGAGTACAAGGGCACAATCCCAGCTTCCAGGACGAGGGAATAAAATTTGATCTGGCTTATGGCGGCGACTCGGTGCAAGTCGAGGTGCCGTTGGTCGGTGACTTTAATTTATCTAATGCTCTGGCGGCAGCATCCTGCCTGTTGATCTTGGGACGGCCGTTGTCTGCTGTTGCCAAGGCGCTGGCTCAGCTCACAGCAGTACCTGGAAGAGTGGAACGGCTACAGCCTGCAGATGATGCTCAGGATAACCCTTCAGTGATAGTTGACTATGCGCATACACCGGATGCTCTGAGCGTTGTTCTGCAGGCATTGAGAGCACACTGTAGTGGAACTCTCTGGTGTGTTTTCGGGTGTGGAGGCGACCGAGATCCCGGTAAGCGTCCACTAATGGGGGAGATTGCCGAATCGCTGGCGGACAGGGTGGTTATTACAGATGACAATCCCCGCACCGAAGATCCGCAGTTGATTATTGCGGATATTCTGAAAGGTCTGGAGCAACCTGAAAGCGCAGCCGTCATTCAGCCTCGCGATAAGGCCATAGAATTTGCCATTCGCCACGCTCGTCCCGGTGATATGGTGCTTTTGGCTGGAAAAGGTCATGAAGACTATCAGGAAGTGAACGGAGTGCGTCAGGCATTTTCAGATAGCAAGGTGGCCAAGGCGACGCTGGAGCATCTTGTCATTAGTAAGGGCAATGAACCGCGTCAGGCGGGAGGTTGGGTGTGATTGGAACCTGGACCAGCCAGGATATTGCAGTGTGCTGCCAGGGCGAGCATAAGGGGCCTGTTGTGGACATTGCTGATGTCGTCACAGATTCCAGAAAAGATTGTGCTGGGGCCTTATTTGTGGCGCTAAGCGGAGAGCGTTTTGATGCCCATGATTTCGTCGAAGATGTCGTTGCCAAGGGGGCTCAAGCACTGATGGTGGAGCGTCCGCTGGCGCTGAGCACTACACAGGTGATCGTTCCAGATACGACAAAAGGGCTTGGACATGTCGGGGCCGCTAACAGGGCTCGGTTTAATGGGCCTGTTGTGGCTATTACCGGAAGCGTTGGCAAGACCACCGTGAAGGAAATGCTGGCCAGTATTTTTGGTCAGGCGGCGACCGTCTGCAAGACAGAGGGCAACCTGAATAATCACTTTGGTGTGCCCATCAGTCTGATGCGGTTATCGGATGAACATCAGGCCGCGGTATTTGAGCTGGGGGCAAGTGGTGTGGGCGAGATCGCCTATACCGTTAGTTTGGTGAAACCCCAGGTAGCCATCCTGAATAATGCCGTGGCGTCTCATTTGGAAGGCTTTGGTAGCCTGGAGAACATTGTTCGGGCAAAAGGCGAAATTATTGAGGGACTTCCGGAGGACGGTATTGCTGTGCTGAATGCGGATGACCCGAACTTTGAATGTTGGCTGGCAATGGCGGGCAAACGTCGTGTGATTAGTTTCGGGCTGTGTGAAACAGCCAATGTGTATGCGCGACAGTTGAAGCTGGAAGCGGAGTTTTCTGTATTTGAACTGGTGACGCCATCCGGAACGATGAAGGTTCGATTGCCGTTTTCTGGTGAGCACAGTGTCAAGAATGCGCTGGCAGCGGCAGCAGCGGCACTGGGGGCAGGCGTCTCTGTATCCCAGATTGTGGCGGGGCTCGAAAATGCTCCTGCAGTAAAGGGACGCATGAATCGCAAGGTGGCACCCAATGGTGTGACTGTATTGGACGACACTTATAACGCCAACCCAACTTCTATGATGGCGGCGCTGGATGTCTTGGTTCGCTACCCGGGCCGCCATATTGCAGTGTTGGGCTATATGGGCGAGCTCGGGGAAGAAGTGGATGAAGCGCACCGGAAGGTTGGAGAGTACGCCAGATCTATCGGTGTCGAGCAATGCTATGTCACTGGTACTTCAGCCGAAAGTTATCGGCAGGGGTTTGGAGACCATACATTTGTCGGCCGCGGAAATTCGGAAGTGATTGCTGAGTTGAAGCGAAACATTCGTGCGGGAGATGTCGTGCTATTGAAAGGATCCCGCAGCGCCAGGATGGAAGAAGTGGTAGAGGCCCTGATGAGTGGGCAAAGTTAATCACCGCGAGGCCAATATGACCGCAGGTGAGATGAGGCACTTGAATGATTTTGGCCATGAACTTTACAAAACAAATAGGAAATACCATCGATGTTAGTTTGGGTAGCTGATTTCCTGGCGCAGTATTTCAGCATTTTCAGCGTCTTCCAGTATTTGACGCTACGTGCCATTTTCGGCGTGTTGACGGCCTTGGTTATATCGTTGGTTGTCGGCCCGGTAATGATCAGGAAGTTGAGTTATTACCAGATAGGCCAGGCAGTTCGTGACGATGGTCCGGAGAGTCATTTCAGCAAAGCCGGAACACCGACCATGGGTGGGGCGCTGATTCTCGTTGCTATTGCTGTCAGCACATTGCTCTGGTCTGACTTGAGTAACCGGTACGTGCTGATCACTCTGGCAACAACGCTTTTATTTGGCGCCATCGGGTGGGTGGATGACTGGCGTAAAGTAGTTGAGCGGAACCCAAAAGGTTTGCCTGCCCGCTGGAAATACCTGTGGCAGTCCGTGTTTGGACTGGCCGCCGCCTGGTTGCTCTATGAGACCGCTCAATCGGTAGACGAAACAGCACTGATCGTGCCGTTGTTTAAAGAGGTCGCCATACCGTTGGGCGCTGGGTTTATTGTACTGACCTACCTCGTCATTGTTGGCAGCAGTAATGCGGTAAACCTGACTGACGGTTTGGATGGTCTGGCCATTATGCCGACCGTGATGGTTGGTGGCGCATTGGCAATATTTGCTTACCTGAGTGGACATGTGAAGTTTGCAGAATACCTGCACATTCCCTATCTGCCGGGGACAGGGGAACTGATTATATTCCTGGGGGCACTGGTCGGTGCCGGACTTGGTTTCCTCTGGTTCAATACCTACCCGGCGCAGGTGTTTATGGGGGATGTTGGTGCATTGGCGCTGGGAGCTGCCTTGGGTGTTGTGGCCGTTATCGTGCGTCAGGAAATTGTTTTGTTTGTCATGGGCGGCGTGTTCGTGATGGAAACCGTCTCAGTGATTTTGCAGGTGGCTTCGTTCAAGTTGACCGGCCGAAGAATTTTTCGGATGGCGCCTTTGCATCATCACTTTGAATTGAAAGGCTGGCCTGAACCCCGGGTAATCGTCCGGTTTTGGGTCATCACTGTGGTACTGGTCCTGATAGGTCTGGCCACACTGAAAATTCGCTGAATCAGTGATTTGATTCGGTGGACATTGATTTATTGAGAGAGTGACGAGACTGAATGACCATTCTTGCGCGTGATCGACACATTGTGATTGTCGGTTTGGGAGTGACCGGGCTTTCCTGTGCCCGCTATCTGCACGAGCGCGGAATGTCTTTCTCGGTAATGGATACCCGCTATGATCCACCAGGATTGGATGAGCTGAATCAACTGGCGCCGGGTATCGAAGTGATCACTGGTAAATTGGACCGGAACAGGCTTGGCGAAGCATCTGAAGTCTGGTTAAGCCCAGGTGTTCCACTGGCACATCCGGATATCGCTGCTGTGAAAGATCAGGTGATCGTTCGTGGGGATGTTGATGTGTTCAGTCAGGAAGCCAAGGCTCCAATTATTGCCATTTCCGGTAGTAACGGGAAAAGCACCGTGACCTCTATGGTTGGGGAAATGGCGAAGGCCTGTGGCGTTCATGTTGCTATCGGCGGAAATCTTGGGACTCCTGTGTTGGATCTGCTGGCGCCTGAGGTTGAGCTCTATGTGGTAGAACTTTCCAGCTTTCAGTTGGAGACCACCGAAAAGCTCGGTGCAAAGGCGGCGACAGTATTGAACCTGTCGCAGGACCATATGGACCGTTATCCGGACATGATGGCCTATCATCTGGCGAAAATGAGAGTTTTCTTTGGGTGTCGGCACATGGTGCTGAACAAGCAGGATACCCTGGCCCAACCTCCGATGATGGAAGGGGCAGAGGTGACTTGGTTTAGTCTGACGCCCCCCGAGCCGAAACAGTTTGGCGTGATCAGTTCAGGGGACCGGCATTTTCTGGCCAGAGGCAGTGAAGTGTTGCTGGATGCTGATGATCTCAAAGTCAAAGGGCGTCACAACTGGAGTAATGCACTTGCTGCACTGGCCCTGGCCCAGGCGGCAGGATTGTCGTTGCCGATTTGCCTGGAGACTCTAAAGGAGTTTACCGGACTGGAGCATCGCTGCGAGTGGGTCGGTAAATATAACGGCATCGAGTTTATTAATGATTCCAAGGCAACGAATGTCGGAGCCACAATTGCCGCACTAGAAGGTCTTGGTCCGGTAATCAGCGGTCAGCTTGTATTGATTTGTGGCGGTCAGGGCAAAGGACAGGATTTTGATGCTCTGTTTAAGTGTGTGGAGCGTCACGTGGGAGCGGCGGTGGTATTGGGACAGGATCGTCAGTTACTGCGTGATGGTTTGGCCGCCAGAATGCCCGTACATGAAGTCAACACATTGGAAGAAGCGGTTGCAGCTGCCGCAGCGATTAGTCAGGAAGGGGATCTGGTACTGCTGTCACCGGCGTGTGCCAGTCTGGACATGTTTCGTAATTACATGGAACGGGGTGAGGAATTCAAGCGATGGGTGAAGGCGTTATGACAACAATGACGCTTAGTCATCATCGGATACAGCATGCGGTGGAAGTGGACCTTCCACTGCTTGGTGCTGCTTTTGCGCTTCTTTGCTTTGGGCTGGTGATGGTTACTTCCGCATCTATTGATGTGGCAGAAGTTCGAAACCAACAAGCACTCTTCTATTTCTGGCGTCACAGCGCTTACATTCTTATCGGGCTGTTCTGCGGTTTCGTGATGTTGCGAGTACCCCTGAGGTGGTGGCATGAACAGAGCTGGGTGTTGCTGGCGATCGCAATGACAGTCCTTCTTGCGGTACTGATTCCCGGTATTGGCAAAACGGTTAACGGGAGTACCCGCTGGATCAGTCTGGGTATTATCAATGTGCAACCCTCTGAAATCGCCAAGGTATGTATGGTGATCTACACGGCCAGTTATCTGGTAAGGAGAATGGATGAGGTCAGGGGAAGCTGGTGGGGGTTTATCAAACCACTGCTGGTATTGATGATCGTGGCCCTTCTGCTGCTGATGGAGCCAGACTTTGGTGCTCTGGTGGTCATCATGGCGGCGGTTGTCGGCATGATCTTTCTGAGTGGTGTAGCCCTGAAGCACTTCGGTGCTCTGCTGATTATGTGTGTTTCCAGTGTGGCTTTACTGGCGGTTTCACAGCCATATCGATTGAAACGATTGACGGCATATACCGATCCTTGGGCTGATCAGTTTAATTCCGGGTATCAGTTGACTCAGTCCCTGATTGCCTTCGGGCGCGGAGAGCTGACCGGCGTAGGATTGGGGAATAGTGTCCAGAAATTGTTCTATTTGCCAGAGGCACATACGGATTTTGTGTTTGCCATTATCGGCGAAGAGCTGGGCCTGATTGGCGTTTTGGTGACTTTGGGATTATACGGTCTGCTGTTGTGGCGTGGCATGTCAATCGCCAAATCCGCAGAACGGTCAGGACAATTATTCAATGCATACGTGGGCTATGGCATCACTTTGCTCTTAGGTGTTCAGGCGTTGATTAACCTTGGCGTGAATACAGGTCTTCTTCCCACGAAAGGGCTGACACTTCCGCTGATCAGTTATGGTGGCAGCAGCTTGATCATTAGTTGTCTGTGTGTAGGGATTTTATTGCGAATCCGTGCAGAACTGGGCGCAGAAGAGAAGTCAAAGAATAAGTCACAGGAGGGAGCGTAATGCAAAAGACCTTCCTGGTAATGGCTGGTGGTACGGGCGGACATGTTTACCCGGCATTAGCGGCAGCTCAGGCACTGCAGCAACGCGGTGCCAGGGTGGTGTGGCTCGGTTCAGCCGGTGGTATGGAAGAACGCATTATCGGCAATACAGATATTCCGATGCAGTTACTGAGCATCGGTGGGCTCAGAGGGAAAGGTTTGCTGATCCTGGTGAAAGCCCCACTGAACCTGTTACGAGCTTTGTGGCAGGCCTACAAGGTTTATCGTCGTGAGCTTCCGGACTGTGTGCTGGGAATGGGCGGCTTTGCCGCTGGTCCCGGTGGAATTGTGGCCATGCTGACCAGAACACCCCTGGTGATTCATGAGCAGAATGCGATCGCGGGGATGACGAACCGTTGGCTGGCGAAATGGGCCAGAACCGTATTGCAGGCATTTCCGGGAGCCTTCATAGGAAAGGGAAATGTGCACACTGTGGGTAATCCGGTGAGAGCTGAGCTGGCAAGCCTGCCTGCACCTGTCGAGCGTGGCGTGGGCAAGCGTGAGCCAACGGTGGTGATATTGGGAGGCAGTCGCGGCGCTCTGGCATTAAACGAAATGGTACCCGCGGCACTGGCAAAAATAGGTGAAGAGCAGCGTCCGGCGATCATTCATCAAGCCGGCGCCGGTAAAGAGGAAGCCTGTCAGGCTTTATATAGAGAGTTAAAAGTTGAAGCGCAGGTGTTCGACTTCCTGCTTGACATGCAGGATATCTATGCTCGGGCCGATCTGGTGATTTGCCGGGCAGGAGCCTTGACTCTGACAGAACTGACCGCTGTGGGAGTGGGAGCCATATTGGTGCCATATCCCTATGCGGTAGATGATCATCAAACCGCAAATGCCCGGTACCTGGAGCAAGCAGGCGCGGCGATCATTTTTCAACAAGCAGAATTAACGGTGGATAAATTGGCAGACAGTATCAGCCAATTATTGGCGCAGCCCGAAAAGCTGCAGGAAATGGCCGATAAGGCCAGAGAACTGGCACAGCCAGAGGCAACTCAGGATGTCGTACGTTATTGCCTGGAGGCTTGTGCGTGAGTAAAGAAAAAGTGACAACAGTATCAGCAGAAGAAGCCACCAAGGTTCTATGGGAGCCGCCTGAGATGCGCCGCGTCCGGCAAATTCACTTTGTCGGAATCGGCGGTTCCGGGATGTGTGGTATTGCTGAAGTGTTATTGAACCAGGGGTATGACATCAGTGGTTCCGATATTAAGGAATCGACGGTAACGGAGCATATGCGTCGCCTGGGGGCGAATGTCATGCTCGGTCATAAAGCTGAGAATATCGGCAATGCCAATGTCGTGGTGATTTCCAGCGCTGTAGCGCAGGACAATCCGGAGGTGGTGGCTGCCAAGGCACAACGGATACCGGTGATTGCCAGGGCGGAAATGCTGGCTGAAATCATGCGTTACCGGCACGGTATTGCAGTTGCTGGAACCCATGGTAAGACGACCACGACCAGTCTGGTCGCTTCAGTATTTGCTGAGGCAGGCCTGGATCCAACATTTGTGATCGGTGGCCGGCTTAACAGTGCCGGAACCAATGCCAAGATGGGAGCTTCCCGGTTTCTGGTGGCAGAGGCGGACGAAAGTGACGCTTCCTTTTTGCACCTGACACCTATGGTATCCATTGTCACCAATATCGATGCGGATCATATGCATACCTATGGCGGTGATTTTGAAAAGCTGAAACAGACATTCATTGATTTTCTGCACAACCTGCCTTTTTACGGGACAGCGGTCATGTGTGTGGACGATCCGGTGGTTAGAGAAGTGATACCCCGTGTAGGCAGGGCTGTGATCACTTATGGCTTTTCTGAAGACGCGGATATACGTGCCGAAGATTTGACTCAGCATGAGCAGGAAACTCGCTTTGTCGCAAAACGCCCTGCGGGTTATGCGGATCTGAATATCAGGCTGAACATGCCGGGGCGCCATAACGTACTGAATGCTCTGGCTACCATTGCTGTTGCCTCTGATGAAGGCATCGCAGATCAGGCGATTGTTGAAGGTCTGGCCCGTTTCGAAGGCGTTGGGCGTCGGTTTCAGGTTTATGGTGATTACCGGATTGTCAGTGGTGGTCAGGTCATGCTGGTTGATGACTATGGACATCACCCCCGAGAAGTTGGTGCAACGATAAGCGCTATTCGCGATGGCTGGAAAGACAAACGTCTGGTCGTTGTCTTTCAGCCCCATCGGTATACCCGGACGCGAGATCTCTACGAAGATTTTGTGCAGGTGTTGTCGAAAGTGGATGTCCTGGTGTTGTTGGATGTCTATCCGGCCGGTGAAAAGGAAATTCCGGGGGCAGACGGGCGCAGCCTGTGCCGTTCAATTCGCCAGAGAGGAAGTATAGATCCCATTTTTGTCGAACGGGGTGAAGACGTTCGTGTGGTGCTCAGTCGAGTGTTGCAGGATGGAGATCTTCTGGTGACCCAGGGTGCTGGGGATATTGGGGCAATCGCCGGAAAGCTCGCAGAAACCGGGTTGATTCCGGAAGAAGACGACTGACCCGAAACAAGGTGTCAGAGTAAATGAAGTGGTCGTGCTGTGATGATGAGCAATTTAATTGAAGAGACGAAGCGGAAATGACTATCGAGCAACTCAAACAACGTGTTGATTCCCTGGACGTGAATGCGTTCGGACGCGTTGCCGTGTTGTTTGGCGGAGCTTCTGCGGAACGGGAAGTCTCACTGAAAAGCGGCAAGGCGGTTCTGGAAGGGCTGCTTGCAGCGGGTGTGCAGGCATTTGCCCTGGATCCTGTAAATGGTATTTCCAGTGTGGTCGAAGCTGAATTTGACCGAGCATTTATTGTGTTGCACGGCCGTGGAGGAGAGGACGGCACCATGCAGGGCGTTCTGGAGTTGATGGGGAAACCTTATACCGGTAGCGGTGTGCTGGCCTCTGCTCTGGCAATGGATAAGCTGCGGACCAAGCAGATCTGGGAATCCATGGGACTGGCAACTCCTGTTTACTGTGTATTGCAAGAGTCCACTGATTGGGAGGCGGCTATCCGGGATCTTAATGGTTGCGCCATGGTGAAGCCGGCCCATGAAGGTTCCAGTATCGGAATGCGCAAAGTCTCGTCGGCACAGGAACTAAGAGATGCCTATCAGGAAGCGGCAAAGTATGACTCTCTCGTGTTTGCTGAAACCTGGATCACAGGAGCCGAATACACCGTCAGCATACTGGAGCAGTCAGCGTTACCTGTAATCGGGTTGCAAACACATCATGATTTCTATGATTACGACGCCAAATATATTGCTAATGACACCCGTTACCTACTGCCTTGTGGGTTGCCTGAGGCGACTGAAGCGGCATTCAAAAAGCTCTCAGAAGAGGCTTATCGCGCGGTGAGTTGTGAAGGTTGGGGACGCGTTGATCTGATGGTGGACGCTGACGGAAAACCCTGGTTGTTGGAAGTGAATACCGTACCGGGTATGACTGACCACAGTCTGGTTCCCATGGCAGCGAGACAGGCCGGATTCAGTTTCCAGGAAATGGTGGTGGCCATATTGTCAACCACTCTGGACAAACGTGCTGGAGGTTAGTGGCTCATGATGCGGAAGGGGAGCAGAAACACCAAGGTTAGCCCGCGTCGGGGGGCAAGTGCCGCTCCTTCAAAGAGCAAACGTCCTTCGGTGGGCGGAACAGGAATTGGGAAAAAGCTGGCCCGACTGCCATGGGCAAAAATGGGAATACACGTAGGCATTTTTGTTTTCTGGCTGGCGCTTCTGAGTGGTTTTTCCTACGGCGTTGGCTGGTTGGATCAGCCAATAACAAAGATAGAAGTGGCGGGTGACCTGGTGCACACCCGTAAGGCCGATGTTGAAGCGGTACTGGCGGCCAATCTGCAAAAAAGTTTTTTTACAGTGGATCTGGTGCAGATCAGAGAGCAACTGGAGCAGGCGCCCTGGACCAGGGTGGCAGCTGTGTCACGTAAGTGGCCGAGTACTCTGCGGGTGCAACTGGTTGAAGAAGAAGCCGTTGCTCGCTGGAACCAGGATGGATTTATCAATGTTTCGGGGCAGGTTTTTCGACCGGAGCAGCAAGAGGAAATGTTGGACTTGCCTCAGTTGGCGGGTCCTGAGCATAAAGCTGGGGAAGTGTTTAACCGGTTCAATATGTGGCGAAGTGAGTTGAATGCCATAGGGCTGGAAGTCTCCAGAGTCTCGATGGAATCCCGGGGTGCGTGGCGCATCGGATTTTCCGACGGATGGGAGCTGAATCTGGGCAAGCAGGATGTTGAAGATCGTTTGAACCGCTTCACCACCTTGTTTGTAAAGAAGTTACACCTGGAGCGGGAGCGCATTGCTGCGGTAGACGCCCGTTACACCAGGGGGGTGGCTGTGACATGGAAAGAGACCGATACCCCGGAATCAAGCTGATGCAATTATTGGAACATAAGCAAACACAGAGTCTGACAATATGGCGAGTTTGAGTGGGAATATGATCGTAGGACTGGATATAGGCACCTCCAAGGTGGTTGCGATTGTCGGTCAGAAAAACGACGAAGGTGATATTGAAATAGTCGGTATTGGTTCCCATCAGTCGCGTGGTTTGAAGCGTGGAGTGGTGGTGAATATCGAAACCACGGTGCAGGCCATCCAGAGAGCTATTGAAGAGGCTGAGCTGATGGCGGGATGCCGGATTCACTCAGTCTATGCAGGTATCGCGGGCAGTCATATCCGCAGCATGAACTCACATGGGATTGTGGCTGTTCGTGAGAGAGAAGTGGTACAGGCGGATCTGGACAGAGTCCTGGATGCCGCACAGGCGGTGGCCATACCTGCGGACCAGAGAGTGCTTCACGTTATTCCGCAGGAGTATGTGATCGACAATCAGGAGGGGGTCAAGGAGCCGTTGGGAATGTCCGGGGTGCGCCTGGAAGCCAAGGTTCATCTGGTCACCTGTGCGGTGAATGCCTATCAGAACATTGAGAAGTGCGTAAAGCGCTGTGGTCTGGAGGTGGATGAAATCATCCTCGAGCAAGTGGCGTCGAGTTATGCGGTACTGACTGACGACGAGAAAGAGCTCGGCGTCTGTGTGGTGGATATCGGCGGTGGAACCACGGATATCGCCATATTTACCGGTGGTGCCATTCGTCATACCGCGGTGATTCCCATCGCCGGGGATCAGGTGACTAACGACATCGCAATGGCGCTACGCACTCCGACGCAGAATGCAGAGGAAATCAAAATCAAATATGCCTGTGCGTTAACGCAACTGGCAGGTGCTGAAGAAACGATCAAGGTACCGGGAGTCGGTGATCGTCCAGCCCGGGATCTGAGTCGCCAGGCTCTGGCAGAGGTCGTGGAGCCTCGTTACGAGGAATTGTTCACCTTGATTCAATCTGAATTGAGGCGTAGCGGATATGAAGACCTGATTGCAGCCGGAATCGTGCTGACAGGTGGAACCTCCAGTATGGAGGGGGTCGTGGAACTGGCTGAAGAGATATTTCATGCACCTGTGCGCCTTGCTGTACCCCAGTCAGTGACCGGTCTGAGCGACGTAGTGAATAACCCGATGTATTCAACCGCGGTGGGGCTGCTGCTATATGGCTTTAAACAACAGGAATTAGGGCTGGGAGTTTCACGCAAAACTGAGCAAGCCGTGAACATGTTCGAAAGAGTCAAGAACTGGTTTATGGGGAATTTCTAGGGAAACAACGAGCCAATCCCTTAGGGAAAGGTTCGGGGGTGGTATCAGAAGTGCCACCAAATAACGCTGAGTCAATCAGCGCTTCTCCGGACAGGCTTTAGGGACAATGTCTGGTCTGGAAGATGTATGACTATAAACGCAGACAAAGAAATGAGTGAAAGGAGAAGGGGATGTTTGAACTAGTCGATAACGTACCACAGAATGCGGTCATTAAGGTCGTAGGAGTTGGGGGCGGAGGCGGAAATGCCGTTCGTCATATGTTGGAATGTTCTGTAGATGGTGTTGAGTTTATCTGTGCGAACACAGATGCTCAGGCACTGCGTGATGTTGACGCCAAGCATGTTATTCAACTGGGCGGCACTATCACTAAAGGTCTTGGTGCGGGAGCCAACCCGGAAGTTGGTCGCCAGGCGGCCATGGAAGATCGTGATCGTATCGCGGAGACACTGAAAGGTGCTGATATGGTCTTCATTACGGCTGGTATGGGTGGCGGAACCGGTACTGGTGGCGCGCCTGTTGTGGCGGAAATTGCCCGTGAAATGGGGATTCTGACGGTGGCAGTTGTTACTCGTCCATTCCCATTTGAAGGTGGAAAGCGGATGAAAATTGCTGAGGCAGGCCTGAAAGAATTGTCTCAGCATGTTGATTCCCTGATTACGATTCCCAATGAGAAGTTGTTGAGTGTCATGGGCAAAAACACCAGCCTTCTGGATGCTTTTGCTGCAGCCAACGATGTATTGCTGGGTGCTGTTCAGGGGATTGCGGATCTGATCATCCGTCCAGGTATGATCAACGTCGACTTTGCAGACGTTCGCACTGTGATGTCAGAAATGGGAATGGCCATGATGGGAACCGGCGTTGCCTCCGGTGACACTCGTGCCCGCGAGGCCGCAGAACGTGCAGTTCGCAGCCCATTGCTGGAAGACATCAATCTGCAGGGCGCACGTGGTATTCTGGTCAATATTACGGCTGGTATCGATCTGTCTCTGGGAGAATTCTCTGAAGTGGGTAACACCATTGAAGAGTTCGCCTCGGATTCTGCGACAGTCGTTGTCGGTACTGTTATTGATCCAGAAATGAAAGATGAGCTGCGGGTCACAGTTGTGGCTACTGGTTTGGGCGGTTTGCATGACAAGCCGACGAAAGTGGTCGATAATTCGCGCCAGGTAAACGGCACCACAGATTACCACCAGTTGGAGCGTCCAACCGTTATGCGGAAGCGTACTTCTACCGTTGGTAATGCTGCAGTGGATCGCCGCGCAGTGGGAGATGAGCAAAGCGTTGAATATCTTGATATTCCAGCGTTTCTGCGTCGTCAAGCCGATTAATTTGACGGTTCGGTCATTTAGGTTGGAGGCCCTAACGGCTTTCTGGTATGATTTGGCCGAATTTCGTCCAGTTTTGGTGAATCGCCGCAATGATTAAACAGCGCACTTTAAAAAACATCATCCGTGCGACGGGGGTGGGGCTGCACTCGGGTGAGAAAGTCTATCTCACTTTGAAGCCGGCACCCGTGGACACTGGTGTTGTTTTCTGTCGAACGGATCTTGACCCGGTCGTGGAAATTCCGGCACGAGCGGAGAATGTTGGGGAAACCCTGCTTTCGACGACTTTGGTCAAGAACGGAGTGAAAGTCGCCACAGTTGAACACTTACTGTCTGCGTTAGCAGGTCTGGGTATCGACAACTGTTTCGTGGAACTGAGTGCTGCGGAAGTGCCTATCATGGATGGTAGCGCAGGGCCCTTTGTCTTTTTGATCCAGTCTGCGGGGATCGAAGAGCAGCAGGCGCCCAAGAAGTTTATCCGCATCAAGCGTGAAGTGACCGTCACAGAAGATGATAAGAAAGCGACCTTCCTGCCGTTTGACGGCTTTAAAGTCACCTTCAGCATCGACTTTGACCACCCGGTTTTCAAAGGTCGGTCTCAGGAGACAACGGTGGACTTCTCCAGTACGTCTTTTGTTAAGGAAGTAAGTCGGGCCCGGACATTCGGGTTTATGCGCGATATTGAGAAATTGCGGGCTATGAATCTGGCGCTGGGTGGCAGTGTGGATAATGCCATCGTAGTAGATGATTTCAAAATACTGAACGAAGACGGCTTGCGTTATGACGATGAGTTCGTCAAGCATAAGGTGTTGGATGCAATTGGTGATCTTTACCTACTAGGTAAAAGCCTGGTTGGAGAATTCCGAGGGCATAAATCCGGTCACGGTCTGAACAATAAACTTCTCCGCGAATTGTTAACCCAAAAGGATGCTTGGGAGATTGTGACTCTGGAAGATACTCAGGATGCTCCAATATCGTTTATGAAACCGATTCTCGCCTAAGTTCGGCGTCGGTTGTTGGAATTGAAAGGCAGGATCCGTCTCGGGTCCTGCCTTTTTACTTTGTATGAGAAGCCAAGGATTCCAACACTTTACGTAGTTCCTCATCATCACAATGCCGGGCTTCCTGCATCAGGAGTTCGGCATTTTGTTTTGAAACCGGATTCACCTGCCTTTTAGGTTTGGCTTTCTCTACTTGAGGCTTAACCTTCGGAAGTATCTGGTACACAAACTCAAACTCCTTAAACTGTCGGAGATCCCTCAATATTTCGTGCTGTCTCATGCGTACCAGATTGGCCGACAGGGCATTTGGTACGATAACGGTTATCCTGCCATTCTGAACGCTCGCAAATTGCACTGTTTCCTTTAGATCTTCCGGAAGTACCCCCGAAAATCGCCTTTGAAGCTGATATAGAGAGCTTGCACGGTCAATCAGTTGGCCAAGGGCTGAGCTTGAGTTGGATAAAATATCAGATATCTGTTTGCGCATAGCGTTTCGGCTGGGCCATTTTGTTGTTAACAAAACTGTCATTTAGAGCATCAGGTGCTAAATTTGTGATATTTGACATCTGGTTGTTTTTTGTGCTGCTCGTTAAGGGCTGATTTTACGGGATTTGAGCACAAAATGCTGGAGTATTAGAACATCCTGTAACAAAAACCTGAATATAAACCACATTGCATTAGCGCATTTACTTCTATAATGAAATTGGATACTCTCGCTCGTTTGTTATTTTACGATATTTCACAATCAGCCTCAGATAGGGCACTTACGAATCCACGAAACTGCTATGGACATTATTGTTCTTAACCGCCGCCACGACCGATCGCGATCCCTCACGCTGAGTAAGCTGGTCGTTTTCGGTATACTTTGTTTCTTCCTGAGTGCTTTTGGAGGCGTTGCCTACCTGGGTTATCACTTCGGCACGTCTATGCACTCAGCGTCATCCTCAGATCTCGTCAGCAGTGATGTCATCAAGAATTGGGAAGGGAAGTTGGAAGACCAGTCCCGGCAGATTGACGACTACAAAGTCAGATCTTCCCAGCATATAGATGCATTGACCTTGCGTATGGGGGAGCTTCAGGCTCGCCTGCTGAGGTTGGATGCGCTAGGGCAACGGCTTACTGATGTGGCTGGTTTGGATGAAGGTGAATTCGATTTTGTGTCCACACCGGCCCTGGGTGGTCCTGAGGAAGTGGGCGTGGAACAGTCTTATGCCGTACCTGAGCTGACGGCGGCTTTGGAAATGATTGAGCAACAGGCAGAATCCAGAGAGCAGCAGTTGCGTTTGATGGATGAACTGTTTGTAAATCAGAAATTCCAGCGTGAGCAATTTGTTGCCGGACGCCCTATTCTGAAAGGGTGGCTGTCCTCCTATTACGGTTACCGTTCAGATCCGTTCACAGGCAAGCGTGCCTGGCATGCCGGTGTTGATTTTGCAGGTAAAGAAGGTAGTGACATCGTTGCGGTTGCTGGAGGGGTGGTGACACACGCCAGTGAGCGCTATGGCTATGGTCAACTTGTCGAGATCAATCATGGCGGAGGCCTGGTTACACGTTATGCTCACTGCAAGGAAATTTTGGTAGCTGTGGGGGATGTTGTTCAGAAAGGGCAGGCACTTGCGTTGATGGGCAGTACCGGGCGGTCTACAGGACCTCATGTTCACTTTGAGGTTCGTAAAAACGGCAAGCCTATGGATCCAGCCAAATTTATTCATCGGGCCAGTCGCTGAGATTGATCTGTCTCGACACACTTCTATGTTGTGACTGGCCGGATTCTGCCGGCTGGTTACTTTCAGTTTGCTGACGAGCTTAGGGAAAATTGCTCACTAGGCAAAATTTTTCTCTTCAATATCAATATTTCCTTCCAAAGAGACTTTTAATTTTAATTCTCTGCCTATATTGTTACTTGGCGTAACAAGTGTGCACTAATCCCTTTATTGCTGTAACAAGTTGGGGTTAGAATGCGGAGCTTGGATTTAGGCTCCCTCTCGACGGCATATCCTGAAGCTCTGACAGGGAGTCTGTGCGAAAGCCTTATTTTTTTACTGTTTCCATCGTTGGCTGCGGCTTTGATGAGGCTTTTGCACAGGCTTACCAACAGTGCCTGTTGTCACTGAGCAATCAAGTCGTAATTCCGCCCAAGAAGAACGCGTACATATAAAAAGGTATTTTGGTCAGTTATGTTTGCATCCATCGCCAAGAAAATTTTCGGCAGCAAAAACGCCCGTGAAGTTAAGCGTCTAAGTAGGGTCGTTAATTCCATTACTCAAAAGGAAGAAGCGATCAGTGCTCTGGACGAATCGGCACTTAAAGCCAAGACCCAGGAGTTCAAGGAACGCCTGGCCAAAGGGGAATCCCTGGATCAGATACTGCCAGAAGCCTTTGCTGTCGTGCGCGAAGCGGGTAAACGAGTATTGGGGATGCGACATTTCGATGTGCAGTTGGTTGGCGGTATGACCCTGCATAACGGGAAAATTGCGGAGATGCGGACCGGTGAGGGTAAAACCCTGGTGGCAACTCTAGCGGTATACCTCAATGCACTGACAGAGAAAGGTGTTCACGTTGTTACCGTCAACGACTATCTGGCGCAGCGTGATGCTGACTGGATGCGTCCTCTCTACGAATATCTCGGATTGTCCATCGGCGTGGTTGTCAGTGGGCAGGATCCAATAGCCAAGCGCAGCGCCTATGCCTGTGATATCACCTACGGAACCAATAACGAATTTGGTTTTGATTATCTGCGCGATAACATGGCGTTCAGTATCGAAGACAAAGTTCAGCGAGGGCATCACTTTGCTATCGTGGATGAGGTTGACTCGATCCTGATCGATGAGGCACGTACACCACTGATTATCAGTGGCCCGGCTGAAGACAGTTCGGAAATGTACCGCAAAATCGACAAGCTGATTCCGCTTCTCAAAAAAGCAATTGAAGAAAGTGAAGGTGTACCAGCGGTAGACGGCCACTTTACCATTGACGAAAAAAGTCGCGGTGTGGAACTGACTGAATCAGGCCACGCATATGTTGAGGAACTTCTGGTTCAAAACGATCTGTTGGAGGAAGGGGACAGTCTGTATGCGCCTTCCAACCTGGGACTGTTGCACCACATTAACTCCGGCTTGAGGGCTCACCATCTCTATCAGCGTAATGTCGAATACATTGTGCAGAATGAGCAGATTGTGATCGTCGATGAGCACACCGGTAGAACCATGCCGGGACGGCGCTGGGGTGAAGGCCTTCATCAGGCAATTGAAGCCAAAGAAGGGGTCAATATCCAGGCTGAAAGCCAGACGCTCGCATCGACTACTTTCCAGAATTACTTCCGTCTTTATGAGAAACTTGCCGGTATGACCGGGACCGCCGATACCGAGGCGTTTGAGTTCCGTCAGATTTACGGCTTGGATGTTGTCGTGATTCCAACCAACAAGCAGGTCAAACGTATCGACTATAACGATCTGGTTTACCTGTCAGTAGAAGAGAAGTTCCAGGCGGTTATTGACGATATCAAAGATACTGTTTCCCAGAATCGTCCTGTTCTGGTGGGTACCGCGTCCATTGAAGCTTCTGAATACCTTTCTGCGATGCTTAAGAAAGAGAACATTGATCACAACGTTCTCAACGCCAAGCAGCACGAGCGTGAAGCTCATGTTATCGCTCAGGCCGGTCAGCCGGGAGCGGTGACCATTGCTACCAATATGGCCGGTCGTGGTACCGATATCGTACTGGGGGGAAACTGGGAGGAGGAAATCCATTCCCTGGAAAATCCAACCCAGGAACAAATTGATAAGATTAAAGCTGACTGGCAAAAGCGCCATGAGATGGTTATCAGTTCCGGTGGTTTGCATGTGATCGGTTCTGAGCGACACGAGTCCCGCCGTATCGATAACCAGCTGCGTGGCCGTTCCGGTCGCCAGGGAGATCCAGGGTCCACCCGCTTTTATTTGTCTCTGGAAGACAACCTGATGCGGATCTTTGCATCTGACCGCGTCAAGAACATCATGCAGGCTTTGGGCATGCAAAAGGGTGAGGCAATTGAACACCGTATGGTGAGCAATGCGATCGAAAAAGCCCAGCGTAAGGTGGAAGGCCGAAACTTCGATATTCGGAAATCGCTTCTTGAGTATGACGACGTAGCCAACGATCAACGTCG
This sequence comes from Hahella ganghwensis DSM 17046, assembly GCF_000376785.1. Lineage (GTDB taxonomy): Bacteria > Pseudomonadota > Gammaproteobacteria > Pseudomonadales > Oleiphilaceae > Hahella > Hahella ganghwensis. The sequence goes on from NZ_AQXX01000133.1 coordinate 57,604, forward strand.
AGTGGTTTACGAGCAGCGAAATGAGGTCATGGCCAGAGATGACATCTCCGACATGATTACGGCAGTGCGTGAGGATGTCGTCAACAGTTCCCTGAGCCAGTTTATTCCGCCTCAGAGCCTTGAGGAGCAATGGGATATTCCCGGCCTGGAGAAGTTCCTGGAAACGGAGATGGCACTGCAACTCCCGATACAGAAATGGCTGGATGAAGACAAGAAGCTGCATGAGGAAACCCTGCGGGAGAAAGTTCTTCAAGAGGTGGTATCCGCCTATGAAGCGAAGGAATCCGTGGTTGGCGCCGAGACGATGCGTAAGTTTGAAAAGCAAGTGTTCCTGCAGGTACTGGACACTTTGTGGAAGGAGCATCTCTCGAATATGGACCTGTTGAGAATGGGGATCCATTTGCGCGGATATGCCCAGAAAAACCCGAAACAGGAATATAAACGCGAAGCGTTTGAATTGTTCCAGGGAATGCTCGATTCCATTAAGACAGACGCTATTCGGATTCTTTGCCATGTTCGGGTGCAGACTCAGGAAGAGCTGGAAGAAATGGAGCGTCGTCGCCGTGAAGCGTTGGCGTTGCAAATGCAGAAAGCAGAGGCTCAGCACCCGGAAAGCCAGGTTAGCGAACAGTTGTCTGAGTCTTCTGATGATGAAGAGGGTGGAGCTAAAGGCGAGCAGCACGCGGCACCCTTTGTCAGAGAAGGCAAGAAAGTGGGGCGTAACGAACCCTGCCCATGTGGTTCCGGTAAAAAGTACAAGCAGTGTCACGGTAAGGTGGAGTAGCGCCGATGGCGGTAGGCCCAGGGGCGTTGCCCGACTTTTTTGAAATACCTGGTGTTCGTATTGGTATTGCCTCGGCCGGTATAAAAAAACCGGGACGCAAGGATGTTGTTGTTTTCGAGTTGGCTGAAGGCTCCAGGACTGCTGGCGTTTTTACAAAAAACCAGTTTTGTGCGGCGCCTGTGGTGGTGGCAAAAGAGCATCTCAAAAACGACTCGCCACGTTATCTTCTGATCAATACCGGTAACGCCAATGCCGGGACTGGTTCGCAAGGGATGCAGGATGCGCTTGAGAGTTGTAATGCTCTCGCCAGTGAGGTCAATTGCAGTGCTTCCCATGTGCTGCCATTCTCAACCGGTGTTATTGGAGAGCCTCTCCCTGTTTCCAAAATCAAGTCTGCTTTACCGGCGGCACTGGAAAATCTGATGAGCGCTCACTGGCCGGAAGCAGCGTCAGGCATAATGACGACAGATACCCGCCCCAAAGGTGCGACTGTCGAGGTATTGGTAGAAGGAAAGCCTGTCCGGATCAGTGGCATCAGCAAAGGTGCCGGTATGATCAGGCCAAATATGGCAACGATGTTGGCATTTGTCGCAACCGATGCGCCCATTGCCCAGGATGTGTTGCAGCAGTTACTGACAGAGGCCGTAGAGCGGTCATTTAACCGCATTACCATTGATAGTGATACTTCCACCAATGATGCCTGTATTCTGACTGCCACAGGTCAGGCAGACGTTACAGCCATGACGGATCTGAATCAGTCGGAATGGCTGAATTTTCGGGCAGCCTTACAAGATCTGATGCAGGAATTGGCTCATGCCATCGTCAGAGATGGTGAGGGAGCGACCAAGTTTGTCGAAGTAAGGGTGGAGCAGGCGGCTGATCGTCAGGAAGCCCTTGATGTGGCTTATACCATTGCACATTCCCCATTGGTTAAGACGGCGCTGTTCGCCAGTGACCCCAATTGGGGGCGTATTCTGGCAGCAGTGGGGCGTGCCGAAATAGAGAGTCTGGACGTCAATGGTATCGATATCTATCTGAATGACGTGTGTATCGTTGAGCGGGGCGGACGCGCTGTTTCTTATACAGAGGAAGCTGGGCAGGCTGTTATGGATCAGGAAGAGATTCTGATTCGGGTAGTGCTGAGGCGCGGGCAGGTAAAAGACCAGGTATGGACGACTGATTTATCACACGAATATGTTCGGATAAACGCCGAGTACCGGACCTGATTAACACCATTCCCCTCCGGGACTCTTGTGACAGCTGTGTCGAGAGTCCTTCTCTCAGCTAATAACCACAATAAAAGTGGTGTCATTTCTCTTCAAAAACGATGTAGATCTGCATCCATATTCTGCAGGCCTTCTGGAATTGATGGAGTGGTTGTGAAGTATATTCATGTGGCGGTTGCCGTATTATTTGATGCCGATGGAAAGCTTCTTATTGCCCGGCGTCCTGAACATCTACATCAAGGCGGACTGTTGGAGTTTCCTGGTGGCAAGGTCGAGACAGGAGAGCGGGTTGAGCAAGCTCTGGTGAGGGAGCTGGGTGAGGAGTTGGGGGTTGATGTAACCCATTCGCCCAAACACCCCCTGATTTGTATTAACTACTCTTACCCGGATAAAAATGTTTGTCTCGATGTCTGGGTTGTTGAAGGTTTCCGGGGAGAAGCCCAGGGGCGTGAAGGGCAGCCGCTGTTCCGAATGTCTGTAAATGACCTGACACCGGAAACCTTTCCCGCCGCTAATAAGCCGATTATTGACGCACTCAAGCTGCCATCCCGATGTCTGATTACGGGAGAATATACGAGCGATGACGACATGGGTTCTGGCTTGGAAAGGGCCTTAGGGTGTGGCATTCGTATGGTTGTACTGAGAGCGCCGGCATTGGATCGCTCAGCTTATGTCGTATGGGTGGAAGGGATCACGGGAAAGTGGCGGGATCAATTTGAATTCCTTCTTGTGCATGGTGAAAGTGGGTTATCCCTGATGAAAGATACAGATTTGCCAGTGGACGGTTGCCATCTGACATCTGTCCAGCTTTCTGCACTGCAAGACCGACCTATACCGGACTCCAAGTGGCTGGGAGCATCCTGTCATTCGCTTGCTGAGCTTGAGAAGGCGCATGTTTTAGGGTGCCGTTATGGTTTTGTATCACCTGTGTTACCAACGCTGTCTCATCCTGATGGTGAGCTGCTAGGATGGGATGGGCTAGAGGCGCTGACAAAATGCGCAACCTTTCCTGTTTATGCTTTGGGCGGGGTTGATGATTCAAATATCTCTCAAGCCCGGGAAGCTGGCTGTCAGGGGGTGGCAGGGATACGTGCTTGGTGGGACAATAATCTGACAAATGTATAGTTGTTTAATTCGCAGAACAGGAAGCTGAGATGGCTGAATTGACCCATCTGGATAAAAAAGGCGCGGCCCATATGGTCGATGTGGGAGAGAAGACGGTAACCACTCGGATTGCTCGCGCCGAGGCTCGAATCTCCATGTTGCCGGAAACACTCAAATTGATCGTTGAGGGCGGGCATAAAAAGGGGGATGTGCTGGCTGTTGCACGGATTGCGGGTATTCAGGCAGCCAAGAAAACATCGGAACTAATTCCTCTGTGCCATAGTCTCAACCTGACATCTGTTAAAGTGGAACTGACTCCGGATGTGGAGAACTCTGAATTGGTGATTCACTCCATGTGTAAACTGGACGCGAAAACCGGGGTGGAAATGGAGGCGCTGACGTCAGCCAGTGTGGCTGCATTAACTATTTACGATATGTGTAAGGCTGTCGATAAAGGAATGGTTATTCGTCAGGTGCGTCTGTTGGAAAAAACAGGTGGGCGTTCAGGCCATTGGCAGGCGCTTGACCCTGAAGCATCTGAGGGTGAGGGTCACAATGATTAAAGTGTTGTTTTTTGCTCGTTTGCGCGAAGCTATGGGCTGCTCGGAAGTTGAAGTTGACTGGGATGATCATGACGGTGATCTTCATGAGCTGAAGCAGCGGATCATTCAACAGTTGCCTCAGGCAGAGTCTGTGTTTGCGCAAGGGAAGGTGTTGTGTGCCGTAAACCAGGAAATGGTAAAAGCGGATCACCGGCTCAAAGATGGTGATGAAGTGGCTTTTTTCCCGCCGGTTACAGGTGGGTGATTGGCCGATATTGAGGTGGACTTAGTTGCTCTGCCGGGAAATAGTGAAATCTGGGTGATCTAATGACGGTAGTGGAAAATCCTGAAAATGTTCTGGTAGACCGGTTTGGACGGGTGGTGAATTATGTGCGCCTGTCGGTCACAGACCGTTGCGATTTCCGCTGCGTATACTGCATGGCGGAAGATATGACCTTTTTGCCGCGCCAGCAGATACTGTCATTGGAAGAATTGTATGAGGTCGCCAGGGCCTTTGTGTCTCTGGGGGTGAAAAAAATACGCCTTACCGGCGGCGAGCCGTTGGTTCGACGTAATATTCTATCCCTGGTGGAGCGTTTGGGGCAGCTGGAGGGACTTGATGAGTTCGTGTTGACCACTAATGGGTCGCAGTTGCCCAAGATGGCCAGAGATCTTAAAGCTTTTGGGTTGAAGCGTATTAACATCAGCCTGGACAGTCTGAATCCGGTCAGGTTTCGGGAGCTGACCCGGACAGGAGATCTCGCCAATGTTATCGCGGGAGTCGATGCCGCAAGAGAAGCTGGATTTGAGCGTATCAAAATCAATTCTGTCATCATGCGGGGGCGGAATGAGGACGAAGTGCTGGAGCTGGTAGATTTCGCGCGAGACCGGCAGCTCGATTTGTCCTTTATTGAGGAAATGCCGCTAGGGCATATTACTGAACATGATCGCCAGTTATCCTTCATCTCCAGCAGTGAACTTCGTGAGTTAATTACGAAGATATATCCACTAAGTCCGGCAAACTCGAGTGAGGCCACAGGTACTGGTGGGCCCTCGGATTATTATACGATGCAGGGCACCTCAACGCGTCTCGGATTTATTTCGCCTCATAGTCATAACTTCTGTCACTTGTGCAATCGGGTGAGAGTGACGGTTGAGGGGCGCTTGTTGCTATGCCTTGGGAATGAGCATTCTGTTGATCTAAGAGAGGTCTTGCGGACTCATCCCGGGAATCTTGAAGTGCTTCAACAGACTATTCGTGATGCAATGAATATCAAGCCGGAAAGGCACTACTTTAATCTTGAGGAAGAGCCCCAGATTGTCCGGTTTATGAATATGACCGGCGGCTAAGTCCTTCAGTAGGAAGGAGATAGAAGCCTATTTAACGTTGCTGATAAAGCATCAAAAGTTGGGAGTTCGTGGCTGATCTGCTAAAATCGGCGCCCCAATCAGGTTCAGAGGGTCCATGAGTGTCTGTCACTTACATTGCAAGCTGTAAATTGCCAACGCCATTCGGTGTCTTTGATATGCATGGATTCCAGGAAGAGGCAACGCAAAAAGAGCACGTTGCCCTTACTCTGGGAAATATAGCGTCTCCTGAACCTATTCTTGCCCGTACCCACTCTGAATGCCTGACCGGTGATGCACTCTTCAGTATGCGCTGTGATTGCGGCTACCAGTTGGATGAGGCTTTGCGCAGCATCGCTTCGGAAGGGCGTGGGATTCTTCTTTATCTGCGCCAGGAAGGGCGCGGTATTGGTCTGCTGAATAAGATCAAAGCCTACAAGTTTCAGGACGAAGGTGCGGATACGGTTGAGGCAAATGAAAAACTTGGTTTTGCGGCAGATTTGAGGGACTACAGTATTTGTAAGCCTATGCTTGAGCATTTGGGGATCAGTCGAATTCGCCTCATGACCAATAACCCCAGGAAGGTCGACTCTCTACGTCAGCTTGGCATAGATGTGGTTGAGCGAGTGTCTCTGGAAGTTGGAAGGAATCCCCATAACCAGCACTATCTGGCAACCAAGGCCGGTAAGCTTGGGCACTGGCTGACAACTCACCAGGATGACGAGGATCCGGCTGAACTGGTAGTTGATGCCCAGAAATAGGCCGTTATTTTACCTAATTAAAAAACTCGGATTACAACAGGCCGCGATGAATCCGGGCAGAAAATGAGGCAAAGGCACTCAGTCAAGAGTGCCTGTTTTATCCGGGGTCATCCCAAGTAGTTCCAATCTCTGCGCAATGCTCTCGGCAATACCTGCCGTATCCAATCCAACTTCTGCGTGTAACTCTGCAGGTTTACCGTGCTCGATAAACTGATCCGGAAGGCCAAGTAACAGAGTTGGTATGCTGACAGCAGATTGGGTAAGGAGTTCGACAACGCCGGACCCGGCTCCCCCATGAATACTGTTTTCCTCAAGAGTGACCAGAAGATCATGTTGGCCAGCACAGTTTAGAATGGCTTCTGCGTCCAGCGGTTTGACGAAACGCATGTCCAGGAGGGTGTAATTATTGGTCTCAGCGATTGGTTTGACAGTCTCAAGCAGAGTCCCGAATGCCAGAATGGCGACTTTCTTGCCCTGTCTGATCCATCTGGCCTTGCCAATTTCCACCGCTTCCAGTGAGTCCTCAATTTCAGATCCTGGACCAGAGCCTCTGGGATAGCGGACAGCGCTGGGACCTTGGTGGTGATAGCCAGTAGAAAGCAGCTTGCGTGTCTCATTCTCATCAGAGGGAGCCATGATCACCATGTTGGGAATACAGCGCAAAAATGTGAGATCAAAACTGCCGGCGTGGGTTGGGCCGTCTTCACCTACCAGTCCGGCACGATCGATGGCGAATAGTACATCGAGATTCTGTATCGCGACATCGTGGATCAGTTGATCATAGGCCCGTTGCAGAAAGGTTGAGTATATTGCCACAACCGGTTTGGCTTCATCACAGGCGAGGCCTGCTGCCAGAGTGACAGCATGCTGCTCGGCGATTGCCACATCGTAGTAGCGCTCCGGATACTGATTTGAAAACGCCAGCAGGTCAGAGCCTTCACACATTGCCGGCGTGATACCCACCAGGCGATCATCTGCGGCAGCCATATCGCAAAGCCATTGACCAAAAACATTGGAATATTTGAGCTTTTTGGCGGCGGGAGGCTGTGTGTCCTGTACCTTGGGCTTCGGCTCGATCTTGTTGATGGCGTGGTATCCGATGGGGTCGGACTCTGCTGGTGCAAAGCCTTTTCCTTTCTGGGTCACTACATGCAGAAACTGTGGTCCGCTCAATTCTTTGATGTTGCCGAGTGTTTCGACCAGCAGGGGAAGATCGTGGCCATCGATGGGGCCGATGTAATTAAAGCCCAGCTCTTCAAAGAGTGTGCCCGGTGCCACCATGCCCTTGAAATGTTCTTCCGTCTTCCGTGCCAGTTCCATCAGACCTGGAGTGCTTTGTAGTACACGTTTACCACTGTCACGGACACTATTGTAGGTTTTGGAGGCAAGAATTTTAGCGAAATAGTTCGATAGTCCGCCAACATTGTGGGAGATCGACATGTCGTTGTCATTCAGGATGACCAGCAGATCTGTGCCAGTATCGGCGGCATGATTAAGAGCTTCGAAGGCCATTCCGGCCGTCATGGCGCCGTCGCCAATGACGGCAATGGATTTTCTTGGTTTTTCCTGCATGCGGGCGGCAATGGCCATACCGAGTGCAGCACTGATTGAGGTGCTTGAATGTCCGACGCCGAAAGTGTCGTAGGGGCTTTCGTCACGATTTGGGAATGCGGCCAGACCATCTTTCTGACGAATGGTCGACATTTGCTCGCGGCGACCGGTCAGGATTTTGTGTGGATAGGCTTGATGGCCCACATCCCAGACCAGACGGTCTTCCGGAGTGTTGAATATAAAGTGCAGAGCGATGGTCAGCTCCACCACGCCCAGGCCCGCGCCGAAATGCCCGCCTGTCTGACCTACACTGAACAATAAGAAGGCTCTCAACTCGTGGGCCAGGCGCAAAAGCTCGCTGTCATTGAGCAGGCGCAATTGGGCTGGGGAGTCTATCCGGTCCAGCAGGGGAGTGTTGGGGCGGCGAGTTGGTATTTCTTGGAAAACGTAGGGCTTCTGCATGGCCAGCGGGCTATCTATATCCATAAGGTCAAATTCGCCGCACATTATAAGCGAAGTTAAGGCTAATCACACGGTCTGACATGAGGATTGGGATATATCGCCATAATTTGCCAGAATTGAGAGGAAAATCGTCAGAAAGTGGCTGGTTCGATGTTGGACTTATCGGTTCTACGGGGGCGCTTCTCAGGTCAGTAAGTGCGCTCGATAATAAAAGACGCCAATTGCTGTAACCGACTGTTTTGCAAATTGAGTTTTTCCAGGCTCTTGAGCGCTGATTGATACAGCAGGTCTGCTTTACTCTTGGCACCATCAACACCAAGCAGGCTGGTATAGGTAGGTTTATTATTGGCGGCGTCTTTACCTTGGGTTTTTCCAAGCCTTTGGGTATCGCTTTCAATATCAATGATGTCATCGCGAACCTGGAATGCCAGTCCAATGGAGCGGGCAAACGTGCGGAGGGGCTCAATCAGGTCCTGGCAGTTTCGCTGACAGGATAAGGCTCCCATGACAACGCTGGCTTCAATGATGGCTCCGGTTTTGTTGAGATGCATGAACTCCAGCTCTTCCAGGGCGAGGTTTTGGCCGACGGCTGCAAGGTCTATCGCCTGGCCTCCGACCATGCCGCTGTCACTGCTGGCTTTGGTGAGCTCCCTGATCATGGCGAGACGGAAGTCGGCCGAAATATTCTCGAATTCACTCAAGTGCTGAAAAGCCAGTGCCTGAAGTGCGTCTCCCACCAGGATTGCCGTAGCCTCGTCATAAGCGATATGGCAGGTCGGTTTACCTCGGCGTAGATCATCGTCATCCATGGCGGGAAGGTCATCATGGACCAAGGAATAGGAATGAATCATTTCAACTGCCGCGGCCGGTCCGAGTCCGAGCTCCGTATTTCCTCCCAAAGCTTCTATGGTCGCAAATACCAGTAGTGGTCGAACTCGTTTGCCACCGTTCAGTACACTGTAACGCATCGCCTCACGCAAAAGTGATTGAGCACCTTGCGGTAAAGGGAGTATCTGGTCCAGGTATTGGTCGATCAGTTGGCGGTGATGGTTTGAGAAGCTGGTGAAATCAGCGATTAATTCGTTATTCACCGTTTGGCTCGTCAAATGGTTTTTCCGATGTGGTGTTCTGGTCTTCCACCAATTGGGTCACTCTTTGCTCTGCGTTTTTTAGAGCCTGCTGGCATTGACGGGTTAACTGAACTCCCTCTTCAAATGCCACAAGGGCGTCTTCCAGGTTCAGTTCGCCTTGTTCCAGTTTGTTGACCAGCTCCTCAAGTCGGGCAAGGGAGTCTTCAAAAGTTGATGTAGAGGGTGTTTTGCTCATGGTTTCACTGATTGTACTGCCATATTAAATGCTGACTGGTCCAGCTGCGCTAACCCTACCGCAGCCGCCGGAAAGGGTCAATTATAATAAATTTGTTGCAGCCCCTGTGTTCAGAAAGAATTCTTTACTCTCTTAACTAAGGTTTGGAAAATACAGAAATTTTTCCAAACCCTGACTATACTTTTCGTGATTCTCTAATCCGCAGCAGAAAGGCTGAGAACTCAGTGCATAGTTTGTCAATTTCCCTGAATAGGAGTGTTAAGTGGATTTAGCAACCCTGCTGGGCCTCATTGGAGGCATTGCTATCGTGGCTATGGCAATGTTGCTTGGAGGCTCTTTGGCGCTGTTTATCAATGTACCCTCCATTCTTATTGTTTTTGTTGGTACGTTACTTGTTGTGTTGATGAAATTTTCCCTGAATCAGTTTTTGGGAGCGGGCAAAGTCGCAACCAAAGCTTTCATGTTTAAACTGGATAAACCTGAGGAACTGATTGAGACGGTTGTGGAACTTGCCGATGCTGCTCGTAAGGGAGGGTTGCTCTCATTGGAAGGGAAGGAGATTCCCAATCAATTTTTGGCCAAAGGCATTCAACTACTGATAGACGGACATGATGCCGATGTTGTTCGGGCATTGATGGGGAAGGATAAAAATCTTGCGGTGGAAAGGCATTCTCAAGGGGCTATGGTTTTTTCCGCCATGGGAGATGTAGCTCCGGCGATGGGGATGATTGGCACATTGATAGGCCTGGTGGCAATGCTCTCCAATATGGATGACCCGAAGTCTATTGGGCCTGCTATGGCTGTGGCTCTGTTAACCACGCTGTACGGAGCGATGCTGGCCAATATGATTGCCATTCCTATTGCCGACAAGCTGAAAATCAGAATGGCAGAGGAGGAGCGTATTAAGTCCATGGTAATCGATGCTCTGCTCGCAATTCAGGCGGGACAGAATCCGCGAGTTATTGAGACCATGCTGAGAACCTACCTGCCTGAAGGCAAGCGGCAGGTGGCTGAAGAAGCTGCTTGATCGCCTGATACAGAATAGTCGAGTAGTTCCCGATGAGTGATGAAGAAGAAAAGAAATGTGATTGTCCGCCGAGGTTGCCTGCCTGGATGGCGACTTTTGCGGATCTCATGTCTCTGCTTATGTGCTTCTTCGTTTTGCTGTTGTCCTTTTCCGAAATGGACGTACTGAAGTTCAAGCGGCTGGCCGGTTCAATGCGTGAAGCCTTTGGTGTGCAGAATGTGATTAATGTGACCAGCATTCCCAAAGGAACCAGTGTGGTGGCACAGGAGTTCAGCCCTGGTAAGCCTGATCCAACCCCCATTCAGACCGTTATGCAGCAGACGACAATTGCAGACCTGCCTAACCTGGAACAGGTTTGTGAGCAGGAAGTGGAGAAGGCGCTAAAAGAAGAATGCCCCAAAGTTCAGGGGGAAGAACTCAGCGATATTGTTCTGGAAAAGATCAAAATGCTGGTCGAAGAGACTGAAAATGACGCTATCACCATGGCGTCAGCCCTAGAGCAGGAAGTTCGCAATAACCAGGTGGAAGTCGAGACCCGTGGCCGAAAGATTGTTATCCGGGTGCAGGAAAAAGGTTCTTTTGAATCCGGTTCGGCGGATCTGAACCCTGAGTTTTACCCGGTTATCGACAAGTTGGTCGAATTACTTTCTGAAATGGAAGGTTCAGTATCGGTGGAAGGTCATTCAGACAGCATCCCCATTCGCACCGCGCGATTTCGGTCCAACTGGGACCTTTCTGCGCAAAGGGCTCTGGAGGTGGCGCATGCGTTATTCGATTCAGGAGAGCTGGATCAATCACGCTTTAATATTGGGGGGTATGCAGATACTCACCCGCTGGTACCGAATGACAGTCCTGAAAATCGGGCTAGGAATCGTCGTGTAGAGATTATTTTGCAACAACCATTGGATGAGCAGACGAAGGAGGAAATCAGGCAGGCGAGGGATGTTGCACCTGGTGTAATTCCGGATAATGAACTGAACGACTGGGGTGGGTTGTCCCCCGATGAGATTTTCTAGCTGCAAGCCTGAAGTCGAATGAGATCGTCGCGTAAACGGCGACGCATAGAAGGCAAGAACTCTGTGCAGTGTTCTTGAAGATTGCAGTGCTCTGGGAGATTAAAGTATGTCGCAACCACAACATGAGCGAAGACGTTATTTTCGGATTAACGATACGCTTGATCTGAGCTTCCGTACCCTGCAGGTCGGGGAACTGGTGGAGTCAGGAACCTCTCTTCGCAGTCGATCTGCCCAATGGTTAAAACTGGAAAACGACATTCATATTGCGCTGGATAAAGTACGTCAGCAATCAGCAGAAGTAGCTGACGTGCTCGCGTTGTTCAATCAAAAAATCAACTTACTGGAAAGCGATATGGAAGCTGGATCCAGTGATGATTTTATCTATCAGCCCTCGGCATCCGTCAATATCAGTGCCTGCGGCATTGCCTTCCAGGTTCAGGAGCAGTTATTTGTGGGATCTTCGCTGCAGCTGCATTTACGTTTATACCCGACAATGGTTGAGCTGACGATAGGAGCGACCGTTATTGCTTGCGAGGCGCAGGATGTCGAGAATAAGACGCAGGATGATGAGGCTCAGGAAACCACAGATGAGGCCCAGAACACCACTAGCGAAAAGAAAGGTCTGGATAGTGGGCAAGGTCTGTTCCTGGTCAGGGCGGACTTTACTCATTTGCAGGAAGAAGCCCAGGAGGTTTTGATTCAGCATGTCCTGAGATGTCAGACCAAAGAACTCAAACAGAGAAGGGAAGCCCGAAATCGCCAGTCATGACCTTGTATGGCCATGACTCACCAGCTTCATGTCTCATCATAACTATGTCTCGTTTTTTCCATCTGGCAGGAGCTTGATGATTTCCTCTTTCTCCCCAATGACGCCCTCATGGTTAAAATTTCTTTCCAGTATTTTGATTCGACGTTCTTTGTTCCAGGTCAGAATGGTGCTCGCTCGAGTACCATAAGTGGGAGAACGAATAAAGCGGGAAGACAGTAATCTTTCCAGATGTTGATCAATGCCTGTATCTGGTAATAGCTCGTCAGGAGCTTGCTCACCGTTGGCAAGTAATTCCCATAGTGAGTTCATATCTTTCGAGGCATCAAGGCTGTTTGCTTCAATGATGCTCCTGAATTGTTGCAGTCCCTGGCTGACTTTTGGCCACTCAGCATTCAGAAGGCCGTTGCTCAGACCGTAAAAACCTGGTGGCAGAACTCTATGGAAGTCAGGAGCCCGGTTGCTGCAGTAGATCAACGCCTCTCCATCGTAGCTTAGTGTGTTAAACCCGCCATAGTCTTGAGCTTTTTCTGACAGAGTCGCAGTTACAAAGTTCTTTTGGGAGGAGGTCAGTAGCAGATCCTTCACCAGATTGCCGCGTGACAGAGGCGCTGGTGTAGAGTGCCCCGATCGAAAGTTGGTAACGGCAGCAAAGCGCCCTTCACGGTGAACGCCCATCCAGGTCCCGCCTTCCTTAAGATCCCGGCCAGCGTATATGTCTGGCTGGTCGTCCCAGCGATGCAAAGACTGAGTCGGCCGTTCGTAAAACTCGTCACGATTTGCCGCCACAATCAGCGGATAATCCGGTTGCATGTTATAGGCAGCAAATATCAGGCACATATTAAGAGACGCTCGTCGTCGATCGAAATGAATTTGTGTATCATACCAGCTTTATTTTTTCTGGTGCCCGGTTGTGGGCTGTGAAATAAGCCTGAAACGAGGGCAGAATGGTATTTCTGACATACATGATTCTGGGCGCAATGGCCGGTGTCCTGGCGGGACTATTCGGTATTGGGGGCGGCCTGATCATCGTACCTGTACTGATTTTCAGTTTTGATATCCTGAAGGTAGATCCTTCTGTATCTACACACCTTGCCGTAGGAACTTCACTGGGCACGATCATCTTCACATCGCTGTCTTCGATTAAATCACATCATGACAAGGGGGCTGTATTATGGCCTGTGTTCCGACCGATGGCCGTTGGTCTTGTGGTGGGTTCCATGTTCGGTGTGTTGACTGCGGGTCTCCTTTCGGGAATGGCGCTACGTCTGGTGATAGGAATATTTGCTGTCATTATTGGCATTAAAATGGCCCTGGCCGCACAGCCGAAGCCACATCGCAATCTCCCAGGTAATGCCTCACTGGCAGCTGTGGGGGGAGGGATCGGTTGGGCTTCTGCCATATTTGGTATTGGCGGAGGTTCTCTGTCCGTTCCTTATATGACCTGGTGTAATGTACGCATGCAACAGGCTGTCGGCACGTCTGCTGCCTGTGGGTTCCCTATAGCTTTGATGGGAGCTCTGACTAATATATATGAAGGCTATGGTGACGCAGCATTGCCTGAGTGGAGTCTGGGCTTTATCTACCTGCCAGCTCTGGTGGGCATTGTGCTGACCAGTGTGCCATTTGCTCGGGTTGGAGCAAAACTGGCCCATAGATTGCCCAGCACTACATTAAAACGAATTTTTTCCATTCTATTATTCATTGTCGGAGGAAGATTCCTCTATCAAGCCTGGGGGGCACTGTGACGGAACGCTGGTTTGACTATCCCAATATTGACCCGGTAGCGATCTCGCTGGGGCCACTGCAGATTCACTGGTACGGCATTATGTACCTAATTGGCTTTGGTGCTGCCTGGTGGCTGGGTAAATACCGAGCACGGAAATCCTATACGCCGCTACAGGAACTGCAGGTCGCTGATCTGGTGTTCTGGTGTGCCCTGGGGGTCGTCATTGGTGGGCGTTTGGGGTATGTATTTTTCTATAATTTTGAAAAATTTCTTGAGGACCCCATCTGGTTGTTTAAAGTCTGGACTGGCGGAATGTCCTTTCATGGCGGATTGATTGGCGTGATTGTCGCCATGTGGCTCTATGGTCGTTCACTTGGGTTGAAGTTTTTTCAGATTGCAGATTTCGTTGCTCCATTGGTCCCCATTGGTCTTGGAACCGGCCGGTTGGGGAATTTCATCGGCGGTGAACTATGGGGAAAAGTCACTGATGTGCCCTGGGCAATGATATTTCCTCGAGATCCTCTGGCTGCAGCCAGGCATCCTTCCCAGCTATACCAGTTTGCGCTGGAAGGCGTCGCGCTGTTCTGTATTCTATGGTTTTTCTCCCGGAAGCCCCGGCCACGCATGATGGTGTCCGGGTTGTTTTTGCTTTGTTACGGTATTTTCCGGATTCTGGTCGAGTTTGTCCGCGAGCCTGATGCTCACATCGGATACCTCGCATGGGGATGGCTGACCGAGGGACAGCTTCTGTCCATGCCAATGGTCATCATTGGTCTGCTGTTCATCGGCTGGGGGTGGAAGTTTCACCAGGGCGAGCAGGTGCAGTCGACGGCTAAAGCCAGTAAAAGCTAAAGAGAAAATATCCAGTCAAAGTCTGAATCGTTAAAGGTCATTTAGGTAAAAAGGTAAGCAGTATGCAGCAATACCTCGACATGATGAGGTTTGTCCGAAATCACGGAAACGTCAAAACTGATCGCACCGGTACCGGTACGCTAAGTACATTTGGTTATCAGATGCGCTTTGATCTGCAAAAAGGCTTTCCTTTGTTGACCACTAAAAAGCTGCACATTCGGTCTATTGTGTATGAGTTGCTGTGGTTTCTGAACGGGGATACCAATGTTCGTTATCTGCAGGAGAACGGGGTCTCGATATGGGATGAATGGGCTGACGGCGAGGGTGATCTCGGACCGGTATACGGCTACCAGTGGCGTAGCTGGCCTGCCCCGGATGGTGGGCATGTGGATCAGATCACGAACGTGCTGCAGCAGATTAGAAACAATCCGGATTCCAGGCGTCATCTGGTGGTTGCCTATAACCCTGCCTTTGTGGATCAGATGGCGCTCCCTCCTTGTCATGCCATGTTCCAATTCTATGTGGCGGATGGTCGTCTGTCTTGTCAGTTGTACCAGAGAAGTGCGGATATTTTTCTGGGGGTGCCGTTCAATATTGCCAGCTATGCCCTGTTGACCCATATGTTTGCACAGCAATGTGATCTGGAAGTTGGTGATTTTGTGTGGACCGGTGGCGATGTGCATTTGTACCAGAATCACTTGGAGCAGGCCGACGAACAACTGTCCAGGGAGACCAGAGAGTTGCCTCGTCTGAAAATCAAGCGGAGGCCCGAAACTTTGTTTGATTACCAGTATGAGGATTTTGAAATCACCGGATATGATCCGCACCCTCATATCAAGGCGCCAGTAGCAGTATAAGCCGGAGATAAATATCTGATGACCCTATCCAAGTCGATGGTTTTACCCAAACTTTCCCTGATTGTGGCACGGGCCCGTAATGGCGTGATTGGAGTAAATAACCAATTACCCTGGCGGCTACCCAATGACCTTCAATACTTTAAGCGCATTACCATGGGTAAGCCGATTGTGATGGGGCGTAAAACCTATGACTCCATTGGCAGACCATTACCTGGAAGAAGCAATATCGTCGTGACCCGTAACCCGGATTGGCGGGAAGAGGGTGTCATTGCTGTGCATTCGTTACAGCAGGCACTTGAAAAAGTCGGCGAGGCAGAAGAGGTTATGTTAATTGGGGGAGCTGAGTTATACCGTCAGGGAATGGAGTACGCCTCAACCGTTTATTTGACTGAAGTGAAAGCGGAGCCAGAAGGCGATGCCTATTTTCCGGAGCTTTCCTCGGAGTGGCGGGAAGTTAGCCGGGAAAGCCATACAGCAGATGACAAAAATCAGTTCGACCACGATTTCATTGTGTTCGAGCGTCACTGATCAGTTCTGTCAAAAAATTGAAGCCGAATTGGCATTTTGATGTCATTTTTTTTACATGAATATCTCGGCTTAATTTGAAGTCTTTAACGTTCTGCTCTATTTTTTATCAAAAATTAAAAGTCTGGCTAGATTCTTGCTTAATCTAGGCTGTTAAGCGGGAGACTTAAATTATGAAAACCTTTAGCAAGCTATTGATGGTGGCGGGTTCACTCGTGGCAATTCCTGCCATGGCAGCAACCCAAACCTGGAATTTGAATAGCGGTACACTCAACCATTCCTATAACGGTAATGTGATGACCGTTAACGGAGCAGATGGAAACAGCCTGCAATTGTCTGGTTGGTCTGATACCGGTGGTTCCGGGGATTCCAACATCCAGAACGGAAAGTTGAGCTATAGCAGCAGCTATGGACTAATGTTGCAAAACCGTGATGAGGACAATTCAGTTCCTTCGCACTCAATTGATAACTACGGCGATGACTATGACATGGTGTTGCTGTCGTTTGAGGATGCGATCAACTTGGAAGGCTTCTCAATCGGATGGGCAACTGAACAATACAGTGGTGGCCAGGCTGATGTGACAATAGCTGCCTTTACTGGGGCTGGTGATTTCAGTTTCGCATCCAGCGACACTTGGTCGAGCGTCTTTAATGATGGTTGGTCGACTGTTGCCCATTACGGCAACGTTAGCGACTATAGCTATCAAGCTGTTGACACTGATCTGACCTCCAAATACTGGCTGATCGGTGCCTACAATCCGATATTTACTGGTGGTGACTCTCACAACGGACCTGGTGCAGGTTATAGAGATGGTATGAAGTTGGCGGCTGTGACCGGTTCCACGCATACCCCTCCAACCACAGTACCAGAGCCTGGAGCCTTGGCAATACTTGCCGCCGGTTTTGCTGGTTTGGTAGCCAGACGGAAAAAAGCCAAAGCGTAATCATTGCTTTGGTTGACCTATAAAAGGCGAAACGTTGTTTCGCCTTTTTTGTTGGCCTGATGAGTGAAATTGGTTTACAAATACCAGTTTGACTTAATCTGTTGAATTCTTATTTTCTCGCCTGGACTTCAATATTCATTATGCAGCACCTAAATACCCTGTCAGTTACGTTTACACTCCTGTTGGTTTTATTTTCACATGCTGTTGTCGCTGATGAAGTTGTCGATAACTATGAGCTGGCAACAAAAGCCTTCAATGAAAAAAAATCCAATGAAGCTTTTATCTATCTCAAGAATGCCCTGCAGAAAAATCCCGATCACCTGCCATCGAAAATACTTTTGAGCAAGGTATACCTGGACGCGGGGAACATGGAGGCTGCTGAATTGGAGTTGAATGATGCACTTGGGCTTGGGGCTGATATAAATCTCCTGTTGCCGATGCTCGGGAGTGCTCTGGTATTGCAGGAGAAAGCTGATGATGTGCTGAATCTGGAGAAATTCAACTCCCGGTTAACAAAGCCTAATCAGTTTGAGTTGGCTCTGTTGAAGGGGCAAGCATACCTGATCAAGGAAGATGAAACGCTGGCCCAAATGCAATTTGAGCAGGCGCTTAAAATACTGCCGAACAGTATTCGCGGTATGAATACCCTCGCTACACTTTATTTGAAGATTGGTTGGCTCGACAAAGCTGACCTGATGATCAAGCAGTCCCTCGATATTGACAGCGATAATGAAAAAACACTGGTGCTGAGCGGCGACCTGGCCGCACGTCAGGGTAACCTTGAAGCCGCATTGGATAGTTATCTGGCGGCATTTGACCAGGATAATGATGATCCCAGGATTCTTCGCAGTCTGGTGTCGATTTACCTCAAAATGAACAATCGTGAGGAAGTCAAACGCTACATCAACCTGATACTGACTCAGTCGCCAAACGATCCGGCCGCTACATTAATCAATGCCTGGCTGTTAATTGAAGACAATGACTATGATGTCGCCCAACAATCTCTGGCGGATCTGACGGCGCAATTGTCTTTACTGGATGATCCTGAACTGGCTCAGGATGCGTCGCTTCTGTTTATTCAGGGAGCTTCGGAATTCATTCAGGGAAATCTGGAAAAAGCCAAGAAGCAGCTTGAACTGTATTTATCCCGTGAGCCTTCGAATCTGGCCGCATTGCGCATGCTGACAGAAGTTTATGTGAAAAGCGGTAATGCCCGTAAAGCAAGAGAGCTACTGGAGAGCAGACGTCATGACATTGTGGCTGATGCAGGTCTTCAGTTCCGTCTAGTGCAGCTTTATATCAATGAAGGGAAAATGCTGTCGGCAGACCAACTGCTGGACACATTGGAAGCCAGATATCCTAACAGCTCTTTTATCATCTATCTGAAAGCGTTGATAGAGAAGGGGCGCAAACGCCCTCAACAGGCGCTGGATTTGCTCAATTCGGTGACGTTCAAAGAGGCTGAGCCACTCTCTTTTGCATTGCTTCGCGGTGAATTGCTGATGCAGTTGAACCGACTTGATGAAGCCAGAGCCATTGCAGACGATTTTGTCGAGAGACAGGCTGAGCGGATTGATGTTCTGAATTACATTGCCGCGGTTTATCTCAGGTCAGAGCAGGTGGATACTGCAATGACTTTCATTGAAAAGGTGCTGGCAAAAGACAGCGCAGATCTGAATGCTTTGTTTAACAAAGCTATTGCTTTGAAGTCCAAAGGGCAGACTGAAGAGGCCCAGAAGCTCCTCAGCAGTATTCTTGAGATAAATGATCAGCACACACCTTCCTATCTGCTGCTGGCGCGTATCGAAATGCAGGAAGGAAAGCTGGAAAATGCTCTCAGTCGCGCCAATAAAGTTCTGGTCTATAACGCTGCCAATCCACAAGCGCTGGAAACCAAACTGGCGATCTATAAGCAGCAGCAAAATTGGGTGGAGGCGCTGGAGACTGTCCGACAACTCAATAAGCTGGACAGGTTGAATACATCCTATCTGGTGGAGTTGGTCAATGTTCTGACCAGATTGGGACGGCAGAGTGAAACAGAACGCTATTTCAAGATTCTTCAAAGTATCTGGAGCGAAGATGCGGATAATCTTGGATACCTTGCCAGGCTACAGATGTCTGCAGGACAACCTGATGCGGCACTTGAGAGTATGGAAAAAGCTGTGCAACTGGCTCCAAAGTCTCTGGAAATGCAACTGGGACTCTCCCGTCTACACTTTTCAATTGGTCAACTGGATAAGGCTGAGGAAATGGCAGACAGGATGGAGAGCCAGTTCGGCCGACAGACAGAGGTGATTGTGCTGAAAGGCGATCTGGCTCAGGCACGTGGAAGTCTTGAAAGTGCCAGAGCTGCTTATTATGAGGCTTTGAAAAGTTCGCCTGACAGCCCGCCGATTCTGTTCAACCTATATCAACTGACCCTCAGTAATGTGGGAGAAGAGCAGTTTGCTTCCATGATGGAAAGCAAAGTCAATTCAGACGGCGCTTTGCCCTGGATGAGGAAGCTGCTGGCAGATAGTTACCTTAACCGCGGGATGTTGGAAGAAGCCCGGAA
Organism: Hahella ganghwensis DSM 17046; assembly: GCF_000376785.1. Taxonomy (GTDB): domain Bacteria; phylum Pseudomonadota; class Gammaproteobacteria; order Pseudomonadales; family Oleiphilaceae; genus Hahella; species Hahella ganghwensis. The sequence continues at coordinate 76,977 of NZ_AQXX01000133.1, forward strand.
GCATTACGAAAAGCTGAGGGCTGTTCCTGGTTTGGAGAATGATCCGGCGATACTGAACAACCTGGCTAATATTTATGCGGACTCTGATTTGGCCAAGGCCCTGGATATGGCACTTAAAGGGCTTGATCAAGATGCCAAAAATCCGGCTTTGCTGGATACAGTAGGCTGGATTCTGGCTCGTCAGGAAAAATACAAGGAAGCCTTGCCCTATCTGCGGAATGCCTACAGCGTTGACGCAAGCAGTGGTGAAATCAGGTATCACCTAGGCTACACATTATTGAAGCTGGATCGTTCCAGAGAAGCATTGGTTGAGCTTGAAGCTGCCGTGGCAGCAGGAGACTCCTATGCTGACTATGCCGAGGCCAAGGCTTTGCTGGAATCGCAGAAGTAGTCACAGGGATGTAGTCCTGTCCCGGAATTTCCGGGACAGGAGTTTAACGATTAGAGCAGAGATTTATCTCTGACAGCACCTTTGTCGGCAGAAGTGGCCAGCAGTGCGTAGGCTTTCAGTGCGGTGGTGACTTTGCGCGGGCGCTGTTTGGCAGGCTTCCAGGCACTATCGCCTTTTGCGTTCATCGCGTTCCGGCGCTGTTCCAGTTCCTCGGCACTTAACTCTACGTTAATAGAGCGGTTGGGAATGTCGATCAAGATTGTATCCCCTTCCTCTATTAAGCCAATGGCGCCGCCAGCTGCCGCTTCTGGCGAGCAATGCCCAATAGACAGGCCTGAGGTGCCGCCGGAGAAACGGCCATCTGTCAGGAGTGCACAGGCTTTACCCAATCCTTTGGATTTGAGATAGCTGGTAGGGTAGAGCATTTCCTGCATACCTGGGCCGCCTTTGGGACCCTCATAGCGGATGATGACCACATCTCCTTCTTTCACTTCGTCCCCCAGGATACCTTTAACGGCATCGTCCTGGCTTTCGAAGATTTTGGCACTTCCCTTGAAAACCAGGATGCTGTCGTCCACACCGGCGGTTTTTACGATACAGCCGTCTTCGGCGATATTGCCGTAAAGGACGGCCAGCCCACCTTCCTTGCTGTAAGCGTGCTCGTCATTGCGGATACAGCCATTTTCCCGGTCAAGGTCCAGTGCTGGCCAGCGAGTCGACTGACTGAAAGCGGTTTGGGTCGGGATGCCGGCGGGGCCAGCTTTATAGAAAGTGCGGACTTTTTCGTCTTCTGTACGCACGATATCCCACTGGTTGATCGCATCCAGAAGCGTTTTGCTGTGAACTGTGGGAACATCCGTATGGATCAGTCCTGCGCGTTCCAGTTCCCCCAGAATGCCCATAATGCCACCGGCTCTGTGAACGTCCTCAATATGGTATAGAGGCGTGTTCGGAGCGACTTTGCAGAACTGGCCGACTTTACGGGACAGTTGGTCGATATGGGTCATGCTGAAATCCACTTCAGCTTCCTGGGCTGCAGCCAGCAGGTGCAGGATAGTGTTAGTGGAACCACCCATGGCGATATCCATGGTCATCGCATTCTCAAAAGACTTAAAGCTGGCGATTGAGCGGGGCAATACCGATTCGTCATTTTCTTCATAGTATTGACGTGTGATCCCGACAATGCGGCGCGCAGCCTCCAGAAACAGCTCTTCGCGGTCCGCATGAGTTGCCAGCATTGTGCCGTTGCCAGGCAGTGAAAGCCCGATGGCTTCGGTCAGGCAGTTCATGGAGTTGGCCGTGAACATGCCGGAGCATGAGCCGCAGGTCGGGCAGGCTGATCGCTCATACTCTTCCGCCAGCTCGTCAGAGGCGTTGGAATCGGCGGCAATGACCATGGCATCCACCAGGTCGAGCTTATGTTCTGCCAGCTTGGTCTTGCCGGCTTCCATTGGTCCCCCGGAAACGAAGATGGTAGGGATATTCAATCTCAGGGCGGCCATCAACATCCCTGGCGTAATCTTGTCACAGTTGGAGATGCATACCAGGGCATCTGCACAGTGAGCGTTGGCCATATATTCGACGGAATCAGCAATGATTTCTCGAGACGGTAGGCTGTAAAGCATGCCGTCATGGCCCATGGCAATACCGTCGTCTACGGCAATGGTATTGAACTCTTTGGCGACGGCTCCCGCCGCCTCAATTTCCCGGCAAACCAGTTGCCCAAGGTCTTTCAGGTGTACGTGACCAGGTACAAATTGGGTGAAGGAATTGGCGACAGCAATAATGGGCTTGTCAAAATCCTCGGATTTCATCCCGGTGGCCCGCCATAAAGCTCGGGCTCCGGCCATATTGCGGCCTTGTGTAGTTGTCGCTGAACGATAGGTCGGCATGTCGTGCTCCGTACATCCTGATTTTTAATGAGACCAGACGTGAAAGAATAGCATTAATAGATTGGCCTATAAATGCTTTGAAGCGGCGCTATCTGGCTCAAAAGGGCTAAGCTTGGGGCTGCTGAGTGTCTGGTTGAATTTCTGTTTTTTTACTGAGGTGGCATTCGCTGATTAGACATAGTAAGTTATTTTTCATGGAAGCGCTCTGGAAGTTGCGTCCCAGAAACGGTTTAGGCCGACTTCAGTGGTGTTTGTCAGTGCTGCTGTGAAGCTTTGAGTGGTGTCACTGAAAAATGTTTGTTGGTGTACCAGATTGTCTGGCGGACGCAAGAGTAAAATCTTTGCTATAAACAATGTAATGAGTTGCACCGGTAAGACCTTAGCATAGACCGGATTCGACAATAAACGAGAGAGACGGAATCCTGATGGACGACATCAAACATAATCTGGACGCGCTTAAACATTTTAATCTCCTGGAAAAACTGGCAGATGAGCAGCTCGTGGTACTGGCCTCCCGAGCTGACTGCCGTGAGTACCGAAAAGGTCAGGTGATACTCGAGCATGGCAGTCAGGACAGCTCTGATTATTATCTGCTCGAAGGTGAAGTAAAGCTTGAGGCCAAAGATGGACGCAGTGTTCAGGTTGTTGCCGGCTCTGACAGGTCCAGACAGCCGATCGCACATCTGCAGCCCCGCCAGTACAAAGTGACGGCGTTGAAGGCGTCAACCATGCTGATTGTTGATCAGCCAACGCTGACTCAAATGCTGAAAAATGCGCCTCAAGAGTTTTCCATGGGGGAAGCAGAATCAGCGTCGGAACACGCTGACAATCCAGCCTATGCGATCGTTTCATCCTTTTATCAGGATCTGAATGCCCACAGGCTCAGTCTGCCAAGCCTGCCTGATCTGGCCATGCGCATTCGTACGATGACTGAGCAGAATGACTGCAATATTGTGGATGTAGCAAAAGCTATCATGCGGGATCCATCCATTACCGCGAAACTGATCCATGCTGCCAACAGCCCGCTGTACCGTGGGTTCAAGGAAATTGAGAGCTGCGAAGATGCCGTAGTGCGGCTGGGATTGGATGCTACGCGGCAACTGATTACGATTTTTACACTGCGGGAACTGTTCAAGAGTAAGTACGAACTCCTGCAGAAGAAAATGTCGGCATTGTGGCAACACTCCATGGAAGTCGGCAGTATTGCCTTTGTACTTGCGCGCATGACGCCTGGCTTGAAACCCGAACAGGCCATGCTTGCTGGAATCCTGCATGATATAGGCGTGGTGCCGGTGATTCGGTATGCCGAGGAGCATCCGGTTCTCAGGTCCCATCAGGACATGCTGGATGCCATCATCCCAGAGGTGCGAGGTGAAATCGGCTGCGCTCTGTTGGAGAACTGGAGTTTTCCGTCAGTGTTTGTCGAGGCTGCGCGCGAAGCTGAAAATTATTCCTATGATTCCGGTAAGGAGACCGCGAGTTATGCCGATATTGTCATCGTGGCCCAGGTACATGCTTTTATTGGCAAGCCTGAGCACGCTTCAATACCGCAGATGGAACATATACCGGCCTTTCATAAATTGGCTCTCGGTGAATTATCTCCCCAGAGAAGCCTTCAGGTGATGCAGATGGCCAAGGAAGAGATTGAAGGGATGCAGGCGGTGTTGCGCTAGTGAAAGTCTCGCCGCCTGACCAGATATCATAGTGGGTGGGGTAAAGCTTGCTTCAGTCCTTGCTTTTCTTGGAGGTGGTGCTGGTATTTGATGTCGACTTTGAGTCGGAACCCGCCAAACTCTCAAGTAATGCGCGCATTTCTGCCAGTTCTGATTCCAGTCGATTAACTTTACGCAGTATCTCGTTTTCCTTTCGGCGCAGTTGGCTTTCATCTTCGCTGAGGAAAAAGGCGGCAAAGCTGGCGGTCAGGGCGGAAATCATTCCCAGTCCCATGACAATCAGCACAGAGGCGAATAGCCTGCCAGCCGTGCTTTCCGGCACGATATCGCCATAGCCCACTGTTGTCATTGTCACCAGTGCCCACCAGATGCCATCCATCGGGTTAGAAATACCTGGTTCTATGCCCGCGATGATAAATCCAGCCATGATGATTATGACAAACCCCAGAGCCAGGGTCGTGCCCAGATTGTGACGTGACAGTAGTTTACGGGTGGTCTTTGAAATCTGTAGGAACAGGCCCAGCATTGCCAGGATTCGCAGGGTTCTTAGAGCACCGGTAAATGGGAAGTACCACCAGATCAGAGGAAAGCCGAAAAAGATAATGACGAGGTTGATCCAGTTACGTTTGAGATAGGTCATCTTCTTGTCGACAAGAGTGGTGAGGATCAGCGTTTCTGCCAGGAAGAACAGCCACACGATCCAGTCCGTCACACCGATAACGGCCTCAGTCAGGTGGTGTCCGGCCTCCAGGTACCAGGAAACGATAATCCAGAGCGCCAATAGAATCATTGGCCATTCCAGATAACCGGCCCAACGTTTTGCCTTTGCATTTTCTCGGTTGTCTACGCCGGCCAATCCGAAAATGTGGCTGATATTGTCTTGGTTGGGCATGAAAATTCGTCCAGATTTTCTGTCTACGCTGACATACGCCGCTTAGGCGTTTCTGGTCAGCTTGCGGTTAATAATCCAACGCCAGCCAGAGATGAACTGAAGGCGTAACACATTTGCTTTCCTTAACAAGCAGTGACTAATATCAGAATAGTCTTTTGTCGACGTGCAGAAGCCGCGACAAAGTATAAAGGATTTTTACCCGCTGTCGGGTAAATGTCTGGAATGTCGTCTAGCATAAGGACCAGACCATGGAGCTGTCCAATTCGTATCAGCATGTTCCTCTGTTTCCCTTGAAAACTGTGTTGTGTCCCAAAGGGCGGCTTCCGCTGCAGATATTTGAACAACGCTACTTGCATATGATTTCGACCTGCCTGAAGGAAGAGGCTGGGTTTGTTGTGGTGCTGATCAAAGAAGGACAGGAGGCCGGGCAGGATGTCAGCATGTTTGACATGGGAACCTACGCAAAGGTCGTTGACTTCCAGCAGTTACCTAATGGTTTGCTGGGAATCACCGTTGAGGGAATCAGCAAAGTCGCTATCCATCATGTCAGTCAGCAGGAAGACGGGCTTTATGTGGGGGATTTACTCCCTGTGCCGGTAGAGGAAGAACGGAGTATTCCCGACAGCTTTTTTGAGCTTGCAGAGTTGCTGGAAGAGCTGCTTCGTCACCCGGTCGTCAAATTGTTGGGAATGAATGTGAATTACACTGATGCCAGAGAGGTGGGGTGGCGTCTAACTGAGCTTTTACCGTTGGAGTTACAGGATAAGCAGTACCTACTGACATTGGACAACCCCGTGTATCGGCTTGAACAGATCAGGTACCTGATTCACGTACTGGCTGAATAGTGCTAATAAGTTTACTTGCCCAACAGCATGGCTGTTCTCTGTGGCCTATGTTGGCATCCGCTGAAAGTTCGACATCGCGTCTGGCAAAAACGTAAACAGATAACCTGCTGCCAGTATCGCCGCCCCAAAGCCAAAAGTTACCAGCCATCTGTTATGCCATATGGGCATGCGGTCGTAGGGGCTTTGCAGTGTCCTGACCAATCCACACAGCATCAGCCCAAGTAAGGTGCCGCCGATAATATCGCTAAGCCAGTGGACCTGCAGATAAAGCCGACTGCTGGCGATCAGTAAAACCCAGATTCCGCCGAGGATATAGATATGCCAGCGGTGGTGAGGCATGTTTTCCCGGGCAATGAATGCTGTTATCAGTCCGTAAGCGAGTATAGCGCCACTGGTATGTCCGCTGGGGTAGGCGAATGAATCCGGTATACCTGGACTATCAGGACGACTGATGGCCAGGAAGGCTTTCAATATTTTGGTCAATGCGTGAGTTGCCAGTCCTCCTGCAATGCAGAAAAGAGCCAGCGCTATATGCTTTCGGAGCAGCAAAAGCAGGACAAACCAGCCGAAAACCAGATATAAAAACGCTGGATCTCCCAACAGAGTCAGGCCGACAAATACGATATCCAGAGCTGGAATCTGGATGGCGTTCAGTACCTCAGTAACCGTCTGATCAAGGTGTTGAATGGCGGGCAGATTCAGTGTCAGCAAAGTGAAAAATAAGAAGCCAAGCAGCCCCCCCGTAAACAAGAGCGCAGAGCTGATAGGGTACTCTCTTTCCCCTTGGCGGACGCTGTATGCGTTATCCCAAATTCGGTGGGCAAATCTTGATTGGTCAAATCTGTTGCCAATCCATTGATAGAATGGACCTGTGGGGCGAAGGTGCCACTGTAATTGAGTAAATAAACCGGCCGTCAGTACGATGATCAGAAGCAGCGTGCCCAGAACGGGGTAAAAATGATTGGGCAAGGGAGTTTCAATATCAATGGCTGACCCCACCAGGAATCCTGGCAGTATATACCAGGGTGCCCATGCCAGGGCGGAAGCGACATTAAAGGTGAAGAACCTTGCCGGAGGCATTCCTAATGCTCCGACCGCCAGCGGCAAAAAGCATCTTAAGGGGCCTACAAATCTCCCGATGACGACACTTTTGCCGCCGTGTCGGTGAAAGAAACGCTCAGACTGTGTAATCAGGTCTGGGTAGCGGGATAACGGCCATATCGACCGGGTTCGATCGCTGAAGTTTCGGCCGATATAAAAACTGATACCGTCACCTGCCACCGCACCGAAAAATGCCGAAATCAACGTGATTTCCAAGCTTAGTGCACCACCGCCTGCGAGGGCTGCAAGAGCAAACAGCAATACAACGCCCGGAATAAAAACACCGATAATGACCAGAGACTCAAAGAAAGAAGCCAGGAAGATGGTTATTGCCAGCAGTTCAGGGTACTGGCCGACCCAGGCGATGCTCTGGTTAATCCAGCCCCCGAAATCCATACCTTTGTTTGTATCTCCAATCATGCTGCCGGTAATGTTGTACCCGGCGTAGTCATCGTTGTCGCTTTATTCTAAGTAGCACACAGAGGTTTGAGAAGCCCCGTTATCTCTTGCTGAGTATGACTTTGTTGCGTCCGGATTTCTGGGCTTGTTTCAGGGCTCCCTGAGCTCTTTCCAGGAGGAGTTTATCGTCGACTTCGCCTGCTGACCGGGTCAGACAACCAACGGAAATATTCAGCTTGTCCACGACCGGCCAAGTCTGTTCTTCAACACTACGGCGTAGGCGTTCAGCGATCACCAGGAGGCCTTCTTCCGGAGTGACGGGTAAAAGAATGTAGAAACGCCCTCTTTCAGCGTGGTAGATACTGTCACCGGCGCGAGTTGCCTGTAGCAGGCGTTGTCCAAAGGCCGCCAGGAGTTCATTGGCAAAGTTCGGGCCGTGCACTTCCAACTGCTGATCAAAGAAGTCAATTTCCAGGAGGATGATGGACAATGGGTGCGCAGTTGATTCCGAACGTGATATCTCCTGCTTCAGTGTGAAGTCCAGGTGTTTGAGATTGTAGGCTCCGGTTGTGGGATCTTTGATGGAGACTTCTACCAGAAATCGGGATTTATGGTGGTAGAGATAGGCGTACATGCCCGCCAGGCCGACCAATAGAGAGTAACTGGTTGCGAATCTCAGGGTGGTGTAAAAACTCTCGTTCAGAGACAGCGCCAGGCTGCTGCAGACAAGGGTGGCAATATTGAAGACGAAGGCTTTTTTCAATGGCAGGAGTAAAAAGCTGAAAAGTCCCAGGCCATAAAGCCAGTGACTGATCGCGGTTTCTCCCAATCCGAGCTGAATGACGATGACCACCAGCATAAAAGCCAGTACGCAGAGGTGTCCCCGATGGGCTCCAAGATCACTGCGCCGGCTCCATGCGTACACGGCGCCAATCAGCATGATCGGGGCCAGTAGTATACTCATGTAGAACAGATCGTAGAGCCCGTAACGAACGTTTTGTACGGCCATAAACAACAGTAAAAATGCACAGGTAACGTAAAGAGCAATACGTGCACGGGTACGCAAATAAGATTCAGCCAGCAAGGTTCGTCTCCTCAGTGGTTGCTATATCGAGATAGGCAACGGTGTGGTTATTCCCTTTGGATCTGGCAACAGTCAACGCTTTTTTTGCATTGGCGATCAGTGTTTCCGCAGTATCTCCCACGTTCAGGGTTGATACGCCAATACTGATGGACACTGTATGTTCGCGGGAGCTCAGTTCCTGGCGGGTCTTCAGTCTTAACTGGGCGGCCTTTTTATTGGCCTCTTTCGAACCGGTATGGGGGAGTACGATAATAAAGTCGACAGTTTCGTATCGATAATAACTGTCAAAAAGTCGTAGGTTTTCATGCAGAAGTCCGCCGAGACGATGCAGCAGATGGTCCCGTTCTTCCTGGCTCGCCAGGTCGGTTGCCGCGGTGTCAAGACTCAACGCCAGTACTGACAGGTCTGTGCCTTCGCGCTCACTTCTCAATACTTCCTTGTCCAGATCCTGAATCAGATACTCTCGGGTGCAGGCCAGGGTCAGATTGTCGGTGCGGCGTAAGGGGCGCAATTGCTGTTCCTTGATTTCCCGGAGATAGACAAAAGCCAGGGTCATGGCAAGACTCAGCAGATAGATGAAAAAAATCTGTACTTTTTCCGGCCCTTGGTAGTAACCGATAAGAGCAACAGCGAGAGCAATAGAATAGCCTGCTGTCAGAAATGTGGCGATCTGGATCCGATATATCAAGAAAGCGATCAATGGCAGGATATAACACCACTGTTCGGTGGTATGTTGATACTTTGTCAAACTGGCAAGTGTCGTCACAATTAAAAAACCGACAATAACATGAGACAGCCACATAGGCGCTGGCTTCTCGCTGTTGCGGGCGTTCAATCGCCAGTTGGCAGTGAGTAGAATGGCAAAGATTACGGCAAACCCAAGCATTAACCACTCACCGCTGAACATTGATCCAAGGGCGAGAATGGCCGCGACGACCGACGCCAGGGAGTAGGCTTTACTGCGAAGTTGATTATTTAGCTCGACGGGTGTCATCCAGGTCTCTTGAGGTGTAGTTGTTATTCGTGGCTCGGGATGCGAAACTCCTTGAATCCCAATCAAACGTTTCTGGGCATGGCCCAGTTAACGTATAATATGCCGTTTATAGCAAATTACGAAACACTGAAGCAAAGCAGAGGGCTTTGAATTAATGGATATCGATGCGTATATGTGCGAAGTCGGGCAACAGGCCCGTGCTGCATCACGACAAATTGCCAAAGCATCCACAGGCGCCAAAAACGCTGCTCTCCTGGCCATAGCCGATGAGATCGAGGCAAATCGGGACGTCCTGATGGCGGAAAATCAGAAAGACCTAGAAGCAGGTCGGGCTAATGGCCTGGAACCGGCTCTGCTGGATCGCCTTGAACTGACGCCGGCACGTATCGATACCATGATTGAAGGCCTGAAACAGGTTTCTGCCCTGCCGGATCCGGTAGGTGAGGTGACCGGTTTGAACTACCGCCCCAGTGGTATCCAGGTGGGCAAGATGCGTGTGCCACTTGGAGTTGTGGGAATTATTTATGAGAGTCGCCCCAATGTCACGGTGGAAGCCGCCAGTCTATGCCTGAAATCCGGTAACGCCACTATTTTGCGTGGAGGCAGTGAAGCCATACACTCTAATCAGGCCGTTGCTGCTTGCATTGCCAATGGGTTGAGCACTGCGGGTCTGCCTGAAACCGTAGTGCAAGTGATTAAGACCACGGACCGGGCAGCGGTTGGACACCTGATTGCCATGCCTGAGTTTGTGGATGTTATTGTTCCCCGTGGTGGTAAAGGGCTGATTGAACGCATCAGTCGTGAAGCCAAAGTGCCGGTGATCAAGCACCTGGATGGTATCTGTCATGTTTACATCGACCGGGATGCGAATCTGGATAAGGCCGTCAATATTGCCCTGAATGCCAAAACCCATCGTTATGGCACCTGCAATACGATGGAGACACTGTTGGTGGATGCGCCTATCGCTCAGACGGTTTTGCCTTTACTGGCCGAACAGTATCGAGATAAAGGCGTCGAATTACGTGGATGCGAGCGGACCCGGGAAATTCTGAGTGATGCGTTACCTGCGACTGAAGAAGACTGGCAAACGGAATATCTTGCTCCTATTCTGGCGATTCGTGTTGTCGATGATGTGAATGCTGCCATCGATCACATCAATACCTACAGCTCACAGCACACCGATGCGATAGTCACGGAGAATTACACCAGAAGCCGCCAGTTTGTGGCTGAAGTGGATTCAAGTTCTGTGATGGTGAATGCATCGACCCGTTTCGCTGATGGATTCGAATATGGACTGGGAGCTGAAGTGGGAATTTCAACCGATAAAATCCATGCCCGGGGCCCGGTTGGGCTGGAAGGGCTGACCTCTCAGAAGTATGTTGTATACGGTGAAGGGCATATCCGTCAGTAGGTTTGTTTCCACAATATGAGTTTCACATCCTTCAATAAGGCGAACCGCTAGTGCCATCTCCTTTGGTGGTGCTTGGCGGCACCTTTGATCCGGTTCATCATGCGCATCTCCGTACTGCCCTGGAAATTCAGCAATTGCTGGGGAACGATACGGTTGTGCATTTAATGCCTAGCGGCGATCCGCGGCATCGTGCTGCGCCGCACGCCTCTGCTCTTCATCGCCTGGAAATGCTCAAGCTGGCTGTTTCCGGAGAATCTCGTCTGGTTGTCAGCGATATGGAAGTCAAGCGTACTGGGGCGACCTACACGGTTGATACTCTTGAAGAACTACGGGCAAAGGAAGGTCCGGACCGGCCGATTATATTTGTCATGGGAGGAGATGCATTTCTATCTCTGCCAAAATGGCATCGATGGGTGGAAATTATTCGGCTAGCCCATATAATGGTTATTAATAGGCCGAATTGGTCAAATATTGGACAGGGTGAATTGAGCGAATTTTTACTAAGGCACAACGCAACCAGCCTGAATGAACTTACCGAATTACCCAGTGGGCGCATAGCCGAATGTGCGCTTACCCAGCTGGACATATCCAGCACTCAGGTCCGCACTCTGTTGAAAGCGGGCCAATCCCCCCGGTTTTTAATCCCAGATTTGGTGTTGGACTATATCCGTTCACACCATCTATACGGCAGCACTGATGCTTGATCAGTTGTCTGTCAACTCAACCAAACCCTCTATGAGGCATTATGGAGACTGATACTCTGAAAGATATCGTCATTAAAGCTTTGGAAGATCTCAAAGCGAAAGATATTTCGGTTCTTGATGTAAAAGACCGAACCAGCGTCACTGACTATATGATTATTGCCAGTGGTACTTCCAACCGACATGTTAAGTCTATTGCCGATAACCTGGTTACCGAAGTCAAGGCCAATGGTGTCCGTCCTTTCGGATCTGAAGGCGGTGCTGCTTCGGATTGGATTCTGGTGGATCTGGGCGATATTGTGGTGCATGTCATGTTGCCGGCAGCCCGGGAATTTTATGACCTGGAACGCTTCTGGCGGGATGCTCCCGTTGAGGAAAATCTGACCAGCCAGATGCACTAACTCGCAGCCATGCGTATTCGTATCATGGCTGTGGGCAGTAAAATGCCCCGCTGGGTCGAGGACGGCAGCAGTGAGTATCTGAAAAGGATGCCCAGAGATATGCCGCTCTCAATCCAGGAGATTCCTCTGGCCAAACGTCAGAAAAACGCTGATCCGGAAAAGCTCAAGGCTGCGGAAGGGGATAGCATTTTGGCACAGCTTTCGTCTTCTGATCACGTGGTTGCCCTTGAGGTTAAGGGGAAACCCTGGTCAACGATGGAGCTGTCCCGGCAGCTCGACCGCTGGCGGATGTCCGGAAAGGATGTGGCTTTGCTGGTTGGCGGGCCTGACGGCCTGAGTGATTCCTGCCGTCAGCGAGCGGATCAACAGTGGTCACTATCCCCTCTGACGTTGCCTCACCCGCTGGTGAGGGTCATTCTCACCGAGCAGATATACAGGGCCTGGAGTGTGTTGCAGGGACATCCTTACCATCGCGAGTAAGATCACGGGTAAGGTTAACAGACCCTAATTATGAGTCGGATGAAAAATTGGCTACCATTTAAGTTAGACTCTGGCGGAAAGTAAGAGCTTGTGGCCAATTTTTCTGGCAATTCATGCCGGGTTACTCATAATGTTGCAACAATACCGATACGGTTAATATCCAGCTGAGTCCATGGCCTCTAGAGAATTCAAGGATCACTATCGCGAACAGCGAATCTTCGTTAACAGGACTATTGCCGCTGTCCTCGTTGTATTTATGATGATTTGCGTGTTGGCAGCGCGTTATTACTACTTGCAGGTGGTGCAACATGATGTATTCAGCACCTTGTCTGATCGCAACAGAATGCAGTTGCAGCCTATCACGCCGACCCGGGGGCTGATTTATGACCGAAATGGCGTGCTGCTGGCAGACAATCAGCCAACATTTTCTCTCACCATCGTTAAAGAACGGGTTTCCGACATGGAGGAAACCCTAACCTCTCTGTCGGATCTTATAGAAATCACTCCAGAAGATCTGGCCTCTTTTGAGAAGCGCCTCTATCAGCGGCGACGCTCCTATGAGTCTGTCACTCTGAAAACCCGACTGACCGAGGATGAAATCGCCCGGATTGCCGTTAATCGGCATCTACTCTCTGGTGTAGAGGTTGAAGCAGAATTGATCCGCTATTATCCGCAGGGGGAAGACTTTGCCCATATGCTTGGATATGTGGGTCGCATCAGCGAACAAGAGCTGAAGAATGTAGACCCTGCCAACTATAGTGGTACCCAGTATTACGGCAAGCTTGGTGTAGAAGGGCACTACGAAGAGTTGCTCCATGGCAAGGCGGGCTTTCAGACTGTTGAGACTGATGTGAGAGGACGGGTCCTTCGTGTGCTCGAAAAAGTGGCACCTGCACCCGGTGCGGACATCTCCCTGCATATAGATACCGAGCTGCAAAAAGTGGCAGTGCAGGCGTTGGGGGAGCGAAAAGGTGCGGTGGTGGCCATTGATCCCAGCACTGGCGGCATTCTGGCGTTGGTCAGTACGCCGAGTTTTGATCCCAATCTGTTTGTGACGGGAATCGATACCGCAAGCTATCAGGCACTGCAGAGCTCTCCGGCTATTCCACTGTTTAACCGGGCCTTGCGTGGACAATATCCACCGGGGTCGACGATCAAGCCTTTCATTGGTCTGGCAGGGCTGGATACCGAAAAGGTCAATACCGGAACCACGGTATGGGATCCGGGTTATTACCAGTTGAAAGGGGATGATCGGAAATATCGGGACTGGAAACGCCAGGGGCACGGGTGGGTTGATCTGAAAGCGGCTATTGCTGAATCCTGTGACGTTTATTTCTATGACCTTGGCTACCGGATGGGGGTCGATCCCATGTTTGATTACATGTACCGATTCGGATTCGGCCAGCTCACAGCCTATGACATTGATAATGCCCGGGAGGGGATATTGCCCTCCAAAGAGTGGAAACGTGGTATGAAGGGACTGCCCTGGTTTCCGGGGGATTCCATTAATATGTCCATTGGGCAGGGCTTCATGCTGACAACGCCGTTACAGCTCGCCACTGGAGCTGCCGTTCTTGCCAACCGGGGCAAATGGGTGGCTCCTCGGCTGATTAGGACGATTAATGAGGTGGAGGTCACTGATGTACCATCTCCAGAGGATGTCAAAGTCAACCAGGAATGGTACTGGGACTACATTATCAAAGCCATGGAAGAAGTGATGCACGGGAGGCATGGCACCGCCCGTGGTAGTGCTCGTGGTGCAGAGTATCGTATGGCGGGCAAAACCGGAACTGCTCAGGTGATCGGGATCAAGCAGGGAGAAAGGTATGATGCCGATGCCATCGCAGAGGAATACCGGGACCATGGACTTTATATCGGCTTTGCGCCGGTCAATAATCCACGAATCGCATTGGCCGTTGTCGTGGAAAACGGTGGAGGGGGCAGCAGTGCGGCTGCGCCGGTTGCCAGAAAGGTATTTGATGCCTATCTGGTAGGTTCAACTCAACTACAGGCAGCAAATTAAGTCAAAGGTGATAAGAGACGTGACCGGGTTCAGTACAAAGCGCTGCATCAGAGAGGAGGGCTATTAGATGGCCCAGGGTGATTTTATCCGGCAATTGCCAGGGGCTGAGAGTCACTTCAGTCGTCGGCCCGGATTGTCTGATGTGATTCATATTGACTGGCCTCTGCTGGTGCTGTTGCTGATTCTTATCAGCTCCGGTCTGTTTGTTTTATATAGTGGTAGCGGCCAGAGTCTGGCGGATGTGAAGAAGCAAGGAATCCACTTTATTGTCGCTCTGGTTTTAATGATTACCGTGGCGCAGATTGATCCGGCTGTGTTGCGGCGTTGGGCCCCCTGGGTATTTTTGCTTGGTTTGATAGGCCTGGTGGCGGTGTTGCTGGCGGGGGCTGATGCCAAAGGAGCGCAGCGCTGGTTGAAAATACCCGGTGTCGGCGCCCGCATACAACCCTCGGAATTTATGAAAATCGCGGTTCCCATGATGGTGTCCTGGTATTTGGCAGACCGCACGCTACCTCCCAGTTTCAAGCATATCATTGGCACCTTGATTATTGTTGCCATCCCCGCTGCGCTGATTGTTATTCAGCCGGATCTGGGGACCTCTATATTGATTGCCGCTTCGGGAATATTTGTCCTGGTCTTTGCCGGGCTGGGATTGCGCTGGATTCTGGGCTTTTGCGGCTGTGTGGCGGCATTTGCTCCAATCATGTGGTTATTTGGCATGAAGGAATACCAGAAGCAGCGGGTATTGACGATGCTGGACCCGGAGCAAGACCCACTGGGTGCGGGCTGGAACATTATTCAGTCAAAGACAGCCATCGGCTCTGGCGGACTGGAAGGCAAAGGATGGCTGGGCGGTACCCAGTCCCAGTTGGATTTCCTGCCTGAAAGCCATACAGATTTTATTATCGCCGTATTTGCTGAAGAATTTGGATTCATTGGCGTATCTGTACTTTTATTGCTTTATGCCATGATTATTTACCGAGGTCTGTATATTGCCATGAAAGGGCAGGATACCTTTTCCCGCCTGTTGGCAGGCTCCCTGACTATGACATTCTTCGTCTATGTATTTGTGAATATGGGCATGGTCAGTGGGATTCTGCCGGTTGTTGGGGTGCCGCTTCCTTTGGTCAGCTATGGGGGAACATCGGTGTTGACCCTGATGGTCTCCTTCGGGATTCTGATGTCTATTCAGACGCACCGGAAGATGTTGCCTCGTTAGGAAGTAATGGATCCTTTCCAGCTCAGGGAGTTAGCAGCTTTTAATATGGAGCAAAAGCGATGGGGTTGGTGGCTAGTGAACCATTGGATTTTCTTATTGGTGGCCATGGAGTTGGGTTAAAGAAGATGAATGAGCAATTTCCATTGCTCTTATCCGCATTTGATATTGAAAAAAAGAAACGATAAATGAAACGAGTGAAGTGGTTGATCCCGGCTGTTCTGGGAGTTGTCGTGAATACTGGTGTTCAGGCCAGCGACGATGTGACGTACAAGCAGCGAGAAGAAGCCCGGCAGTTTATTGATGAAATGGTGGAAAAACACCAGTTTGATAAAGCCGAGCTGTCGACTCTATTTGCAAAAGCAGAAAAGAAACAGAAGATCATTGATGCAATCAGTCGTCCGGCAGAGCGTGTCCTGACCTGGAAAGAATACCGGGAAATATTTCTGACCGAAAGCCGCATCGCCGGTGGCCTGGAGTTTCTTCAAGCTCACCAGAAAGCACTTCATGCCGCAGAAGAAAAGTTTGGTGTACCGGCAGAAGTCATTACTGCTGTCATTGGTGTTGAAACTCTATACGGCAAACACAAAGGTCGCTACAGAGTTGTGGATGCCCTTTCCACACTGGCTTTTGATTATCCCCCACGAAGCAAATTCTTCCGTAGCGAACTGGAGCAGTTTCTGCTGCTGGCCAGAGAACAGAAATTTGATCCTCTCTCCATGTACGGTTCTTACGCAGGTGCAATGGGCTTCGGTCAGTTTATCTCCAGTAGTTACCGGCGGTATGCCATCGACTTTGATGGCGACGAAAAAGCTGACCTGTTGGAAAATCGGACGGATGCTATCGGCAGTGTTGCCAACTATCTGTCCCAACACGGCTGGCAGGCAGGTAAGGATGTTGTTGTGAAAGCTGGCGTAGATGAGGTGGAAGGGAAAGTGAAAGTCGTGAAAACGCTGAAACTGGATAGCCGCGTCAGCGATCTGAAGGATAAAGGTATTACCTTTACGTCCTCTGCGCAGGGGGATGACAAAGCACGTCTGCTCATGCTGCAAGGACAGCATGGTAATGAATACTGGATGGCGCTTAATAACTTCTATGTGATCACCCGATATAACCATAGTGACCTCTATGCCATGGCGGTTTATCAGCTCAGTCAGGCAATCAGGCAGAAATCAGAGACGATGAAGAGCCATGAAACCAAAGCGGCAGAATCAGAGGTGAGTTCGTGACTGCCATTGGTGCTGCACATAGAGGCCTCATTGTTTATAGCGATTACCTCATGCGTCATACGCGTTTGCCCCTGGTTTGGATTTTGACTGGCGCATTGCTCCTTCTGATGTCCGGATGCGGAGGAAACTCATCACGCTACCATCTCTCTCAGGATCGGGGGCCGGAGGACTCTTCGTTCAATCCCCATTCTGTTGCCGAGCCGACACCTCGGGTTGAGCCGAAAAGTCGCGGCGGGAACAAGTCTCCCTATCAGGTCTGGGGGAAAACCTATTATGTGATGGATAATGCCAATGGATACGTGGCTGAAGGGATTGCTTCCTGGTATGGCAAGAAATTCCATGGCTATAAGACTTCCAATGGTGAAACCTATGATATGTATGGGTTTACTGCCGCCCACCGGAGTCTCCCGCTGCCAACTTACGCGAGAATCACGAATCTGGCCAATGGTGCTCAGGTCGTCGTGCGAGTCAATGACCGTGGCCCTTTTCACAGTGACCGGATTATCGATCTTTCTTATGCGGCGGCGAAAAAACTGGGATACGTGAATAAAGGGACGGCAAGGGTCAGGATTGAGGCCTATCCCTATAAATCCGATTCCACGATTGCAGACCAGATTGAGTCAACGGTACCACCGTCGTCCACTTCGTCGGCTCCTGCCGGAGCAGAGGGATTCTTTCTTCAGGTCGGCGCATTCAGCAATGAAATAGCGGCGATACGTACGCTCAATCGGGTTAGCGCATTGTTGGATGCCCCGGTGTTTGTCAGTAAGGGTGAATCTGGAACTCCCGTCTATCGGGTCAGAGTGGGGCCATTCAGTGGAGAAAGGGAAGCCCGGCGTTTCCTTGATATACTACAACGTGCCGCTTATCCCGATGCTCTGTTGATAAAACGCCCGTTGGCTGAAGCCAATAGCTGATGGCCTGATTTCATGAACTCGACGAAGGCCCAAGGTTATAGATCATCGGTATTACGCCATGGTAATGATGGCTGGAGGTGAATTCGTGGTCACTTTCCGATACTATTTCTCGAATTATTAACCTGTGCCGTTTATGACAGGTTAATCACTGTATATATTCATCCCATATTAAAAATCAAAGAGTCCAGAGTATCCGATGTCGCATCCAAGGATGAAAGTCTTTCTTGCCTTTATTCTCAGTCTGTTCACTTGTCAGGTTCTTGCTGTACAGTCGGCGCTGATTCCTGCGCCGCCTCAGATTGCAGGTACTTCCTATATATTGATGGATGCCGAAAGTGGAGCCATCATCGTAGAGCATAACGCGCACGAACAGTTGCCGCCTGCCAGCCTGACCAAGATGATGACCTCTTACATACTCGATTATGAGGTGAGTAAGGGGAACGTTAATTTCACCGATGAAGTGCCTATCAGCGTCAATGCCTGGAAGACAGGCGGCTCAAAAATGTTTATCCGGGAGGGGACAACAGTTCCGCTTGAGGATTTGCTCAAAGGGATCGTTATCCAGTCGGGCAACGATGCGAGTGTCGCGGTAGCGGAATATCTCGCCGGTAGTGAAGATGCGTTTGCTTCGATTATGAATCAGCATGCCACACGTCTGGGCATGAAAAACTCCAATTTCATGAATGCCACGGGCCTGCCGGGTGAAAATCATTATTCATCGGCATACGATCTGGCGATGTTGGCCAATGCCATCATTAATGATTTTCCTGAGCAGTATCCGATTTATTCAGAAAAATATTTCACTTTTAACAATATCCGTCAGCCCAACCGTAATTTACTACTGTGGCGTGATAAAAGTGTTGATGGACTTAAGACCGGACACACGGATGAAGCTGGATATTGCCTGGTAGCCTCTGCTGTGCGTGATGGCATGCGCCTGATTAGCGTGGTAATGGGCACCAAGAGCGAAGAGGCCAGGGCCAGAGAAACCCTGAAGCTGCTTAACTATGGTTTCCGTTACTATGAGACCCATAAGTTGTACGCGGCTGGCGAAAAACTGTTGGACAGCGAACTCTGGGCAGGCCAGGTGGATCAACTGCCTTTAGGACTGGCGAAGCAGGTCATCGTGACGATCCCGCGTGGCCAAAAAGCAGCTCTTGAAGCATCAGTGGACGTGGACAAGGTTATCAAGGCGCCAGTTCAGACCGGTGATGAATTAGGTCAGTTGAAGGTTAAACTGGGTGATTCCCTGATCGTTGATGAACCAGTAGTGGCTTTGCAGACGGTAGAGGAAGCTGGCTTCTTTAAGCGTATCTGGCATGCCATCGTTTTGTTTTTCCTGGGATTATTCGAATAATCCGTTATCTGCCGGGCTTCATTCAGAGGTCCGGTAACTCCTTCGATTTGCCCCGCTTATAGATGAATTTACAGTGTAAATTCGCTACTGGCGTCTCCAGCGGTTAAAATTACCCCTAATTGGATTTTTCCTGATAGATTCTCTGGTCGTCATATTCTCCAGAAGAAGTAACGTCTTTAACGTATGTAGGTAGGTTGCGTAGTGTCCGAAACGCCCAAAATCGAGTTTCCCTGTGACTATCCCCTCAAAGTGATTGGCCATGCCGAGCCGGATTTTAAAGAGGTGGTGGTTGAAATCGTCAAGGAGCATTATCCGGCGTTTACCGAATCCTCCGTAGAAGTGATCGATAGCCGGAACGGGCGATTCGCCTCACTCAGGTTTTCGATTGTTGCCGAAAGTGAAGACCACGTTAAGACACTCTTTGTTGCCCTGAAAGCACACAAATATGTGCAAATGGTTCTATAGGTTTCATTTCTGGGGCGCCCGTCATGTCTGAAAATGAACTTCAACCACAACAGGATATTGTCGTCCGAAACTTCGGTGTGATGCCCTATGAGCCGGTATGGAAGGCTATGCAGGGATTCACCCAGCACCGGGACGATGAAAGCCCGGATGAGATATGGCTGCTGCAACATGAGCGGGTATTCACTCAGGGACAGGCGGGCAAGGCCGAGCACGTATTGATGCCGGGCGATATTCCTGTCGTGAAAGTCGACCGTGGTGGGCAGGTGACTTACCATGGCCCCGGCCAACTAATGGCGTATTTACTGTTACGTCTGCCAAGACTCAAAATAGGGGTGCGCGATCTGGTGACTGCCATCGAACAGACGACAGTCGATACACTGGCAACCTATGACATCGAAGCCTACCCCAAGCCAGATGCCCCGGGGGTATATGTTGATGAAGCCAAAATCGCTTCACTGGGGTTGAGAATACGACGTGGATCATCCTTTCATGGTCTGGCTCTGAACATAAATATGGACCTGGAACCGTTTCAACGTATCAACCCTTGTGGATATGCGGGTTTGCGTATGACCCAGGTTTCTGATTTAAACCCGGCAGCCACTCTGTCGGATGTGGCTGCCCGCTGGCTGGAGCTGATGACTCAGCGTCTGGGCTATCGGAATATTATTGAAAAAAGAGGTTTACCCGAATATGAGTGATGCCATGACTGACGGTTCACTGCAAAAAGCGTCAAAAGCGCCGGTTAAAAGGGTGGAGCAGGGTGTTAAGCTGAGAGGCTACGACAAAGTGGCCCGTAACCCTGTCAAAATTATCGCGACTGATAATATGCCCCGTAAACCTGACTGGATTCGGGTCCGTCTCTCGAGCTCTCCGGCAGTGGAAGAAATCAAGAAAAAACTACGTAAGCTCAACTTGCATTCAGTTTGTGAAGAAGCAGCCTGTCCAAACCTGAGTGAATGTTTCAGTCATGGGACTGCGACATTCATGATTATGGGGGACATCTGTACCCGTCGTTGCCCATTCTGTGATGTTGCCCATGGGCGTCCCAATCCTCTGGATGAAAACGAGCCGACCCATTTGGCACAGGCCATCGGGGAAATGGGGCTGAAATATGTGGTCGTAACGTCCGTGGACCGTGACGACTTGCGCGATGGTGGGGCTGCTCACTTTGCCAAATGTATCAGCGAATCACGCAAATATAGCCCGAATCTGAAGATTGAAGTGCTGGTACCGGATTTCCGGGGTCGTATGGATGTTGCCCTTGAGATCCTGAAAGATACCCCGCCAGACGTGTTCAACCATAACCTGGAAACGGTACCTCGTCTGTATAAGAAAGCCCGTCCAGGCGCTGACTATGATTGGTCATTGAAGCTGTTGAAGCGCTTTAAAGAGTTTGCTCCTGAGGTGCCAACCAAGTCTGGTCTGATGCTCGGCCTGGGAGAAGAACTCGAAGAAGTGAAGCAGGTGATGCGTGACCTACGTGAACACAATACCGACATGCTGACACTTGGGCAGTATCTGGCTCCCTCCAAGGACCATTTACCAGTAGAACGTTTCGTGACACCTGAGGAATTCCAGGAACTTGCCGATTACGGCTACGAGATCGGCTTCAAGCAAGTGGCAAGCGGACCTCTGGTTCGTTCTTCTTATCACGCGGACAAGCAGGCTGCGGGCGAAATCGTTAACTAGTCCCCAGCATTGATGTTGGAGATCTGATGGGCACATGGAGGTGCCTGCATTCACTTTGTAATTCCCTTATAATCCTCCCAGCTTTCTTCGATTTCTGAATCCCGAACATCAACTACAGGGAGTTTAGGTATCGGGAATAGACGCGTCCTTAAAGATTTTTTCGCTGTAAGTCCGAAATACCCGCCAACTTTCTGGTGTGGTTATGGCCTGAAAGTTTTCGGGACATCCAAATCAATCAATTCCTATACCCATTACATGGTAGACAAATCCAAACATCATTCTGTTCAACGTATTAAAACCGGAAGTTTTGAGCGTCGCCTGAGTTTGACTCGGGCGGGTGTCATGGCCGGCTCAAGATTGGCAGGTAACATGGCC
Source organism: Hahella ganghwensis DSM 17046 (assembly GCF_000376785.1). Taxonomy (GTDB): domain Bacteria; phylum Pseudomonadota; class Gammaproteobacteria; order Pseudomonadales; family Oleiphilaceae; genus Hahella; species Hahella ganghwensis. The sequence continues at coordinate 98,512 of NZ_AQXX01000133.1, forward strand.
GCCAATTTGTTTTCCTCCAGAGACAAGAAAGAGCAGCGCAAGCGTGAAGCACTTTCCCGGCAGGCTCATTACCTGGTCGAGGAGCTGGGGCACCTGAAAGGCAGTGTGGTGAAGATTGGTCAGGTCATGGCCTTATACGGAGAGCATTTTCTGCCGGTGGAAGTCACGGAGGCCCTGCACACCCTGGAAGATAAAACCACCGCCCTGGAATGGCCAGTAATGCGGAAGGTGCTGGTTCGGGAGTTGGGTGAAGACAGGTTGGCTGAACTTGAAATTGAGCATGAGCCACTGGGAGCTGCCTCCTTAGGGCAGGTCCATAAGGCAGTACGCAAGTCTGACGGCAAAGTACTGTGCATGAAAATCCAGTACCCAGGCGTTGCGGATGCCATCGACAGTGATATCAATTCGGTTGCCACACTACTGAAAATGGCTCGAATGGTGTCCATGGGGCGGGATTTCGATGAATGGCTGGAAGAAGTTCGGAATATGATGCACCGGGAGGTCAATTACGAACTGGAGCTCGAAACTACCCGGCGTTTCGGAGAAATGCTTAAAGGTGATGACCGTTTCATCGTTCCCGAAGTTTTTCCAGAATATTCTTCCGGACATGTGATTACCACTTCTTTCGAGCACGGTGTTGGGGTCGGGGATTCTTCTGTTGCAGCGTTGCCCTTGGCGCGTCGAAATCATTTGGCAAAAGCCGCTCTAGAATTATTTCTACGCGAACTCTTTTCCTGGAGTGAGTTACAGACAGATCCTAACTTTGGCAATTACCGGATTCGAATCGGAGAGGGTTCTGGTCAGTCCGCTGAAGGGGCTAGTCAGACAGCTGAAGGCTCTAGTCAATCCGCTGAAGGCTCTGACCAAATCGTATTGCTGGATTTCGGGGCCGTACAGAAATACCCGCCGGCGTTTATTGAACCGGTTTGTCAGATGATCAGGGCATCTTACGAGCATGATCTCGACTCAGTAATAGAAGGGGCGATCCGTCTGAAATTCATGCGGCGGGAATGGCCGGATTCCGTTCTCCAAGAGTTTGGTGAAGTCTGTATGGCTGTTCTGGAACCTTTGGGGCCGGAAAGTCTGACTGTGCCTGCCAGCGCCATGAATGACAACGGAGAATACCGCTGGAAACAAAGCGATCTTCCCACCCGAATCGCCAAACGCGCGACCCGATCGGCAATTAGCCGTTACTTTCAGATTCCACCCAAAGAGTTTGTATTCCTGAACCGTAAATTGGTCGGGGTGTACACCTTTCTTTCTGTGCTGGGGGCCGAGTTTAATGGTCGGGAGATTCTGACTCCCTATTTATATCCTGAAGAGAATGGTGCTGAACCAGAAGAGCATTGAGCAGTTCCACCAGACTCTAAGAAAGTCGGGTTATTGCCAGGTGAGTATCGGATGTCTGGACGGCATTGATTAAACTTCCCTTGCCATTGATATATTTGATGCTGCTTCGTTTTGGCTGAAGTGGCCGTCGTTCCTTTACAGGTCAATCGCAGTGTCCGTCCTACATGATTGACCTTCTTCACCAATCTGCAATATCTATCCTATAACCTTTTCGAGCTTATAGGGTTCCAGGGCTGGTGAGATGTCTTTGGAAGTCCAACTCTTTGAATCCCCTCACGCTATTACAATCTGTTATCGGGTAATCTCTGTTTCCGGGCAAAGCTTTAGCCCAATAATAATGATAGAAAACAATAACGATTGAAAAATTATAACGATAGATAAGCCTCATATTATGTTGTTAATCCGATTGGCCGCCACTATCGGCATTCTAGTACTTGTTTTATTTCAAACCGGATGCGGAACCATTAATACCGTTGGCAGACCGGAACACATTGCTGCCAATAACCTGAAAGAGGCTGGGAGTTATTGTTCCCGGCTGCCCAGGGTATACAGCGGAGTCAGCTACGGGTTGTGCCTTATGTACGGTCGTCCAGCACCTGTACACAGTTGGCAGGGAACGGAAAAAGCCGTCACCATGTGGGCGGTCGATCTGGTTGCCTCGGGCATTCTGGATACCCTTGCCTTACCCTATACCCTTTATGATCAGTCCCGATATGGTGATATCGAATTGCGTACGCATTCTGATTGATTGAGGAAAAAGAGGAGCCATAAAGGCTCCTTCGCGGAGGAGCGAGTCGTTGCTGATAATGACTCCTCACAAATCGTAGCAGGGCTTAACCGGCGTCTTCCAGTAAGGCTTGTAGTTCAGGAATGCATGAGCCACAGTTGGTGCCTGCGTTCAGGCATTGTCCTATCGCCTCAACTGATGATAGCTGTTTTTCCTCTATGGTCGTGCGTATGGTCTTTTCGCCTACGCCAAAGCAGGCGCAGACTGTCTTGCCGGTATTTGCGGCGCTGTTCATTGGAATCCCTGCCAGCAGACCGAGCCGATCCTGATCTGTCAGATGATCTGCTTCAAACAGGCTGGCCAGCCAGGATCTTTCCGGTAACTGATTGGTTGGAGAAATAAACAGGCAACTGGTCAGCTGTCCGTTGACGAATGCTGCTGAACGATATTTCCCGGCAGACGGGTCTGAATATTCCTGCCATTCCTCGTTCTCTATTCCACTCAAAAGTAAATGCCGGCTCCAATTACCGATATCAGCGATGGGGGCATCCCCCGCCAGTTCATAACGGTAGAAATTACGTCCCACAACTTTCACCCAGTAAGCTATTCCTTCTACCGCCAGAGGTTGCCGGGAAAACACAAAACCATACCAGTTGGCTGCAAAGGGTTTGACGTTAACCGGAGTATGTTTGCTTTCCGGCTGGCCGGAGTAGGGGTCGGTAATGGGGTTAACCAAGGTTCCCATTCGCCCCGCACTGGATAGTTGCCCGGTCCAGTGCATGGGAACGAACACCTGCCCGGGTTGCAGGTTTTCTGTAATCTGTACCCTTGCCAACATCTCACCGTAACGGGACTGGACTTGAACCAGACTGTCCTGAGGGGCATGGATTCTGTCTGCATCGCTGGGGTGAATCTCACAAAACGGTTCTGCGATATGTTGATTCAGTTGCGGAGCCAGACCGGTGCGAGTCATGGTGTGCCACTGATCACGGATTCTGCCGGTGTTAAGCACCAGTGGATACTCTTCTGACAAGCTTGCCTGGGGGAGGGTAGGGGTAATCGGAAGTAATCTGGCTTTCCTGTTAGGGGTGAAGAATTGCCCATCTGCAAACAGACGGGGAGTGCCTGTCGTTTCTGTCAATCCTTTGTCTGAATCTCCCGAGCCTGCCAGCGGCCACTGAAATGGCGCGAGTTGTTCGTATTGCTGCCGGGAGATACCCTTCAGTGCCGAGATATTGAAGTCACGAAGAGTGCCTTCCATTGAGTTTTCAAAGCCGGATAAAGCAGCATGCTCGGCAAAAATGTCGCGACTGGATTGATAGTTGAATTCCTGGCCGAATCCCATTCTTTTGGCGACTTCGCAAAGCGCCCACCAGTCTGGCTTGGCGTCCCCCATCGGTGGAAGCAGAGCTCTTTGTCTTGAGATTCGTCGCTCGGAGTTGGTAACGGTACCGTCTTTTTCTCCCCAACCCAGTGCTGGTAAAAGGATATTGGCGTATTCGGCGGTATCGGTCTGATGGATGCAATCGGACACAATGACTGTATCGCAGCGGGACAGTGCTTGTGCCACTCGGTTGGCGTTAGGCAGGCTGACCGCAGGATTGGTGCCCATGATCCAGATGGCTTTGATTGTTCCATCTGCTACCGCTTCAAATAGCTCAACCGCCTTCAGGCCTGGCTGGCTGACCATATTCGGTGCGTGCCAGAAACGACCGACTCTTGCGATATCTTCAGGAGCGAAATCCATATGTGCGGCCAACTGGTTGGCCAGGCCGCCGACTTCCCGACCACCCATGGCGTTCGGTTGCCCGGTTAGAGAAAAAGGCCCCATTCCTGGCTTTCCTATACGGCCGGTTGCCAGGTGACAGTTAATAATGGCGTTAACCTTATCGGAGCCACTACTCGATTGATTGATACCTTGAGAGTAGACAGATACCGATTTTTCCGTTCGCCGGAACCAGTCAAACAGAGTGGCAACTTCTGATTCTCTGATACCGCATTGCCGCGCAACCGTCACGATATCGCCGGCTGTTTCGTTGGCTGCCTTGATTGCTGCCCCAAAACCTTCAGTGTGATTTTCCAGAAACTCGTAGTTAATTGCCCCCAGGCGACTGAGATAAGCCAACAGGCCATTAAACAGGAAAGCGTCACTACCGGGATTGATCGGTAAAAATAAATCGGCAATGTCACAGGTGGCGGTACGGCGTGGATCGATGACCACCACTTTCATTTCCGGACGCTGTTTTTTGGCTGCCTTAATACGCTGAAATATGATTGGATGGCACCAGGCAGTGTTTGAACCGGTGAGCAGAATCAAGTCTGCCTGTTCCAGATCTTCATAGTTACCCGGCACCGTATCTGTGCCGAAGGCCCGTTTATGGCCAACAACGGAGGATGACATGCAAAGCCTGGAATTGGTGTCCACATTGGCTGAGCCGATAAACCCTTTCATCAGCTTGTTGGCAACGTAATAGTCTTCGGTCAGTAACTGTCCGGAAAGATAAAAGGCAATAGCGTCAGGCCCATGTTGATCTATCACCTTTGCAAGACGGCTGGACACTTGATCCAGAGCGCTATTCCAGGATGTTTCCTGGCCGTCGACGATCGGATGAAGAAGCCTGTTTTCCGGCCCAAGAGTATCCGCCAATGCTGTCCCTTTAGAGCACAGTCGACCAAAATTGGCCGGATGGTCGGATTGGCCTTTGATTTCTACCTGTCGAGTGTCGGTATCAATCACTTGGGCGGTGATACCACAACCTACTCCACAGTAAGCGCAGGTAGTATGAATGTTGGAGGCACATTGAGCTGACATGGCGTATCCAAATGATGACTTTATTCTATGACGGTAACTGTCTTTTGCCTGATCTTTGCCCGTTCCTCACTGGGACGCTTCTAAAGCGCCTCAGGAAAAGGGAAATGGTACGGTCTGGGCGGGGACCGAAACCGCACCACTTCCGGCGGGGAAACGGACTTAGCCGGTCTGGCGTTCCTGCTCGAGCGACAGATAAATACGATTATTTTCCAGTTTAGTCGGATAGGCAGGCGTACAACCACTATCGAATCCCTGCGCTTCTCCGTCGAGCAGACTGATCACCCAATTATGTAGAGGACAGGTAACCTGATTGCCATGAACAATTCCCTGGGAAAGAGCGCCGCCTTTGTGCGGGCACTTATCTCTCAGGGCGAAAACTTTATCTTCTTTGGTACGGAATATGGCGATATCGCCATGGACAGACCCGACAACTCTCGCGCCCAGTTTGGGGATATCTTCCAGAAGTCCAATATCAATCCACTGTGTCATAACCAAATCTCAATACGGGGCCAAACTGGTGTTGGCCGTTGATACATCAGCGGTGGTTACGTCCTGGTTTACGCACCGCGTTTTTCAGCTCGTGGCTTATGCCTTGTTATATTCCTGAAATTATTTCGCATGACAGTACCGACTCGGCATGCTTTCCGTTCAGGTCGGAAATTCTCATGTTTCTGATCAGTTAACCTGGGTCAGTGGAATAAACTCATGTTTCTCCACATTCTGACTGGCCCTCTCTGCCCAGGGATCGACCTGTGCGTACTTCTGGGATTCGAGGAATCGGGCATGAAAAGCCTTGCGCTGCTCCGGGTTTTCCACAATTTCTGATTTGATATAGCTCAGGCCAACACGTTCCACCCAGGGGGCCGTTCTCTCATTGTGTCGACCCTGTTCACGATACATCTGCATAAAGGCGCCGGCGTATTCCATAACTTCCTCTTCTGTAGACACTTTGCACAGATAGTCGCAGGCTCTGACTTTGATGCCCCCGTTACCGGCAACATACAGCTCCCAGCCCGAATCCACGGCTACGACACCAAAATCTTTGATAGTCGCCTCAGCACAATTTCTGGGGCAACCTGAAACAGCCATCTTGACCTTGGCCGGCGTCCAGGAACCCCACGTCATTTTTTCCAGCTTGATACCCATTCCCGTGGAGTCCTGGGTGCCGAAACGACAGAACTCAGAACCTACGCAGGTTTTGACTGTTCTCAATGCCTTGCCGTAGGCATGTCCGGAGACCATGCCGGCATCGTTCAAATCTTTCCAGATGTCTGGTAAGTCTTCTTTTTTGACGCCGAGTAGATCAATGCGTTGTCCTCCAGTGACTTTGACGCAAGGCACATGATATTTATCGGCAGCGTCAGCGATGGCTCGTAATTCATCCGGCGTTGTCACCCCACCCCACATCCGTGGAATAACGCTGTAGGTGTTGTCCTTCTGGATATTGGCGTGAACCCTCTCGTTGATGAAGCGGGAGCGGGGATCATCGACTTTCTCCGTAGGCCATGCGCACACCAGGTAATAGTTGATTGCCGGTCGGCAGACATGACAGCCATCCGCGGAGTCCCATTCCAGGAAGGCTGATACCTCATGAAAGGACTTTAGGCCGTTTTCGGTAATGGCATTGCGGACACTGTCGTGACTGTGCTTAGTACAGCCGCATATGGGTTTCTCACTGGGGCTGTCGCTATAGTTTCCACCGACAGTGGCAGTCAGAATCTGTTCCACCAATCCTGTGCACGAGCCGCAGGAAGCAGAGGCTTTAGTGGCTGAGCGAACATCATCCAGAGTGAAAAGTTTATTGTCTGTAATGGCTTTGACGATGTCCCCTTTACAGATTCCGTTACATCCGCAGACCTCCGCATCGTCCGGCATATCGACGATGGCATTCTGGCCCTGATGTCCCGCATCGCCGACAAAATGTTGGCCAAATATCAGTGCATCACGGAAGTCGGCCACGCTGGTTTTTTCACGCATCAGATTGAAATACCAGGACCCTTCGACAGTGTCTCCGTAAAGAACGGAACCAATAATACGGTCGTCTTTCAGGACCAGCTTCTTGTAGATACCACGACTTGGATCCTGGAAGACAATCTGTTCGCTGTCGTTATCCCCCAGAAAGTTGCCGGCAGAAAACAGGTCGATACCCGTCACTTTCAGTTTGGTGGAAACTTCTTTCTGCTTGTAGATACCGATCCCGTAGCCAGCCAGGTGATTGGAGCAGACCTTGGCCTGATCCCAAATCGGGGCGACCAGTCCGAATAACTCTCCCCGGTGTTGGACACACTCCCCAACGGCGTAGATACATGGATCGTAGGTCTGCATGGTGTCGTTAACGACAATGCCTCTTTCACAATACAGACCGATGGATTGAGCCAGTTCCGTATTGGGACGAATACCGGCTGCCATAACGACGATATCAGCCGGCAAGGTTTCGCCTGTATCAAACTTGATACTTTTCACCTGGCCATGTTCATCGCCCTCGAAGCAGGAGGTATTGGCCGACATACGGAATTTCATTCCCCGTTGTTCCAGGGCTTTCTGTAGATAAGTGGCGGAGGTGGTGTCCAACTGCCGGTTCATCAGAACGTCAAGGTTGTGCACGACGGTCACATCCATGCCTTGCTTAAGCAGTCCATTGGCTGCCTCAAGGCCAAGCAGACCGCCTCCGATCACGATGGCATGCTGTTTACACTTAGCAGCACTCAGCATGGTGTCGACGTCTGAAATATCCCGGAAGGCGATGACACCTTTAAGGTCTTTGCCTGGTACCGGAATAATGAAAGGAGATGAACCGGTGGCCAGCAGAAGGCGATCATATTCAGCTTCCGTTCCGTCTGCGGCGTAAACCACTTTATTGCGGCGGTCTACTTTGGTGACCCGCTTTTCATATCCGGCATGTAGTGTAATGTTATTCGTGGCGTACCACTCGAGATCATTGATCATGATGTCATTAAGTGTTTTTTCCCCGGACAGGAGAGGAGACAGCATGATCCGGTTATAGTTACCGTGAGGTTCTGCTCCAAATACCGTAATTTCGTATTTGTCGGATGCTATCTTCAACAGCTCTTCGACAGTTCTCATTCCTGCCATGCCATTTCCGATAACCACCAGCTTCTGTTTCATGATCTTCTCCACATTTAAATAGCAGGATGAGCGTTTCCTGCAATTGGGGTTCTGCAATCCGCGTATTCTGAACTTGCTTAGTGCTAAGCAGGATAAGTGCCATGTTGCTTTGTTATTCTAATAACCTATTGATATCTAAAAACAAAAAACTTGTCGTGACACAAGCTGGTGCAGCTTCCCTCGAATAAATTCAAGTGAGAATGTCTGTTTTTGAACTATTTGAGTGCGACAACTTGTCTGCTTGCACCAAAAACAAGATCAAAATGGTGCGTATTGAGAATTTCAGTGTGCACATAGTTGGTGCGTTACTTTGAGTTTGTCCGGAAATTTATTTTCAACTTATTGAAAGAAAAGAAGATGTTGGTCAGATGTTGGTAAGACGAATGCTTCGTGTCAGGCATTGGCATGTCTTTTGTAGATAGAGACTGCATAACTAGTGAGCAGAGAGGCTTTCAATGTCGTCAGAAAAACTAAATGTTCTGGATTTCAGTCAGGCCAGGATTCGTACTCTACATTTCACCTGGTTCGCGTTCTTTCTAACCTTCGTGATGTGGTTTTCTCATGCCCCGATGAAGCCTTTCATCATGGAGGCATTCAATATGACCAACGAGCAGTGGAAAGCACTGTTGATACTGAATGTTGCTCTGACTATTCCCGCCAGGATAGTGATAGGCATGTTGGTCGACAAGTTTGGTCCAAGGTCGGTGTACAGCCTTTTATTATTGACCTCGGCTTTCCTATGTTGGGGCTTTGCCTTTGCTTCCAGTTATGAGCAACTTGCGCTGTTCAGGTTCTTGTGCGGATTTATCGGTGCTGGGTTTGTTATTGGCATACGGATGGTGGGGGAATGGTTTCCTGCCAAGACGGTTGGGGTGGCAGAAGGTATCTATGGCGGATGGGGGAATTTTGGTTCTTCTGCGGCAGCCTGGACGCTGCCTGCCGTGGCGGCATATCTGTATGGTGGAGATGATGGATGGCGTTATGCGATCGCAACCACCGGTGTCGTTGCGTTTTTTTACGGCCTGATTTTTTATCGTAAGGTTCGTAATACCCCTAAGGGGTCTACCTATTTTAAACCCAAGAAAAGCGGTGGCCTGGAAGTCAGTTCATGGAAGGATTTCTGGTTCTATGTCGCGATGAATCTTCCTATGTACCTCGCTCTGGCAGTATTGACCTGGAAACTCTCTCCATCAGGTGTCGGATTGCTGTCTGCGACAACGGCCTTGTTGCTATGGATAGGGTTGGTTCTGCTGTTCTTCGTGCAGCTCAGTCAGATCTACAAAGTGAATAAAGACCATTTGAAAGATGGTGTCCCTGACATGCAGCGTTATAAGTTCAAGCAGGTCGCTATTCTGGACTGGGCGTACTTCGTTACCTTTGGTTCTGAGCTTGCGGTGGTCTCCATGCTGCCTGCTTTTTTCATGGAAACCTTTGATCTGACACCGATCAAGGCAGGACTGTTGGGTGGTGCATTTGCCCTGATGAATCTGGTCGCACGTCCTGGTGGTGGTTTAATCTCCGACCGGTTTGGCCGTCGTAAAACCCTTTCAATTCTGATCTGTGGGTTGGCAATCGGCTATATGTTGCTAAGCCAGATTGACAGTGCCTGGGCCATTCCGGTGGCTGTTTTGTCTGTAATGGTCTGCTCCTTCTTCGTACAGGCTGGAGAAGGTGCTGTTTTCGCCATGGTTCCACTTATCCAGCGTCGTATGACTGGCCAGATTGCGGGAATGGCTGGCGCATATGGCAATGTGGGCGCGGTGACATTTCTTACGGTCTATTCCTTTGTGGATGCGGCGACTTTTTTCATGACCATCGCGGGTGCTGCCGCCGTATGTTTCATTGCGGTTCAGTTTCTGGAAGAGCCTCAGGGACATATGGTGGAAGTGGATGAAGACGGCAGTGTGCAACTGATAGAAGTCACCTGACCTGAGTTATATTCTTTTCATAATATCTGATGGCACAGGGATGTGCCTCTGGTCCAGAATGATGATGATAAGCTCAAAGAATGAGCTTTCTCCGAATGAAGTGTTTGGTCACTATACTGAAAGCATCAAGGCCTTTTATCTGATAAGTGAAGGGCTGTATCTGATTGCTAGAGGCCGAGTATCCGACAGATCAGGCGTAAGGTAAGAAATCACAGATTATGGTTCTGGGTAATGTATTAACACTGTCTGTAGACCAGTATTCTTCCCAGGGGGTGAAGTCCCGTAATGAGGATTGTATTGGTATTCGGATACCAGATACGGAAGTGCTGAACTTTAAGGGGGCCGTCGCGCTCATTGCCGATGGTGTCAGTGCTGCGGAAAACGGTAAGGAAGCGGCAGAAACCTGCGTCATTAACTTTCTTAACGATTATTACTCTACGCCTGATTCATGGTCGGTCAAGCAGTCTGCCCAGAAAGTTCTGCTGGCATTGAACCGATGGCTGTATGGACAGAGCCTGAGAGCCCTGAACGAAAGTCGGGGTTATGTCTGTACTCTCTCAATTCTGGTGCTCAAGTCCACCAAGGCCCATCTTTTCCATGTAGGAGATAGTCGTATTTATCTCATGCGTGGTGGCGTACTGGATCAATTGACAACCGATCACACTCAGAGAATCAACGCGGAACAAAGCTATCTGGCCCAGGCAATGGGATTTTCAGCGCATCTTGAGATAGATTATCGGTGTATTGATCTACAGGAAGGAGATGTTTTTTTTCTGTCCACTGACGGCGTTCACGATTTTCTGACAAAACCGGAACTCAGTCAGGCGCTTGGCGAATTGCCAACGCGTTTTGAGGGATTGACCCGATGGATGGTTAACGAAGCGCTGAAAAACGGCAGTGACGATAACCTCAGTTGTCAGATTGTGAGGGTGGATAGCCTTGGGCTTCAAACGGCCAGGGATTACTGTCATGAATTGGGGTTGCTTCCCTTTCCTCCGCCACTGAGTGTGGGGCAGAGGCTTGATGGATATGAAGTAAAACGGATTATCCATGAAAGCCACCGGAGCCAGGCGTATTTGGTCGAGGATGTGGAAACCGGGCAGCAATCGGTCATGAAAACCCCGTCAGTGAACTTTGAGGATGACCCCGCATTTATTGAAAGGTTTCGGCATGAGGAATGGATTGCCGCGCGTGTGCACAATCCCCATGTGGTGAAGCTGGTCGTACCTGCCAGAAGTCGCTCTGCGCTGTATTATCTGACCGAACATATTCAGGGAGTGCCGATGTCCCGCTGGATTCGGGATAACACTCGGCCGGATATCAATCGGGTGATACAGATTGTTGAGCAGATCGTGAAGGGCGTTAGGGCTTTTCACCGTAAGGAAACACTGCATCAGGACATCAAACCTGACAATATTCTGATTACCAATGACGATAGGGTCACCCTGATTGATTTTGGTTCCTGCTGGATCTCCGGTATTCAGGAAATTAACGCGCCGCTGGAACGGGAGCATGCGTTAGGTACTGCCTGTTACAGTGCTCCTGAATATGCGCTTGGTGGTAAGGGATCGGTGTTATCGGAGCAATTTTCTGTCGCCGTTGTGGTGTATGAAATGCTGACTGGTGAGCTTCCCTATGGTGAAGGTTATGAAAAAGCAGCATCCCCGGCCGCTTTCGCCAGACTGACCTATACACCGGCCTATCACTACAATCCTCTGATCCCCGTATGGATGGACGGAGCGCTTAAAAAAGCGCTTCAACTGGACCCCAGGCGTCGGTACGAGAGCTTCTCAGAGTGGCTGCATGATATGAAGCACCCCAATGCCCGGCTCATGCCTGATCATGCATTACCTTTGATAGAGAGAAATCCACTGCGGTTCTGGAAGATATCGGCGGGGGTATTGTTCGCCACACAGTTGATGATGCTGTGGTGGATATTCTCCAGAGGCTAGAAAGGTCTCAGGACGTTCTCGTACGTAGAGCAGGGTAGGCACTTGAATCAGGCAAGCTCTTGGATCAGGAAAGTACTTGGATCAGGAAAGTACTTGGATCAGGATTCTCCTGGTACGTGAATTGTGCCCTCAAGATAAAGTTTGCAGTTGCCTACCAGCAAAGTATTGGGTCCTCGATAATGGCTTTCGATCTGCCCACCACGTGGTGACAACTGTCTGGAGGACAATTCCACTTTGCCCAGGCGCTCTGACCAGTAGGGGGTCAGTGTGCAGTACGCGGAGCCCGTAACGGAATCTTCATTGATTCCAACTCGGGGGGCAAAAAAACGGGAGACGAAATCTTCCCGGCTTCCAGGGGCGGTGACGCCAACGCCAAAGACATCCAGCAGTTTCAACAGTCGAAAATCAGGTTTCAGGGAGCGAACTTCCGCTTCACTTTCCAAAACCGCAATATAATCTCTGGCTTTCAGAACCTCACGGGGGGTGATGCCTCCCAGAGCTTCGAGCAGGGCCGGTGGAGGCTCCGTGATTTCTCCTTTGCGACTGGGCAGCAACATGGCATAGCCATTCTTGTGGGGGGTGACTTCCAGTAGGCCGCTTCGGGTATGAAATTGAACCCGCTGGCCTTTGAAGCCTTCCTTGTAGTAGAGGATATAGGCGGTTGCCAATGTCGCATGTCCGCACAAATCGACCTCAGACTCGGGCGTGAACCACCTCAGGTCAAAGCCATTGGTCCTGGGAACATAGAAAGCAGTTTCGGAGAGACAGTTTTCAGCAGCGATACTGATTAACGTTCGATCAGGGAGCCAGTCATCCAAAGGACAGATTCCGGCGGGATTACCGGAAAAAACTTCGCTGGTAAATGCATCAACCTGATAAAAGCGGTGTTTGCTCATATGCGCCTGCTATTAACCGTATACGGCACTTTGAGAGACATCACCGGTTTTACTGAGGCCGGTGAATTGGCTACCGTGCCAGTGTTATCGTGCGACCCTGTGAATCACTGTCCAGCTACCAGTGTCATTATCTGACTGCAGCCTGACTATTCGTTTAGAGTCTGTTGAAACCAAAGCTGGGTTTTAATCTTGTTAAAGCCCTGGTCTTCATAAAATTTATGGGCAGCTTCCCTGTAGGTTTGCGAGCCTACTCGAATAGTAGTAAGTCCCTGACGTTTCGTCCAATCCTTTAGCTCGGCGACCAGTCTTCGGCCGATTCCTGCCCCTCTTTTGGATTCTGTGACGACCAGGTGGCCGATGATGGCACTTTTTCCTGCTGTGAGAGATTTGGAAGTGTAGGCCATGGCAAAGCCGCAGACCTGTTCTGATATTTCTGCTACCAGAAGTGCACACTCCGGGTCTGTGGCCAGTTGTTCCAGGTTGGCTTGTAAAACCTTGTGTTCCATGGGGTAGCCAAGTTCATCCATGAGCAAACGTAAAGCGGCGCCATCTGTGGGCGCCGCTGCTCGAATGATCACATCGCTGTGAGTCATCTTTATACTCTTTTAAACTCTGGCTGTTAACTCAGTGCTGCAGAATCTGACTGAGGAACAGTTGGGTCCGCTCATTTTGTGGGTTATGGAAGAACTCTTCTGGTTCGTTCTCTTCCACAATCTGTCCGGCGTCCATAAAGATGACACGGTCAGCCACAGTTTTCGCGAAGCCCATTTCGTGAGTGACACAGATCATGGTCATGCCGGATTCCGCCAGTTGCACCATGGTATCCAGTACTTCCTTGATCATTTCCGGATCGAGGGCTGATGTCGGTTCGTCAAACAGCATGACTTCCGGGTTCATACACAGACTGCGGGCAATCGCCACACGCTGCTGCTGACCACCGGAAAGCTGACCGGGATACTTATGTGCCTGATGAGGAATTTTGACCCGCTCCAGGTAGTTCATGGCAACTTCTTCTGCTTCCTTCTGTGGCATTTTGCGGACCCAGATAGGTGCCAGGGTGCAGTTCTGCAATACCGTCAGGTGAGGAAACAGGTTGAAGTGCTGGAATACCATGCCAACTTCCCGGCGAACACTGTCAATGTTCTTCAGGTCGTTAGTCAGTGGAATATCCTTCACGATAATGTCACCCGCCTGGTGTTCTTCCAGGCGGTTGATGCAGCGGATCATCGTGGACTTTCCGGAACCGGAAGGTCCACAGACTACGATACGTTCGCCTTTGTACACATCCAGGTTGATGTCTTTCAACACGTGGAAGGTGCCGTACCATTTATTCACATTTTTTAGCTGAATCATTTTACTGCGGGATTCAGCTGCGTTGCTTTGATTACTCATAAAAACTCCGCTCTAAATATGTAGCCAGTTGCTTAACGATGGCTTGTGTTCAGTTTGCGCTCCAGGGCCTGGCTGTACCGAGACATGCTGAAACAGAAGATCCAGAACATGAAGGCGACGAATATGTATCCTTCGACTGAGAAGCCCAGCCAGTTAGGGTCGTTAAGCGCTGACTGTACAATGGCCAGCAGGTCGAAAAGACCGATGATCAATACCAGACTGGTGTCTTTGAACAGGGCTATAAACGTGTTCACGATACCAGGGATCATCAGTTTCAGTGCCTGGGGCAGAACGATCAGGAACATGGTTTTCCAGTAGCTCAGACCCAGTGCCTGGGCAGCTTCGGTCTGGCCTTTGGGAATCGCCTGCAGACCACCACGAACGACTTCGGCCATATAGGCACTTTGGAACATGGTGACCCCGATCAGGGCTCGCATCAGTTTATCGGTTTCTGCACCGGCACTCATGAACAGTGGCAGCATGACGGAAGCCATGAACAGCACTGTAATCAGTGGCACACCACGCCAGAACTCGATGTAGACAATACTGATGCTCCGGATGATAGGCATTTCCGAACGGCGCCCGAGGGCCAGCAGGATTCCAATGGGCAATGAAGCCACGATACCTACTACCGCAATCACCAGAGTCAGCGTCAGACCACCCCATTTATGGGTTTCCACTACCTCAAGGCCGAATAAACCGCCATTGAGAAGGTAGTAAGAAATGATCGGGAAACCGACGAGCGTGAACAGAGCAATCCAACCTTTTTTCGGGGTTTTCTCTATCATCATGGAGATGATGCAGGCCGCGAAGATGAAGAACATCAGGTTGATACGCCAGATCTCGGCTTCTGGAAAGAATCCATAGATAAACTGATCAAAACGGGCATAGATGAATACCCAGCACGCGCCAGCTCCGGAACAGTCGTCCCTCGTTGTGCCGATAAAATCGGCATTGAAGAGGCCCCAATTAACGAACCATGCGATACCCCAGGCAATAATCAAGGCTGCAATGACCGTTAAAACGGAATTAACCGGGCCCGTAAAAAGATGCGCACGCATCCAGCCCACCAGTCCGACAGTATTGGGAGGAGGCGGCTGATCTGGTAAAGGTTTAAATTCGCTCATCTCAGACTACCTCTCAATCAAAGCTATACGCTTGTTATACCAGTTCATCAATGCAGATGTGGTTAAACTCAGTGTGAGATAAACCGCCATCGTCATGAAAATGATTTCCACGGCCTGACCTGTCTGGTTGAGGGTCGTGCCGGCGAATACAGACACAAGGTCCGGGTAGCCGATCGCCGTTGCCAGAGACGAGTTCTTGGTCAGGTTGAGATACTGGTTGGTCAAGGGAGGGATGATGACACGCATAGCCTGGGGAATAATGATCAGTCGCAGACGCTGTCCGTTAGTCAGCCCCAGAGCGTTAGCAGCCTCTGATTGTCCATGCGGAACCGCTTCGATACCTGAACGCACCACTTCAGCAATAAACGCTGCGGTGTAAATGGTGAGCGCCAATAGCAAGGCGATTAATTCAGGAATAACCACCATTCCATTCTGGAAATTAAAGCCTTTAAGCTCCGGATATTCCAGATACATGGGAGAGCCAACGATAAAGTAGGTAATCAGAGGCAACCCGATCAGTAATCCCAGTGATGGGAAGAACAGTGGGAAAGTTTTACCGGTTCTCAGTTGGTATTTCTTCTCGTATCTAACTACGCCGATGATGATTGCGATGGCTGCAAACAGAGCTATCCAGACCGCGCCAAATCCATCTTGAGCGATTGGCTCCGGCATATACAGTCCACGTACGTTGAAAAAGACAGAATCATTGAAATTGAAACTGTCACGTGGGCTTGGCAGGGCTCTCAGTACAGCAAAGTACCAGAAGAAAATCTGCAGAAGCAGCGGAATGTTACGGAATATCTCGATATACACAGATGCCAGTTTGGCTATCAGCCAGTTTTTGGACAGACGTGCAATACCGATAATAAACCCAAGAATTGTCGCCAGGAAAATACCCAGGACAGATACCAGAACCGTATTCAGTAAGCCGACAATGAATGTTCGGCCATATGAATAAGTCTCGTCAAACGGGACCAGAGTCTGGAGGATTCCAAAACCGGCTGAATCGTTCAGAAACGCGAAACCGGTTGTGATACCCCGCGCTTCCATGTTGGAAAGCGCATTGTTAATAATGTACAGGAAGAAAGCGACGACCGCGCCAATAGCGAGTAGCTGGAAAACTACCGAACGTACCGCTGGATCGTTCCAAAAACTTGTTTTCGCTTTTCCCTGTCCGTTGGATTGATTTGCCACTCAGTGATCTCCCCGTGTGATGTCAAAGGAGTTGCTTTTTTGAGTCTTGAACAGGATAAGGGCGCACAGGATGTGCGCCCGGATGCTGGATCGCTATATTAGCGAATAGGGGGAGCGTATTGCAGACCACCTTTAGTCCACAATGCGTTCAGACCACGAGAGATTCCCAGAGGAGATTCGGAGCCAACGTTACGCTCGAACATTTCACCGTAGTTACCTACCTGCTTAACAATGTTGAAAGCCCAGGTATCGTCCAGACCAAGGTTTTTGCCCTGACCTGCTTCGGTGCCCAGCAGACGCTGTACGTTCGGGTTGGTGCTGGATTTCATTTGGTCTGCATTAGCAGAGGTTACACCCAATTCTTCAGCAGCAATCAGTGCAAACATTGACCATTTAACAATGTTGAACCATTGGTCATCGCCTTGGCGAACAACCGGTCCCAGAGGTTCTTTGGAGATAACTTCTGGCAGAACCATGGCTGAATCTGGCTTGGAAAGTTTGATGCGCAGAGCATACAGCTGAGACTGGTCAGAAGTCAGTACGTCACAGCGGCCTGCTTCGAAGCCTTGTACGGTTTGGTCAGAAGTATCGAAAACGACTGGCTGATATTTCATACCCAGCTCACGGAAGTAGTCAGCGAGGTTCAGCTCAGTGGTGGTACCGGCCTGGATACAGACAGCAGCGCCGTCCAGTTCCTTGGCACTTTTCACACCCAGCTCTTTGCTGACCATGAAGCCTTGGCCGTCGTAGTAGTTAATACCTGCAAAGTTCAGACCCAGAGAGCCGTCACGGGTAAGGGTCCAGGTGGTGTTACGGGACAGCATGTCAACTTCGCCGGACTGGAGTGCAGTGAAACGCTCCTTGGCGTTGAGAGGGATGTATTTGACTTTGCTTGCGTCACCCAAGGTGGCAGCTGCAACAGCTCGGCAGACATCGACATCCAAGCCTTTCCAGTTACCTTTGTCGTCAGGGTTGGAGAAGCCGGGGAGGCCCGTGCTGACACCACATTGTACGAAGCCTTTTTTCTTAACATCGTCCAAAGTAGCTGCCATGGAAGCGGTAGAAACCGCGACAAGGCTCAGCGCCGCAACTGCGGAAACGAGTTGTTTCTTCATTGTATACCCTCGGTTGGTTGTTTATCGTTCGTTTTTATGACCCGATTTAAGTTAGCACAGTGTTTTTTAGAAAACGAGAACTGTTTGGATAAAAAAAATCGCTGTTTCGGTAATTACTTATGGGTTGTAAAGTTGCGATAATGTCACATATTTTTCGTTTTTAACTTGTTGATTATAAAGGAATAAAATCGATAACTTGTCAAAGGTGATAATAAATCTCTGCCTTAAGATGGCGCAAATTCTTCCCCTGAAGTTTCATTGAGGTGCATTTTGTTCGTCTGGTCGTGTCGTCATGTCATGTTTGAGTACGAATTATGCTTGTTTGTTATGTGATCAGGTTGTTCTGACATTAACCAATTTCCAGTCGACGTGGTCATCCTAATATCTAATGCTTGGCTATCTTATATATAGGGCACAATGGAAACCTCGAAAAGTTTTTAGGGATATCCGAGGTGAAAAATGACCATTCGGCCACGTCGCTCTGTTTTATATATGTCCGGGGCAAATTCCCGTTCATTGGAAAAAGCACAAAATCTAAGAGTTGATTCTCTGATTTTTGATCTCGAGGATGCGGTAGCTCCCGAACAAAAAATCATTGCTCGGGAGCAGATTGTCGCTGCACTCTCCGGCTATGAATATTCGCACCGGGAAAAAATCATCCGAATTAATACGATTGAAAGCGCTTGGGGAAAAGCGGATCTGGCCGCAGCATTATCGTGCAAAGTGGATGCGGTGCTGCTGCCAAAAGTGGAGTCAGCGGAAACCGTCAAAGAAGTTTGTGCGATGATGGATCAGGCGGACCCAAAGCGTCGTATTGCGCTGTGGGCGATGATCGAAACCCCGCTTGGCGTGTTGAATGTGCAGTCCATTGCGAACTCTGATCCGCGGATGGAGTGTCTGGTCATGGGCACATCCGATCTTGCGAAAGATTTGCATGCCAGACCGACACATGACCGGGGACCGGTTTTAGTGTCATTGCACCTCTGTCTGCTGGCGGCCAGGGCATTTGGACTGTCCATCCTTGATGGCGTTCATGTCAATCTTAAAGATGATGCCGGCCTGCGTGCGGTGGCCAATCAGGGAAGAGATATGGGGTTTGACGGCAAAACGGTGATACATCCCAATCAGATTGATATTGTCAATGAGGTTTTTTCTCCCAATCCCGCAGAAGTTGAGCAGGCCAGACAGATCGTAAAAGCGTGGCAGCAGGCGCAGGATGAAGGTAAAGGCGTTTGTGTCGTGAACGGCAAACTGGTGGAAAAACTGCATGTAGATGAGGCGCAACGGGTACTTTCTTTAACTTCCGCTATTGCCGGTCTTCAGGACTACTGATTCTCACTTCTGCGCAATGTTGCGGGCTGTAAATTTATGACAGCTCGCTACTCTAAATGCTTTCTTACCTTTATCAGGTGGCGCCTTTTTTCATATTACTCGTATTCATACGACTATTTTTTATTAGAGCCGTATCCACACTTGTCACATATACTCATTAGCGGTCATCATGACTCGATTGATGACCGCTTAGTGAGATGAAGGTTTAACTGAAAGAAAGCTTGTATAGGCTGACTGAATACAGTTTTGGAATATTGGATGCGTAAAGGCCGGTGATATTTTCAGATATGCCCGTAGTATTTTCAGCTGCCAATGAACAGATCTGGTTAGCAGTACAATCGTCATCAGAACAATAATAATGAACACACCTCTGAATGGAGGGATCTTCCTTAATGGCATTAAGCAAAACGCAGATACTGGCTGAGCTTGTCAGTATTTTACCCAGGCACTGCATCATCAGCGACGAAGAAACCCAGCGCCCTTATGAATGCGATGGGTTATCGGTTTACTGTGAAATGCCCCTTGTTGTTGTCCTGCCTGAGAGCGTGTCTCAGGTGCAGTCGGTCATCCGGTTATGTCACCAGTATGGTATTCCTCTTGTCGCCAGAGGGGCGGGGACAGGACTATGTGCCGGGGCCATGCCACATGCTGAGGGGATTGTTCTCTCGCTTGCCAAATTCAACCGGATTCTGGAAATTGATCCAGATGCACGAACGGCTCGAGTACAGCCGGGAGTTCGCAACTTGGCGATTACTGAAGCGGCAGAGGATTATGATTTATATTATGCCCCCGATCCTTCATCCCAGATTGCCTGCACCATCGGTGGCAATATTGCCGAGAACTCCGGAGGAGTGCACTGCCTTAAGTATGGTCTGACGATTCACAATATTCTGGCATTTGACATGCTGACTGCCGAAGGTGAGCTGGTGACAATTGGTCATGAAGGTCTGGATAGTCCGGGATACGATCTGCTGTCGTTATTGATCGGTTCTGAAGGTATGTTGGGGGTGGTCACCGAGATCACGGTGAAGTTACTGCCCAAACCTGAAAAAGCCCAGGTGGTGATGGCGGCGTTTGATGATATTGAAATCGCCGGAGAGGCGGTTGCTGGAGTGATCGCGGCTGGAATCATCCCGGGTGGCTTGGAGATGATGGACAGCTATGCCATTCAGGCCGCCGAGGAATACTGTCATGCCGGTTACCCGACAGATGCCGAAGCACTATTACTATGTGAAATCGACGGTACGACAGAAGAAGTGCAGGAGCACGTGGACAGGGTCGAGGCCTTATTTCATCAACTGGGCGCCATTACAGTGCGAACCTCTCGCAATGAAGCTGAGCGGATGCTGCTTTGGAAAGGACGAAAATCCGCCTTTCCGGCAGTCGGGCGAATTTCTCCTGACTATTATTGTATGGACGGCACTATTCCACGAAGTCGCCTGGCTTATGTTCTTAAACGAATGAATGAAATGTCAGCTCATTATGGATTACGAGTGGCCAATGTGTTTCATGCCGGCGATGGTAATCTGCATCCGTTGATTCTATTTGATGCCAATGTGCCTGGTGAACTGGAAAAGACAGAAGAATTTGGCGGCAAAATACTTGAGTTGTGCGTAGAGGTGGGTGGCTGCATCACCGGAGAACATGGAGTTGGTGTGGAAAAGCTGAAACAGATGCATGCGCAATTCAGCGAAGAAGAGCTGGCACAATTCCACCGGGTCAAGGATGCTTTTGATTCACGAGGCATTTTAAATCCTGGAAAGGGGATTCCGTTACTCAAGCGATGCCAGGAATATCGCTCAATTGAATCGGCGAAATAAAGTGCCAAATGAATCAATAAAAATAATGACTCACGAGAGTGGGACCAATTGAATAACAAAACCGAAACAAAGACAGAAACCGGAAAGAGCCGGGTTACAGACCTCATCGATCAAGTGCTGGAAGCAAAATCCCGGCATGAACCTCTCAAGATTGTGGGCGGAGGCAGTAAGGATTTTCTTGGCCGGAAGACTAACGGAAAGGTATTGTCAGTCCGCGACCATTCCGGTGTTGTGGATTACTCTCCGACAGAGTTGGTCATGACAGCACGTGCCGGCACCCCTTTGGTGGAATTGATATCCCTGTTGGATCAACATCAGCAGATGCTGGCGTTTGAGCCGCCAGTGATGAATGGACAGGCCACACTCGGCGGCACCCTTGGCGCGAACTGTTCTGGCCCTGCACGTCCCTGGCGTGGATCTGTCCGTGATGCAGTGTTGGGAGTGCGGCTGATAAATGGAGAGGGTCAGCATCTGAGGTTTGGCGGTGTGGTCATGAAGAATGTCGCCGGGTACGACCTGTCGCGAGCTCAGGCAGGAGCAATGGGGACTCTCGGCGTGATCACCGAAGTCAGTATGAAGGTGTTACCCAAGCCCGCCCTTGAGAAAACCCTCGTATTTCAGTTATCCCAGTCAGAGGCGATCGAGAAACTTTGCAAGTGGCAGAGGCAGCCAAAGCCGCTGAGCGGGGCCGTTTGGGTGAATGGTCAATTGTACCTGCGAGTTGCGGGCGCCGAGCAAGCTGTTGAAGGAACCATTCAGCAGTGGGGCGGAGACGTGATAGCGTCAGAAGCTTCTCAGCGTTTCTGGTCATCAATCAAAGAGCAATCGCATGAATTTTTCGGCGGAACCCAGCCGCTTTGGCGGATATCTTTAAAGTCCTCTGCTGGCGTAGTGGACGAAAACATGCTGCTGGATTGGGGGGGCGCATTGCGCTGGACACGACAAGAGGCTTCACTGGACCAGATTGCACAGCAATGTCGTCCTTTCGGTGGTCTGGTTAGTCTTTATCGTGACGGTGACCGGGAAGCCGAAGTTCATGCTCCGATGCCTGAACCATTAAAACGCCTTCACCAACAGTTAAAACAATCACTGGACCCATACGGAATCTTTAACCCCGGGCGATTATATAGTTGGTTATGAGATGAAAACGGATATACACGACCGCTTTAAAAATACACCTGAGGGCCAGGAGGCTGAGTCCATTCTGCGTTCCTGTGTCCACTGTGGGTTTTGTACTGCCACCTGTCCAACCTATCAGGAGCTTAACGACGAGCGTGACGGTCCCCGAGGGCGTATCTATCTCATCAAACAATTACTGGAGTCTAATGAGGCGACAGACAAAACACTGACCCACCTTGATCGTTGCCTGACATGTCGTAGTTGTGAAACAACCTGTCCTTCAGGTGTTAAATATGGCCGGCTTGTGGATATCGGTCGGGAGATTATCGAACAAAAGGTTGAAAGGCCGATAAAAGATAAAGTTATTCGATGGGGACTGCGTCAGGTGTTGCCGAATGAGCTGATGTTTAAATCACTGCTACAGTTAGGGCACGCTGTTGCACCTGTACTACCTGAAAATCTTAGAAACAAGTTACCAGCGAAACAGTTCACAGGAGCTTGGCCAGTTCCCAAGCACTCCAGAAAAATGATTGCTTTAAAAGGGTGTGTGCAGGGAGCGGCAACACCTAACACAAATGGGGCGGCAGCAAGAGTACTGGATCACATCGGAATTGACCTGATAGAAGTCCCCGAAGCGGGGTGCTGTGGGGCTGTCAATTACCATCTCGCCGATGCGGTCACGGCCAGACAACATGTCCGACAGAATATCGATGCCTGGTGGCCGCATGTTGAAGCAGGCGCAGAAGCTCTGGTTATGACGGCATCGGGTTGCGGACTGATGGTGAAGGAATATGGTGATGTTCTTAGGTATGATCCTGACTACGCTGAAAAGGCGCGACGTATTTCTGACCTGACATATGACCTGAGTGAAATTCTGAATAACGAAGATCTCTCCGGGCTAAAGACTAAGTCGGTAGAAAAAGTGGCCGTTCACTGCCCCTGTACGCTTCAGCACGGACAGAAACTACCCGATTCGGTCCAGCAAGTGTTGGAAAAGTGTGGGGTAGTACCGGCAAGAACGAAAGATAAACATTTATGCTGTGGGTCTGCCGGAACCTATTCCATACTCCAGCCGGAGATGAGTCAGAAGCTGCTCTCCAACAAAGTAGCTGCCCTGACGATGGACAATCCTGACACTATAGTAACGGCCAATATTGGCTGCCAACTTCATCTGGCGACACAGGCCGAAGTACCAGTGAAGCACTGGATAGAGTTGGTCGATGAAATCACTTCCTGAAAGTGATTGGTGACTATTTGTCTTATAATTGTCCGTCAACTTTTCTCACATTTCTCTGGATCTGGGTGAAATTGGCTTATTCTGGTGTAAATTTTTTGTCCTCAAATCTTCAAAAATCTAAACCTTCCTATCTTATTGAATAATAAAAGTATTATTAGGTACATCTGCAACTTTCGTTTAGTCCGAACGCGTAGTTTAGAGACTACGGATTAGGCCATATGCGGTCGAATGTCTCACATCCTTGTAGGAAATATCTCACACGGACTTTCATCAGGTTTGGGTAAAGTGCGGGCTGTGGAGTAGTCATTCATGGAGGTAGTAAAGATGGATAACGCTCAAACAGAACTGTTCGTGTGCCCTTATTGTGATAGCCAGAGTTATATGGAAACAGTTCCGTTAGTAGGATCCCTGGCCGGAGTTAATTTGTTGGAGATTCGGAATATCACTTGTCTGGGATGTCACCAGGAATTTGAGTGCCGGATGTCGGACGATAAGCCGTAGCCGACCAGCTTGAAACAGAGCGTGTTCTCTTGGCGGATATCCAGGGACCAGGAAAGTCTGACAAAAGACCGAATGAACAACCAGCAGGTTAGTTCCCGACGACGATATAAGAGGAGTCGCGCAAGTGAAGGCGGGAGGAAAGAAAGCAATGGTCATTGATTGGAAAGACAAGATTCTGAAGCAATATGTCACCCGGTATAACTATCTGGAGTTGCTATATAGTGAAGTAGCTCTGATCCATTACCGTTGTGAACTGGTCCGGGATGAAATGAATATACCCGCATATGGGGGGATGAACCGCCGGTTGCTAGCCTTCATGATTGGTTCAATTGAAGGTTTTCTGAAATCCAGCTTTGCCGCAACGGAAACATGCCGTACCGAGTTGTTCCACCTGGTGACCATCACCTACGGTTACCTGATTCTGAAAGAAGGTGTCGTTTCCAACGAAGGCGAGTGGTGTGCCTATATTGCCAGAGTGCAGGATGCCATGGATGCCGAGCATGGTTGGTATTACAAACTGGGTATTGAATCCTGTAACACCTGAGACCCGGAAGAAGATATTGCACTGTGGGAAGCGTTGAAAGACCAGCTGCATGAATGTCGTGAAAGACAAAAGATGGCGATGCAGAATCCTCCTACCCGATTCAACGAAAAGAGTCCTCGGGTCAGATGCGCGCTTTGTCCTAACATCGTTGTAGCCAGCAATGCACAGAAATATATGAACGTACTGATTTGCCCGGATTGTGCCCGAGCTAAAGGTATTGAGTAAGCTTTTTAAGACCTGCTCTGCCTCTGGTTTCCATAGAGCTCAAGCATTGAAATACAGGGAGTGTCTCTAATCCAGATTTTGGTTTAGAGGCATTCCCTGTCTCTTTATTGACGAAAGTGTCAGGAGCCTCTGAAGGGGCTGGCAAAGAATCCATGCCAACAACTTTGCTAATACATGCCACCCTGTTGAAAGACCAAAATTCCATCTTGATATTCAGTCGCTGATCTTCCTTCTGGCGAAGGTCACCATTTGCTTTTTGATTATTTACTGCTAATAGTTACTTGGGGACCTCTGAAAACTACCTGCGTTGACATTGCAGCGTCAGAAGTTGGCCTCGCCAACGTTTTTCAGAGGTTCTCTAGCTCTCTACGTGAAAAGAACTTCCGCATTGGGATAAGCGTATACACGGACTGACAAGTATCCAAATTGGTTAAACCCTTGGGAGTTGACCATGCTGTCTTCTCAAGATCTGTCTGATGATAAGTGTATGGGGCGAGCCGGGCCTGCAATGGCCAGTTTACACCGCAGGAACAGTTTATACCCCAGATTTGATGCTCTGATAAGTACACCGCTTGTCCTTGTGTTATCCCTCCTTCTTTTGGTGTTTTGCAGCTTTACCAAGTCTGCTACGGTTGAAACGCTACATCTTCTGATTCCTGCCGGAGAAGGCGGTGGTTGGGATACAACTGCCAGGGAAGTTGGCCAGGCATTGACTAAAGAAGGACTTGTCAGCCGTGTCTATTATGAGAATTACATTGGCGCCGGCGGTGGTCGGGCATTAATGGACCTGGTACATAATCCGGACAGGCACCTTAATACGTTGATGGTGCAGTCTACTCCCTTACTTTTGCGGCACCTAACCAAGACCATTGAGTTCGGTTACCGGGATGTTAGACCCATCTCCATCATGATTGCAGAGTACCAGGCGCTGGTTGTCTTGGCCGAGTCTGAGTTTCAATCGGCAACAGCTCTCGTTGAGGCGATTCGTCAGCATCCCATCCGGTACCCGGTAATTGGCGGTTCTGCCTACGGAAGCCTTGACCATATTTCGTTTGCCATGATCGCTCAGGCAGGCAATCTACCCATCGAGAAAATTCGCTATGTTGCCTCTGATGGCGGAGGCGAGGCTCTGGAACGCCTGGAGAAAGGATTCGGCGTTGCGCTAATTAGTGGAATAGGTGAGGTCATTCAAGCCTACCGAAGAGGTAACGTAAGAATTCTTGGGATTACCAGCCCCAAACGACTACCTGAACTACCAGAGGTGAGAACCTTGTCAGAGCAGGGATTGAAGGTCCATTTTGCGAATTGGCGTGGTTTTTTCGCCAATGCTGATTTGCCCGATGCCAAGGTCTATCAATTCAAAAAAGTTTTGGCCGATCTTAACGGTACTGACTACTGGCAACAAATTCTGAAGAAGCACATCTGGTCTGAGTTTTTTCTTCAGGGTGATGAGTTGATGAATTTTTTGCAAGCCCAAGAAAAGGACATGAGGGAGGCACTGAACTCGTTGAATATTCAATAAGTGTCACTGCTGATGATTTGGCTGGCTTTCACAGTAGTGAAGGTGGCCGTAACGTTCTTACCTGAGGAGGCGTTTCAATGAAGAGTGTGATGAGTTTATGTAATACCGGGTGTTGGTTATTGGTGTTGAGCATGTGTTTTGGCATGTCAGCTCATGCTGCCAGCGTCGATACCATCAACTTTCTGATCCCAGGTGGGGAAGGTGGCGGCTGGGATACAACGGCCAGAGAAACGGGTAATGCGCTCAAAGCAACAGGGCTTGTCAGCAATGTGAGTTTCCGAAATATGTCAGGAGGCGGTGGTGGCCGAGCCCTGGAAAATCTTATTCAGAAAGCGGGAGAGCACGATCAAACACTGATGGTGCAGTCGACACCGCTGATATTAAGAAACCTGACTTCTGTGATAAAAAACGGTTTCCGGGATATTACCCCTGTCAGTCTGATGATTGCCGAATATCAGGTTGTTGTGGTACCTGCTGATTCGCCAATCGCCACAGTAGGTGAATTGATCAGTGCTGTTAAAAGTGATTATGCCAAGAACAGTATCATAGGGGGGTCTGCCAAGGGGAGCCTTGATCATATTACGGCGGTGCTGATTATGGATGCCTCTGGGTTGGATGTGAAAAAGATGCGTTATGTTCCCAGTGACGGTGGAGGGGAGGCGCTTGATCGCCTTTATAAGAAGGTAGGCTCTGCGCTTGTTACAGGTGTTGGAGAAGTGATCGATGAGGTGAATTCCGGCAAGCTTCGGGTCTTGGGTGTCACCAGCGAGGAGCGAATTCCTGGCATTGAAGCAAAAACCATGAAGGAGCAGGGGGTCGATGTGGTTTTTGCAAACTGGCGCGGTTTTTTTGCAAAACCAGGACTTTCTGACAGCCAAAGAAATCTCTACGCTGATACGTTGCAGGCGTTGACGAAAACAGATGAGTGGAAAGCGATACGGGCCAAGTATGGATGGGAGGATTTCTACAAACGTGATGGTGAATTAATGGGATTTCTTGAAACTCAGGAAGAGGCAATACGAAAAACCCTGCAGAGTGTTGATATGCTTTAAGTTGGTCCACAAACAAGTATCTGACATCGATAGGGAATTATAATGACATCGGCTGTCAGAAAGGCTCCCATTGTGTGAATGCAATAGAAAAGTCTGGCCGATAAAGGGGAAAGTGATATTGATCTTTCCCCCTAGTTTATAGAGGTTCAAACCTGGATCTTATCACCAGAGCGAAGCGGCTTAATATAACTGCTACAACGACACAACCCTGCCAAGTTTTTTAAAGACAAAATCTCAGAAAGCTCAGCCGCAGACATTTATAACTTACCTCACCCGCGACGATTCATTTTCCATATACCAGTCGTCTTGGCTTAAACAATGGTCGACGGTGCTTCGCTTCTACCGACAGGTCATCTAAACTCAGCCTCTAATAGCTACTGCTGAACATAAGCGAATGAGGGACTTACTATATGGCGATTAAAGTTGGCTTGATCGGGCTTGGATTATCAGGAAGAACCTTCCACTTTCCTTTCTATAAAGTCCTTCCTCAATATGAATTGACGGCAGTGCTCAGCCGTCAGTCAGACACCGTCGCTGAAATCGCCCCTAATGCGATCTGTGTTCAGGATATTCAGCAATTACTGGCGACGGATATTGACCTGGTGGTGATTACAGCGCCAAACACTGAGCACTATCCCTATGCCAAAGCCGCTCTGGAGGCGGGCAAGCACGTCGTGCTTGAAAAGCCTTTCGTGAATAATGTGGAGGAAGGGCTGGACTTAATTCGGCTGGCCAGAGAAAAGCAACGGGTGTTGAGTGTATACCACAATCGACGGTGGGATGGTGACTTCCTGACGGTGCGCAGAATGCTCGCGGAAGGGAAATTTGGGCAGATCTCTCACTATGAAAGTCATTTCGACCGGTTTCGGCCTGCGCCCAGGGAAAGATGGCGCGAGGCTCCGTTGCCAGGATCTGGCATTCTATATGATTTAGGCTCTCACTTAATTGACCAGGCGTTGGTACTCTTCGGAGTGCCGAGCAGCGTATCTGCGACAGTGAAGGCGATGAGAGGTGCCTCTGAAGTGGATGACTACATCCATCTGGTGTTTGAGTACCCATCCACTCAGGTGGTGTTGCACGCGAGTATGCTAACGCCTTTGCCTGGAGCCAGATTTTGTATTCATGGCAATGCTGGGACCTATGTGAAACTGGGCCTGGATCCCCAGGAAGACCGGCTGAGGGAAGGTAAACTGCCGGACCAGCCGGACTGGGCTCAAGAAGACGCTGCCAGTTTCGGTCACTTTACCCATGCCGAGGGGAATACGGTGGTGGTGCCGACCGAAGTCGGCGGATATCAGCATTACTACCTTCAACTATCAAAGGCGATTCTTGAAGGCGAATCTAATCCGGTACCGGCAGAGCAGGCCTTAAGAGTGATTCAGTTGATAGAGTTGTGCCGCCAATCCGAGGAAAACGGTCAGCGGGTGTCGGTAGCGGCGATTCCCGGTCTGGATTAGTCTGATCAGGTTCTAAGGAATGAGCTTTAATCCCTGAAAGAAACATGAGGCGGTGGCATTCAGAATGGCGATGCCGCCGTTTTCTTTCACCCCATCATGATTTTCGGACCTGGAAATAATTAAAAGCTGCCTGCCATCTTCTGTTTTGCCGCTGATTAACCGGTCCAGCGCAAACACATCCAGAATATTTGTACCCTGATCAGAGCATCTCACCCGGCAGGCTGAAGCGTCTGAAATTGCCCGTTTGATTGGAAGGTCGCACTGGTAGTGAAGCAGGGAAGATTTAACGCCGTACGCTTTAACCAGAGCCCGAATGTCTGCTTCCTCATAGACTACTCCTTCAAAAGCGACAGCGTTCGGAATCGTGGGGTCGCCGGGCGTCTTATAGGTGGCGGCATGTGAGGCAAAAGCGATGAAAATAGTGAGTGCGGAAGCTGAGGCACAAAGTATCCATTTCATGAGAGACATATTGATAAACCGGGCATAAGGATATTGGCACATCATCGCCCGTAAAGCAGAAAAATAAAAGCCCCGCAGAGCGCAATGCTGTTCACTTAAGTGTTTGAGTTAGCGCAGGGCTTAATAGAAAATCCAATGATGGAAACATCATCGGATTTTTTATGGATTTTCAGCAAGACCTGCTCGACCTCAGCGACCTCTTTAACTTCTCAGACCTCAGCTCATTTACTCAAAACATCCCCGTCGAATGGGTTGAATCTGCACTGCGTTTGAGTGCCTCCGCGACGATTAGAAGGCGCCGACTACCATCAGACCAAGTACTTTGGCTTGTCTTGGGGATGGCAATGTTTCGGGATGAACC